>NZ_JBGSHG010000137.1:0-3116 GCF_041752335.1 Acetobacterium sp. | reverse complement strand
AGTGCACTTTATCCTCTGCCGAGCTGATGTTTTAAAGAGTGCATCTCTCTGTTTCTATTTTAGCCTCTTTCACCCTCGCGGATGTTTCGGCTGTTTTACAGGTTTTATGGTACTATTCTCTTTTCTATGACCGCCGCTTCTCATTGTTTTACCGGCAGTTTCCTACCGAAGAAGCTTTTCTATTATATCGTCGTTTCTTATGATTGTCAAGCTGTTTTTTGAAATTCTTTTAAGTTGTTTTCTGTGTTGTTCTGTTTTCGCCGTCGCTGTTTTTGACGACTTTGTTAGTATAAAGACTTTTTAACTCTTTGTCAATTAGTTTTTGCAAAAAGCCGCATCTTTTTTTCACTGTCGGTAAAACACTTTTTCCAATCTGAACATCCTGACCAATTTATCACCATCGGTGAGGTTAACAAACGATCCGAATAATATGAAAATCAGTCCGATGCCAATGTTCAAGGTAATGGTTTCGCCCAGAATAATTAATGCGAAAAGCGGCGCAACCATTGGTTTGATGAAAAACGCTACCGAGGCCATGGAGGGCCCGGCGATTTCGACGGTTTTCAGATAGAAGTAATAACCGATCCCGGTCACACATACGCCCAGATAAAAAAGTAGTGGTGCGGTTTCCAGACTAACGCCCTGAAAAATAGGTTGTCCACTAGCAATCAACATCACCAGCAATACTCCCGAGCCCATCAGAAAGCTAAAACTGTTCTGGGCCACCCCGCCGATTCTAGCAATTCTTTTTTTGCCATAGGCTGTATATAACCCAAAGGCAATCGCCGCCACCAGGGTCATTAACAAAAACCAGAGATTGTTTTCACCGGAGCTGAGCTTTTGAGGGTTCATCACAATAATCAACCCGATTATACTAATGGTCAGCGCGATGGCCTTTTTCTTCGTGAATTTTTCATGCACGATATAATGGGCGAAGACCATCGTAAATACCGGATTGATCGAAAAAATCAACGCCGCCAGGCTGGCATTAATGCCCATCAAGCCAATCTGGAAAAGCACCATACTAAAACAGATGCAGATTAATCCCAATGTAAAAAGATAACCTAAATCGCTTTTGCTGAGCTTTATCTGTTTTTTTCTGAGATCACTGATTGCAAAGGGCAAGAGAAAAAGCCCTCCTATTAAGAAGCGGATAAAGGTCAGCTGAATGGGATTAAATGTTGCTCCCCCAATTTTCAAGGCAACCTCCATCGATCCGAAAAGCATTCCGGTTAAAAAGACATAGATATAGATTTTTTTCATTATTTCCTCGATTCGATTTCTTGCTATTCCTGAAGGGTTTTATTAACTTACTATTTTCCAGTTGTGGTTTTACACGGTTGGCACTGAACTTTGAATCGGCAGTTTGAAAAACGCTTCATAGGGCACGTAATCATTCCCATAAATTTCCACATACACCATCACTTCCCGACTGGCATTTTTCAGGCCAAATGCTTCCTGGGCTCCCAAACTCGATGCTCCGATCGGTACTTCCTGGGGATAGGTTATTCCCGTCACCGGATATGTTTCTGCAATCTCGCCACTTTCATCGATCACGTAAAAGCTGACCGACGAAATATAAAGATCCATCACATCCTTTTCATGTCCAATATTGGTATAATCATAGGACAACACGATTACCTGGGCTGGATTTTTTTCTGAGAACTCATTTCTAAAATCAGTCTCATTGGCGGCCGTAAAGGTCACTGAAAAATCGCCATCAACCGTCCATGTTTCCCCGGGTCCATAGACTCTGGCTGGCTCCGGTGTTATTGTTTCGTCGTTTTGTACTTGCTCTGAGTATTCATAGTCATATTGGCTTTCCTCTTCATCGATCAGAAAGGCAATGCCAAAAAAGATTCCGGCAATAATTACAATACTCATCCAGATGATCGCAAACACCCATGGCTTTCGGGGTGATTTTCGGTTTAGATCTTTTTTTGATTTTTCATGATAATCATTTACGCCCCAGGGCTCTTTATCTCTCGCGTCTTTTTTTACCTCGCTTTTCCTTTTGCCCCAAGATCGTTTCTCTTCCCAACCATATTCCGGGTCATCTTCATTTTTTGTCATTAGACCATTTACCAGAAAAACAATTCCCGCTACCACTCCATAAACTGTAGCTGTAGCTGTCATGCTATCATTTCCAGCAAACAAAAACATAACAATAGCGGAGCCAAAATAAAATTTTGCGGCGGTCAGTAATATTTTCCGGTCATCATTATTTATTGATGCTACTCCGATTGTTCCGGCAATTAGCAGCAAAGCAAGTCCAACCAACCATCCATATCCGTAAATATCCGGTGTTTGGGATGATAAGTCCAGTATTCCGCTAACCATGGATTGGTAAATAAAAACAAAGGTCATCATCATCGCGATGACACTGATCAGTAATTTAGCAAGCTTCATTATAGTTCCCCCTTTCCCTTTAGTAAATGGTAGTTTTGAATCAATTCTACGGTGGACTCGACAATACATGCGGTCATCCCCCAAATCACATCTTCTTGATAGGTATAGAAATTTGTTTCATAAGTCCCTTTAACCCAGGGGTAGTTCTTTCCGCCCGGAATACACTCATAAGGAAAATCGTTGGGCTGTTCATGACTCAGATGATTAAGATACTTTTTGGGCACATGCTCCTGAAAAAAACGCACCGGCACGGTAAAAACATCGCAAACTTCTTCATGACTAAAACCATACCGATAATCTCGAAGCAACGCAATATATGGGTAGATCATCATATTAAACGGCGATATAAACACATCGCCAGGTCCCAGTATTTCAATTTGCTGACGATCAACCAGCAATTCTTCGATGGTTTCGCGGATTGCTGCTTCCAAAGGTGTTTCACCCACTTCCAGCCGTCCCCCCGGAAAACAGATTTCTCCCGGCTGACGATTCAATGTCTCCGCCCGTTTTTCAAAAAGAAATGCCGGCCCTTCTGCAGTTTCCACTATAACTACCAGCACCGCATACTGACTGAAATTTCTTTCACCAATCATGCCCGGGCGCCGGTTAAAAAAATCTTCTCGTTCCAATTTGCTCTACCTCAACTATCTATTTGAACTGGCCCTCAAATTACTACACACTGCCAATTCGCTATCTTTATGTTTTAT
>NZ_JBGSHG010000136.1:0-1855 GCF_041752335.1 Acetobacterium sp. | reverse complement strand
CGTCACGTCCAGATTTCCGTTGGCGATGGCCGCCATCACATTTGCGACCTCTTCCATCGGTTTTGCCATGACTCCAAGAATACCATTCATGCCACTGATCACTTCATTCCAGGCGCCGCTAAATTTGGTTTCATCAGCCCGTACATCCAGATCTCCCTGCATCGCTGCCGTCGTCAGCACGATGGCGTCACCAACAAGATTGTCAATGGTATTTTTCACTTCCCGGAGATTTACTTCAATCGCTTTAAACTGCTCATAAACCTCGCCGGTATAGTCATCAGGTTCCTGGATATCCATATCAAAATCAAGATCACCTGCTGATAAACGTCTTAAATTATCAGCCAGTCGCTTAATCTCAGTTTCTGAATAATTGTTAACGCTCATGGTTGCGGTGGTATTAAATGAGGTTTCAACATACCCAATGGTTTGGCCTTTTTTATCGATAATCGGCGTCGTATCCATGCGATAATGTCCGCCACGATACTCAAAGGGAAATTCAATTCGACCCGTTTTTCGGTAAGCTTTTACACCACAATCCTCATTTTTACACATGTCCAGATTTGATTTGCAGCAGTCATCACCGTAAATAGAATCCCGAGTTCCTTCTCTTCCGGTTGCCACTCTTAAATCTTGCAATGTTTTATTAATAAATGTCCACTTCATATCCGTATCGACAACGGTAATCCGGTATGGCATCGCATCTAGAATCGCCTGGTAGAAATCTCGCTTGTCGGCCACTATTTGGATTGCCTGATTGACCTGTTCAATCCCTTTTTTATAGTCGCCAATCACTTCGGGTTCCAGATTTTTGTCGAGATTTTCTTCTTTTTCCATGAGTTCGGGCAACTGTATCAGGTAATCATTCACCATCTTCATCGACGACTTGATTCCCAGCAGACTGTTTCCCACCACATCTTTATCCGATGATGGCGTGATTGCCGCTGAAAGATCGCCCTTGGCCAATTTAACAGCCATTTCTGACTGTAACCGCATACTTTGTGCAATACCGGAAAGCGCATAAGCAACTTCACCCAACTGATCTTGGGGTTTCTCTGCTTTAAAATTTAATTCAATATCTCCATCAGCCAGGTGATTGGCTGCCTCGGCCAGGCTGGTTAATCGGTTCGATATCCCCTTAACCCCGAGTATGCTAACACCAATCATTACCGCTAAACCGATCGCATAAATCAGCAACATACTATTTTGGATATCTCCAAACTGTTCAAAATTCTGACTGACAACAACCATTGAAATACCTGCCGTCACACAAAAAATCAGGGTAACCGGCAGGACAACTGTCATCATAATTTTTGACAGCAAACTTTTTTCATGTTCCATTTCTTCCTCCATTTATTAAATTAATTTGAAAAACAATTCTTTTTTCGCCACCACTTTTCTTTTGAAGGATTATACCCAAAAGTCTATTAGTTATAGATGCTGTTACTCTTCACAACAGGGTATTCAACCAGGATAATTTAATTATGTACAACATTATATATGAATTTTTTAGTAAATTCAACTTCATTTTTTGTTTTTGATTATAATTCAGTGGTTATTTTGACCAGTCTATGAAATAGAATAACATCGGGGCTTTCCAAATGTTATTCTGATATGAATAACCATTTTTTTAGTAGCCTCTTATCGCAGCTGGAACTGGTCGATCATCTGTTTTAATAAGATCGACTGACCGGAAAGTTCTTCACTGGCTGCGGCGCTCTCTTCGGCAGTTGCCGAGTTTTGCTGGACTACCTGGGCGACTTGTTCAATGCCCATATTAATCTGAGCGATGCCGGTGGCCTGTTCATTGGATGCGGTGGCGATATTGCCGACTAAATCATTAACCTTGGCAATCCCG
>NZ_JBGSHG010000135.1:0-81198 GCF_041752335.1 Acetobacterium sp. | reverse complement strand
AAAAAGTATTCAAAAGTTGCGCAGATGGTACTCTGTTAAAAAGAGATTGGACGACCATCTGCTAATGAACAAAATTGTGTTGGCAAGTGCACAACTTTTCGAGACCAAACGCTAAACTTTTTGATTGACAAACACATAATTTGCTACCTTCATAATCTTTATAAATATAATATAACATTCTTTGCTATTTTTACACAGTTATTTTAGGGGTGAATATGCAAAATCGATGGAACTAGAAATACGGCGAGATCATAACCAGGACCTTTATTAAGGTTGATGGGATACGTGTTTAGATTAAAAAAAGCGACTCACCTCAAAAATAGAAGAGAGTCGCTTTAATTTTATTTGTGTGGTAGTACTTAAGTCAATGGGATTGGTTTGGTTTCTCTCTGTTTTGATTGATGGTCACAGAAGGTCGGTTTGCATCAATTGCGATGAATATCAACGAATATCCGACTGATTTAAGACGCTTTGGATTCAATAAAATTGGATCCTTCTAAAATAATGGCCTCAGTGAGCGTTGCCATCTGTTCAGGTGGTTCTTTCATCCCGGTTTTCAGCCAGTGGACCATTAAACCCATGCATCCAGAGAGAAGATAGGAATAGAAGTATTCAATTTTCGGGGAAGCCTGCGTATGATTTTCTTCCAGCCAGTGTTTAAAGAAATTTTCTTTAAACACCGCTTTTAAGCGATTTAAAAAAGTGCGGTTCCCTGGTTCGCTTACTATAACATGCATCATTGCTTCATTTTCGGCAATAAAACGGAACATATCAATGAGAAATGGGCGGGTGTTGGATCTCTGGACGATAGAAGCATAATCATTAATGAGGGCACAAAAATCCTCAAAGATGTCATTCTCTATTTGATCCAGCATATCAAAAACATCTTTGTAGTGCAGATAAAAGGTTCCCCGGTTAATGTCGACCAAATCCGATAATTCACATACCGTTATTTTATCAACACTTTTTTCAAGCAATAATTGAGCCAGGCCTGACTGCAGTTGTAGTTTTGTTTTTCGGATTCGACGATCAATTTTTTTTATCAATATAAAAAGTCCTTTCAGGAAAAGTTATTCAACAGACGCTAAAACAGTAATTCCTTATTAAATTAGTGCCTTCATTATATGCGGGACTGATAGACTAAGCAAATCCGTTAAAGATCATATCTTCAGATATCGACCAGTTATCAACACATTTGCTAGTATTAATCATTAATAAACACATTTTCAAATTGTGGTTATTAGCAGGCAATATTGTTAATTATTGATCGTTGAAAAAAATCTGTTCTATTAGTATACTGAAAAAAAGTAGATTAATGTTGAACTATTCGGTGACAATCAGGCGATTTCATAAAAGCTGGTTGCCGGAAAAGACTATTCAGCGACCATAATATAAATTGTGATAATGCCAAATCTTTAATAAATTTTATTGAGTTGACTTCCTATTGCCCTTTATTTAAGGGATCTGAATATCAGAAAATAGGAGGTCTTTGCTTTTGACAGAAAACGCTGTAATCTCTATTTTACAAAGGCTTGAAAAATACGGTGTCTGCTTGGCACACGTTGATACGGAAGGTGAATAGATGACGAACGTATTAATTGTAGATGATTCGGCATTTATCAGGATCCAAATCAGGAAATTGCTGGAAAGCAATGGATTTAATGTGATTGATGATGCTGCAAACGGTAACATCGCACTCAGAAAAATCCAGGAACTGAGGCCGGATCTCGGCACACTCGATATTACAATGCCAGAAATGGATGGACTGGAGTGTATGAAGGAGATCAAAAAAATGGATTATTTGCCGACTGTAATCATGGTTTCAGCAATGGGACAGGAAAAATTTGTGCAGGAGGCTATTTTAAATGGTGCCAAAGATTTTATTATCAAACCATTCAAAAATGAAGAGTTCATAAGAAACATGAATAAGTATAAATATTAAAGCAAGATTAAGAAATAAGTGGCGGTCCGTAATGTTCTGATTAGCGGGTTCAATTTTAGAATAATAGCTACAAATAGAAATTCGCCAAAGGGTGATATCGTGATGCTTATGAGGTAAATCAGGTTACAAACGATGACGCCATCAGATACGGTATTATTTATTAACTGGACTATCAAAAAAGTGTACCATCAATTAAAATCAATGACTTTAGGAGGTCAGAATTATTATGGAAAAAAGGTTGGCAATGCCTTCAAGTGGCAAACGGGAAAAGGTATCATATGAATCAGTTTCAACATCGGATGAAATGGAAAGAAAAAGAGAACTTGCCAGAAAACAGGCCAAGGACAAGGTAAGAGCCAGAACGCTGGCAAAACAGCAACAGCTGGCAGAGCGGATTGCCGTGGCAACAGAACAAATGGCTTCGGGTATCGAGGAAGCAAGTAGTGCGGCCGAAGAATTAGCGGCAACCATGCAACAGATTTCCAGTGGCGCAAGTGAAGCTGCCTCTGCGGCGGAAGAGTCCCGGGCAGCCATTAACCAGGTTGATAAAGCATCCATAATAGCCGATAAGAATGCCCTGGAATCACTTGAACGAGGGGAAATAGCCAAAGATCTGATTGAAAATACATCCAGAGATATTGAACTCATGATTCAAGGTATCAAGGAATCGGCTGAAACCAACAGCGAATCCGTAAAATTGATCGGTGAGCTGGAAAGACAATCGAACGAAGTCGGTGAAATCGTACAAGCCGTTGTTAGAATTGCAGATCAAACAAATCTGCTGGCACTGAATGCGGCGATCGAAGCGGCAAGAGCAGGTGAACACGGGAAAGGCTTTGCCGTGGTCGCTGATGAAGTCAGGAATCTTGCTGAAACTTCTGAAAAGTCAGCAACAAATATCAGGGCGCTGGTAAATGAGATTCAAAGTAATGTTAAGGTTGTGGTCGAGGATATCGAAAACGCCGGCAAAGTAGCCAATGATGAGGTTGAAAAAGCTGTCAGAATGACGGAGGATCTGATTACCATTAATGAAGAGTTTGTTGCCGTTATCAAAGGCATCAAAGAAATATCTCAAAATGCAACAGATGCCAACAAGGGTGCCGTAGAATTTTTAGCGATTTCAGAAACCATTGCCGCTGCGTCAGAACAGCAAAGCAGTGCTTCTGAAGAAGTTGAGAAAGCCATCCAAATGCAGAATAAAGCCTTTAATGAGTTGAATGCCGGTGCGGCCGACCTGTCTCAAATGGCAGAGGACCTTAAGAGTTCTACCGAGGCGCAAAAGTCCTCCGAATCCCTTGCCGCTGCTTCAGAAGAACTTTCAGCCAACGTAGAAGAAGGGAGTGCAACTGCTGGCGAGATATTAAATGCAATGCAGCAAATATCCTCAGGAGCTCTTTTACAAGCCGAGAGTGCTGAAAGAGGTTCGTTATTTGCCGAGAAGCTGTCCGTCGCATCAACCCAAATGAGTGAAAGAGCAGGGTTCTCGGCAGATATCGTTACAAAACTTCAAAAGCTTTTAGGAGACAATAAAGTTTCAATTGATAGCATGATTTCAGGGATAACAAATTCTGCTAAAATTTCAATGGGTGCAGCCAAAAATATTAAGAGCCTTGAAGAAACCACATTAAGGATTGATAAAATTGTCGATGCAATCGTTAATGTTACGATCCAGACCAATATGCTGGCAATTAACGGTTCCATCGAAGCGGCTAGAGCAGGGGAGTTTGGACGAGGTTTCTCGGTCGTTGCCGGAGATATAAGAGCCCTTGCCAATGAATCAGCAGAAAATGCAGACAAAATCAAAGATCTGGTCAGAGCCATACAGAATCAGATTCAGAGAGTTTCAGCAGATACCGACGCATCGAGTAAATCGTCTTTCGCAGAAGTGGAAAAGTCTAAGAAGACCACCCAAAATCTTAACATCATTGAAGAAAATATGTTCAAGATCCTAAATGGTGCTGATGAAATTCAAAAGGGCGCCGAAGAATCACAAGTAGCACTCGAACAGGCAACAAAAGGTGTCGATCAGATTGCGACAGCAGCCCAGGAAGCCAGTAGCGGAGCTGAACAAGCAGCAACAGCAGCAAGTCAGCAATCAAAAGGGATGCAGGAATTGGCCGAAGCCATTGAAGAGATTTCAGGACTCGCAGATGAATTACAGAATATGTAGGAATGGAGGCGATGGCTATGCGTGCTAGTATAAACAATAGCGACGTTACAGAACGCCAGTTAGTTACTTTCCGACTGGGAGAAGATGAATTTGGCACAGACATCATGGATGTCAAGGAAATCATCAGGGTACCGGTTATCACTAAAGTACCCAATGCCCCTGTGTATGTCGAAGGTGCCTGTAACCTGAGGGGAAATATTCTCCCAATCATAGATGGCAGAACTAAGTTTAGTCTGGAAAGAAAAGAAAAAGATGAAAACAGTCGGGTTCTTGTTATTGATGTTGAAGGTACGGCGACAGGAATCATTGTCGATAAGGTTTCCGAGGTGATGAGAGTAGCCACTTCTGAGATTGAAGAAGCACCTCAGATTGTAAAAAATATTGATTCCGATTTTTTAGATGGCGTGGTAAAGCTCGACAATGGGCAGAGGCTGGTTATGCTTTTAGATGTCGTTAAGGCACTTATTGTAAACAATACTGACAAAGAACAACAAAACGGACACGATGAAAGTGTGAAAAACAATAGCACACCGGTCAGTGAAGCCGAGGATAAGTCCATCGATGAGGAGCAGCTGGTTACATTCCAGCTTGATCAGGAAGAATATGCCATTGAAATTATGATGGTTAAAGAAATCATCAGGGTCCCACAAATGGTCAAGGTTCCAAATTGTGAAGCCTATATCGAAGGTGTCCTTTCCCTCCGGGATGACTTACTGCCAATTATTAATCTAAGGACATATTTTGGAATGGGGCATACTGAAATCAATGATCGTAGTCGGATCCTGGTGGTGGATATGGGCAATTTCACGGCTGGAATTATGGTGGACAAAGTTTCGGAAGTTTTGAGAATACCTAAAAACAGTATTCAACCGTCTTTGAAATTCTCGGCACAGAGTGGCGAACAGCTAAAAGGTATTGCAAAACTGAGCAATGGTAAACGGATGATTTTCATCCTTGAACCATCAAAAATCATTTCTGCAGATATTCGGGATCAGATCATTGCGAATGATGATATCTTTGAGCAGAATGCTGATGGTCTATATAGCGAAAGACAGATGCTTGACGAGGAGCAGTTGGTTACTTTCAAAATAGATGAAGAAGAGTATGGCATTAAGATCGACAATGTTCAGGAAATCAATCGGATGACCGAAGTGACTAAAATACCAAACGGTCCCTACTACATCGAGGGAATTGTCAATTTGCGAGGCAATATCATTCCGGCATTGGATCTTAGACGTTTATTTAAGCTTTCCGAAAAAAAGTTAACCGATGCGACAAGAATTATTATTGCGGATTTCAACGGTAAAAGAACGGGAATTATAGTGGATTCTGTTTCGGAAGTTCTCAGATTTGAAAAAAAATTGATAGAAGTACCAACTGAAATACTAAGCAGTGGGGTAGACAGCGATTATATCGAAGGCGTTGGTAAACTCGATGATGGAAAGAGAATGATTTTGATTCTGGATATTGGTAAGGTATTGAGCTTTATTTAAGGGAATGTTGTTCTGAAGTCTTGAAACAATTGAGGCTTTAGAATGCTTTTGAATTTTTTGGTATTATGGGAGGTAGTGGTAGTGAATGACAAGATAAAGATATTGATCGTAGATGACTCAGCCCTGATGAGACGAGCACTGAAAGAGATTATCATGACTGACCCAGGTCTTGATGTGGTTGGAACGGCAAGGGATGGAAGCGATGCCCTTGAAAAGGTACGGGAGTTAAAACCAGATGTTGTAACAATGGACATTAATATGCCGGTTATGGATGGCCTAACCGCGATGCAATATATCCTGAGCGATTATCCTGAAATAGCTGTGCTAGTGGTGAGTTCGCTGACAGCTGAAGGGGCATTGACAACTTTTGAAGCGTTGGAACTCGGTGCTTTTGATTACGTGGCAAAGCCATCAGGGACGGTCTCAGCTGATATTCATATAATAGGCAGGGAAATCATCCAAAAAGTAAAATTGGCTTACAAAAGTGTCAATGGAAAAAGCATCAGAGATCGAGCCGAAAGGCGCAGCATGGCAACACCTCAAAAAAAAGTGGAGCCAATAAGGCAATCAGAATTGACAAAAGGAAAAAAATGCACAAAGGTAGTGGTTATCGGGATTTCAACCGGTGGTCCCGGAACCCTCATGGAGGTCATACCGATGCTGCCGGAGAACCTTGGGGCTGCGGTTATTATCATCCAGCATATGCCCCCAACTTTCACAGCGTCATTTGCAAAAAGACTGGATGGTGCCTCCCTTATTCCAATCAAGGAAGCCGGTCCAGGTGACATACTCCAAAATGGCAGAGGCTATCTTGGCCCTGGGGGATATCAATTGGTGGTCCGGGGAGCAGGCGGTGCGCTGAGACTTCCCAGTACTCCAAAAACCGTTTTTATGCCATGTGTCAATGTAACGATGGAGTCTGTCCTTGCGGCCTTTGGAGGAGAAAATGTCATCGGCGTTTTAATGACCGGCATGGGAGATGATGGCGCAGATGCGATGGTAAAGATCAGAAAAGCGGGCGGCATTACGATTGCAGAAGACCAATCGACAGCGGTGGTTTTTGGTATGCCAAAGGAAGCAATTGAAAGAGGCGGTGCGGAAATTGTGGTGCCTTCATATAAGATCGCTGAGGCAATCATAAAAGCAGTGAGAAGGATTAGTTCAACAAATAATTTAGTTAAAGAGTGATTTTGAATGAGTGGAGGTACTGATGAAATCCAGGTATAAGATTTTGATCGTAGACAATGTAGAAAATGAAGAAGTAGTAAGTCTGCTTAAAGAAAATCTTGAACAGGAAGGGTACGGTGTTGATGCCTGTCTTTCTGCCACAGAAGCTTTAGAAAAGGTTAAAAGCACCAAATATCATATTGTCTTAACAGCTATTGTAATGCCACAGATGGATGGGTTGGAGCTTTTAAGAGAAATAAAGAAATATGATTCGTTGGCACAGGTTATCATGATGACAGAGTTCTCAACAATGGCCAGGATACTGAGCGCTTTGGAATTTGGTGCCAATGATTATATCCTTAAACCTTATAAAAGCACCGAGTATGTGTTGGAAATAATTCAATATGCTGTAAAAAAGCTGGAAAGATGGCGAGCTGCTTTTATAGAAATAGTTCAATAGAAAACCAGTAAATTGGCAATGTTAGATAAATTTAGGTGGTGATATTAATGGATTCAATGATACAGTTATATTTGGAAGAAACGGAAGATATGCTTCAAAAGGCAGAAGAATGTATGATCAGACTCGAAGTGGATTATTCTGAGGCAGACATCAATGAGTTGTTCAGAATTGCACATACCATAAAAGGGTCTTCCCATATGGTCGGTTATGTGGATATTGGTAACCTCATGCATAAAATTGAAGATATGCTCGATTGTGCAAGAAACGGCTCAATCCCATTTGAGCAGAGTATCGTATCGCTTTGCTTCGAAGGCTTGGATATTACAGAGAAGATGCTGGTATACAAAAAAGAACGAGGCTCTGATGAAATGATGGAGAGTCTTAGCAATGATGCGCAACGAATCGCAGATACGATTGAGGTATTCATACGCGTCAATAAGCAGGAAGAGGCAGTGGCAGTGGCTGTTACCCAGCAAGCGGAACCAGGGATTATTTCTACCTACTTAGGTAAACCGTCTAAAGGAAAGAATACCTATTATATTACATTCTTTTTTGAGGAAGAAGTTCCCATGATAGCCCCTGTATTATTGATGACTTTAAATTGTGTTGAGGAGATCGGAACCCTTATATTTTCCAGTGTCGATGACCATTACTTTTCGGGAAACGTGAGCAAACAGGATTTAAAGACGTACGAGATTATAATATCCACAGATACAGATGAAACTGAACTATATGCCTATTTTGCGTTGAACTATATAGAAAAAATTAACATCGTGGATTTAAGCAGAAGTAAGTTGGCACGAAATGACCATAGCTTTTCGCAGAGTAACGATATTTTGTATGTTGTCATCCTCAAGGCATTGATGGAGCTGCATCGAATCGATTTGAGTCAGGAAATTAATATGAGCAGGGAAGAGCTTGACGCAATGAAATCGCTTAACGAAGCAGTAAAGGTATTGAGTACACTGAAAAAAATCCCCAAGGTAGATAATTTCCTTGAGGATTTCAGAAAACTTAATAATCAGATTATTAAGTTTTTTGAGGGACCATTTGATGCAGATCAAGATATTTGTCCGAATTTCCAAAAACAAGTGGTAGGACTGATAGAAAGATACTTTCACTATAACAAAGGTAAACAGGTAGTCAGCATTTTTAAAGCTGAGCAGGACAGCTTTATCTCCAGGCTGCGTAATTTTATTGGAAAGATGAACAAGACTTCAACGTTGATACTTCTTATTGATGTGAGCCAACTCACCATGTTGCATGAAAATGAGGTTAGGGATCTGATCGAGATCAAAAACCAGATCGAATCCAGGGACATTGAGATCGGGATCATCGCTGAAGGCCATAAGGTTAGAAGCATTGTAAATATTTTTGATTCGATCAGAGATTTCGAAAATTTTCATGTCTCAAAATCAGGGCTGGATGCAATCTTAAGGAGTTTTAAATCTGAGGATTCTTTCCAAAGAATCAGCAAAAAAATAAAGGATGTGCAGTATGGATAGTGAAAAGCAGCTATTTGATGGACAAGAAATGAAGGCACTCATAAATGACCTATTGACGGCAACCGAAAGATATCATCAGGAAAAACTCGTACAAAAAATCGGGCGTATCAAAGATGAACGCACTGCCGAATCAGTGGCGCAACTTTTTTATTCAGATGATGTATTTATACGTAATATTGCAATTGAATTACTGATTTTACTTGACGAAAAAGCGCTGCCGGTTTTGGAAGAAAAACTCTCGGACAAGGATAGAAATATCCGTAAATATGCTTTAGATGCCTTAAAACATATTAAAGGAAAAAAAAGCTGCGAAATTGCTTTAGGAGCGCTCGATGATCGGGATGAGAATGTTGTCGAAGCAGCGTTGGAAGTAATCGCAGAACACAAATTTATAGAAGCAAAAGACAGACTTTGGGAAATACTGGAAAAGACAAAGAGTGTCTGGATTATTAACACATTATTAAACACGCTTGCATGTCTTGATGTAAAAAACTGCCCAGGTGTCATCGAAAAGAAGATTGTAACCTTGGATGCAACACAAATCGAAAAAAACATTTTGATCAATACCTATGTCAGAACCCTTGGAATTATCGGTTCCTCAGGTTCTATTGATGTGATGATAAACTATTCAAACGATTTTATAATCGATGATTCGAATCTTATTTTCGGATTAAGTAATCAGATTGTTAATAGTGACGCTGTCACGTTCTCACAAGAAACCATCGAAAAACTGGAAAAGATTTACAAAGAGCACTGGGATTACCGGGATTCAAGCCAAATATTCATTTCGATGTCTGCGATGGTTAAACTGAATATAGTTTTCTTTCTTTGTGATATTGAAGAAATAGTCAGGTTGTACAAAGGAAAAGAATATTTCATTGAAAGCCTTTATGATCTCATCCAGAAACTTAACGAGATTCCAACCAGCTCTATCAATAAAATGCTGAGATCCCAAGAAGCGGTACTGGTTGAAATGTTTCTGAAACTAATATATGTAAAACGAATCGATGGCTGTAACCTTAGTATAGAAGAATTGTGCAATTCGGACAATCCTGATATATCCGGGTTGGCCATTCGTATTATTTCCGATATTGATTCTTACAAAAATACGGTCTTGCTTGAAAGATTATCCAACAACCATGATGAGGCAGGCATGAAATTGCTAGAAACCACGGCTGCCACCGAGAGTCATCTCATTGAAGCATTGGAAGTCTTATTTAAAAAGGATCCGGCAGCCGGGTGGCATTACATCAATTCAAGAATTGATTCCATGAGTGAAGGTGTCAGGGTAGGGTTGGTAGATAGCATTTCCTGGGCTGATGATGATGCGTTTTACAACTTTATGACCACAATGATTAACGATCCATCACAATTGGTTAGAAAAAAGACGATAAAAGCTTTAGGGAGTAAAATTACTGGCAGAAGTCTGGCGATTCTGAAGAAAATGTATAATGATGAAAGTGATTCGATAAACAGAAGAGAAATCGTCTCTAACTTATGCAAATTTAATAGCGATTATATCTGGGATACGATCAATGAAGCAGCCTCTAGCAGTGATATCCTAACAAGATTAGCTGCAATTAAAGCGTTAAGCAGTAATAGCAGCAGCAAAGCAGTGAGTGTCCTGGACCGCTTACTGAGTGACTCGGTAGAAGAGGTGGCAGAAGCCGCTAAAGCAGCGTTAGGAAAGGAGCGGTGTTTGCGTGATATTATCTGATGAATTATATGACAAGTATATTAAGTTGATCTACAAAAGAACAGGGTTATATTATGAATACAATAAAAAGTATTATGTGGAAAAAAGGATTAATCAACGCGCAGAATGCCTTGAAATAGATTCGTTAAATGAATATTTTATGATGCTTAAATTCGAAAGTGACACGTCTGAGTTTTATCAATTAATCAATGACCTTACTGTAAACGAAACTTACTTTTTTCGTGACTTTCCGCAACTGCGTAACTTTGCAGAGGATGTACTGCCGGTAGTGGCAAAACGTAAAGATAACAGAAAAAAGATAAAAATATGGTGTGCCGCCTGTTCAACCGGAGAAGAAGCGTATACATTATCCATTATTCTTCAAGAAATGCTTGAAGGATCTGAAAAATGGGATATTCAAATCATTGCATCTGATATTAATGCAAAAGTATTGCAAAGTGCCAAAGTAGGACTTTATGACAGCAGAGCCGTAAAGGATGTACCGCCGGAATATCTTACGAGATATTTTACAAAACGTCGTGACAAGTATCTCATTAATCTCAATATCAGGAACTCTGTATCGTTTATGCGGATTAATTTAATGGACGAAAAAGAGCGGAGCAGTATCAATGGATGTGACTTTGTATTCTGCCGAAATTGTTTGATTTATTTTGATGATGTGTCAAGAAAAAGTGTTGTCACAAGCTTTTATGATTCCTTAAATGCAGAGGGATTTCTATTTCTAGGCCACTCCGAATCAGTGGGGAGAATTTCGTCTGCTTACAAGGTTAATAAAATAGGGGATACCATCGTATATTCCAGGCCAAAAGAATGAGAGGAGAAGATATGAGAGCTCAGAATAACACTAAAAAAATACTGGTGGTGGATGATTCAGAGATGGTGAGAAACTTCCACAGCTATATCATTAAAATGTTTGGTTATCAGGTGGAAACAGCCGAAAATGGGGCAGTGGCAATGGAAAAATTACTGGGAGAAGATTACCATCTGATTGTAACAGACATCAACATGCCAATCATGGATGGCTATGAAATGATAAAGAATATTCATGATCAGAAAATAGCGATTCCAATTATCATCATCTCCACTGAAGATGAACACAAGCCAGGTATCACTGGGGTCAATCCAGAAGAGGACATCTATTTAGTAAAGCCGACCAATCCTGAAAAATTACTCAGTACTATAAAAATGATTCTTTAGGATGATGGAGTGAGTATTATGTGTAAAAAAAATGACAGAGAAGATATGAGTATTGTGAAAACGTTCGTCGATGAATGGATGACATGTTTTAATAATCTCGAGAAAGAAATTCTCAAACTCGAGCTTTACTCAAAAGATATGGATATAACGAATACGCTTTTAGATGACATCCACTGTATTAAGAGTGGGTCGTCTTTTATTGGACTATCGTCAATTACAAGATTATGTTTTGAGATAGAAACAATCTTAAAGGCATTAGAAAATGATGAGATCACTGTTAAAACAGAATTGATTGACAGTCTTCTTTTATTTCTGGATTTTTTCAAGGCTTATCTAGTTAAACTCAATGAAATAATCAAGAAAAAATATTTTACCGTTGAAGATGACGCACTGTATCTGGAGATTCAAGATGAAAACCAGCGAAATCAGGTGCACCATAGCTTGAAACTGGCATTTGAAAACTGTCAAGTGAAGGAGCCGGAAGAAAACAGGAGTCAAGAACAAGGATCAGAAGACGTAAATCTGGATATTCTACAATCAGAGGAATTTAAGTGCGGACTTGAAGAGGGGATTCATGAGCAGTTTCAACTTGAAAATTTAGAGCATATTGAAAAAATCGAGAACGATTTATTAATGCGGCTGGATAGCAATAGTGCTGACAGAGAAGCAATTAATGAAATATTCCGGGCGGTGCACAGTATTAAAGGTGGAACTGGAATATATCTGACAGTTCTAAATCCGCAGAGTACTCTTTATATGAGATTAAAGCAATTTTCAGAAATTGTCCATTCCTATGAAAGTCTGTTAGCTTTGATACGAGATAAGGAGTGCCAGTTTGAAAATACCCTCGTTGATTTAAGCTTTTTTGTGATGGATTATTTAAAATCTTTTATCAGTGCCATTGACTCGGAAAAGTTTGAGGAGCTGGGGGATCAGGATATTCTTGATAAGATTAAACAGCAGCTAATAGATCTTCAGTCCTTGAATAGTGCCGGAGAAAATAAACCTCTTGTAACACAACAAAAAGCTCCTAAAACTGAATCTGAAGCTGAAGAGGTTCAATCAAAAAATAACGTCACCCAGAGTATCAGAGTTAATCAGGATAAGCTTGATAAAATGATGAATATGATTTCAGAGCTTTTAATTGCGAAAAACTCATTTATGCACATATCGTCAAAGCTGGATATGGACTATGATTTACCTCAAATATCAAAGGAAGTCAAGGAAGTTGGGGGCTATGTCAATCGCATTTCCGATGATCTGCAGAATACCATTATGTCTATTAGAATGGTAGAAGTGAAAACGGTCTTCCAAAAAATGCCAAGAGTAATCAGGGATATTGCCCAGAGTAGCGGTAAAAAAATAGAACTTATCCTTCAGGGTGAAAACACTGAAATTGATAAAACCATCATTGAACAAATTAGTGACCCTTTGGTACATTTGATCAGAAATTCTGCCGATCATGGTATTGAGTCTCTTGAGGATCGGTTGCTAAAGGGTAAACCTGAGACAGGGAAGATTGTCCTCAGAGCTTATAATAAAAACAAACAGGTTTATATTGAAATAGAAGATGATGGCAAGGGAATTGACCCGGAGAAGGTGAAAAAAAAAGCAATCGAAAAAGGCATTGTATCTCAAGTTGAAGTTGACAAAATGAGCCGAAACCAATTGATCAACCTTATTTTCCTGCCCGGCTTTAGTATGGCAAAAGAGATCACCGAGGTATCGGGGCGCGGTGTTGGTATGGATATCGTCAAAAGTAATATATCCAAAATTAATGGTAAAGTTACCATTGAGAGTGAAGTGGACAAGGGTACAAAAATGATTGTTCAATTACCACTTTCACTGGCGGTTTCACATGGGTTGATAGTGGAAGTCGATCACGAAACGTATATTTTCCCGCTGGACAATATCGTTGAAACAGTAAAAATAAAGAGAAACATGATTCACGAATTCAATGGAAAATTTTTCACCTATTTAAGAGGCGAAGCAATCGGAATTGAGTGGCTTTCTAAGATTTTTTCAACAGGGGAAAGAGATCATGAAAAAGAAGAACTGAATGCTGTGATTCTATCCGATGGCTTTGAAAATTATGCCATTGTCGTGGATAAGCTTAGGAATGAACAGGAGTTTGTAGTAAAGACATTAGCAGGCCATCTGGCCGCTATTCCCGGAATAACCGGGTCAACGCTGCTAGGAAACGGACAGGTCGTGTTGATTGTTAATCCTGTTGATTTATTACAACTTACGAAAGAAAAAAGTTAATTCATTTAATATCTATGATATCCTATTTGGCACTTGTTTAGTAATCAGAAGTTCCAAGATTAGATGTCTTTAGTGGAGTTATTGTGGATGTCATTAATCGAAGATATCAATTGTCACCTCTTTATAAAAACTCAAATCGTGATACAATTTAGGCCACCTTGTGATGAGGTGGTTTTTTTTGATACAAATGTCTTTTTAGAGATTCCACGGTCAGGACTTATTGTTAATCTACAAAAATTCCGGTATAATATCTTTAGATTAACTTATGAGTACTATCAAATGCCCAATAATAAATCCAGCACGGATCTGATGACAGATGTCATATAGGACTTACGACAAGCGATAACCGATGGCAGTTTATAGCATTAAGAGCGCGGAGCCAGCCGAAAACGGCCTTCGCGATGTATTCCTGGATATTTCATCACAATTATCATTGCCAATGACTGCCATGAATAAGAAAGGAAGGTTTATCATTGAAAAAACTAAATGATTATTTATACTCAGGCGATACCGTGCTAAAGATTTTACAGCGGTATTCTGATGATTTGAAACAGTCGGCGAAAGATACGGATAATCAGATTGATCTGTGGCACTGTAATTTTCTGCTTCAAATTGCGGAACTTTTGCAGCATAATGATTTCCTGACTTCGCAATCGCAGCGGATTCGGGAATTCTATAAACTGATGGCTACTGAATACCCTTTTCTGTCTTTTACTTTTAAGGGACGAATTAAATCGCTGATCCGGGCGGAAGCAAAATTTAACGGCTATATCGTCGAATATATTTACGAGTATTATATAAAACACGGCAGTTACCCTTCACTGCCTGAACTGAAAAACGCTTTAAATTGTTTTCGGGATCTGATTGCCTACCGGATCGTGATTTCGTTGCCCAAATGTCATCTGAAAGCAGGGGAGATTTGCGCGGATGAAGAAATAAAATATCTTTATGATGTCGCCAATCAGTTGCCTGGCTTTCTGGAGGAACGGGGCTTTACCGCTGAACTGTCTTCTTTGCGGAGTCAGAAAAAATCACCCTTATTAAAAGCGAGCGTCAGCCCCTATTATCGGGATTATATTGCCGATTCAGAGTTGAATGGCTATCGTTCACTGCATATCACCTTTTATGATAATATTGCCCGTTGTTATGTGGAAGTGCAGCTTCGTACCAAAGAAATGGACGATTTTGCTGAGATTGGTCCGGCTAATCATTTAGGTTATGAAAAACGACAGGAAAGTGAAAGAGCCAGACGCGATGCCATTCCCCAAGGGGAAAATATTTATTTTGATGATGCCTATGAAAGAGGGATCCTGTTGCAGCAGCTTGAATTATCAGAATTGGATGTCAATATGTTTTCAGCCATGGATAATTCCCTGATTAACGATGGCTGTGGTCTCTACCGCGGCAGACTGATTCTTCCCTATGAGCATCTTTCGCGATTCCAGTATGACCTTGTTGATTAAATTTTTGCGATGTCGTATATGAAAATTTATGATCCAAGCTTTGTTCATCTGCCATGGCATAGTGTTAAATTGGTGTTGTCACCTCAAATCAGTATGGATCGTATCCACCAAATAAGAACATAAAATTTTATAGAATTAGAGCCATCTTGTCATGAGGTGGCTTTTTTGATTTGGAAATATATATCTTTGTTCAGCGATTTTAAAATAATAAAAATTAGTACCGAGTCAGTTGAAGTTATGGTGTCATTTTTATTAAAAAAAGGGTATATCATTAAAATTAGAACCGATAAGAACATGGTCTATCCGTAATATTAATTTGTAAAAAAATGCAGGAGGTGTACAATGCCAAAAAACAATCCTCGACGATGGATGATCGCTTCGATCATCATTACGATGATCAGTGTGTTGATGGTTTTTATGGGAATCGTATTGAACGACTTTAATTTTTTCTGGATGATCATGGTCGGTCTGCTGTTGGGGATCACCTTTGGAATCATGATTTTTGTTTTTTACAAACAGGCCCGGCTGCTGGATAATCTATTCAAAGAGGTGGATCAATTGGCCCACTGGACCTTTGGTCAGACCGAACAATTAGAAAAAGCGGAAGCCGAGTTTCACGAAAGAAAATCGGATAATCGAATTCTCATCGGGATCATGACGTTTTTCTTTGTGGTGATCGGCGGGGCCTTTCTGATCTTCGGCTTTGACGATCCCGATGAGGCGTTCTTTTTTGCGATCCTGATGGGTTCGGTGCTGCTGCTGTTATTCGTGGTGGCCTTCACCTTTCCGATTATTTCCTACCGGCGGATGAAGGCCTCGTTACCGGAGGTCTATGTCAGCCCCTACAGCGCCTGGGTGATGGGGGAATACAGCCAATGGGCCGCACCGATGACGCAGATCACAGGGGTGAATTTTGGCCACCATCTGGATGGGTCGGTGGTTATTGAGGTGTCTTTTGATATTTATCAGCGAACCGGTCCCCAGGAACATATCTGCCGCATTCCGGTTCCCAGCGGCAAAGAGGCGGAAGGAAATGAGGTGGCCCTGCAAATAGCTACGGTTAACCAGGTTGATTTCACCACTTCTAATGAAGCAAACGATAAAATAGATTGAATGGGCGATCCCGCCGTTTATGATAAGAAAGGACGTGTTAACCATGGATCCACAGAGTCACCCCAGAAAATCCCAGTTGAGAACGGTTTTAACCATGATTGCCAATCCGGGAGAGGTCATTAAAAAACAGCTGATTAAGATCCCCTGGCCCTACACCATTCTGCTTTCCGGTCTGGCCTTTACCCTGTTTTTTCTGCAGACCGGCATTGATCTGTTCCGGGCCGGCACCATCGGCATCGAACGGGTGATCTTGATCGCCATGATTGGTCTATTTTTTGGCACCGCCGGGGTCGTGCTGCTGGCGATGCTGTCCTACCTGCTGGCGCAGGGCGGAAAACGGAATTTGCCGCCGGGCTGGGCCATTTCGAATTTTGCTCTGGGTTATTCGGTAACCCTGATCTATTCCCTTTGCGGGTTGCTGTTTTCGCTGGCTTTTCATTGGAACACCGCGGTGGCCTTTGGCATCACCGGCGTATTGTGGTCATTACGGCCGACGCTGTTCACGATCAAGCAGATGTCCGGTGATGCCACCGTTCTCAGTGTGGTGCTGACCACCCTGTGTGGTGCCATCATGCTTTTTGGCTGGGGCCTGCTGGGCCAACTCGGCTTTTAATGAAGGAGGAATGATATGGAAACCGGATTTGTCAAGCTGCAAGATAATGAAAAACAAACAATAATTTGGCCATTTTACTTCTGTTTTTTGGCTTTCGGGATCATGACCGGACTGGCCCGGCCGGAGTTGAGCCTACTTCATTTTGCATTGTCAGTCTTATTGTCGGTGCTGGTCGGACTGGGAATGATCAATCTGCTGATGCTCCTCTTAAAAGGCGCCAACAAGAATCTGGCCCTGACGACGACACCACACTTTGCCAAAAATGCGGTGGCCAAAGGGATTGTCTTTATGATCCCCTTTACGGTGTTGGCCCTGATGGCCTTTTTCGGGCTGGGCTGGCAGGCGATCATGCCCTTCGCTGCTGCTGCTATTACCACGTCGGCGGCCAACGCCGGGACTGAAGTGATTAAACTGGGGGGACATCCGCTGAAAAATGTGCTCGTTCCATCACTGCTTGGCATGGCTTTTTCGACTGGCTGGATGTTGATCCAGTCATTGTTGCCATAAGAAGGGGGCAGAGTGATGATGAAGAAACCTGAAAACGAATTGAAAAAGCCCCTGAAAAAAGCGCTGGTTTCGCTGCTGCTGGTGATGCTTTTGACAGCGTTGCCGGTTCACGCCCAGACCCTGGCCGATGCGGTCCAGCAGGTGGCCGATGAGCTGGGAAATATGGAGTATCAAGAGCTAACAGAAGATGTGACCGGATATAATCTTGCGGTTTATTTTTGCATGGGCGATTATTACAACGGACAGGTTGGACTTTATGGACTGGGACCGCTGAAAGCCGAAGAAATACAGGCCGTATCGAACCAGCTTTTTGACTACTCAGGCAGCCTGGGCAGTGTTACAACCCCTTTGAAGGGCGGCGAAGTCAGACGATACAGCACAGAATATGGGGTAGTTGTTTCAGTGGTGCTTAGGGATTATATGGTTATTATCGAAACAACGGATTCTGGCAATAGCCTGGAACAGGATTTTCAGACTGCTACCGAATATGCCCAGCTGATGCTGGATGCGCTGGAGCAAAACGGACTGCTGGGAGGCAAAGCACCTGATCTGGAAACGGTGATTACCAATACTGCCCCCAGTTCGGTGACCGGAGATGGAGTGCCCGGGGAACAAGGCACTGGTGCTAATAGCCCTGATAACGGCGATGAAGACCATTACCAGAGTCAATCCCCGGCGGCCATCGGTCCGGTGGGGAATATTCCTGGCCCGGCCAACAACACCGAATCCGTGGTGGGCGTGGTGGTTCCGGGGCTGCTGGCCGTGGCAATCGGCGCCTTATCTGGTCTGGCCGGCAGCGGCGCGATACCTTCCGGGGGCTCGCCGCCACCGGTTCGGGAAACCGGATTTAAACGTTCAAAATATTCTGATGATGAAACCGCTGGCCGGGAAACCGATGTCGATGAGTCTTCTGCAGGTGGCAACTGGGAATTAACCCCGGATGAGAACCAGTACCAGCCCCGGGAACAGATCTTCACCGATCAGGCGGCCGATTTTAGCGGTGTTGATCTGGCGGATGAGATAATTCTGGACAAATTTACAGATGCTCTGCCGGAAGACGAAACACTGGCCACCGATGCGGACGGGATTGTGGTTGACACCTCAGAAATCCTTCATGAAGAAAACATTCTCGCGGACGATTTCGGAGATGCATTGCCAGAAAGTGATATTCTAATCGAGGACAGCAGTCAGGTTCTGGTAGATGATGATGGCAATGTCATCTTATCAGACAATTATGAGGACTTTTTGCCCGAAGAAGACACGATTCTAACGGATAGTGATCAGGTGGACGTGGACGAATCCGCCTTTGAAACTGGTAAAAAAAGCGATCCGGATCATCTGGAGGAGACCAAAATTCTCAATGAGCATAAAATTCTCAATGAAACTAAAATTCTCAATGAAACCAAAATTATAGAAGCAGGAGCAATTAGCGACGACACCGCCGTGCGACACGACGAAAACCCCGTTGTGGCGGATGCAATAACAGCTGGCGACCAGCAAACGATCGATCAAAAAGGCCTCGCAGATGCCATAAATCCTGAGGATCAGCAAAAACCGGCGGCCGAAAAAACCGCAGTAAAAACGGACACAAAGGGATCCAATGTCGTCCCTGACGAAACCGCCGCTGCCGCGGCTGCGACCAAAGCCAAACAAAAGGGCGAGATCAGTCCCGCGAGTAGTGACGAAAATGACGCGAATAAAAATGGCTTCGATAAAAATGGCTTTGACAAAGACGGTTATGATCCGGATGGTTTTGATAAAAATGGTTACGATAAAGACGGTTGTGATCGCTTCGGCTATAAACGCGACGGCTTCAATAAAGACGGCTATGACCGTGATGGCTATGACCTCCAGGGTTTTGACTACAAAGGTTACAACCGCGAGGGTTTCGACTCCTTTGGCTATAACCGGCAGGGTTATGGCAAAGACGGATTTCACTGGAGCGGCTATAACGCCGACGGTTATGACAAAAGCGGCAAACACTGGAACGAACTGGGTTATGATCCCGATCATCGGAATCCCTTTGATGGGGGCCCGGTCAGTCTGGATGGCAGTCCGATTGTAGACACCAAACCGACCGCCCCGCCGCTGGGACAACCTTATCCCAAAACGGCCGAAAAATTCGGACCCAAAAGCTGGGATACCCCGGCTACCTCACCAGAAAGCCCCGTCACGCCAACAACGCCAAGTGACACCCCACCAGTAAGCACAACACCACCAGCCACGACCACCCCGGCAGAAGTATCAACCCCGCCGGAATCGCAAAGCCCTGATCCACCACCGCCATCCAATCCGCCAGCTCCTGAAGATCCGTCCCAAAACAGCGGTATCATCGGGCCCGAAGACCCGCAGAACACCCTGAATCAGCATCCCCTGGATGGCGAAAATTCCACCGCCGCGCCAACCGGCCAGACCCCCTCTTCGCAGCCGCAAGCGATCCCGAGCGATCAGGATCTGAAAAACAGTGGCATCGACGGGGATCAGACCGATGTGCCGGAGGTGCCAAAGGAAACCGCACCAGTGCAAACCTTTCCTAAAGATGGGGAAACAAAAACGCTGGTGGGTCAGACGGACGGTCGCACCTATGAAATAAAATACGACGCCAAATCCGGAGAGTGGATCAATACCGACAGCGGCAACTATTTTGATCCGGACAAGTTTGGTAAGTGGCAGGATGATCTGGCCGTGGATAAGGCGATTGCCGCCGATACTATGGATAAATTTGCCACCCGGCAGGACGCCACCAGTAAGGCCATCGATCAGCATCTGGCCGATTTTAAGAATCTCGAACAGATCCAGAAAACCGCTGACAAGTACGAGTTTGGAACCCCCGGCGGACCCGGAGATGTAGACCAGGCCATTCAGGATCTCAAAGATGGGATGCTTTCCGGGAAGGATCTGGATCATGACAAACTGGAAAAAATTAAAAATGTTATTGACAGCCGGATCAAAGGCCAGTCAGCCTCCGATAGCGGACAAAAGTGGGAAGAACCCCCCTGGTATACGGATGTGAATTCCGCCTTAAAAGCCAATGTCGAAACCATCCGCAACATCGTCACCGGCGAAGATGAAGACGGCAACACCTCCTATATGGGGATGGCCGGCCGGATGGTGATCGGAGCCGCCACAGGGGGTGCATCCGAATACGTGATGACGGTGGGGGAAGCCCTTAACAATGTTAAAAAAGGCATCGACCAGGGTAAAACCGGTTGGGATGCCACAACTGGGGCGATGACCCAGGTCGTCACCGACGAAGTGCTTTCCTTCGGCCTCGAAAAGGCTGGGGAGCTGGGCACCGGATTTGTCAAGAAGACCTTCCCGAAGGCGACTCAGAAACTTGGTGATCTGGTCGATGCCGGCGCTTCGAAGATCGATGATCTCAACCAGAAGGCGTCCAAAAAAATGGGCCTGATTGCTGACGATGGGGCGGATAAAGCGGTCGCCAAAATTAATAAAAACATGTCCCAAAAAGCCTCGCAAACGGCTGATGAAATCGGCGATGATGCGACTAAAGCAGTCAAAAAATCGGCGGATGAAATTGGCGATGATGCTACCAAAGGGGCACAAAAAGCCGCTGATGAAGTCGGCGATAGCACCACTAAAGCAGCGAATCAATCAGTTGACGATCTGGCCGAGACAAAAGGCCTGAAGCCCGGTGAGAAGCCCAGCAAAGATGCTTATGAAAAAGCTACCCAGAAAATTAATGATCAGAAAAACAAGGTTTCCCAAAAAGCGGATGAAATGATCGAGGATTACCGAACGAACAGCAAGCCGGATCCCGAAACCCTTGAACGGGACGAATTGTTCAAGGATGGTCGAAAGGCCGGCCAGCAGAAGGTCGATGATCTCAAGACCGCCCAGAATCAGCTCAAAGCCAATCCCGATTCGGCCGAGGCGAAAAAAGCTTACGAAGACGCCATGCGCAATGTTCAGCAGGATAAACACGCGATGCATAGTCTCAACGATTTAGAAGGGCCGGATTCAGAAGATATCCGCAGTGCCTTTAAAACGCAAATGAACCAGAAAGCAAAAATGGCCGATTTTGATGCCCGGGAGCGCATCGCTAAAGATTACGGTGTCGATATCGAGCAAGTCAAAACCGTCGGAGCGACCAATACCATGGATGTCTCGGATGCCCCTGATCCCACTGGCTTTGCCCAGAAACCAAAGAGTTCGCAACCGCTCGATCAAATGTCAGATGATCAACTGCAGGCAATTAAGAATAAACAGGATGCGATAACAACAGAACGGGCAAGACTGGAAAAGGAGATTGATCTTAAAAAAGGTGATAAAGCCAGCTACGATATCGATAAAACCTACCGGGTCCAGGTGGGCGAATCGATTGATCCTAAAACCGGCAAAGTTACCCCGATCTATAAAGATATTCCGGCTGCGGATACCAAACGGGTTTTTGGGGAAGAATATTACAAACAATTCCATGATGGTAAGCTGCCCACCAAAATCGAAAATGGCATCGATGTCGTGGACAGCAAAGCGGTTGATAATTTCTCCAAAGAAATGGATGTTTCCGCCGTGGATCATCGTTCGGCCGAAGGCTATGGCGCCGGTGATGCCGATCTCAAGGAAATGATCAAAAAAGACGGTACCGTCAAAAAACTGGGCGATATTGAGGCCGGCACCAAAACCATGGAATTCAAGGCCAACGAATGGGAAAACCAGGCCCATGAGCTGCGGGAACAGGCCCAAAAGGCCACCGGACCGGAAAAGGCGGCGCTGCTGGCAAAAGCCGAAGGCCTTAGTGAAGAATCGATGCGTCAGACCACCAAGCAGTTTAACAACCAGATCTGTGAGCAGGTGAAAGCCATTAATCTGGCCAAGGGCCAGGATGTGGTTAAAATTCCGGACAAGCTGTTTACAGCGATCAGTGTGATGGAAAAGGTTGGCAAACCCAAAGGCGGCATCAGTGTCGCCGAAGCTGAACAAATTCTCAAAGGCATGGGGCTCTCGCCGAAGCAGGTATCTGAGCAGATGTCGTCGGTCATGGAATCAATGCAGAAGTTCAATAAATGAATCCAGAAACTGAAAATGGATGAGGAGGTAAAATTTAATGAAAAATGAAACCACAACCTTGCCTGGCGTTTATACTATCACCGCAGGCGATCTGGGTTCTTTGTTTGAAAGCTCAGGAGTCACCGCCAATGATCTGTCACCTTATGCCCAAATGACCGCTGTAGCGGAAAATACCAACACCGCTGAATTACAGCGGCTGATGACCAGCCCCGATGGGAAAGCCATCGCACAGCTGCTGCAGGCACCGGATTTACGGATCCGCTGCCATGCCGGCGGCAGTATGTCCCAGGAAGAATTATATTATGTGCTGCTGGCAGCGGGAACCGCAGCGGTGCTGGCTCAATTTACGGACTCCGAAGGGCGTCTGAAACTGCTGCTGTTTTCCGACTGGTCCAGCTTTCTCAACTGGTGGATTTCTCTTTACGGCACCAGCGACACCCACAGCTACCGGGAGATTTTCCCGGGCCGGCAGGATCTGGAAACCCTTGTCTGTGCCTGCCATTGTCTGGATCTTTACCGCCGCGCCAATCTGGAGAGCATGCTGCGCTATGAGGCTAGCGGCCAGGTGGCCATTACCCCCCGGGATTTTATTGTGAGCCTGAAAGAAGCCATTTTACAAGGGGACAATCGCTGGCTGCTGCCCAGCCTGATCAATTTGACTCCGGGGCTTAAAACCCATAAGCTTGTCCTGGCGCCGGAGCATCTGGATATTCTGGAGGATTGGGGTTTTATCCAAAAAGATCAAAACGGTTCTGGGGAAACCCTGACCCTCGGCAAACTGGGGATAACCCTGGGGACCGAGTTTGCCTCCACCTGGATGGGCTCGGTGGGCTTTGAAGCGGTGGCCCTGATCAACGGCCAGAAAAAGGTGCTGGACCGCAAAATCCTGATGCCGACAGCTTTTACCACCCATCTGGTCTCTTTGGAACCCGAGCATGGCGAACTGAAATTTCAGCATCAGGCCCTGGATAGCGGTCACATCATCACCTTGCTGGAGCAGTGGATGGGCTATCTGAAAAAAATCGCCTTTACCACGGTGCCGCCGCAAACCGTGGCTCCAGAACCGGCACGCTTCTGCCATCAGTGCGGAGCACCCCTCAGACCAGGCAGAAAATTCTGTACTAAATGCGGTACGCTGGTGGAACATTGATTCTTTATTTAGTGTAACCGGCGACGGTTAAACGTTGCAAAATATCTTAATTCAGTGTAAGATAATCATAAATTTCTTAATCCATGGCAGGAAATCCAGTGCTTATTCTTTGTTGATTTTATCAAGCCGGATGACCAGGGCTTTGATTATAACAGGAAAAATCACAAGAATGGGGGTGCGGTGATGAACTTAAACGAGCAGAAAAAAGATGAATTTTCCCGACAGTTTTCCGTTGGTTTAGTTTTAGTTGCGATCGTCCTGATAATTGCTGTTTTTTTATTTCAGTCCGCCCCGATGATTGCTTTTTTCTGGCTCAGCGGCCTTGGTTTTGGCTATATCTTGCAGCGCTCCCGCTTCTGTTTTGTGGCGGCCTTCCGGGATCCGGCGCTGACAGGCAGTACGGTTGTGACCCGGGGGGTGCTGGTGGCACTGGCTTTGACAAGTATCGGTTTTACGGCCGTCAAATACTTTTATTATTTCACCGGCCAGCCCATCCCGGGACAAAGCTATATTGCGGCCATCGGCATGAATACTGTGGTTGGTGGTACTTTTTTTGGCATTGGGATGGTGATTGCCGGGGGCTGTGCCTCGGGAATGCTGATGCGGATTGGTGAAGGTTTCGAAATCCATCTGATCACCCTGGTTGGTTTTTTTCTGGGAACGATGCTGGGCAATAATCATCTGGAGTGGTGGAACACCCATTTGATGTGGATCAGGGACGGGGTATTTCTGCCGGATCTGTTCGGCTGGTCGGGGGCCCTGATCATCCAGCTCCTGGTCATCGGTCTGCTGTATCGACTGGCCGTTAAATGGGAAGAAAAACAGGCGCTGTAAAGGCGACTTTGTATTGACAGCGGTTGGTCAGATCTTGGGATGCAAGGGGCTGTTTTGAGGTAATAAAAGGGGAAAAGTGATGAACGGGAAAGATCAGGAAAAGTTCAGAAAATGGTTTAAGCCGTCATGGTCCTATGTGATTGGGGCGGTGTTATTATCGATCCTCCAGGTCGTCACCCTGGTTGTCACCCAGGAGCCGCTGGGGATTACCAGTGCCTTTTCTTTTTGGGCCATGCGCCTGCAAGGTGTTCTGGGTTTGGGGATGCCCGGGCATGTGGAGATGGTCACCCAATTGCTGGGAGCCCGGGAAACCTTATGGTTCGAGGATAATCTGGTAACCCTGCGTAATCTGGGGATCATTTTGGGGGCTCTATTATCAGCTTTGCTGGCATCACAATTTCGACTCAAGAAAATCAAATCAGGGCAACAAGTCCTGGCGGCAGCTTTGGGCGGACTCCTGATGGGTTATGGTTCAAGCATCGCAGCGGGCTGCAATATCGGCGCATTTTTCAGTGGAATTGGGTCAATGTCCTTATCCGGCTGGGTATTCGGCTTTTTTTTGTTTGTTGGCGCCTTAATTGGCGGGAAACTACTGCTCCGCTTTCTTATTTAACCGCCGGGAGCTGAGCCGTCGCCCGGGATTTATTAAATAGCTGCTGTTTGGAAAGATAAACTGTGATAAAATGATAACAAAGAATATAAAAATGAGGAAGTGATAATACTTGCATATTGAATATTTAGAAAATTTTTATCTGGTGGCAAAAGCCAAAAGCATTTCCAAGGTGGCCACTGAAAACCATCTTTCCCAATCGGCACTGAGCCAGCAGATTTCCAAGCTGGAAAAGGATTTTGACAGCACCCTGCTGATCCGCAGTAATAAAGGGGTGGAATTAACGGAAAAAGGAAAGATTGTTTATCAGTATGCGGGTAACATCGTGCGCACCCTGAACATGATGCGGGCCAAACTGGAAGAAAGTGATCAGGTTTTAAAAGACATCAAAATTGAAGCCTTCTGGACAATTGCCAACTATTCCCTGCCCTGCGTGATGTATAAGGTCAAGAAACGGTTTCCCCAGAATAATTACGAAATCCGCTCCAACAAAGCGCTGGTGATTGAAGAAAATATCATCAATAATATTTGTGATCTGGGGGTTATCTATGGCAAGCCCAAGAATGAAAAGCTTTCTTACTATAAAATCGGCATCGATAAGCTGGTGCTGGTGGCCCCGGCGGACTATGATATTCCCGATACCATCAGCCTGAGTGATCTGCCCGATTATCCGCTGATTGTTCTTCATGACAGCATGGATTTAACCCGGGTGATTTTAAAAAAAATGCAGCAAACCGGTAATAATGATGTGCCCCTGAATATTTTATACAAGAGCGACTCCATTGAATCTGTGAAGGCTTCGGTGATGAACGAATTTGGGATTGGTTTTTTACCCTATATCGCCATTAAAAAAGAGCTCTACCGCAAGCAGATCAAGGCCATCGAGATTACTGATCTGACCATTGAGTATGAGATGTATCTGATCTATGATGAAACCGAAAACAACCATGTGATCATCGATTTTATCAAATACTTTAAAGATATTGCCCGAAAAAGTCTCTGTTAAGATCGACAGCTCAGGATTTGGTGATCAGGATTTCCCAGACGCCGACAATGACCTCATCCGAACTAATCTGATGTTTTTTGAAAGCATTGGTGACGGACTCCAGCGCACAGCTGTGATCCGTTATGATTTTGATGGTGTCACCGGATTTTATTTTTCTGAATTCTTTTTGTGCTCTCAGAACTGGGATGGGGCACATTTCCCCCAGACAATCAATGGTTATCATGGCTTAACCGCCTTATCTTTTTTGGATATTAGTATAACATATTAAAATAAGTTTCGGTAGGGTTATTTAACGGCGGCAAGGTGTTAATCGGGATAAAGGAGTCAAATTGGATCAAATAATAGCATGGGATCAGGCAGTCAGTATTGTCATCCCGGTATTTAACAGTTCTCAATCGATCGCAGAATTAATCAGCCGGCTGGTGGCCACCCTGGACGCCCGGGGGCTGTGCTTCGAGATTATTCTGGTCGATGATGGTTCCGGAGATGATTCCCGGGCCGTAATCCGGGGGCTGGCGGCCGACGATTCCCGGATTATTTTAATTGCCCGGGATCACAATGCCGGCCAGCAGGCGGCTATCAAAACCGGGCTGTCCCGATCTAAGGGACATTGGGTGGTCACCATCGATGACGATCTGGAACAGCAGCCGGAAGATGTTCCGGTGCTGCTGGCTGAGATTAAAAAGGGCTTTGACGTGGTTTACGGCATTCCCGACCGGGCCGGCTATCCGTTTTACCGGCAATGGGGATCCCAGCTGGTGGATCTTTTTTTTACCCTGATTTTAAAAAAACCGAAAAACATCCGGGTCGGCAGCTTTCGGGTGCTTAACCGGGAAATCGTTGAGCGGATTATTAAAGATCAGACCCCCTTTGTTTATATCACGGCCATTACCCTCCGCTTGACCAGAAACATCGGCAATGTCAAGGTGGCCTATCGGCCCCGGCGCTATGGCAAATCCAATTATAATTTTAAAAAGTTGAGTCAGCTGTTATTGCGATTGTTTTATTACTACGGCATTAACAGGGGTTACCAGCCCCGCCAACAGGAAATGGATAAAATAAAAAATAAAGGACGGAAATAAGCATGCGACTGCAAATTTTAGGCGGCGGTAATAATCAGCTGGGCGCCATCCGCCGGGCCGCTGAAATGGGACACGAGGTGGTGCTGGTAGATTATTTTAAAAATCCGCCGGGCCGGATTTATGCGACCTTTCATGAGGTGGTCAGCACCTTTGACGTCGAAAAAAACATTGATATCGCTAAAAAATACGGGGTTGACGGGGTCATGACGATGGGCACCGATCAGCCGGTTTACACCGTCGCCCGGGTGGCCGAGGCCTTGAAGCTGCCGGCTTTTCTGGATGTGCCAACCGCCCGGGCCGTCACCAATAAAGAAATCATGAAGCAGATCATGACGGCTAACCAGATTCCCACCGTGCCCTATCGTTTTTTAACGAAAGCGGCCCGGGTCGAAGATCTCGACAAAATCCCCTTTCCGGTGGTAATCAAGCCGCTCGACAGTCAGGGTCAGCGGGGGGTTTTTAAGCTCACCACGGCGACGGCGGTGATTGACAGCCTGCCGGAAACTTTTTCTTTTTCCCGGGCCGATAAAGTGCTGCTGGAGTCCTATTATCGCAGTGATGAAATCACTGTCAGCGCTTGGGTTGACAAGGGCGTGCCGGCTATTCTCACCATCACCGACCGCGAGAGCTTTTCCTTTGACCGCAATATTGGCATCTGTTATGCCCATGAATATCCCAGCCGCCACCAGCGCCGGGAGCCGGAGATCCGGGCGCTGGTTCACAGCATCACCCGGGCTTTTAAGATTAAGGCCGGCCCCCTCTATGTGCAGCTGCTGGTAGGGGAACAGGGGATTGTCGTCAATGAGGTCGCCGGTCGGATTGGCGGCGCCCATGAGGATATCTTTATTCCCTATCTGACCGGCTTTGATATTCTCGATCGGGTGATCAATTTTTCACTGGGGATCGATGCTGTTTTAGCCGCCGGTGATCAGACCAGAACAGCGCGTGTGAATGAGCATTTGTCAGTGCAGCTGTTTTTTGCCAAACCAGGCAAAATAACCAGCCTGACCAGTCTGGAGACACTCCGTAAGCTCCCCGGGGTGATTGCCGCAGGTTATAATGTGGCCGCCGGACAGACCCTGGAAACCATTGCGAATGCCACCGCCCGAGCCGGCTATCTGGTGATGGCCGGAACGACAGAACGCGCCCTGCATGAATCCATCAATCAGGCCTTCAGGGCTTTAAAAATCATTGACGAACAGGGCCAGAACCTGGTGATCCAGCCCAAGGCCTATCGTGAGGGATCATCGCAACCGGCAAAAATGGGGCCGGGAGCAGCGACTCATTAATACGCAGAAGAATAAAGGGGGATGCAATTGAAAAAGTTTATGATCATTTTATGGGTAATAGCGCTGGTGTTGACCACCGGTTGTGCAAAAACAGAAACCGCCGGTGCGCAAAAAACCATCCGGATGGCCGAACAATATGGGATTGCCTATGCCCCGGTGCAAATCATGAAAGCCCAGGGGCTGCTGGAAAAAAATTGTCCGGGAATCGCGATTTCCTGGGAACAGATGAGCAATACCGCCGCCATTCGTGAAGCAATGGTGGCAGATCGTCTGGATGCCGGCTTTATGGCCATCCCGCCATTTCTGATTGGCTGGGACAACGGGATGGACTGGAAAATTGCCACCGGCCTGTCATCAGTGCCGACCGGACTGGTAACCAGAACCAGTGTCAATAGCCTGGCCGATCTGGGTGAACAGGATCGCATTGCGGTGCCACAGCCGGGTAGCGTTCAGCATATTCTGCTGGCCATGGCCTGTGACCGGGAATTTGGCAATCCCCAGAAGCTGGACAATCAGCTGGTGACCCTGTCCCATCCCGATGGAATGAATGCCCTGTTGTCCGGCGGGGATGTGACGGCCCACTTTACTGCCACTCCTTACCTGGAAAAAGAGCTGGCCACGCCGGGATTTCATCAGATCATCTCTGGCAACGAAGCCTTTGGCGGGGAGTTTTCTTTTATTGTTGGGGTGACCACCCAAAAACTTCACGACGAAAACCCCGAAGTTTATGCCGCCTTTAATCAATCCCTGGCCGAGGCCATCGCCTTTATCAATGAGCATCCCCAGGCGGCGGCGGTGATTCTCAGTGAGGCCTATGATTTGCCGGAAGCCGAAGTGCTGGCCTATCTGACCGCCACCGATACCGAATACAGCCAGACCGTCAAAGGCCTGCAGACCTTTTCTGATTTTATGCTGAAAACCGGTTATCTGAAGAAAAGTTTTGAAAACTCGGAGGCGGTTATTTGGGAGCAGACCGATTATGAGGATTAAAGCGCTTTTTTTGTCACCCTATTCAAAATATATCTGGATCATCCTGATGCTGATGGCCTGGGAACTGACGGCGCAGCTGGCCCCGGTGAGCCCCCTGGCCTTTCCATCCCTGGAACTGATTCTGGCGGCCTTAATCGATTCGATCAGCAACGGCGATCTGGTCAGGCAGATGGTTTTTTCCCTGGGGCTGATTTTGATCGGCCTGGGGATTGGCGTGGCGCTGGCCTTTTTGATGTCGTTTCTGGCGGTGGTGAGCCCGGTTTTTGCCAGCTTCACCGACACCTGCGTCTCGATTTTTCACCCCTTGCCGGGCATTGCCCTGTTGCCGCTGATCATTCTCTGGATCGGGACCGGCAGTGCGGCGATCTTATTTATCATTGTCCATTCGGTGTTATGGCCGATGATTCTCAACATGAGTGCCGGCTTTAAGGCGATTCCCGCGGTCTATAAAAAAATCGGTGAAAATTATGGGTTTAATACCTTCCAGAGCATCATCCGGATCTTTGTTCCGGCCTCTCTGTCTTTTCTGATTGCCGGGCTGAAAATCAGCTGGGCCCGGGGCTGGCGGGCAGCTATCTCGGCGGAAATGATCTTTGGAGCTTCTGGGGGCATCGGCGGGATTGGCTGGTATATTTTCAATAAACGGGTTTTTATGGATACTGCCGGGGTTTATGCCGGGATTTTAATGATCATTGCGGTGGGGATTTTTGTGGAAGATTTTGTCTTTGGCAAGCTGGAGAAAAATACCATCAATAAGTGGGGTGTAGCATGATGGCGGTTGCGGTGAAACCCATCATTGAAATGTGTGCTGTCAGCAAATCCTACGAGGGGCGACCGGTGCTGACCGACATTAATCTGGAGATCTGGCCCGGGGAACTGATTTGCGTCATCGGTCCCTCCGGCTGCGGTAAAAGTACGCTGCTGAACCTGATTGGCGGGTTTGTCAAAGCCGATCAGGGGGAAATCCGGCTCAACGGGGTACGGGTGGAAAAACCCAGTCGCCAATGCATCATGGTTTTTCAGGAATTTGATCAGCTGTTTGCCTGGCAGACGGTCCGCCATAATATTGAATTTCCCCTGAAAAAAGCGCCGGAGCAGCTCAGCCATCGGGAAATCCGCAGCCGGGCGGAGCATTATCTGGAGCTGGTCAAACTCACCGAATTTGGGGAATATTATCCCAATCAGTTGTCCGGCGGGATGAAGCAGCGGACCGCCCTGGCCCGGGCCCTGGCACTGTCGCCCCAGCTCCTGTTGATGGATGAGCCCTTTGGTAGTCTCGATGCCCAAACCAAAGGGGAGCTGCAGGAGACCCTGCTGGAAATACGCCAGGAAACCCAGGCCACCACCATTTTTGTGACCCACGATATCCGCGAGGCCCTGTATCTGGCTGACCGGATTGTGGTGCTGAAGGCCGGGGCGGTGGCGGCGGTGATCGAAAATCACAGCCGTAACACCGATGAGACCCAGGTGGCCGTGATTACGGCGCTGCTGTCACCCTGAAAATATGGATCGTCCAGGGCCTGGTATCGATCAGGGGCGCCAGATTGGTGCCGTAGGTGGAGTCCGTAAAGACGTTGATTTCTTCGCAGTGTTCTGTGAGAAAAGCAGTCATTTCCGGAAAAACCGTGTTGAGATCACCGTACATCACATCATAGGTGGGATGGTTTTGGGCAATAAAGGCCAGCTCGTCATAATAGATGATGACCTCAATCTGCTCGGCCGCCACGTAGTCGGCAAAGGCGATCCCCTGATCATCCAGGTACTGGAGATTACGGTAGTCAAGCAGCTGGCCGTCGGCAAAGGCATACTCGGCGTTTAAATTGCCGAGGATCTTGGGATTGCCAGGAATGGCGGCCTGGATCTGAGCGAGATAGGCAGAATAGGGATGGGCCGGGAGTTGCAGCCCGGTCAGGGTCAGCGTTGCGGTTATCAGGACTAACAGTCCTGGTAACGGCTTTTTTTTGCGCTTTTTTACTGGTAGCTGGTGAATATGCAACACTTGTTCGGTCGGCAATTGTTCAGAAGGCATTTGTTGGGGATAAATAATTTCCAGTAACAGTACAATCAGCAAGTACATTAACGGAAAGACAAAGACAATGCTGGTTACATTGTAGCGGCCAATGGCAAAAATTCCCAGATTAACGCCGAAAACCAGTAACAGTGGCAGCCCCAGTTGCAAATAGCGGGGCTCAGACCGGTGCTTTACCAGCAATAGCAGGCTAAGCAGCAGGGCCAGCCCAAAGACGATCAGCTGGGGCCGGATATTGGGCATAAAATATTCGATGTTGAATTGGTTAAAGAGCTGCTGGTAAAAATCCCAAAATCCCTGCCACTTCCCCGGCAACCCGTCGCCAACCCCGAAATTTCGGCCCTGCTGGGTATAATGGGTCAGGTACTCGGGATCCATGGTTAAACTGAGACCGATAAAGACCAGGGCCAACAGACCAATCACCAGCACCAGCAGGGAGAAATTGCGCCAGCTGATTTTCTTATGCTGGATATAATACAGATAAGACAGGCCAATGGTCACCGCCACAATCAGACTATTGGGATGAACCCCGATCCCCAGGCCAACGAGCAGTCCCAGCCACCAGTCATCCTTAAAGCCATGGGTATCGATCCGGCTGATCAATAAATAGATGGCCAGCACCAGAATAAAGACAATGATGATTTCCTGCCGGGCCAGATGGGCGGCGTAAATAAACTGGATATCCAGGGACAACAGCAGGGTGGCCAGCAACGCCGTACCGGCAGTACGAAAAAAAAGCCGGCCGAGTTGATAAAAAAAGTACAGGGTGGCCACCGAAAAAAGCAGTGAAATCAGCCGAAAGGTAAAAATCTGATAGCCGAATACCTGCATAAAGCCCGCCTGAAGCAGATGAAATAGCAGCCGGATGGCATGGGGATGGCGTTCATAGGCGTTGAAAAAAGGCTCGGTGACGCCGATATCGCCGGTGACAGCGAGATGCCGGGACAACCCGCTGAGCCAGGATTCGTCGGAATGAACATAGGGAAAGGCCGTCAGAAACAACAGATTGACGAGAAAGTAGAGACCCAGCAGCCAATAGATGGCCTGATTTGAGCGAAGCGCTTCAGTCCGGGCTTTTTTTATTGTGGGCCCTATTATTTTCGCGCGTGTTGGTTTTTGGTTCGCGTTCATTGCTGCCACCTCAAAGACATTATCAAACAGATTTTAGATAACGACCGGATTCGTTTTATTGAGTATAACACAAAGCCGGGTCGGGTTCACGGAAATATCTCTTTTGATTGTGCCATTAATAACATTAATACTGCATTACAATGTCTGTGAACCAAATCCCTTGACTATCGGTTACAATGTTGTTAATTAAATAATTAACGATCTGGAGGAAAAGAAAAATGTTAAAAAGAAGTCGTATTTTAGTTTTAATGGCCTTAATCGCTACCATGATGGTGGTCAGTGCCTGTACCCCGGCAACCACAACATCAACCAAAACTGAAGAACCTAACGTTGTCGTCACTGCTACCAATGAGTATTTTGCCAATATGCCGGAAGACATCAACAAGATTGATCAGGTTGCCTTTATCGATAAGGTAAAAGCCGGCGAAGCAATGACCATCATCGATATCCGTAGTGCTGACGCTTATGCTCAGGGACATGTCAAAGGCGCCCTTAGTATGCCATGGGGTCCTAACCTGGCTGATAATCTGAACAAGATCCCAACTGACAAGCCTGTGATGATTTATTGTGTCACCGGACAGACCGCTGGACAAACCGTAATGCTTTTGAATCTGGCTGGATTTGAGACCAAATCAGTTAATCTGGGTTACAACCTGGGGATTTCCAAGGTTGAAGGGGTCGACGCTGTGATTGAAACGACACCAAACGCCTTTGACGATGCCGTCAAGACTGAAATTGATCCCGATATTCAGGAAGCCGTCGTTGCTTACTATGCTGGTTTGACAGATGTGAAGGATACTAAATTTGCCAATTACAAAATTACTGAAGAAGATGCCAAAGCGGCTATGGACGCCAAAGACGAAACCATTACCTTCTTGGACGTCAGAAAAGTCGAAGATTATGACAAGGGCCATATTGAAGGCGCCACCAATATTCCTTTTGGCAAGGGCATGGAAACACAGTTTGAAAGCCTGCCAATGGACAAAACCATTATCGTTTACTGTTACACCGGTCAAACCGCTGGCCAGACGGTAGCGGGCTTACGGTTACTGGGTTATGATGCGGTATCGCTGAACTCCGGAGCTGGAACGGCTGCCACCGGGACCTCTGGTTGGACAAACAAAGGTTACCCACTGGTAACGAATTAATTAACTATTTGAACACCTGACATGAAGTGGCAAATTGCCACTTCATGTTTATTTAAACCTGAATGGAGGGAAAAATAATGGATATTTCGAATCGCGTCGACCTGCCTAAAACACTGGAACTCGATCAAAAGAAAAGAATACAACCGTATATCGGACTGGCCTTAATAATTACAATTGCCATTTTTGCAGCTTTTAAAAGTAATGTGGATCAGCGATTGCCCCTGTTTCTGATAACGGGGTTAGCTCTGGGCTATATCTTAACCCGCTCCCGCTACGGTTTTGCCGGTGGCTTCAAACGGATCTATGTCACCGGCGAAGGCAGCCTCAGTAAGGCGTTGCTGGTGATGTTTGCGCTTTCGATGGTGTTCGCCGCCGGGATTCAGTGGTCGGCGACGATGATGGGTATCGATGCGCCGGGACTCAGTTCCGTCAAGTTTTTAAACATCTCCATTCTATTGGGCGGTTTCATCTTTGGTATCGGGATGATGCTGGCCGGTGGCTGTGCTTCGGGAACCCTCAGTGATTTGGGTGAAGGGGCCGGTCGGGCCATGATCGCTTTGACTACCTTTGTGCTGGGTTCAATTCCCGGACTGATGGCTCAGGATGCTTTAAACAATTCCGCCATCGGCCAGATTGGGATGAAGCTTTATCTGCCGGACGTCATCGGTTATGTGGGGGCTGTGGTCGTCTCGGTGCTGGTACTGGTGGGACTCTATCTGATCGTCCGTAAATATGAAAACTTCCGTAAAAAAGAAGGATATTTTGAAGAAACCGTTTATGAAGACCAGGAATTACCAATTCCAAAACAGAAACCATCTAAACTTTTCAGCTATGCTACCTTCCATAAGATATTTGTCCAGCGCTGGAGTTTTATGACCGGTGGGATTCTGCTGGCCATCATGTTTGCCTTTATTCTGGTGAGTACCGGACATAGCTGGGGCGTAACCGGACCATTGACAACCTGGGGCGTGGCCTTTTTCCAGCTGTTCGGTGTCCAGTTTAGCTCGCCGGTGTTTGCCGATGCGGTGGCTGCGGCCAACGGGGGAATCTTAAATGATCCCGGCTCGCTGCGAAATATCGGTATTATTCTGGGCGCAGCGATCGCCTTCTTATTGGCTGGTCAGCTTGCCTTTGACCGGCACTTTAAATTAAAGGATGTTATTTATTACCTGATCGGCGGTTTTTTAATGGGCTTTGGCGCCCGACTGGCTGGCGGCTGTAATATCGGGGCCTTATTCTCCGGGATTGCCAATTTCTCCCTGTCCGGATGGGGATTCTTCCTGACCCTGGGCCTGGGCGGATTTTTTGCCCTGAAAGTCTTTGCCGGCAAGGTCAATATTATTCCACCAGATCGACATCAGCAATAGAAACTGAGCACAAAGCTCACGACACTTCGCAAATGCAAAAATTCTACATATAAGGAGCAGACAAATGGGAAAAAAAGTAGTTATTATCGGCGGCGTTGCTGGAGGTGCTTCAGTAGCGGCGCGAATAAGAAGATTGGATGAAGCGGCCGAGATTATCATGTTTGAAAAAGGACCAAACGTATCTTTTTCGAATTGTTGCCTGCCCAATCACCTCAGTGGGATGATTGAAAACAGTGAGGATCTGGTGTTGATGACACCGGATGTCTTTAAAAAACAATATAATATTAATGCCCGTGTCAGACAGGAAGTAGTGGGAATAAATCCTGGGCAGAAAACCGTGCAGATCAAAGAACTGTTGACGGGAAAAGAATATGAAGAATCCTATGATACCCTCTTTATGGCACCGGGGGCCAACCCGATTGTTCCCAAAATTTCAGGTTATGACAAAGACCATGTTTTTTCGGTAAAAAATGTGGTAGATATAGATAAGATCAATAAATTTGTCCAGAATGGGGTTAAGGATGTGATCGTTGTCGGCGGCGGTTTTATTGGGGTCGAAGTGGCTGAGAATTTAAAACTTGCTGAAAACGGCTTTAATGTCACCCTGGTTGAAAAAGCGGAACAGATCATGTGCACCCTGGATTATGATATGGTCCAGATTCTTCATAAAGAGCTGATCGATAATGATATTCAGTTAGTTCTGGAAGATGCCATCGCCACCATTAACGATGATTCCGTCGTGCTGGAATCGGGCCAAACCCTGCCCGCCCAGGCTGTGATCATGGCCATCGGCGTCACTCCGGATACCCGACTGGCCCAGGAAACCGGCCTCGAAATTGGCGAAACCGGGGCGATTCTGGTCAATCACCATTATCAGACCAGTGATCCCAATATCTATGCGGTGGGTGATGCCGTTGAAGTTTATCATCAGCTGACCCACAAGAAAACCAAACTGGCTCTGGCCGGTCCAGCCCAGAAACAGGCCCGCGCCGCCGCTGATCATCTCTATGGGATTCCGACCCGGAATAATGGGGTTATTGGATCCTCCTGTATCAAGATCTTTGAAATGAATGTGGCTTCCACCGGCTTAACGGAAGCCATGGCCAAACGATGCGGCATTCCCCATGACATGGTTTATCTGATCCCCGGGGATATCGTCGGCATCATGCCGGATTCCCATCCCTTCTTTTTCAAACTGGTCTATGAAGTACCCACCGGCAAGGTCATCGGAGCTCAGGCCGTCAGCCGCGGTAATGCCACCAAACGGGTGGATGTAGTCGCCGGGATGATTTCCATGGGCGCAACCCTGGAAGACCTCAAGGAGCTGGAACTCTGCTATGCACCGGCTTTCAGTACCGCCAAGGATCCGGTTAATTTTGCTGCCATGGTGGCCTTGAATCTTCTCAACGGTGAATACCGCCAGGTACCGGTAACCGCAGTTCGGGAACTGGTGGAAAGCAATGCCTTTATCATTGATGCCCGAGAACCCGATGAATATCAAGAAAGTCACCTGATCAATGCCGTGAATATACCGCTTAGTGAATTCCGTCAGCGACTGGCTGAGATACCCAAAGATCAACCGGTTTACATCCATTGCCGTAGTGCCCAGCGTAGCTACAACATGGTCCGGGCTCTGGGACAGCTGGGTTACGACCAGGTCTTTAACATTTCCGGGTCATTCCTGGGAATCAGTACCTATGAATATTTCAACGACAAGACAAAGAACCGTAAACCCATTGTAACCGACTATAATTTTTGTTAAGATAGCACTATAAAAAAGTCTGATGATCCGATTGCGATCATCAGGCTTAAATCGATCAACAGGCGATTGGTACGGCAAACCGATCATAAACAACAGGCTAAAGGCCCGGGAATCAGGAGGAAGTATGCCGAATATGAAGGATTTTAACAAAAACCATCGGCTGCTGACGCTCTTGACCTGGGCCTTTATTTTCCTGGTCTGGTTTCTTATTACCCGCTTCAATCTGGTTTCGCACCTGATTGTGCCATCCCCCGGGGAAGTGATCCAGACTTTTATTTCGATTGTCAAAGAGGGCTACAATGGCATCAGCATCTGGGAACATCTGGGTATCAGTATGCTGCGGCTTTTTATCGCCTCGGTGCTGGCCATTGTTACGGCGGTACCGCTGGGATTATTCAGCGGCTATTTCAGCCGGGTCGGGGCGGTTGTTGATTCCATCGTTCAGTTTTACCGGCCGCTGCCGCCGCTGGCTTATTATGTGGTACTGATTCTGTGGCTGGGGATTGATGAATCGTCGAAGATCACGCTTTTGTATCTGGCGGCTTTTGCGCCTATTTATATCGCCTGTGTCGCGGCGGTGTCCAGTATTCGGGTGGAGTATCTGCTCAGTGCCAAGTCGCTGGGAGCCAATGGCAAGGACTTGTTTTTTCAAATTGTTTTTCCGGCCTGCCTGCCGGATATTTTCACCAGTATCCGGACGGCGGTGGGGGTGGCCTATACCACCCTGGTGTCAGCAGAGATGATTGCCGCCACCTCGGGTCTGGGCTGGATGGTCATTGATGCTTCCCGGTATTTAAAAAGCAGCGTCATCTTTGTGGGGATCATTATCATGGGGATTTCGGGGGTACTGATTGATCAGGGGCTGAAAGCCCTGGAAAAGAAAATTGTTTTCTGGAAGGGCTACCAATAAAGGGTGGCGTCAGACTACCGTACCGACCAATTGTTAATCTGTTGTTCGCTGCGGAATCGGACAGGCGATGCCGTGTCCGCTCCGATGCGTACAACATGATGTAACAATTGTCGGTACTGGGTTATCTATTGAAGACGCTTACTATTTGATCTGAAGTAAAAGGGCTACCAATAGGAGGAATGAAAATGAAAAGAGCATTAACGAAAAAGGTGTGGGTGCTGGCAGTGCTGGCAGCGGTGGTTGTGGCGATGGGGCTGTTTAGCGGCTGTCAAAATCAGAGTGCTGAGGGCAGCCTGCCGAAGAAGGTCAATATCGGTTATCTGCGGGTACCCAATGATGAGATGGTCAGTAAGACCAGGGCCGTTTTTGATGGCTATTTCAATGAGCTGGGCGTGCCCTATGAGTTTATCGTCTTTGACTCCGGGGTCGATGCCAACAAGGCCCTGGCTTCAGGCAGTATCGATTTTGCCACCATGGGTAATACCAATGGCATCATTGCCCTGTCCCGGGGGATTGATGTGGAACTGATCTGGATTCATGAGGTATTGGGGGAAATTGAGGGGCTGGCAGTGAAGAACGGCGCCAATATTACCAAGGCCGAAGATCTGGTGGGTCAGAAGATTGCCACCCCCTTTGCCAGCACCGCCCATTACAGCTTGCTGAATTATTTAAAAGAGGCGGGGATTGAAAATCAGGTGCAGTTATTGGATATGCAGACCTCAGAAATTGTCGCCGCCTGGGAGCGGGGCGATATTAATGCCGCCTATAGCTGGCAGCCGACCCTGGGTGATCTGACCCAAAATGGCAGCATTCTGGTCAGCAGTGCCGATATGGCCGAAAAAGGTTATGTTACTGCCAATGTCTGTCTGGTTCGCAAAGAATTTTCCGCCCAATATCCCGAACTGGTGGCCGGCTTTGTCAAATGCCTCAGTGAAGGTGGGGATCTCTACCGCAGCAATCCCCCGGAAGCGGCTGCGGCGGTGGCCGCCGAACTGGGCATTACCGCTGAGAATGCCTTGATGCAGATGACCGGATCAATCTGGCTGACGCCGGCAGAACAGCTGAGTGCCGATTATATGGGATCCGCCGGGAAGCCCGGGAATTTTTCCAAAATCATGAAGGATACTGCCGATTTTCTGCAGAGTCAGAAATCGATTGACAATTCGCCCAGCCAGGAAGAATTTGATGCCTTTATCAATTCAAGCTATATCGAAATGTCACTAGAATAATGTCATAAGAATAAGGATGGACTCAGATGAATAATGCGCTGATTATCGAGATAGACAATTTAACCGTGGATTACCCCACCGAAAATGAATCGGTTCGCGCCCTGGACGGGGTGAATCTGAAGATCAATCAGCATGATTTTATCTGTGTGCTGGGGCCCTCGGGCTGCGGCAAAAGTACCCTGCTTAACGTGATTGCCGGCTTTACCCTGCCCAGTGAGGGCACCTTTTTAATGCAGGGCCAGCCGGTTGCCGGCCCGGATCGGCAGCGGGGGGTGGTGTTTCAGTCGGCCTCCCTTTATCCCTGGATGAGCGTCCGCAAAAATATCGAGTTTGGCCCGAAAATAAAGGGCCTGCCGGCTGAGGAGATCAACCGGATTGCCACTCATTATCTAGAACAGGTGCATTTGCTGGAGGTGGCCGATCAGCCGCCTTTTCAGCTGTCCGGGGGCATGAAACAGCGGGTGGCACTGGCCCGGGCGCTGGCTAATGAGCCGGCGATTTTGCTGCTCGATGAACCCTTTGGGGCGCTGGATGCCCTGACCCGGATTCACATGCAGCAACTGGTTCGAAAAATCTGGAAAGAAGATCAGAACACCATTTTTATGATCACCCACGATGTTGACGAGGCCCTGTCCCTGGGTACCCGGCTGCTAGTGATGTCTAAAAGTCCTGGTACCATTATCCAGGAATTTGCCGTCGATTTTTGTGACCGGGTTGATGAACGTACCGGCCGGGTTCACGTCGATGCTGACTATCTGGCCCGGCGCGAAGAAATCCTGGATTTGATCGATGTTTAAATCACCCCTCACGGACCCGATCATTGACCAGATTAAGACAAAAGAGGAAATGACGATGATACCATTTAATATCCCCCTGTGTTTGGGAACTGAAATGAAATATATTGAGACAGCCATCTCCAAAAATCATCAGGTTAGCGGGGATGGCCCTTTTACAAAAGCCTGTTCGGACTGGTTGGGTCACAACGCCCAGGTCCCCGGGGCTTTTTTAACGAGCTCCGGTACTGCGGCCCTGGAAATGACGGCCCTACTGGCCGGCATCAAACCCGGGGATGAGGTGATCATGCCGGCCTTCACCTTTGTGACCACCGCCAATGCCTTTGCCCTCCGGGGTGCCACCATCGTTTTTGTGGATATCCGGCCGGACACCCTGAACATCGACGAAACCCTGATTGAAGCTGCCATCACGCCCCGGACGAAGGTGATTGTGCCGGTTCATTATGGTGGCGTCGGCTGTGAGATGGATGCGATTATGGCCATTGCCAGCCGCCACGAGCTGCTGGTGGTGGAGGATGCGGCTCAGGGCCTGATGGCCAGCTATAAAAATAAAGCCCTGGGAAGCATTGGTGATCTGGGCTGTTACAGCTTCCATGAAACCAAAAACTATACCATGGGGGAAGGGGGCGCGCTGCTGATTAATCGCGCGGAGCTACTGGAGCCGGCCACGATTATCCGCGATAAGGGCACTAACCGCCATGATTTTCTGGCCGGCCGGGTGGACAAATATTCCTGGGTCGAGTTGGGGTCCTCCTATTTACCCAGTGAACTGGGTGCCGCCCATCTGCTGGCCCAGCTGGAAGCCGCCGAAATAGTCAATGCCCAGCGGCTGCGCCTGTGGCAGGGGTACTATCAGCAGTTAACGCCGCTGGCGGCAGCCGGCTGTATTGAACTGCCGGTGGTGCCAAAACATTGCACCCATAACGGCCATCTGTTTTATCTTAAAACCGCCGACCAGCGGGAGCGGGATGCACTGATTGACTGGCTTAAGCGTGATCAGATTAACACCGTCTTTCACTATACCCCCCTGCACCAAACCCCAGGCGGTCAAAAATATGGCCGCTTTCATGGTAATGATTTGTACACCACCAGCGAAAGTCTGCGGCTGTTGCGGCTGCCCCTCTTTTATAGCCTTACCGAAGCCCAGCTGGCCACGGTAGTGGCCCGGATCGAGGCCTTTTATCAGCGCTGAAGAAAATGTACAAGCCCTTGATTGAAGATCAATCAAGGGCTTGTAATCAGTTTGGCGCCGATTTATTTTTTCGTCCTGCTTGCGGCTGGGTCAGTTCTTTATACCAGATATTCATGGACTCGATGGAACCGGAAATCTGCGTGTTATTGATAAGGGTGCCGCCGTAATGATAATGAGCCCGGGCAAAGGTGGTATTCATGCCGTTGGAGGCCGCTCGGGCAATGGTATAGAGCAGCCGATAGCCAGTGGCAATCATGTGGCTTTCCATTTCTTTTAGTAAATGAAGAGCCAGCTGATGACCGCGATAAGCTGGCAAGACCGCAAAATCGGTCATTTCCGCATTTAAATTGTCGGGGTCGGTTTCGCTGGAAGAAACGGCCACCAGGCGCTCTTCGTCAAAGACGCCATAGTAGAGGACATGCTCGGCCATCGTTTCCCGCAGATAGGTGGACTCAAAAATCGGGAAGGGATAGCTCTTAAAAACCTTGCTGTAGAGCTGCGCCAGAGTCGGTATATCGGTTTCCTGCAAGAGCCGGATGGTGAACTTCGGAGGCAGGGCTTTGATGACCGGGGTGTTTTGTTTGGCGATGGCTTGATCCAATACTTTTTTTAAATCGCGGTGGTTGGCAGAATTTTCCCGGAGCGGGCAGAAATACTTGCCCAATAACTGACAGTTTTCACGGCCCTGATAAAAACCGGGGATATCGGCTTCCACTTGATAGCCGGCAGCGGTAAAAAGCGGATTGAGCGCGGCCGGAATCTTGGCAATAATTTTAGAATAGTTGTGATCACGAGCCAGTTGGTTTAGCTGGGTGATCAGAGCGGTCGCTTCCGCTTCGGCGCGGGCACATTTCATGACATAAATGCGATTGCTGTTTTTTCCATGTTGAATCAGACTATTACCGTAAGATTCAATGATATCACACATATTAGCCCTCCTCACCGCCATTTCTTTGATCACGTTCAAGATTTTCCGGAACCAGGGTTATGGTTTCTTCATAATCGCACAGAAGTTTGGAGATACCAATCGGCTTGCGGTCACTTTCTTCGCTGTTTAATTTTAATTGCAGCTTGCAATTGAGACAGTCTAAATCGCAGGTGTTGTGTTCATAGCGGTCGGGCATCTGATAGGTGGTGATGACACCTTCATAATTTCGCAAAATGACCTTGTTGGTGGACCAGGAAATCAGATAGTTGGGCATCACCGGGATTTTTCCGCCACCGCCGGGGGCATCAATGACATAGGTGGGAATGGCGAAGCCGCTGGTATGACCGCGGAGGCTTTCCATGATTTCAATGCCCTTGCCGACATTGGTGCGAAAATGTTCCAACCCTTCGGATAAGTCACATTGATATAAATAGTAGGGTCGAACCCGGTTGGCCACCAGTTTATGAACCAGTTTTTTCATTATCTGGGGACAGTCATTGACGTCTCTTAACAGGACTGACTGATTGCCGACGGGAATTCCGATGCCAGTCAGTTTTTTGAGCGCGGCAATTGAGGTTTTAGTCATTTCCCGGGGGTGATTGTAGTGGGTGTTGATCCACAGATTGTCATATTTACTCAGCACCTGAATCAGTTTATCGGTAATCCGATAGGGCAGCACCACTGGCGTCCGGGTCCCAATCCGGATTACTTCAACATGGGGAATGGCGGCAATCAGACTGAGGATCTCATCGAGCTTTTCATCGGACAAGAGGAAGGGATCGCCGCCGGAAAGCAGAACGTCGCGGACGGTGGGGGTATTCTTGATATAGTCAACGCCGGCTTGAATCATTTCAGCAGAAGGGACGGAGTCTACATCACCGACCTTTCTTTTGCGGGTGCAATGACGGCAATACATCGCACAGACATTACTGACGTGAAAAAGCACCCGATCCGGATAACGATGGGTAATGCCACTGACGGGACTATCTTTGTCCTCATGGAGGGGATCTTCCATATCAATGGGCGAGAGCTGTAATTCATCAATGCTGGGAAAACATTGTTTAAAAACCGGATCGGTTTCAAAATCATCATCATCGATTAAGGATAAATAGTAAGGGGTGATGGCCATCGGGAATTTATCAATGGTCGCATTAATCTCTTTTTTTTGTTGATCAGAGAACTGTATGCCCATTATTTTTTCAACCGTTTCGACTTTGCGAATGGTATGCTTAAGCTGCCAGCGCCAATCGGTCCATTTATCCATTAAATCATGTGAGGATTGGTCGGTATTCAGGTGGTGCTGTGTTAATTTGATTGCTTCTTGCATTTTTGTTCCTTTCAGATACATCTTATTATCGGTAATGGTGCAATAAAAAAAACGAACAATCGGTGCTTTGGCTGCAGAGAGTGTCTGCGCGGTATAATTTTGCTTATAAAAAAAGCACTCTAACTCTGTGTTCACAGAGTTAGAGTGCATAGGTTTCGCTAAAGATAACTCACCTTATACCATTCATCATGACTAATACCTTCGAATCAGTCAGAATAGTATAGTATATGACCATGATGATCCTATACAAGCCCCAGTTCCATCCAGGATGTTTTTCCATGTAAATTTCATCGGTTTAATAATCAGCTTACTTATTTCCACATTCAGATCAATACGTAAACAAGCTCACAAATAAAATTACTCAATACATATACTTCACATAATGTTTGTTCGTTTTTGTTAACTATAATAACAACGAAAAGCTATTTTGTCAAGTAAAATGGATTTCATTAAAGGTTTTTTAAAAGAAAGCTCCTTTCAGGCGCAGTGATTACAACGGTGCTGTTATCATCAAGCAGCACGACAGCAAGCTAAACGCAAGGGTTTTCAATTGAACACCCTTCATATCATGGTGTTTTTCTGATACAATGGAGAAAGTCCAAATAATTTTGACCGTTGGTTTAATATTACGCAGCCAATGGCATTTTGACAAAAGTTATAAAACATTTTTTATGAAGGAGTAGTGATGACACGACTATTATTAATTATCTTTGTACAATTATTGTATGTGCCGATGTTAACCCTGCGAACCATTTGCATGGTTAAAAACTTAAAGGTATTAACCGGCTTGTTTGGATTTATGGAAGCCCTGATTTATATTTTTGGTCTGGCCATGGTTCTTTCCGGGGAGCAAAGCATACTGGAGATGGTTGTTTATGCTGTTGGCTTTGCTGCCGGGCTGACCCTGGGGATTTACATTGAACAAAAGTTGGCCATCGGCTTTACCAGTATCCAGGTGAATATTGAAGAGGAAAATCCCACCCTGATTGACGTATTGCGAAACGAAGGCTATGGCGTAACGGTCTATTGTGGAGAAGGTAAATTTGGAAAACGCACTAATCTCGATATTCTGACCCGGCGTAAATCGCAAAAGAGTCTGTTGAAACTCATTGATCAATACGAGCCCCAGGCATTTATCATGTCGTTTGAACCGAAAATGTTTCGCGGCGGTTATCTGACGGAAATGATGAATGGGCGGATCAAAAGAAAGCTACAGCGGGCCGGTCAGGCTGAAAAGGAAGTTAAAAGTGTGCTTGAGAAAACCGTCGCCGAAATCAGAAATGAAACCGAGACGCTGAAAAATGACTGGTTTGAAGGATAGGATGGGGTTGCAATGTAATTAAATCAGAAAGGCATGGTTGTTAATCAGATCGGAAGATGTCACAGTTTAATGGAATTTAATGCCAAGATTAAATCTGGAAACTAGCAATAGAAATTTGGAGAGAACAATGAATGAAATAATGAACGATATATTGAGCTATTTTACTGAAAATAATCACACCCTGACCATAATCTACTCAATCGGTTGGTTAATCATCACGATTCTGCTGGTGACCATTATCAATCGCCTGTTGTTTCGTTACATCGATGATAATTCCCGCTATCATGTTTTCAGAAAACGGATTTATTACACTTTTTCAATTGTTTATTTGATTATTCTATGGGTTTTATGGGCCCGAAACACTGCCTATATTGCCACTTACATCGGTTTATTATCGGCGGGGATTGCGATTGCCTTAAAAGATCTCTTTGCCAATATCGCGGCCTGGTTTTTTATTATGATCAGAAAGCCCTTTGAAATCGGGCAACGGATCTTAATTAATGATAGCCGCGGCGACGTCATCGATATCCGCTTATTTCAGTTTTCGCTAATGGAAGTGACCGATGTCCACGTGGGGGAACAAAGTACCGGCCGCATTGTCGATATTCCCAACCATTTTGTTTTTACTTACCCGACGGTTAATTACACCAAAGGGTTTATGTATATCTGGAATGAGATAGCCGTTTTAATTACCTTTGAAAGTGACTGGGAATTAGCCAAACAGAAGCTGACGGAAATAGTCAATCATCATGCCCTGCACTTTACCGAAGAAGCAGCCGAACAAATTAAATCGACGGCCAGAAAATATATGATTCTCTACAATAATCTGACCCCCATTGTTTATACCGATGTTAAAGAAAGTGGGGTCGAATTGACCTTAAGATACCTTTGTCTGCCCAAACAACGGCGGGATACCAATAATTTTATCTGGGAAGACGTCCTTAAACTGGTTGCCGACACGCCGCAAATCGAATTGGCTTATCCCACCCGCAGGCATATTATTTGAGGACTTTTTAAGTTCAATACCGTGCTCCCTTTAAGACCTCTTGAGAAGGATTTTTGGTCGTTATTACAAAAAAAAGCTGGCTGCTTACCATCACAAAATGGAATCGAAAAGCAGCGGCATTTTATCTTGACAGAAGGGCAATCTTATGCAAAAATGCCAATAAACAAGAGTCTCTGATTTATTAAAGTGACTAGTTGTGAGAAAGAATTCGCCTTATGAAAGGATCATTAACTTGAAAAAAAAATTAAAGGCCAATACTAAGGGCCTGAATACCTTAGAAGGGGTCTATGTCCCAACCCTGCTGACCATTCTGGGCGTGATTATGTACCTCCGTCTGGGCTGGGTGGTTGGTAACGTCGGGCTATGGGGAGCGCTGGCCATCATTGTCCTGGCCCATGTCATCACCGCCACAACGACACTGTCGATGTCGTCGATGTTGACCAATATAAAAATTGGTGCCGGTGGCGCCTACGCCATTATTGCCCGCTCGCTGGGGATGGAGATGGGGGGGGCCATTGGGATCCCGCTTTATTTTTCACAGGCTATTTCGGTCGCCTTTTACATTGCCGGATTCAGTGAGCTGTGGGTCACCTTTTTTCCCAGTCACTCGTTTATAATTGTCGGGATGATTGTTTGGGCAGTCTTGACGGCGGTGTCAATTATCTCGACCAAACTGGCTTTTCGGGTGCAGTATTTTATCCTGGCAGCGGTAGTTTTGTCAATTGTCTCTTTTTTGATTGGCCCCAGTTTAAATGACGGTCCCATGGTGCTTAGTGGTTCCATGGCTGACGCCAGTTTCTGGGCCACCTTCGCCATCTTTTTCCCGGCCGTAACCGGGATCTTAACCGGGGCGACCATGTCCGGCGATCTGGAAAACCCCGGCAAAAGTATTATTAAAGGAACCATTGCGGCAGTAGTCACCGGTTTTGTGGTTTATATGCTTCTGGCAGTCTGGTTTGCCCGTCAGGCGACGGCGGACTTGTTGCTGTCTGATACCATGATTATCTTTAAACTGGCCCGCTTTGATTTTCTGATTATTGCCGGGGTCATGGGGGCGGTTTTATCCTCGGCCTTATCGACATTAGTCAGTGCCCCGCGAACCCTGGCGGCCCTGGCTGAGGACCGGGTGATCCCCTTGGGGACATTTTTTGCAAAAAAAACGAAAAAGGGCGAACCGCTGAATGCCATTTTAATTTCCTCGGCGATTTCTCTGGTGGTGATTGTGCTGGGGAATCTTAACAGTTTGGCCGTGCTGTTGACGATGTTTTTCCTGACCACCTATCTGATGATCAACCTGGTGGTGCTGATTGAACAGGGGACTGGGATTTCCAGCTTCCGACCGACCATGGCGATGTCGATTCTGGTGCCCTTACTGGGAACTCTGGGCTGTTTAGCGGTGATGCTCTTAATCAATGCCCTCTTTACCGGGATTACGATTGTCACCATCATTGTCATTTACTCAGTGTTAAAACGGAAAAATCTGGTGTCGCCCTTTGGCGATGTCCGTAGCGGTGTCTTTGTCGCCCTGACCGAATGGGCGGCCCAGCGGATCATGAAGACGCCCTTTCATCCCCGGCTGTGGAAGCCGGCAGTGGCCATACCGGTAGAATCCCCGGAAGATTTCCGCCGCATTGCGCGCTTTGTCCGCAATCTGGTTTATCGCTCGGGCCGCCTTTATTATATGACCATCTTCCCCGAAACAACCATGGATGAAAGCCAGAAAGAGGCCATCGATGAGGTGCTGGCACCAATTTTGACAGAACATATTTTTGTTCAGAAGGTCTTTGTCCAATCCGATCGTTTTGACAAAATGATCGTTCAGGCCCTGCAGTGCTTTGAAAACAGCTTTCTGCCCCCCAATATGGTCTTGCTGACCATCAGTGATGACCCCGAGAAAAGAGATCGCTTCAAGGTGCTGATCAATGATTTGAAGCATACCCGAATATCGGTCATGTGTCTGTGGCTGCATCCCAAATTTGGTTTGGGTTCGGAGCAAAAGATCAATATCTGGCTGCGGGAAAAAAGCCGCAATAATGATTTAGCGGTTTTAAGTGCCCTTAAACTGATGAATAACTTACGGGCTGATATTACCTTGTATCGGGCGGTTGGCCACGAAAGTAAGAAGGTCAAGGTTGAAAAAGAACTGACCAATTTCATTGAAGCGGCCCGTTTGCCAGGCAACACCCAGATCAAAGTCTTAAACGGCAATTTTTATGAACTACTCAAGACCGAAACAGCCGACCTGACGATTTTAGGGATGCCCGGAAAATATGAGGATATTCTTAAGATTCTCGATACGGCCCCTGGTAGCGTCTTGTTTGTGGCTTCGGGTGGATTTGAGAATATCCTGGCCTGATGGCCGCGCGTCTAGCCGAGTCAGTTCATTAAATAATTGTGAAGAATAAAAAAGGCGCCAGCCGTTGGGTTGGCGTCTTTTTGTGATCCTCTGGGCGGGCTAACCAACAATGGCCTGATAGCCCTCGGGATCGGTATTGCCCTCGGTGTTGAAGAGCAGGATGGTGGAGTTATAGTCTAGCTGGAGCTGCGCTTTCAGGCTGGTCAGGTTTTGGTCTTGAGACAAAGCAACCAGCAGGCCCAGACTGACCGCTCCGGATTCGCCGGCGACGATGGCCGGATCTGAAGTTTGGGGGTGGGCCAGGGTCTGCATCCCCAGCTCGGCGACCCAGTCCGGGCAGCGGGCATAGAAACTGGCATAATCCCGCAAAATTGGCCAGGTCAGGGGGTTGGGTTCGCCGCAGTTTAAGCCGGCCATAATCGTTTCGGGATGGCCGCCCACGGCCAGGGGCTGGCCATTACCCTGGGCGACGGATTTGTAAATACAGGCCACCGTGTCCGGTTCCACAATCGTGGTCAGCGGCGGCGCTTGATCGTAATAATGGGCCAGATAACCCAGCACCCCGCCGGCCATGGAGCCGACTCCAGCCTGCAAAAATACATGGCTGGGTTTGGCAATACCGCGATCATACAATTGCTCCAGGGCTTCCGCCGCCATGGTAGTATAACCCTGGGTAATGGCATTGGGGATCGCCTCGTAGCCGGCCAGACCGGTGTCCTGAATCAGCAGATAGCCGTTTTCGTCGGCCAGCTGGGCTGCCTGGCGGACGGCATCGTCGTAATTCAGGTCGGTGATCTCCACCCGGGTACCGTTGATGGCCCGGATCGCCTCGGCCCGGCAGGGCTTAGTGCCCCGGGGCATCAGCACGATGGCCCGACAGCCGAACAGGGCGGCGGCCCAGGCCACCCCCTTGCCGTGGTTGCCGTCGGTGGCGGTGATAAAGGTAAGCGTTTGGATCTGCTGGCGCACCGCCGGGGCCGTCAGCATCGCATAGTCCAACGGATCGCCGCTGAGCTGAAGATAAGCGGCCAGGATGGTGGCCATGGCGTAGGAGGCCCCCAGGCCTTTAAAGGCGTTAAGGCCAAAGCGCTGGGACTCGTCCTTGACAAAAATATTAGCGACACCCAGTTTTCGGGCCAGTCCGGGCAGGGACACCAGCGGCGTCGGCTGATAGTCGGGCAGGGATTGATGGAAGCGACGGACCGCGGCCACGGCCGCCGGGGCCAGCAGCGGGGTGACGGCCTGGCCCTGGGCGGCGCCGGGGATGATGGTAATCGGTGGTTTCATATGAGACTCCTTTAAATTTAATTGGCAAAAATTGTAGCTGGTAAAGCCGCTATCGGTCTGGTTGAAGTCTACCGCAGTCGTGAGAGGTAAGTTAACCGCTGGTGTCAGCCAGGCCGGGTCAGAGGGACAGATAGGCTTTGATTTTAAAGGCCAGGGCCAGCGCGAACTTTTCTTCCATGGTAATCAGATCCATATGTAACAGCTGACGGATTTTTTTCATCCGATAGTTGATGGTGTTGCGGTGGCTGAAGCTGGCCTCGGCCACGGCCTGAATGCTGCCATCATGTTCGATATAAAGCCGCAGGGTTTCGGTCAGGTGGGATTGGTTGCGGGCATCATGGGCTTCCAGCCGACTCAGGCTGTCCGCCGCCAGACTGGCCAGGATGGCCGGATCGGGAACTGCGAAAAAGAGCTTGAACAGTCCCAGATCATTAAAAAACTGATGGTGGCGATTTCCCTGCGGCACCGTTTTCAGGGCAAAAAGACCCTGCTGATAACTGTGGTGGAGGCTGGCCAGGGAGTCCGCCGGAGTACCGATGCCAAAAGAAACCGGGACAGCCGGATGGGCTGAGGGGATGGCCGCAAAGTCGGTGAGGGCGGTTTGAAGGGCGGCGCTGTCGGGCTTCTGAAAAACAAAGACAAAGGCCTCCCGGAGCCGGAAATGATAGCAGCGGGGGCCGATCTGGCGCAGCCGCTCCATCAGCCGGGCGGGGATTTCCGGGGCGGCAGCCACCATCACCTGATAGGGAAGGTCGGTTTCATAACCCAGGCTGTTCAGGGTGTCGATGCTGGCTTCCGGTTCGTCGGGGTGCAGCAGCAGCCGGGAAAAGGCCATGGTGGTGCGGTCTTCCTGATAGGACTGGGCAAAGATGCGGTTGCAGTAGTCCTGCATGATCGTCGCCAGATGGATTTTCCAGGGCATGGCAAAAAGCGGGAATTGATGCTCGGTGCATAAGGCGATGACTTCCGCCGGAATGGCTTCGGCAAACAGATAGCGGCCGGTATTGAGAATCAGCCCGGCGCTTTTTTGGGCGATCAGCCGGGTGATAAACTCATAAAGCCAGACCCCGGAATCCCCACTCATGCCGGTGGTGATAATCAGCTCACGGCCTTTTAAAAAATCAATGGTGGCGATGTCCTCGGTAAACTGCACCCAATCGATGGGTCGCTGCAGGCCAGCGGCTCCGGCCAGTAGCTGGAGCTGATAGGTGTTTTGGGTGGCCTGGTATAAATCGGCTAAAATGATCGACATAAATTACCTCATTTGAAATGTTAGCGGGTGTTTTGTCCAGTATACTAAAAGGGTCTTTGGCTGTCCAGCACAAGGTTGATCAAATCGAAGTTTTAATAAAAGAAGGAAAATAAAATTTAAAAATAAATCGGATTGATTCAATATTCGCTTAAAAAAGGGGTATAAAAAAATTATCTTGCAAAAAATAATATAATCTTGCAGAAAATAAGACAGAAGAGGTGAATTTTATGAATCGACTTACACAGGCCTGGATTGGGATGATCCTGTTAATCGGGACCCTGGTAGTAAACAGTTTTGGGGCCTTTGGAGTTTTCAATGGCATGTCCCAGCGGGATATTTCGGATATGAATGGCACCCTGATTACTCCGGCGCCGTCAACCTTCAGTATCTGGAGTGTGATTTATGCTCTATTAATTGGGGCTGCCGTGGTGATGATTATTAAGAACAAGGATGATTATTATGGCCAGGCCATTGATGCCATCAGTAAGCTGTTCTGGCTGTCCAGTGGCCTGAATATGCTCTGGATTGTTATTTTTTCCTTTAACCTGATTGGTGTCTCGGCGCTGGTGATTTTGGCCTTTGCCATCACCCTGACCCTGCTGATCCTCCAATTAAAAAAGATCCAGACCGGCAATCAGTGGTTGTTGCCGGCGGCTTTTGGGATGTATACCGGCTGGCTGCTGATCGCCACGGTGGTCAACATTTCCTCCTGGCTGGTCTCGATCGACTGGCAGGGCTTGGGGATTGCCGCCGATGTCTGGGGGATGATCATCCTAATCGTGGCGGTGATTGTCACGGTGGGGGTGACCCTGGTTACCAAAAATGCGATTCTGCCGATACCGGTGGCCTGGGGATATTTTGGCATTTACCAGTCTTTAAATAGCGCCGAGGGCTTCCAGGGAGCCTATCCCAACCTGGCCATGGTGGCTATCGCCGGCATGGTGCTGCTGGTGGTGATGACGGGAATCCAGCTGTATTTGAATGGTTTCCGCTTGATGCCGGTGGTTAAAGCGGATCAGGTTGACGCCTTGTGAGCCGGACGCAGTTTAAAAACCAATCAAGCAATGGTTAAAAAGAGGGGCCGGAGGCCCAGCGCTGTAACAGCGCTAGGGAATCCGGCTTTTTGATTGGCCTTGGGGGTGTCGGAGGCCCTTGTTTACTCAGCACAAAGCAGGTCGAATTATTTAGGCTGGCTGGCCATTGCAGTGGGGATTCATTGTGCTATAATGAGACCAAGAACAAGACAAGGAAGTCACTTCCCGGTCTTGTTTTTTTTTGCAGAACCCCAGGCAAAGCAAGGGTGCTTTGACAAGGGCGTTTTACAATGAGCCAGACAGCCAAGAAATAAGGAGAATAAAATGTTAAAAAATGCCTTACCTGAAATAATTACCAAACAGCTGCCCGGGCCTAAGGCGGCAGCCATCATTGCCCGCCGCGGCGAGGCCATTCCCGGCGCCATCAAATGTGTTTATCCCCTGGTGATCGAGAAAGGTGCCGGCGCGATGGTCGAAGATGTTGACGGCAATCACTTTGTCGACTGGGTCGGCGGGGTCGGGGTGTTAAACATCGGCTATTCCCATCCGGAAATTGTAGCCGCCGTAAAAGCCCAGACCGAACAGTATTTTCATGGGATGTTCAATATTGTCACCCATGAGGGCTACGTGGCGCTGGCCGAAACCATGAACGCCATGGTGCCGGTGCGGGGTGCGAAAAAGAAGACCTTTTTTGCTAACAGTGGCGCGGAAGCCGATGAAAATGCGGTTAAAATTGCCAAAGCCTATACCGGACGCCCCAATATTATTGTTTTTTCCGGAGCCTTTCACGGCCGCACCATGCTGACCATGACGATGACCTCAAAAAAAGCCTATGCCCATGGCCTGGGACCCTTCCCGGATGGCATTTATCGGGCCCAGTTTCCCTATTTGTATCGGAATCCGGCGGGGATGAAGTCGGAAGACGCCATTGCCTATTACACCGACAGCATTCTGAAAGTCTTTGAAGAAGCGTCACCGGCTGAACACGTGGCGGCGATTGTGGTGGAACCCCTCCAGGGCGAGGGCGGTTTTATTCCAGCCCCGCTGGAATGGATCCAGGCTGTCCGTAAAATTTGTGATGACCATGGCATTCTGCTAATGGCCGATGAGGTGCAAACGGGCTTCTGCCGCACCGGCAAGATGTTTGCAAGCCAGTACTGGCAGGAGGTCGGGGTGGAGCCGGATATTATTACCACCGCCAAATCCATCGCCGCCGGACTGCCACTAAGTGCCATCACCGCCCGGACCGAAATTATGGAAGCGGTTAAAGGCGGCACCATTGGCGGCACCTATTGCGGCAATCCGGTGGCCTGCGCCGCAGCCCTGAAGGTCATTGAAATCATGCAGCGCGACCGCCTCGATGAACGGGCCCGGGAAATCGGCACCATCGCCATGGACCGCTTTAACAGCTGGCAGGAACGCTACGCCGTGATTGGCGATGTCCGGGGGCTGGGTGCGATGATTGGGATTGAATTTGTCAAAGACCGGACCACCAAAGCCCCGGACCCGGAACTGGTAGCAGCCATTGTCAATGAAGCCGTCCAGAAGGGCCTGATCATCGAAAGCGCCGGGGTCTACGGCAACGTGATCCGCTTCCTGGCCCCCCTGGTGATCACCGACGAGCAGCTTGCCGCCGGTCTGGATATTTTTGAAAAAGCCATCATCAAATGTGTGTAAACCCTTATTAATTGGCTATGTAATAAACGAATGACCAGCCAGAAAGGAAAGACAATGAAACAATTTGGAATTACCCCGAAGATCCTCGAATTTGAACACTGTCATGAAGTGGGAGAGCATTTTCAGATCGGTGCGGGAGATCTGGTTTTTATCAGTGACCGAACCAATGAGCAGTATTTCAAAGACACCATCAGCGCTGAAGCCTATCGGGTCAACTACCGGAAATACGTGCGGGGCGAGCCCACCGATGTGATGGTGGAAGCGATTTTTGCCGATATCAAAGACTATCAGTATAAGCGGGTGTTCGGCATCGGCGGTGGCACAATATTGGATGTGGCCAAGCTGTTTGCCCTGAAAAATACTGTGCCAGTGGTGGAGCTGTTTAATAAAGAACTGGAAATCAGCAAAGACAAGGAGCTGATTTTGATTCCCACCACCTGCGGCACCGGCAGCGAGGTCACTAATATTTCGATTCTGGAACTCACCGCCATCCATTCAAAATTTGGTTTGGCGGTGGATGAACTTTATGCCGATTATGCGGTACTGGTACCGGAACTGCTAAACGATCTGCCGATGAGCGTCTTTGCCACCAGTTCCATTGATGCCTTTATTCATGCCATCGAATCCTACACCTCTCCCAAGGCCAGTGCCTTTACCCGACTGTATTCGAAACAGGCCATGAAAATGATCATCACTGGCTATCAGGCCATTGCCGCAGCGGGTGCAGAAGCCCGCAAACCGCTGCTGAAAGACTTTATGATTGCTTCAACCTTTGCCGGCATCAGTTTTGGCAATGCCGGCTGTGCCGCCGTTCATGCCATGAGTTACCCCCTCGGGGCAGTTTACCATGTGCCCCACGGCGAGGCCAACTATGCCCTGTTTACGGCTGTTTACAAAACCTATCAGGCCCTTGATCCCGACGGCAGCATCACCGGGCTGAATCTTTTCCTGGCCGGCCTGCTGGGCTGTGAAGCCACTGCTGTTTACGAAGAAATTGAAGCGCTCCTCAATCACATCCTGCCTAAAAAAGCCCTTCGGGACTATGGTGTCACCCCGGCCGATCTGGGCACTTTTACCGAAGCCGTGATGACCAAACAAACCCGGCTGATGGCCAACAACTATGTGCCCCTGGCCCGGGATCAGGTACTGGCAATTTATGAGCAGCTGTATTAGCAACTTTTTGTGCGCAGCTGCCGTACCGACAAAGATTTTTAGGTAACCGTTGATTTTGCCTGGCTGTTAAGTTAAACTTAGCCTTAAGAAAGACGAGGCGAAGAGGATGGATTACTTAAATAAGAATATTTCAATTAATTTAAAAGCAATACGAAAAGAAAAGGGCATGAGCATGGATGAGGTGGCCGAACAGACCGGGGTCAGCAAAAGCATGCTGGGGCAGATTGAACGGGGGGAGGCCAATCCCACCATTGGTACCCTGGGCAAGATCGTCAGCGGGCTGCGGGTGGATCTTTCTGATCTGACCCGGACCCCGGGGATTGGGGTTTATCAGGTTAACCGGGAAAAACTGATTGCCTCCAAAGAGGTGCCCGGTCATTATGCGGTCTACACCTATTTTCCCTATGAAAAAAACCGGAAATTTGAAATCTATGCCGTTGAAATTGAACCCGGGGCCTGTTATGTCAGCGGGGCCCATGGTCAAGGAACCAGCGAGTACATTGTCGTGCACGCCGGCGAACTGACCCTGGAAATCGACAATTCCTGTTATCAGGTCAAAAAAGCAGATGCCCTCAGTTTTGAAACCGCCATGAAGCACACCTATTGGAATAAGGGCCGTGAGAAGCTGAAATTTTTAATTGTGTTTGTCTTTAAACAGTAGTTGTAGCGGTGATCCGTCATTTAAAAAAAACAATATAATGCACAATAAGTATTTTTTTATTGTGTTGAATCCTTATAAAAAGGGGTTTTATAAAATAATTAAATATATTTACTGGTTCTATTGACAATATAATGCACACGTGTTATATTGTACTTGTCAATTGACAGAACGAAGGCGTTCGAAACATGATGGTTCATGTTCCGGCGTTTTTTTTTGTTTTATCCGACAAACGATGAGGTTTGTCAGAACTGCGACACTATAGTTTAAGGAATCAGGAAAGGAAATTTGGAATGAAACTGAAAGACACCGGACTTACAAAAGAGGAATTAAAACAAAAAGTTGACACCTATATGATTGAAACCTACGAGCGATTTGATTTTATCGCGGAGACAGCCAAAGATATGTATATTTATGATGAAAATGGCGAGGCCTACCTGGATTTTTATGCCGGCATCGCAGTGAACAGCACCGGCAACTGCAATGAAAAGGTGGTGGCCGCAGTTCAGGATCAGGTCGCCGATGTGATTCACACCTTCAACTATCCCTACACCATCCCCCAGGTGCTGCTGGCTGAAAAGATCTGCACCAGCATTGGCATGGACAAGATCTTTTTCCAGAACTCCGGCGCTGAATCCAATGAAGCGATGATCAAAATGGCCCGAAAATATGGGGTCGAAACCTACGGGCCGCAGCGCTATAACATTGTGACCGCCAAAATGTCCTTTCATGGCCGGACCTTCGGTGCCATGAGTGCCACCGGCCAGCCGGATAATGCCTGCCAGATCGGCTTTGGTGATATGACGCCAGGTTTTAGCTATGCTGAATTTAATAACCTGCAGTCATTTAAAGATGCCGTCAACGACAATACCATCGCGATCCTCGTCGAACCGGTCCAGGGGGAAGGGGGAGTCCATCCAGCAACAATGACGTTTATGGAAGGACTTCGGGCTCTCTGTGATGAAAAAGGTTTGCTCTTATTACTGGATGAGGTCCAGACCGGCTGGTGCCGTACCGGGGCGATTATGTCCTACATGCATTACGGCATCAAACCAGATATCGTCTCGATGGCCAAGGCCATGGGTGGGGGCATGCCCATCGGCGCCATCTGTGCTACCGCTGAGGTCGCTAAATCCTTTACCATGGGTTCTCACGGCACCACCTACGGTGGCCATCCGGTTTCTACCGCTGCCTCCCTGGCCCAGATTACCGAGCTGCTGGATCGCGACCTGGCCGGCAATGCCCGGGAAATGGGGGCCTACTTTATGGAACAATTAAAAGGTCTGCCCAAGGTCAAGGAAGTCCGCGGTCAGGGCCTGCTAATCGGGGTTGAATTTGAAGACGGCGTCTCCGGCGTTGATATCAAACATGGCGTGCTGGAGAAAAAACTGCTGATCACGGCCATCGGCAAAAACATCATCCGCATGATCCCGCCTCTGATCGTCTCCAAAGAAGACTGCGACAAGGCCTATGGGATTATCGAAGAAACCGTTAAGGAACTGGTTAACTAAATAAAGTTTTTAAACAATGGGGTTTTTACAGCTGAACGGCTGCCGGTCTGATCAATCAGACCGGCAGCAAGCGGCTGGTAAGGACCCCATTTTTTTATTGAAATACGTAATTATTGTAACAATTTCAAAAACGAAAGGAGTGTATGATCGGGAATGCGGATCATACAAACGAAAAAATGAGTGAAAAAACGAACAAGTCAAAATTTGACAAGGTGTTAAATACCAAAGATATTTTTGTGCTGGCCTTCGGCGCCATGATTGGCTGGGGCTGGGTGGTTAATACCGGCATCTGGATTGAAACCGCCGGTGCCCTGGGAGCGGCCCTGGCCTTTCTCATCGGCGGGGTGATGGTGCTTTTTGTCGGGCTGACCTATGCCGAACTGACTGCGGCCATGCCGCAATGCGGCGGCGAGCATGTCTTTAGTTATAAGGCGATGGGGCCGACCGGATCGTTTATCTGTACCTGGGCGATTATCCTCGGGTATGTCAGCGTAGTGGCCTTTGAAGCCTGCGCCTTTCCCACCGTTATTCAATACCTGAGTCCCAATTTCCTGCAGGGTTATATGTACACCGTGGCCGGATTTGATATTTACGCCTCCTGGGTGGCTGTCGGGGTAATCACTGCCATTATTATTACCGCCATCAATATTCTCGGGGCCAAAACAGCGGCCAAACTGCAGACCGTTTTTACTGCGTTAATTGCTGGCGCCGGACTACTGTTAATTGCCGGATCAGTCATCAACGGCGCTCCCGCCAACATTGCCGGAAATATGTTTGGCGGCAGTATTGAAATGGGCACCACGGCCCTGGGCAGCGTGCTCACCGTGGCCGTGATGACACCGTTTTTGTTTGTGGGCTTTGATGTCATTCCCCAGGCGGCGGAAGAAATCAACGCCGGATTCAAGAAAATTGGCGGCATTATGATTCTGTCGATCCTGATGGCCGTGGCTTTTTATGCTTTAATCATTTTGGCGGTTGCCTATGTGATGCCCTTAAGTGCCATGGCAGATTCCACCCTGGTGACTGCCGATGCGATGGGGCTGGCCTTTAACAGCACAATTATGACCAAGGTGCTGATTGTCGGCGGGATGGCCGGGATCATCACCAGCTGGAATTCTTTCTTAATTGGCGGCAGCCGGGCGATGTTCTCAATGGCGGAATCCAACATGATTCCCCGGGTTTTTGCCAAACTGCACCCTAAATTCAAAACTCCCGTTCTGGCCATTGCCCTGATTGGTGTGTTGTCAGTGATTGCCCCTTTCTTTGGCCGGAAAATGCTGGTCTGGATCGTCGATGCCGGTAGCTTCGGGGTCTGTCTGGCCTATGCCATGGTATCACTGTCCTTCCTGATCCTCAGAAAAAAAGATCCCGACATGAAACGCCCCTACAAGGTCCGTTTCGGCACCTTTGTGGGCATCGTGGCCGTGGCTTTATCGGGGATGATGACACTCTTATATGTGATTCCGCTGCCCTTTGCATCCACCGCCCTGGTCATGGAAGAATGGATCATGGCTGGCGGCTGGGCGGTATTAGGAGTGATCTTCTATGGCTACTGCAAGTTCAAGTACGGCGATGAGTTTGGCGCCCATATCGATGTGGAATATATCGATGTAGATGAAAAACCAGTCTTCGCCGGCCGGGTTGGCAGCGTAACCGAATAACCTCACGGTTAGTTTGAGTGCGATGCCGTGTCCGCTCTGATGCGGACAAGATGATGTAACAATTGTCGGTACTGGTTTAGTCGTTTGTTAATTTACATTGGATAATTATTATAATAGACTGGATCTGAAATTATGAAAGGAAGACTGATGAATCGTTTTAGTTTTAAAATACCCCAGGAAATAATCTGTGGTGAGAATAGTATTGAGAAAATCCCGGAGCTGTTGAGTCAGCAGGGGTTAATGAAGGTGATGGTGATTTCGGATCCCCATTTGGAGAAGCTGGGGATGGTTGCCAGGATCACCGATATTTTGGGCCGGGCGGGGATTGGTTTTGACAGTTTTTTAGAAATTGAGGCCAATCCTTCAGTGGAAACCGTGGAGCAGGCAAGGCTGGCTTTTGTCACAAGCGGGGCAGATTGTCTGATTGCGCTAGGCGGCGGTTCCCCCATGGATGTGGCCAAGGCCGTGGGGGTACTGGCCAGGTTTGGTGGTGCCATCACCGACTATGAGGGGGCTCATCTGGTTCCCGGGGCGATTATTCCGCTGATAGCGATTCCCACCACGGCCGGTACCGGCTCGGAGGTGACGGCCTTTGCGGTGATCACCGACCGCTCCCGAAATTACAAGCTGACGGTGTTCAGTTATGAACTAATTCCGGCCTATGCAGTACTGGATCCGACGCTGGTGATGACGGCTCCGGAAAAAATCGCTGCGGCCTGTGGGATTGACGCCATGGTGCACGCCATCGAGGCTTATCTCTCCAAGGCGGCTTCACCTTTTTCTGATGCCATGGCCGAAAAGGCGCTGGAACTTATTGGTAAAAATATTCGTTTGTTTGTGGCCGATCGGACCAATCTGGAAGCGGCCGCGGCAATGCTCTACGGCAGTATGTTTGCCGGGATCGCCTTTGCCTGGGCGCGACTGGGTAATGTCCATGCGATGGCCCATCCCCTGGGTGGTTATTTCGATGTCCCCCATGGGGTGGCCAACGCGGTACTGCTGCCGACGGTGCTGGAATATAACGCCCTGGCTGATACCGGACGCTATCAGACCATTTACGAAGCGATTAAATGCGGTGACGGCTGGGAAGATTTCACGCCCCAGACGTTGGTCGATGAGATCCGCAGTCTGACCGCCGCCCTGGGTATTCCCCAGACCCTGACGGAGGTGGGAGTCACCGCCGATAAGATCCCGGCGATGGCCGTAGACGCCATGAAAAGCGGCAATATTCTGGTCAATCCCCGGGCCACCACCCTGACGCAGATCGAAGACCTGTATCGCCAGGCGTTGTAGCGGTGGGCGATATGGAAGCAATCGAACAAATAATAAAACTGGTGGTCGAGTCATCGGGTTGCCCGCTTTACGCGCCGGGGGATGAAGTCATCTTCGACGGACCCCTGTTGGATAAGGACAAGAGTGGAAATTTCTGCATGATGGCACTCAGTGCAGTATTTCCCTTTGTCTATGCCGCCCGTAAAGGCGTCATCAGCGAGGCCCCGCTCCAATGTCCGGACTGTGGGGAAAAAGTGGTGTTTCGAATCATGAAAGCCTGATAACTGCCCCCGAAAGAAAAACAAGGCCTGATGTCACCATTCATCAGGCCTTGTTTTCTTTATTGAAGCGGATAATCCATTTTTTAAAATCCATTGACAACTTTTTAAAATCCCGGTATGCTGATAGTAAAGGGTAACGGTGTTCATAGATTAGTTTAAAAGGAGGATTTATGAAAGTTGGATTAATTCGCTGCCAGCAAACCGAAGATATGTGTCCCGGCACCACTGATTTCAAGGTGATGCGGGACAAAAAGGCGGCCTTTGAGGGAATTGAAGAAGACATTGAGATCGTTGGCTTTGTCAGCTGCGGCGGATGTCCCGGGAAAAAAGCCGTGACCCGGGCGACGGAAATGGTGAAGCGCGGAGCCGATACCATTGTGCTGTGTTCCTGTATCACCCGGGGGAATCCGATCGGCTTTGTCTGTCCCAATGCAGATCAGATTAAAGCAGCGATTGTGAAGAAACTGGGCGATGAGATCCGGATCATCGATTATACCCATTGATCGTAAGTATTCCCAGAAAAATCAGGCCTGTCCTAGCGGCGACCTGTTTTTTTTTAATGATCACCAAAATTCTTAAACAAAGCATTGGTTTTGATCCTTAAAGGGGGTATATATTTAAAACAAGTGATTGCGACTCGATTTGAATGAGCGTATACTTTTTACTATGAATATCAAAATAATGAATGCTCAGGAGGAGAAATGAAAAAGTCACATATCCTCAACCCGGATTTGCTTTGGAAAGGTGGTGTGCCAGATGACCTTAGAGAGCTTGTTTAATCGCATCAAACTCAAAGAATCCTCCAGCTTGCCGGAACAGGATCAGTGGTATCTGGAAAACCGCCGGCATGCTCAGGAAATGATGAAAACCGCTAGCTGGACCTATGAAATCGGTAAGGACACGGTTTATTTTACCGATGAATACTATCATATTTTTGAAACAGTGCCGGAGCAGCTGGCAACCAACGCCGAGGCCTATTTTCAATTTGTCTGCCCGGACGATGTCAGCAAGGTAAAAACATCACGTGAACGGGCCTTTCAGGGCCAGGATCAGGAGCTGGAATATCAGATTATCACGGGATCGGGCCAGCCGAAATTTGTTAAAGAAAAAACCCGGACCCTCCTGGATGAAGGCGGCCAGCCGGTTAAAATTATCGGCGCCCTGCAGGATATTACCAGCGAAAAAACCGTTGAAAACCGTTTGAAAGAGCTGGGCGAAAACCTCAATCTGGGTCAAAAGGTGGCCGGCCTGGGCAGTTGGAAATACGATGCGGTTAAAAATGAAATCTTCTGGTCTGATGAAATCTATCGGATCTATGATCTCAAACCGGAAGAATTTGGGGGCACCGTGGTTGAATTAATGGATTTTACCTATCCGGCGGATCGCCATGTTTTAGCCGAACTCACCCAAAAACGGCTGGCTCATCAAAAATTTGATCTCCAGTACCGGATCCAGTTGCGGGATAAAACCATTAAGTACGTGCGCCTGGTGGGGGAACCGCTGCCCAATAAGGATGGCTTAAACACCGATCTGGTGGGTACCATCCAGGACATCACTGAAATCAAAAAACTGGAAAACGAGATTATTTTCATCAAAAAAAATCTCGAGCAGGCCCAGCGGCTGGCAAAAATAGGGAGCTGGGAAATGAACGTTGAAAAAGCCCAGAATTTTATGTCGGATGAGGCGTTGCGGATTTTTGGGATCACTGCGGCTGAGTTTAAGGGCACCTTTGATGATTTTTTAAGCCGGGTGCATCCCGAGGATCACCATATCATCACCGATGCCATGGCCGGCGAGCTGAGCGAAGAACCCTTTGAGCTGGAATTTCGGGTGATCCGGAAAGATGGCACCATTCGCGAGGTTTTTCAGGTGGTAGAATATCATTTTGATGACAACCGGCAGGTATCCCATGTTTATGGTACCATCCAGGATATCACTGAAAGAAAAGAATATCAGCGGGCCATTGAAATCAAACAGCAGGAGATCGACAAAATTGAGCAACGCACTAAAATGCTGATTCAGGAATCCGGGGTGGTCTTTGAGATTATTTCGGCGGCGGGGATCATCCGCTATATTAGCGATACCTCCCAAAAGGTGATCAATTACGATCCCGGCAGTATGATCGGCAAATCGGTCTATGACTACTATGATCACGATGAAGCGGCCTATTTAAAGGGCCTGATTACCAATGCCATGGAAAATAAATTGATCGCGGAAACCGGGATTATCACCTTTGCCGGGAATAGTGATCGGCCTATTTATCTGGAAGTGCATATCCAGAATTTTCTCGATCATCCGGTTATCCAGGGACTGGTGCTGGATTTTCGGGATGTCACCAATCGCATTATTATGCAGCGAAAAATTGAAAAGATGGCCTCCTATGATGAAACCACATCGCTGCCTAAACCGAATCAGTTTAAAATAGAGCTCGCCGAAAAATGTCGCAAAGCCGATCGCGACAAGCAGAGTCTGATTGTGATGATGCTGGACTTTGAGGGCTTTAAAGAGATCAATGATTCGCTGGGATTTACGGTGGGCCAACAGCTGATTGTCCAGATTGTCATGCGGCTCCGGGGACTGTTAGGAAAAGATACCCTGATTTCCCGGTATTCCGAAGATCATTTTGCCATTGTCATCGAGGGACTGATCAATCTGGAGGCTTATGAGGCCAGAGTTCTGGAAGTCATCGACTTTTTTCATCGTTCCTTTAAAATTGATATCTATGAATTTGATGTCAATGTCAATGTCGGGGTCAGCGTTTATCCGCCGGAAGTGACAGCAACGATGGCAGCGGCTGAAGACGAAACAGCTGAGCCGGATCCGGCCCGGGATGAGCTTGAAGAGCTGGTTCAATATGCCAATATTGCCCTGGTGTGGTCAAAAAAAGAGGGCCAGAACCGTTACCGCTTTTATTCTTCAGAGCTGAATATCCAGAACTATAAACAGCTGCAGCTGCGCAACGATTTGCGGATGGCGGTGAAGCGGGATCAATTTATAGTTTATTATCAGCCCATCGTGCGGTTACAAAACAATCAGATCCTGGCGGTGGAAGCGCTGATCCGCTGGAATCACCCGGATTGGGGGATGGTTTCGCCGGAAGAATTTATTTACCTGGCGGAAGAAACCGGGGCGATTGTCGAAATGGGCAAATGGCTGTTGCGGAAAGTCTGTGAAGATCATCGCTACTGGACCTTAAAGGGCTACGATCCGGTTCATATTTCGGTTAATTTTTCCAGTATCCAGTTTTATGAGCGGGATTTTGTCAAAAATATTACCGATGTTCTGGCTGAATTTGAGGTGGATCCCCAATATCTGATCGTCGAACTGACCGAAAGTCTGATCATCGAAAATGCCCACAAGGCCATTGACGATATCAAAAAACTGCAGCAGGCCGGAATCAAAGTGGCCCTCGATGATTTTGGCACCGGTTACTCATCGCTGAGTTACCTGCAGCATTTTAACATCGATATTATCAAAATGGATGCCTCCTTTTTAAAAAATGTGATGGTAGATCAGACCACCGCCATCATCGCCCAGGCGATCATTAATCTGACCAAAGAGCTGCGCATTAAACTGGTTTGTGAAGGCATTGAGAACTGGGAACAGCTGTCATTTTTAAAGGAAAATAATTGCTATGCCGGACAGGGCTATCTTTATTCGCGACCGGTGCCGTTTCTGAAAATCGATGAGATCCTGGCAAAAGGCAAATGCCGGCCGGTGCTCAGCAATGCCACCTTAAAAACCCGGACGGAACGGCGTAAATATTTCCGGCTGCCCTTCCGGGATTTATTAAAGACCGATCTGCGGATTTTGAAGATTAAGGATAAAACCATGAAGGTGGGCAATTCCAAGGCCCTGATCAAAGACCTGGGCCCTGGGGGACTGTGTTTTATTTCGAACATTCAGTTTCCCCTGGAACGGGATTTTACCCTGAAATTTACGACCACCCTGATGGGCCAGGAGTTCTCGGCCATCGGCACCCCGGTCTGGAGCCTGGAAGCGGCGGATAATCTTTTTGAATACGGGGTGAAATTTATGATGGATGAACATGAGGGCGAGGAACTGATGCGAACCCTTTATGAGCTGCAGGTAAAAATGAAGAAAAATATTCTCTTTGCTGACGGCAGCTTTACCGATAAAACGGCCTACCAGTATTTTGACGAACTGACTGGGCAACCGACGGTCATGAAGGTCGATTTCAGCCAATATAAGCGAAGCAAATTTTAGCTGACGGCGAAAAAAAAGATGAACCAAAGTTCATCAATCGAATTATGAAGCAGCCAACCAGTACCGACAATTGTTATATCATGTTGTACGCATCGGGGCGAACACGGCAACGCCTGTTCGATCCCGCAGCGAACAACAGATTAACAATTGGTCGGTACGGTAGTTTGCCACTAACTTAAAAGATGAACCCAACCGTTCATCTTTTTTTATGGCAGTTAAGGGTTAACCGGGAGGGGGGCTTCCAGAAAATCGACGCAGAGGATGTATTTTTTGGCGGCCAGGCGGAAGACCCGGGAATAGGTGATGCACAGGCTGCCGGTGGCCATGGAGACGTAGGGTTCGGAAATGTAGGTGTCCTGGCGGCGTTTGATCAGGTTATAATAGAAGTTTTTAATCGAATGATCGACCCCCACTTTGGCCGAGTGGAAGACCAGCTTTTCGCAGGCACCGATGTTTTTGGCGCCGATGGTGTCGCTGCACTGAATTCCCGCTTCATCCAGGACGTAGGCGCAATCCACGGTGTCGGTACTGATTAGACAGTGATGGAGCTGCGCATCAAATTCGTCGGGATGATCCAGCACGGCCAGGGCTTTGATGATGCCATTGACGGTGTGGGTGTAAGCCAGACACTTCTGGTTGTAGTCTTCCAGCTCCCGCAGCAGCAGGCTCTTATAGGCGTCGACGACCTCGGTGGTTTTGACAATCAGCTCGGCCTTGAGGACATAATCCTGGCCGGGTCGGGCAAAATAGAAACCCTGGATGACCTGACCGCCCAGCTTCAGCACCTGGATTGCTTCGGCCCGGGTTTCCACGCCTTCGGCCACAATCAGGGCGCCAATCTTATTGGTCAGGTTGACCAGCGATTTAAAGACCTCCTGCTTGTGATAAATGCAGTCCATATCCTGAATAATCGAGCGATCGATTTTGACAATATCCGGCTTCAGTCCGGCGATCCGGTCCATGTTGGAGAACCCGGCCCCGACATCGTCCAGAGCAATCAGAAAGCCCATGCTTTTATAATAATCAACAAACTGAGTCAGACCCTGGGTATCCAGGGCCTTGGACTCGTTGATTTCGATGACGATATTTTTGGGACTGATGCCACTGTGGCGAACCTGTTCGCAGAGATAATTGGAACCGCCGACCTCATCGATGATGGCCGTGTCCAGGTTGAGAAACAGCAGCAGATCGGGATTGGCGTGATGATAATCGCAGAAGCCGTCGAGCACTGCATCCCGGCAGGCCCGATCCAGCGCAATGGTCAGTCCGGCATCAGCAGCGGCGTCAAAAAGCGGCTTGGGTTGGATGAGCCCAGCGGAGCCCGGAATGATCCCCCGGATCAGGCCCTCCAGGCCCAGGACTTTTTTCCCGGTCACCGACATAATCGGCTGAAAATAAGCCACCAAACTTTTTTGTTCGATGACTTCACGGATATTAACGGTTGCTTCGGCAGGGCTTGTGATGGTAATTGAACTTTCCAATTGATTTCTCCAGATATCGTTGCGATTTGATGGTTGCGAATGTTAAGGTAATGTCTGATGGTACTTTCAGATGGTCACGCAGCTAACCCCGTACCGACAATTATCGGTACGGTAGTTAAAAGATGCCTTGTTCGTTTATTGTACTGTGTTAAGGGGATTTATTCAACCTTTTTCGTCTTTTCTGAAGGATCACCTGAACGGCTGCATCCACCATGCCGCCGGGTTACACCTTAATGATCATGGTGGATATGGTTGCAGCTATGGCTGTGGATATGGGGTTCGGGAATCTTGGATTGATTTAAGACAAAATCCTCATAGGCGGCATGAATGGCCTCGTAATTTTCAAAAATGCTGAGATTATTGATATTGTCATGAACCACTTTGAGGAGATCATGGACATGATGGCGGGTCAGGTAGTCCGGCAGGCTGACATCGAAATTGACATAGGCGCCGATGGCCAGCGCCTGGCCGTAGAATTCTGCCAGGGACTGCATATGGTTGGTGAGATCAAAGGATAACAGGCTTTCGTATTCGGGTACCGCGCCGCAGAGATAGGAAAAGAGCACCGCCTTGTTTTCCGCGCTGATCAGATTGTAATAGAGGTTAAACCCCCGGAACCAGGCCCGGACCTCGGCCAAAAATAAATAGCAGGCCGAATCGGGAAATTGGGCAGCCCGTAAATTGGCGACCCCGTATTTTTCCTGAATTTCAGCATAATCGATAACCTTGGTGTATTCATAGGCAATGGCCTGGCCGTATTGCTGGGATTCATCAAAAAGGTCTTCATGGAGCAGCAGATAATAATGGGGATCGATCAGGTCAGGCAGCACCAGCAGCTTTAAGCTGTCATCAAGCTCCTGTTTGGAGGCCTTGACAATGGCCTGGTCGCATTTGGTATTGGCCAGCTTTAGTCGTTCGTGATAGAGATCCATGGTGACGATAATTTCCAGGGGATATTCTTTTTCAACCTGGTAAACAAGATTATATGTTTCGATTAAGTTTGTGATAACGGACATGGGGTTTCCTCCTTGGTGGGTGAAGTTTTGGCACTGATTAAGGGCCGGGAATGGTGCCAACAGTTTATCAATTGCCGGTGGGGGCTTACTAAGGGTACTGAACTAGTATAACCGTTTCGGGGGATGGTGTAAATGGGGTCTTCGGAATAATCTGACTGAGCTGCGCCTCCCACTTAAGAAAGAAGGGTATAAACGATAACAGCAGCATCATTTTTTAGATTTTTAAAGACTGCTGATGTTTTTTGATAAAAATGATCGCATCATTTGCCATCAGTGGTTTACTATAAAAATAGCCCTGAATAAAGTCGCAACCACATTTCTTAACATAGTCAAGCTGCGCCACGGTTTCGACGCCTTCGGCGATGGTTTTCAATGACAGGCTTTTGGTTAAGGCACAAATCGTATCGATAATGAGCTGGCCTTCTTTGTCTTCGAGAATATCATCAATGAACTGTTTGTCGATTTTGACAATATCGATCGGTAATTTACTGATATGCGCCAAGGATGAATAACCGGTGCCGAAGTCATCCAAGGCAACGGTGATGTTGTTGGCTTTTAATTCATCTAACTTAGTTCTAATAATTTCATAGGAATGAATCATTAATGATTCAATGATTTCAAGTTGAATCATTGAATTTTTTATGTTGTTATATTTAAGTTTGGCAAGTAATTTACTGACAAAATCGGCTTCATAAAATTGTACAACGGAAATATTGATGGATACCGTACTGACTTTTTGTTCATTCTGTTGGAGCATTTTGATAAAATCAATGGCCATGTCGATCACTTTGTCGCCTAAAGCTAATATTTGTCCACCCGTTTCAGCGATCGGAATAAACTCATTGGGAGAAACGGGGCCATAGCAGCTGCTATTCCACCTTAATAACGCTTCGAAGCTGTGAACCTGTGAACCATCTAAGGTCATAATCGGTTGAAAGACGAGATAGAACTCATCATTGGCGATGCCCTTTTCAATTTCATTAAGCATCTTATATTCGTTGTCAAATAGCTTTTCCAAACTTTCCGTATAACGCATCGTTGAACCGCGTTGTTTTCGCTTGGCTTCATACATCGCAATGTCGGCAAAAATGATCAGTTCGTCGTAATCCTGGGAATCTTCAGGATAAAGGCTGTAGCCGATACTGGCCTTGACGGAAATTGAATTTTCGCCAACTTTAATCGGTAACGCAAACATTTTTTTTAGCGATGGCAGGACCTCAGCGATGGTTCTTTCAGCGGTTGAATGGGTATAATCATAAATAATGACAAACTCATCGCCACCAACGCGACTGACAAAATACGCTTCCCCCAGGGATAACAGACGATTGCTAAGCTGCTTGAGGACAATATCGCCAATGTGGTGTCCATGATTACTGTTGATATATTTAAAGTTATCTAAATCGATAAAGGCAATCAATAATTTTTGATGGTAAAGCGGATCATTCGCTAACAGATTTTTCGCATACGCTTCAAGCGCAGAACGGTTTTTAAGGCCGGTTAATTGATCAATGATCGTTTTTAACTCTAAATCTTCCTGGTAATGGAGCAAGGCCTCATTCTGGACGATTAATTCTTCTTCGGATGTGGCCACCTGATCATACAGATCTTGGAGCTCATCCTTTTGTTTTCGCAAACTTTGGTTGGTGCGATTGATGATTCGTCTTTGCTTTAATAAGATCCCAATAAAAATGATCAGGATAACAAAGGCCAGTAACACCGACCAAATTAAAGAACGATAGGATTCATAGAAGCTATGGGTCTCATTAATCACCACCGTATCCTCCGGCAGGACTATCTTTTCTAAGTTAAACTTGCGTAACATATTTTCATCAACCCCCAAATAGGACGTGCTTTTGCTGGAATAGGGGATATCCTGAACCGGTGTGCCAGCTAAAAGTTCCGTGGCAATGGCGCCCAGTTCGTTGCCCTGTAAAAGGGCGCTGAGAAACTCGCCGCCAGTCAGCCCGGCGCCAAAATAATTCTCCCCTAAGGAATAGAGGGGGACAGTTGCGACAGCAGAAATTTCCTGACAAAAAACGGTTCCATCTTTAATCACACCATCGGCAGACTCAAAATAGGAAATCAAATAGACGGCCGTATCAGGTTCGAGGGTGCTGACATCCTTAAGGATATCGGCATAGGATTTAGCTTCCCAAAACTCCAGGACATAGTCATCGCGCAATTGTAATTCATCAAAAGCAATCAGAATTTTTTCCACCAATTGCTTACTACTGGATGAATGATCGTTGATAATGACAACTTTTTTAGCTTCAGGCTGCAATGTCCGCATTAATTCGATCATTCGGGTAAAGCCCCGAATTTCGTATACCCCGGTAATATCTTTGGCATCGCCAACCAGTTTAGCGACGGTGTTCTCCAGCACCCCACTAAAGGCAATCGGGACATTAAGCTGCAGTTGCTCCCGCACGTCAATCGCAAACGTTAGTCCGATATCATCAGTGGCCAGAATTAAGTCAAAATCGATGTTTTTGTATTTATCGACAAAAACATCTTTTTGGGTTGACATAATATAGGCTTCAGAAATTCTTTTCGAATCTAAATTCTCGGTATAAATATTAGCAGTGGGATAGCTTTCTAAAATGGTGGTTCGGATCCCTTCATCCTGGCCAGACGTCCACTGGTAACTTAAGTCATAAGAATGAATAATCATGATATTCGGGGCATCTTCTTGGGCAGCGATCGGAGAATTGATAAAAAAAATGGCTAGGGACGGGATTACTATCAGTAGTAACAAAACCCTGATGACAGTCGAAGTCGTTTTCATTGTAATATGCTCCCTCTCAGATTTGAAACTTTTGATCGGACACTAATCGCAGCGATGTCACTGACTTTGGCTAAATTTTATTAATGAATTATTATAGCATTAGCCTAGATTTATTCATACCCTAATCTTCACTGAAATCCCATCAGGAAAACAAATTTGATCCGGCGGCGGTGGTTTTATGATGCGTCAACAAAAAAAGCAGTAACTGGTTGAGGCGCTGTTTTTTATGGGTGCAAGCCCGTTCTGAAGAGGTTCGTCGCTTCTTAAAAATAAACGTTAATCCGCTGTTTTCGGGGGTATACTTTAGTTTAGACAAGTGCCCGCCCTGGGACGGCTATTCGGAAGAGAAAGGATTTGGATATGAACTGGTTTGCTGCCATTTATTTTAGCTGTTTTATGTATTATATGATCACCGCTATTGTGACGCTGACCCCCCCAAAAAAGAATGGCGCTAACTGGGTCTTCGGCATGATCTGCCTCAATTTGGCCCTCTGGTCGATGTTGCTGTTTATGATGATCCTCGCGGATAGCCCTGAGCTGGCGGCTTTTTACCGACGGGTGATGAGTATCTGCTGGTCAACTTTATTTACGCTGACCCTCTATCTGGTGCTTTTTCTGTCCGAACGGCGGGCGTTTTATGACCAGCTCTGGAAAAATCTGCTATTGATCACCCCGGGAGTCTTTTGTTTTTTTTATTATTTTTTGACCCCTATCGGTGTGGATCTGATGATTCCTCTGGATCCTGGTTGGGCCTTTGCGGTGCCAGCTGATCGGGGTTTTTTCTGGGACTCTTATTTTACCCTTTATTATGTCTCCTATACCCTGATGGCCCTGGCGGTGACCGCTTACTGGAACCGAACCACCCTTTACACCCGGGAGCGACGGCAATCGACGATTATTTTTCTGTCCTTCTTGTCGACCCTGATTTTTGGCGGGATTGCCGACACCCTCTTGCCGATTCTTGGGATCACCACCCTGCCGCCGCTGACGGTGCTACTCTGTCTGGTCTGTATCATCGGGCTGAATTTTGCCATTACCCGCTACCGGATGATGAGCATTACCCCGGAAAGCATTATGATGGAAGTGTTTATGATGATGAGCGATGGGTTGATCATCACCGATGGCCAGGGTCTGATCGTCACCATGAATGCCGGTGCCGAGATGATTTTAGGCTACCCGGCGGCACAACTCAGAGACCATCCGATTGATGAGTTGTTTGCTGAGAACGCCGGTTTTGACTGTCATGCCGGTGCGGAGCTAAAAAGCAATGACATGGAGCTGATCGGAAAAGACCAGCGGCTGGTTCCGGTGCTGATCTCCTGTCATACCCATTACGATCAGTTTGCCAACCGTATCGGTACGGTGTTTACCTTTCAGGATATTAATGAGTTAAAACGGGCTGAAGCCGCTTTGGCCCAGGTAAACGGCGAGCTGGAAGAAAAGGTGTTAAAACGAACCGCGGAACTGGCTCAAATGAATCAGCTGCTAAAAAATAAAATCGCCGAAAATGTCAAAAATGAAGAAAAAATAAGAAAAATGGTTTATGAAGACGCTTTGACCAAATTATCCAACCGCCGCTTTTTTTATGAATACCTGGAGCAACATGTGACCTATGCGCTGCGGTATAATAAGGGCTTTGCGGTTTTGTTTATCGATCTTGACGGGTTTAAACTGATTAATGATTCCCTGGGCCATGATAGGGGAGATGCCTTGCTGATCCGGGTGGCCCAAATCCTGAAAAAGGCCCTGCGCGAAAGTGATGTGCTCAGTCGGGCCGGGGGCGATGAATTTCTGATTTTGCTGCACAATACCTATCTTAACGACGAAGTCATCCAGGCCTGTGAAAAAATTTTACAGCGACTGGAATTGCCCATTGCCATGGACAGCTACAATCTTCATATCAGCGCCAGCATCGGGATTGCCTGTTTTCCCCAGCATGGCTATTCCTCTGAAGCCCTGATTAAAAATGCCGATATTGCCATGTACGAAGCCAAGGAACAGGGCAAGGGCCGGTTTGTATTTTATGATGACAGTTTGAAAGAAGACATTGACGAAAACATGACCCTGAGCAATGATCTCTATGCGGCCATCGAAAACAATGAATTCGAACTCTTTTATCAACCTCAGGTGGATGCCACCAGCCATCAGATTAATGGCTTTGAGGCGTTGATCCGTTGGCATCATCCCGAGCGGGGCCTGCTTGCGCCGGCGAAATTTATCGCCCTGGCGGAGCAGACGGGACTGATTATCCCGATTGGCGAATGGGTGATCCGAACGGCGATGGCGCAGCAGAAAAAATGGGAAGCGCGGATGGAAAAACCGTTGCGAATGGGGGTCAATCTGTCCACCAAACAACTGAAAAAGAACGATTTTGTCGATTATGTCAAGCGCACCCTGGGCGAGTTTGATATCAATCCGGACTATTTTGAACTGGAGATCACCGAATCGATTTTCATGGAGGATACAACCCTGATGCTGGATCAGCTTAGTCAGATTAAAAGCATGGGGATGACCATTGCCATCGACGATTTTGGCACCGAATACTCATCGCTTTCCTATCTTAAAAAACTGCCGCTGGACCGGATCAAAATTCCCAAGACATTTATTGACGGCATTGGCAACAATGAAAAAGATGAAGCGATTATCGTCTCCACCATTGTCCTGGCCATTAAACTGGGCTGCAGCACCATTGCTGAAGGCGTCGAGAATGAAAAGCAACTGCAATTTCTGAAACAGCACGGTTGCCAAGAAATTCAGGGTTATTATTTTTATCAGCCAATGCGGGCCGCCAAAATTGAGCACGAACTGCTGAATGCGTATAAAAAAACCACTGGGCTGATCTGTCTGCCGGCCCATCAGGTGATTGCGACCTCCCGGTATTATCAGTAACTGGCGGTGGGAGCAGGAGCCAATAAAAAGCAGCGCTGTTACGGCGCTGCTTTTTATTGGCTGAAAACCGGGTCCTGTTCCGGGCCGGCCTTATGCGATCCCGACAGCAATCGGAAATGACCATTGCCATCGCCAGTTTTGGCCGCAAAGACAAACCGCCATTGATTGTTCGCCTTTTTCACCACACTAGGATACCACATTCGTTTGAGACGGCGATGCTTCTTCAGGTTGTGGGGCATCCGTTTGGCTGTTCAACACCGTCGTGGTTTTCGTATGGATAAAACTTCCGATTTTACTTTCCGTTAAACCACACAATATACCGATCACAAACTGTGTGTTGATGCTGTCTTTGATCGTGTTGGTTGAAAGATTGCCGACTTCCAGGGCAACGATACCCGTCGACAGGAAAAGTGAAAAGATGATGGCACAGATACCAATATAAATCAGTCGGATGGTTGGCTTCATGCGATCTTTTTCAAGGATGCTAAGACGTTCAAAATCCAAGACCGGATTTCGGGCGGCGAATGAAACCCAAGTCCCGAGCATCGCTCCGATCCAGATAACACTGCACATACTGATAATCGCTAAGCTGTCGCGCTGGAAAAAAACGGTGGAGCCGGACTTTTGGATCAGCAGTTCAGCGAGGGTAGTGTCATTGGAAAGTATTGCGGTTGAGGTAATCAACAATAGCACCAGCGCAATCAGGCTGGAGAGAAAGGCGCGCATGCCCAACTCTTTCATATAGGTGTTTTTGATGCGCTGACCCTCGATCGTCGTGATTTCGTTATTTAATTGTTCCAGGGCTAAAACGGCCAGCTCCGGCGAAGCCATTTTTCCCGTCAATCCCGCCTGGGCCAGCGATAGAAGCTTATCAAAGTATTTTTTTTTGATTGTATGATTGTTTTTTTGATCTTTCTTGTCCTTATCGGTGTCGATGGAAAAATACAAGGATTTGATTATTATATTGGTGGCCATGATTTTTTTAAGCAACTTTTTTTTCGCCGCCGGAATCAAATCATCATTTTCCGCCGCAGTTGGTTCAGTGCTTTTTGCGGGAATCCATTGATAGGCAATGTCATAAGGATCTTTTTTATCCGCGCAGACGACAAAATAACCGGTCTTAGAAGCGATCAGTTGATGGCCACATTCCGGACAAATCCCCCGATTTGGGCCAATTGCTCTTATTTGATTGGGCTCCTGATTGGCGGGAAAACCGCAGGCAGGACAATTGCCGCTGGGCGAATCGCTATTTTGCAGATTGCTGGTGCCCGCCGAATTAATAGAAAAGGCGATTAAATCGGAATCAATAGAAAAATCATCTACTCCATTGATATTTAAATTTTTTGCAGAATTTTCATGATCTTTTTTCGGTTCTGGTTTCTCATGGTTTGACATATCAGCCTCCTGAATGAAGAGAATCAGATTCTTTAAAAGAATCTTGTCAGCCAGCGCCGAGCGAGGATCGGCAATACCCGGCTTGCATCATGATTTAGTTTTCTTGTTTTCTTATTACCACCAGAATTTTAATTTAATCACAGGGTCCGGGATGATTTAAATTACGTTCGCAGACGTCATGGTGACAATCGCTGGAAAACGATTTTGGTACTCCCGCTGATACCATCAGCCCCAGCTTTGTTCTGAGATTTCACCATTCGCCACTTTATCGGCTTCAGATAATTGGCACTCGTTTCTTCAATCAGCTCGGCATCTTTTGCGATCACAAAATAAATTACCGTCAGCTGCCGGGTCTTGTCGTAGCGCAGATAGAGCCGGCCCAGCATCGGGACCACCGGAAAGTCCGGGCCGGGATAGTCAGGCGGCGGGGGGCCGTATTGGATGGTGCCCGGCTGAAAGCCCTGCGCCTGGTACAGCGGGGCGTTGGTTAAAATAGTGGCGTCAATCTGAATCCAGTCGGAAAACCCGGCCATCATCGGGCCGGATTTTATCGCGGTGATCTGGGCATCAAAATAGCGTTGGGAAGGGGGACAGCCCAGTGAGGCCAGCACCAGTTCCAGCTGGTCAAACGCCACCAGACCGGTGATGGCGTCACCATCAGGGACGCCGTTGCGATACCCGAAGGGGTTCTTGGTCTGACTGATGGCATAGACCCCGTAATGGGCATTAAAGGTGGCGGCTTCGGGATCGTAGAAGCCCGAGCGGCCGTCGTCAAAGGCACCAAAATTATAGAGGATGCTCAGTTGACCGGGGCCCTGGTGGGGAAAGTTGTCGCCGCAGTGAAACAGCTTCATGGTGTCAGTCCAGCGGCCGTCGCCGGTTTGGGCGGAGGCCGGCACGGTCAGCTTCAAGTTGCTCTGGGCAAAGACACTCTGGCCGGCAAAGCTGGCCGTCTGGGCCCGCAGCAGCAGATCACTGCGCCGGGCCGCCAGCGCCGGCACAAAGGCCAGCAGATAAAGGCTGAGCAGGACCAGTAAAAGGCCGGTCAGAAGCCTTATTTTTTTGGTTGCTTTCACAGAATCACCTTCTTTATGGTATTCATACCATCACATTCTTTATTTAAGCAGGGCGGCCGGTTGGTTTTGTTGGCAGGTGGTAAAAGTAGAAGGACATTAACGTCAATAAATTTGGGGAGGCACAGGATGATTTTTATGGGATTGTTTTTAACGGGGCTGGTCAGCGGTCTGATTCACTGGTTGATCCGGCGCAAAAACGGGGCCATGCTGGCCGAAACCCTACTGCTGCATCAGTTGTTTTTTCTGGGGGTGGCGATGACCATCAGTTTTATGGGCCATGTGCTGATGAGCGAGGAGATTGCCGCCCAGATTGGCTGGGTCTCCAACGGCTTTCAAAAAGAGCTGGGCTACGTGTCCCTGGGGATTGGCATCTGCGGTTTTCTGGCGGTCAAATTCCGGGGGGCTTTCTGGGCGCCGATTATCATCATTTCGGTGGTCTTCTTTTTTGGCGCGGCATTCATCCACCTGCAGGAACTGATTGCTCTGGGTAATTTTAATCCCGGCAATGCCCTGATCATCATTCCCGATTTATTGGGGCCGGTGACCCTGGTGGTGCTGGGGCTGCTGACGCTCCGGGCCAAACGTGGTTGAGGCGGGTGCGGTTAGCCGGGTAGAAAAAAGCAGGGCCGAAATATCGCTGCTTTTTTGCGGCTAAAAACGGGCTTGTCTTTCTCGATTTCCATTTTTAAGTTGGTGATACTAAGGATGCTGGTAGCTAAGACAGGTAAGTAATCTCGTTTTGCCGTAATATTTTTACGGCAAAACGAGATTACTTATTGCATTCGCGCTTCAATACGTGGTAATCTAAACGAGAGGTGATGAGATGTTAAAAAAATTCATGGTAACAGGGTTTAAAAACTTCAAAGATACGATTCGATTGGATTTTTCTGACGTCCGGGATTATTCGTTCAATAAAGACTGTATCAAAGATGGTTTGTTAAATAAAATAATAATCTATGGAAAAAACGGGGTCGATAAATCAAATATCGGATTGGCTCTTTTTGACCTGACGTCCCATTTGTCAGACAAAAATGTTTCCCCGGGTCTATATGATTACTATCTAAATGCCGATAGTGAAGTCGACTATGCTGAATTCCGATATGTTTTTAAAGTAGCTGATGGCGAAATTGAATATCGATATCATAAAAACAACGAGCAAATTTTGAAATTTGAAGAAGTAAAATTAAATGCGGAGATCATATTTTCTTATGATCATATAAAAAAGACAGGTGATTTAGAGGGGTTGAAAAAACGGATCCCAACCCTGAATTATGAATTTCTGGAAGAAAATTTTTCACTCTTAAAATACGTGGTCAGCAACAGTACCAGCGAAGCAGTCAAACCGTTACGGGAGCTGGTCCATTTCGTCAATAACATGCTCTGGTACCGCAGCCTCGATGAGAACCGTTATATTGGTTATAAAAATGACAGTAAAGATTATTTTAACTTTATCCTGGCAGAACAAACATTGCAGCAATTCCAGGAACTGCTCAATCGGGCTGGAATCAATGAACAGTTAGTGGTCTTTGCTGATCCAGATGGTCAGGAACGACTGTATTTTCGGCGAAAAAAACCAATCCCGTTTTTTAAAGCGGCATCAAATGGAACCAAAGCCTTATATACGTTTTTTTATTGGCTGACAATTGCGACCGATCTCTCGTTTTTGTTTATTGATGAATTTGATGCCTATTATCATTTTGAACTATCGGAAATGATTGTTGAATTACTGGAATCGATGACCGGTTTTCAGACGGTGCTAACCTCGCATAATACGAATCTCTTAACAAATCGCATCATGCGTCCGGATTGTTATTTTATTTTAACACCGGAGCGGTTGACCTCCCTGGCAAATGCCACTCGGCGCGAACTGAGAGAAGGTCATAATCTGGAAAAACTGTATGTAAACGGTGAATTTGATGGATGAAGCGGATAAAAAGAGTATTCTGATCATCGTTGAGGGTGAAAAAACGGATGTCAGCCTGATGAAAAAAGTAATCGCTGCGTATCCGGTTAGCGATACCTATCGAATCGTTTCGTATTGCACAAATATTTATGCTTTGTATCAGGAAATGGTGACTTACGGAACCGCCAGCTTTGATGCCATTGATCTGCTACTCATTCTCAAAAACAGAGAGCGGGATGAAAGTAAGAAAAAACTGTTTGATGCTAAATATACGGATATCCTGTTGATTTTCGACTTGGATCCCCAGGACTCCCGTTTTAATGATCGGATTGTCATGCAGTTGCAGGAATATTTTACGGACTCTTCAGATATGGGGAAGCTTTACATCAATTACCCGATGGTTGAAGCGTTCTATCATATGCAATCGATTCCGGATCGTAATTTTCATGAACGAAAAGTTTCGATCGCAGAATTGAAAAATAAACAGTACAAAACCAGAGTTCAGCAGGAAACAATGGCTGGGGATTATCGCAAGTTTGCCACAACGCGGGATCAAATCACGATCGTGATCAGACAGAATTTGGCAAAAGCACATACTTTGCAAAGTGGCACCATCTTTGCTTGGACTGATCCGCAGGTGACTACCGAAGTTGATCATCTCACCGTGTTGAGGGTTCAATTGGGGCGCCTGATGATAGATAATAGATTCGATGTGTTATCGACCTGTGTTTTTTTTGTGGCGGATTACAACCCCGCTTTTTTGGAAATTAAGGAATAGTCGTTAAGCTAGCAATGATTGTCGATTCACAAAAAGCAGGGCGCTTCGAGCCCTGCTTTTTTGTGCTTAAACCTTCCAGTGATGGGAGGTTTTATTTATTGGCATTCGCCCGGCGCTGTGCTATACTGATACAAATTGATACTAATTGGTATCAGCAAGGAGGATCGTTATGGAGGCCGAAAAATTTATTGCCATGCTATCTGATAAACACCTCATCGATTTAAAAAAGATGCAGCACAAGTATTCACCGAATGAGGTGGCGGAAATGATTGCGCTGCTGCGGAAAGATTTCTTTAAAACGCTGCCGTTGCGGGATTTTGATGGTCAGTCACTGGTTTATCTGGAAAACCGGGTGAGGCTCAGCATGGCATCGGCCCGGGTGCTGTTTGCGCGGCCACCGGGAACCCACCCTTATAACATTAACGCGATGACAACGGAGATTCAGGCGACCCTGGCGATTGAAAATATCACTTCATCCCGGGAGAGTATTCGTCATATTTTGACCGGTTATGCCCCCCAGGATGAAAGCGAGCAGCGGCTCTGGGGGATGAAAAAAGGGCTGGATTTTATCAGTAATCCGGCTAATAAGATTACCGAAGCGACCCTCTACCAGCTCTATATGATGACGGTGGGGGACTTTCTGGAACCGGAAAACCAGCTGGAACTGGGCCGTTTCTATCGTGACGATGCGGTGTATATTGTCGGCGAAAAAATCGAGCATGCCGGTTTACCCGCCCATCAGCTGCCTGCAGCGATGGCGCAGCTGGTTGATTTTATCAACAGCGAAGATCAGCTCAACGATCTGCTCAAGGCGGTGATTGTTCATTTTTACCTGGCCTATCTCCATCCCTATTTTGACGGTAACGGTCGGATGGCCCGGATGCTGCATTTATGGCTGCTGATCCAGCAGGGTTATCCGGCGGCCTTGTTCCAACCCCTGTCAGACCATATCAATGCCACCAGAAAAGACTATTACCAGGCCTTTAGCCGGGTAGAAGATAATCACCGGATCAGCGGGATTGTGGATGTGACGCCCTTTCTGGTCTATTTTATCGAAGCGGTTTATCACCAGCTGAAGCCCCAGACCGGGGTCGCCGCCGATGGGCTGGCGGTTTATCAGGAGGCCCTGGCGGCGGGGCTGATCACAGCAAAGGAAAAAGCCCTCTTTGAGTTTGTTCTGGCCGCTTATGGCCGGGCGGAGTTTTCCACCAAACAGCTGGAAAAAGACTTTGGCGCTGCCGCCTATGCCACCATCCGGGGCTTTGTCCTGAAGTTTGCCGAACTGGGACTGCTGGGGGTGCACAAATATGGCAACCGGAATAAGTATTTTGTGAGGTGATTCATGAGCAAAAAAAAACATCAAACCCGATACGATGAAGGGTTTGATGTTTAGAAAGCCAGGCGATTAGGAGCGGCCGGAGTTGAAGCGCACCAGGGCGTCCCAGTCAATACTGCCGTCGTCTAAGCAGAATAATTGGGTAAATTCTTTGATAAGGCGGTTTTGTGCTTTTTGATAGGCGGCTTCGAAAGCATCAATATGGGTTTTAGGCAGTCGATCAATATAATGGATCAATTTAAGATAGAACTCTGGGTCACCCGTAAGTTCTTCCCAAAAATCCTGGCCAGCCAGTTCGGCATACATTTTGGGAATGGCCTTTGTTCCATTTTTCTTTTTTCCATAGCTGTAGCCAATGATCGGGACATAACGTTTTCGCGCTTGTTGTGCTAATTTGCTGGCAGCAGCAAAATCCTGCTCTTGTTTTTTCTTGCTGCTGGAATTAAATACATTTGTTCCTGATTTGACGGCAATGGCGTAAATCACATCATCCCCCTCAACCATGATGTCAATGCCAGGGGCCAGCGCTTTTTGACCCTGAACCGCTGCCGTAGCAATGGGTTCAAAAAATAAATTACCAAAAATTGTTTCTTCCGACGATGATACATAAGCAGAAAGAATGGCATCAACGATCTGTGCCGCACCTTGCATATCCTTTGCGCGAAACAAATAAGGATTTTTTTTGCGCATGACCGTTTTGATGGTCAGTGAATCTATTTTCGCAACAAGTGACACATAAAAATGATTGAGGGCATCACCAATTACTGACAGCATCAGCTCTTCGTTATAGTTTGAATTAATAGCCATTGATTGCATTCTCCTGTTTCGACATAGCATTTTGAATTTTGAGATGAATATCAGTACCACGGGTACGTTTTGATTTGATAATGGCACTGTTGTTAGCCACCGCAACTAGCATTTGTCCTAATGCCCGGGACAGACCGATTGGTACGGCGTTGCCGATCTGACAATATTTTGCTGTCGTGGTTCCTGCAAAAACCCAATCGTCAGGAAATTGTTGAATGCGCGCATATTCGGTCACGCTCAGGGGACGATCCTTGGTAGGGTGACATAGCATGGAAGCTTTTTGAACTGGCGTCGTCACTAGGGTAGGCGAAGGCTGATCATAGGATAGACGTCGGTAGAATCCAACCTTTCCGCCACCAGATAGATAGGCTCCGCCCATGGCTTCTTTGATAAGATCTGGGGGCAAGTCTTTCCAGTTGCCGCCTTCGGGAACCATTTTTAAAAAATTCAAGCGGTCTTTGCTAAAGCTGGCGCATTCGCCGGGATTGTCTTCCAGATCAAAAATTGCATCTCGAAGGGTATGCCACTGGTAATCTTTTTTCTGATGCAACTGAAAATGTGATGGCATGGGGAGAAAAATATCTTCATGATCACGACTACCGATAATAATCAGCCGTTCACGGAATTGCGGAACCCCATAATTGACAGCATCCAGCACGCCATAAATGGTTGTATAACCCAATTTCTCAAACTCATCAAGAACAATTTTGAAAACGGATCCCCGTTGGGACAGGGGATCCTTGTTTTCTTTGTTACGTTCTGACAGAGGGACATGATTGATAGAGGAAGATATCAAACCTTTGACATTTTCCATGATAAAGAAGCGAGGCCGGATGGCATCAATCATGCGGATATAATCCATAAAAAGGCTACCTCGTGGATCGTTGATTCCTAGTCGCTTGCCCGCCGTTGAAAATGGTTGACAAGGTGGTCCGCCACAGATCAAAAAAGGCTCTTCTCGGGCCAGTCCAGAAAGTTTTAAGACTTCTTCAGCGCTTATTTTTCGGATATCGCCGTCAATGACACTGTGGCCATTGAGTCTCATGGTTGATACACAGGCCTTGTCAATATCCTGTCCAATTTGAATGTTTAATCCGGCCTGCATCAGACCAATATCCAAACCCATGCCACCTGAAAATAGCGAGATGACAGAGGAATCATTTTTTTGTAGTGTTGACATAATTGTTCACCATTTTTCTTTTAGTAATTTGGTTATATTATAGCATATTTTATTGAGATTAGATAGAACAAATGAAACAGATGATCGCATCGCTTTGTGATGGGATGGAAAAAAATAAAATAGACCAATAGCTCGATGGCGATTGGGTCTGGGGTAGCACAGAGAGTACCAGCCGGTATGGCTACCATCGGAAGCCCGGTCAGGATAGTCTTTCGGGGCCTGGTTTGAAAGATTGACAACTTTATTATTTAGCAAAATTATGATAAAATAAACATAGGTAATTGCGAAATGAAAAAGATTTGGAGCTTAGAGAATCCGGGTCTAAGAACCAGGCAGAATTCATGAAGTCGGAAGTGAAACGGAACAACAAAACAATGAAAATATTGAAGAAGATGAAAAAATGGAACAAAAATAA
>NZ_JBGSHG010000134.1:0-27746 GCF_041752335.1 Acetobacterium sp. | reverse complement strand
AGGTTGATGGAAGGAATGAGAATAGATGTCGATTTCTGTATTAGTTGGCGCCCAGTGGGGCGATGAAGGCAAAGGCAAAATGGTGGATTATTTCGCCAAACAGTCTGATTTAATTGTTCGGTTTCAAGGGGGCGACAACGCCGGTCATACGGTTATTAATGAGTATGGTGTTTTCAAACTTCATTTAATTCCCTGCGGTGTTTTTAACAAAGATTGTCAATGTTTAATCGGAACAGGCATGGTTGTTAATCCGGATGTTTTACTTGAAGAAATGCAACAGATCATCGACGCAAAGTTAAGTCTGGAAGGACTCAAAATATCAGCAAAAGCTCATATCCTCATGCCCTATCATCAAAAACTGGATGAACTGATGGAAGCCAGCGGCGGCATTGGAACCACCAAGCGCGGCATCGGTCAAGCATATGCTTATCGGGCGATGCGAAAAAACCTGCGCTTTGAAGATTTGTTAAATCTTGATAATGCTAAAAAGAAACTGGAAAGCATTGTCCCAGTGGTCAATGACCAAATGGCTTCCTATCAGATAGAACCCTACACAGTAGAAGCTTTGTTTGCCAAATGTCAGTTCTGGGCCGAAACCTTTGGTCATATGATTGTCAATCCGGTTGGTTATTTACATGAGATGATTGACGCTGACAAGAATATTCTTTTCGAAGGCCAATTGGGGGCCATGAAAGATATTGATCTGGGGATTTTTCCCTATGTTACTTCGTCCAACCCGATTGCTGCCTATGCCGCCGTCAGTGGCGGTTTTCCGGCCAAGAAAATCGATAAGGTCATTGGCGTGGCCAAAGCCTTTTCCAGTGCCGTTGGCGCCGGGCCTTTCCCCACCGAAGAATTTGGTGGCACCATTGATATCCTCCGGGGTACCGGCGAAAAACCGGATGACGAGTTTGGCGCCCGCACCGGCCGGTCCCGTCGCTTGGGCTGGATTGATATTCCCGTGCTGAAATATACCCATGCGATTAATGGCTATGACGAATTGGCCTTATGTAAAATTGACAAGCTGGATGATCTGCCGGAGATTAAAATCTGTGTCGATTATCAATTAGATGGCCAATTGGTCACCAGTTTTCCCAATACCGAAGACCTGGAACGGGTCGAACCGGTTTATATAACCCTTCCCGGCTGGATGAGTGATACCACTGGTATCCGTCGACTGGAAGATTTACCAGAGAATGCAAAAAAATACATTAAAACAATTGAAGACTTGGTTGGAACGACCATTGCCTATGTAGGTGTTGGCCCGAACCGAGAGGACTTAGCAATTCGATAAATGTGCTAAATTGAAATACCTGGTTGCGTGCAATCAGGTATTTTTTGGAAATAGTCAGCGCTTAAACCTACTGTGGTGAGCTTTGCTCCCTCGTTATATCAAACAATTTTTACACTGTACGTCGTACAGGCTATCGCCTGTTCGCCTACACGTTACAAAATTGTTTATATAACGAGACATCAAAGCACTTTACTGTAGTAGTTGAATTTTGCAAGTACTTAGAGAAACTATATAAATGGAGGTAAACAATGTCTTATTACAAACGAGATAAGCGGGCCTGGCTGGTGCTGTCGGATGGCAGTGTGTTTGAAGGCTATAATTTTGGGTGCGAAGGCACTACCATTGGCGAAATTGTCTTTACGACCGGGATGACCGGTTACCAGGAAGTACTCACTGACCCATCTTATTATGGACAGATTGTCCTGCAAACCTACCCCTTAATTGGTAATTATGGGATCAACGCTGATGATATGGAATCGGAACGAAGCTGGATCAACGGTTATATTACCAAAGAATGGTGTGAAGAACCGTCGAATTTTAGAAATACGCACAATATTAACGAGTTTATGATTGAACAGGATAAAATCGGGATCTGGGATGTGGACACCCGGGCCATTACCCGGGTAATCCGGGAACATGGTACCATGAACGGTGCCATTACCACCGAAGATATTGAAACGACCAAAGAAGCGCTGATGGAAAAAATCCGCGATTTTAAAGTGGTCAATCCGGTGCAGGCCGTAACCCGCAAAAACAAGGGCTGGTATTACAGCCAGGTCAATCGGGCGAATCACGTGGCCCTGATTGATTATGGGTACAAACATAATATTCTGCGGATGTTGCTGCGCTTAGGCTGCAACGTCACCGTGATGCCGGCGAATACCACGATTGAAGAAATCCGGATGCTGAATCCCGATGGGATCATGCTGTCCAACGGACCGGGCGATCCGGCCGAAAATATTGAAATTATTGCAAATCTCAAAGATTTTGTTAAATATGGCAAGCCTATTTTTGGCATCTGTTTGGGCCATCAGTTGCTGGCACTGGCGATGGGCGGGGAAACCTTCAAACTGAAATACGGACACCGGGGCATGAATCAACCAGTTAAAGATGTTACCCGGGACCGGGTTTTTATTACCAGCCAGAATCATGGCTATGCGGTGGTACCGGAAAGCATTTCTGCTGAAGTGGGAAAAGTGACCCATTTCAACCTGAATGACGGCACCTGTGAAGGGGTTGCATATCCGGATATCCACGCCTTTACGGTGCAGTTCCATCCCGAAGCCAGCGCCGGCCCCAATGATACCGGATATTTATTTGAACAATTTACTGATCTTATGGAAAGGGGGCAACAAGGATGCCTTTAAGAAGCGATATTAAACGAGTCCTGGTGATCGGCTCCGGCCCCATTGTCATCGGCCAGGCGGCCGAATTTGATTATGCCGGCACCCAGGCCTGTAAAGCCTTAAAAAATTACGGGCTGGAAGTCATCCTGATTAATTCCAACCCGGCGACCATTATGACTGATAAGGCCATGGCGGATAAAATTTACATTGAACCCTTAACCCTGGAAGTCATCAGACGGATCATCCTGATGGAAAAACCGGATAGTATTCTGTCTACCCTGGGCGGTCAAACTGGTCTGACACTGTCGATGCAGCTGGCTAAAGAAGGGTTTTTGGATGCCCATGGCGTCAAACTGCTGGGCGCCAACCTGGAAACCATCGAAAAAGCCGAAGACCGCCAGGCCTTTAAGGATATGATGCGGGAAATCGGCGAGCCCTGTATTCCCTCCGAAGTGGTCGTCACCATTGCGGACGCAGTCCGTTTTGCCGCCACCATCGGTTATCCGGTGATCGTCCGTCCGGCCTTTACTTTGGGCGGAACCGGCGGCGGGATCGCCAATAACCAGCAGGAACTGGAAGAAATTGCCACCCACGGCATTCGCTTATCACCGATCAGTCAGATTCTGGTCGAAAAAGGCATCGCCGGCTGGAAAGAAATCGAATTTGAAGTCATGCGGGATGCTAAAGGTAATGTCATTACCGTTTGTAGTATGGAAAACTTTGATCCGGTCGGAATTCACACTGGTGACTCCATCGTCGTGGCACCCTGTCAAACCCTTAGTGATAAGGAATTCCAGATGCTGCGGACCTCAGCCCTGAAAATTATTTCCGCTCTGAAGGTTGAAGGCGGCTGTAATTGTCAGTTTGCCCTGAATCCGGAAAACTTTAACTATGCCGTGATCGAGGTTAACCCCCGGGTTTCCCGTTCGTCAGCCCTGGCGTCAAAAGCGACCGGCTATCCGATTGCCAAGGTTGCCAGCCAGATTGCGATTGGTTTCTCGCTGGATGAAATCATTAATGAGGTCACCGGCACCACCACCGCCTGTTTTGAACCGGCCCTGGATTACATTGTTGTTAAGTTCCCGCGCTGGCCCTTTGATAAATTTGTCTATGCGAAACGAACACTGGGTACTCAGATGAAGGCTACCGGTGAAATTATGTCGATCGGCTCCAGCTTTGAACATGCGATGATGAAGGCGATCCGTTCGATTGAATTGGGGATGGAAACATTAACCATCGAACGGCTGGTGGAAGCCAGCGATGAGGAAATCATGAAAATGCTGGCAGATTCTGATGATGAACGTTCCTTTGTGGTTTATGAAGCCATCAAACGGGGTGTCGCCCTGGATACCATCTTTGCCATTACTAAAATTGATAAATGGTTTTTAGATAAGCTCCGCCATCTGGCGGTGATGGAAAAAGATCTGGCGACTTTGGGTTTAACCGAAGAACGGGTTCGAGTGGCCCGGGAAATTGGTTTTCTGGATAAAACCATCGAGGAATTATCCGGCGAAAAGATTCAGGAAGATCCCAAAACCTATGCTTCCTTTAAAATGGTTGATACCTGCGCCGGCGAATTTGCGGCCCAGACCCCCTATTTTTATTCAACCCGGGATAAAGAAAATGAAGCGGCTTTATTCATTGCCGAACATCCCTCTGGTAAGGAACGGATTCTGGTGCTCGGGTCCGGCCCAATTCGAATCGGTCAGGGAATCGAGTTTGACTATTGTTCGGTACACTGTGCCTGGGCGCTGCGGGAAAAAGGCTATGAAGCCATTTTCATCAACAACAATCCAGAGACTGTCTCCACTGACTTTGATACCTCGGACCGACTTTATTTTGAACCGCTGACTAAAGAAGACGTCCGCTCAGTGGTGGAAACCGAAAAACCGATCGGTGCCATTGTCCAGTTCGGTGGCCAAACCGCCATCAAACTGACCCGCTATCTCGAAGAAATGGGTGTTCCGGTGCTAGGCACCTCCCCGGCCAATATCGATGCTGCCGAAGACCGGGAAGTATTTGATCAGCTGCTGGAATCCTGCAATATCCGCCGTCCTGAAGGTGAAACCGTGTATACGACCACCGAAGCGGTGGAAGTGGCCGAACGATTAGGCTTCCCGGTACTGCTGCGACCTTCCTATGTATTGGGCGGGCAAAATATGATCATTGCCTATGAACGGGAAGACGTGGTGGAGTATATGGATATTATCACCGCGGTGGAACTGGAAAACCCAGTTTTGATCGATAAATATCTGATGGGCAAGGAAGTCGAAGTGGATGCCATCAGCGATGGCGAAAACTACCTGATTCCAGGAATCATGGAGCATATTGAACGGGCGGGGGTTCATTCCGGCGATTCGATTTCGGTTTATCCGCCGCAGACGCTGGATCAACGGACCAGAGATACCATCATCGACTACACCGGCCGTCTGGTTAAGGCGCTGGATATTGTTGGGATGGTCAATATTCAATATGTCATTTTTGAAGATGAAGTCTACGTGATTGAGGTCAACCCCCGATCATCGCGAACCGTGCCTTATATTTCCAAGGTCACTGATATTCCAATGGTCAACATTGCCACCAAAATGATGCTGGGTGACAAGCTGGCGGATCTCGGTTATGCCCCGGGGCTCTATCCCGAAGGCGAGTATGTGGCAGTTAAGGTGCCGGTGTTCAGTTTCTCAAAACTACAGGACGTCGATACCCAGTTGGGTCCAGAAATGAAATCCACCGGGGAAGTGTTGGGCGTGGCCAAAACATTTGCCGATGCGCTTTATAAAGGCCTGGTGGCTTCCGGCCGCAGTATGGAACGCTCCGGCGGGGTGCTGCTCACCGTTAAAGACCGGGATAAGGAAGCGATTGTGGAAATTGGCCGCCAATTCCATGAAATGGGCTTTGTTATCTACGGCACCGTGGGAACGGCGCTGATTCTCAACGAAAACAAGATCCCCACCAAGGTGGTTCGGCGACTGGCCGAAAGCAAGCCGAATATTGGCGATCTGATCGAAAGTGGTAAGCTGAACTATGTTATTTCGACCTCCAGCAAGGGTCGGATGCCGCATCATGATGATGTTCGGATGCGACGAAAATGCGTGGAAACATCAATTGCCCTGCTGACCTCCTTAGATACCGCCCAGGCGCTGCTGGATTGTTTAAAATCCAACCGTACCATGGCCGAAATCGAACTGGTGGATATTAAAGAAATAAGGTAAATACCGCTATTTTTAACAAAAGAACTTATTCAATCGCATTGAATAAGTTCTTTTTATTTGGTAGAATGGAAAGTACTTTATATAATGACAAAAAAGAGAAAGGATAACAGATGATCACGAAGTCTAAAAAGATTAAAGCCAGTTTTATTGCGGTATTGACTGTTGTTCTTTTTTTTGCGCTGAGCTGGTATTATATATCGCTGATTAATCAAGCCCTGAGAGCGCAGACCTTTTTATATCTTTCGGAACTTGGCACCCGGGGTGCGGATCTGGTTGAAAGCAAGGTCAATAATGAGCTGGAGAGTTTACAAACGACCAGTAAACTAATTGAAGCCAGCGGTAATTTTGATCAGGAACATATGCTAAGACTGATCAAATTGGAAGCTGCTGAGGGAAATTATAAGCGGATGGGGATTGTCCTGCCTAACGGGGATGTGATGACCTCCGATGGGCTATCTTATAACATTGCCTATCGGCCTTATTTTCAGGAGGCTATCAAAGGGCGCGTGGCAGTATCGGACACTATCAACGACTACACCGACGAAAAACCGATCAATGTTTATGCCGTCCCCATTTTTCAGGAGAATCAGGTGGTGGCTCTGGTGCTGGCTTCGGTGAACACCGAAGATTTGAAAAAATATCTGGAAGTGGGCAGTTTCTCGAACCAGGGCTATTCCTACATTGTCAAAGCGAATGGGGATGCGGTGGTTTCCTCGGTGCATGTCAACAGTCCGGGTGAGTTTGAGAATATCCTAGAGCTGATTAAAAAGGCCGATTTGCGAGAGGGTGATGATTTAAAAACCATTATCGAAAATATGGCCACCGGAAAAAGCGGCAGTTTTACCAGCTTTTATGGGGGGATGGAACGGCATACCATTTATAAACCCCTGGCCATCAATGACTGGTATATGATGTCCGTGGTGCCGACCCAGGTGGTCAGTGCCCAAACCAGACAGATCAGCTGGTATTCCTTGATGCTGATTGCCGCTGCCCTGCTGGCCATGACCTTATTGTTTGTGATCATTCTGTTTTACCAGGATCGTTCAAAAAAAAGACTGGAACGGATTGCCTATGTGGATGAGGTCACCGGTGGTAATAACTGGCAGAAATTCAAACAGGAAGCTGCTGAAATTCTGGAATCAAAAACGGTAACCAATTGTGCCTTGTTAAGCTTTGATATTGACCGCTTTCGCTTTCTTAACGAAGAGTACGGTCATGAAAAGGGCGATCAGGTGCTCCGGATGGTCGTGGGGATCCTGGAAAACCGGATGGCCAAACAGGAAAGCTATGCCCGGGTATCCGGGGATCATTTTGCGATTCTTTGTGTTAGCGATGACCGGGATAAAATAACCCGGCGGATTAAAGAATTTAACCGGGTTTTGAATGAAGAGCGAGAAGCTATCGGCATTAAGGAACGGCTTTCATGTCATTTTGGCATTTATATTATTGAAGACAAACAGGGAAACCTCGAAAAAATCAGAGAAAAGGCCAATATGGCCCGGATTGCGGCCAAAACTGCAGAAAACCAGCGCTGGTTTTTCTATACTGATGCCTTTAGGAAAAAAATTGGCGATGAAAAAGAAATTATCGATCAGATGGAAGATGCCCTGGAAAACCGTGAGTTTGAAATGTATCTCCAGCCCAAGTATAATCTCCATATTAATGATTATTGTGGTTGTGAGGCGCTGGTGCGCTGGCGGCACCCTCAAAAGGGGCTGATCTCCCCGGGGGAATTTATTCCCATTTTTGAACAAGCCGGGTTTATTAAAAAGCTGGATATGTTCATGCTCAAAGAGGTTTGTAAAGTTTTAAAGCGTTGGGAAGAAAAAAAATATCCGGAACTGGCGATTTCGGTTAATATTTCCCGAAAAAATCTTAAACAGACTGATTTTATCGAAAATGTTTTAAATATTACCAATCAATATCGAATCAATCGGGGTAATCTGGAAATTGAGCTCACCGAATCCAGTATTTTTGAAGACGTTGATCGGATGATCGAGATTGGCCAGGCCGTTCGGAATTATGGTTTTAAAATGTCCATGGACGATTTCGGTTCCGGTTACTCCTCCATCAATCTATTGGGGAATCTGCCCCTGGATGTCATTAAGATGGATCAGGGCTTTTTTAACAATAACCTCAATCGCGAGCAGAATCTTATTGTCGTGGAGTCTACCATTAATATGATCAAAAAACTGGGGATGACGGTGGTGGCCGAAGGCATTGAAACCGAAGCCGAGGTGGAAATGTTAAGAGCACTCGGTTGTGATATCATTCAGGGGTACTATTTTGGCAAGCCGATGACGGTTGATGAGTTTGAAAAGCAGATCTTCGGAAGTGATTTTAGTGGAGAAAGAGGAAAAAATGGATGCGAATAAAATGGATACAAAAAATCTTCGAATTGGTGAAATTCTCAAGAATGCAGGATATGTAACCGAAGAACACCTGCAGGAGGCACTGGTTTATCAGAAAATAGATAAGAGTAAGAGATTGGGTAGTATTCTGGTTGACTACGGCTATCTGACCGAGGTTCAGCTGCTCGATGCGCTGTCAAAGCGTTTGAATGTTGAGGTGGTAAATCTTCCGGACATTGTCATTGATTTAAAAGCAGCGGCAAAAATTCCCCAGAGTACTGCCATCAAATACAATCTTATTCCCATCAATAACGAAAACAATCGCTTGTTGGTGGTCATGAATGATCCCATGGATTTTTATGCGATTGAAGACATCAGACTGATAACAAATCTACCCATTGATGTAGTGCTAGGCGGAAAAGCGGATATCCAGGCCGCGATTCAAAAAGTTTATACTGAAATTGAAGCCAGAAAGGCCGCCTCTACTGCCAACAAGGCAGTGATTGGCGGTAGTATTTCCTCAGTCGAAAATATTGTTACCAACGAAGGGGATGCACCGGTAGTCAATCTGGTCAATACCATTCTTTTAAAAGGACATAATACCGGAGCCAGTGACATCCACATTGAGCCCTTTGAAGATAAAACCCTGGTGCGGATGCGCGTTGATGGTTTAATTGTGGAGTATATGGCCTTGTCAAATACCCTTCATCAATCGATGATCGCCCGGATTAAAATTTTATCAAACCTGGATATTGCCGAACGTCGGGTTCCCCAGGATGGCCATTTTCGGGTGATTATTGACGGTGTCGATATGAACGTGCGGACTTCCAGTATTCCTACGGTTTACGGTGAAAAACTGGTACTGCGGTATTTAAGTATGAATACCGCCCTGGATCATGCCGGTCAGTTTGGCATGAATGATCAGGATTACAAGAAAATCATCAAAATTCTCCAGAGTCCCCATGGGGTGGTTTATATCACCGGTCCCACCGGAAGTGGAAAAACAACCACCCTGTATATGATTCTGGAAATGCTGAGCCGACAATCCGTAAACATTGCCACCATCGAAGATCCGGTGGAACGAAAAATGGCTGGCGTTAATCAGAGCCAGGTGAATGTTCTGGCTGGATTGACCTTTGACTCCGGGCTGCGCTCAATTCTTCGTCAGGACCCCGATATTATCATGGTTGGGGAAACCCGTGACAGTGAAACGGCGTCGATTGTGGTGCGAGCGGCCATCACCGGACATCTGGTGCTTTCGACCCTTCATACCAATGATGCGGTATCGGCCATTGTCCGGCTGGAAGATATGGGGGTTGAACCCTATATGGTGGCCAGTTCATTAACCGGTGTGGTGGCGCAACGGCTGGTGAAAAAAATATGTAACAATTGCAAAGAACAGTATGTCACCAATGAAATCGAAAGATTGCATTTGGGAGAAGACGTCAGAACACTTTTTAAAGGGCGAGGCTGTCACGTTTGTAATAATACCGGATATAAGGGTCGTGTGGCCATTCATGAAATTCTGGCGATTGATAAAAATCTAAGAACCTTGATTTCAAGAAAAGCTTCTGTTGATGATATTTATGCTTATGTTGAAAAAAACCGGATGATTATCCCATTGCGGGACAGTGTTGCAAACCTGGCCAGAGCTGGAGTTACCACCATGGAAGAATATTTAAAACTCTCGTACTACGTGGAATAAAGGAGAAAAAATGGTTGTTAGCATATTAGACTTGATTGAATTTGGCCGGGCAAATAAATGCTCGGATATTCACTTAACCCAGGGTTTGCCCCCTGTTTTCCGAAAAAACGGAAAACTGTTCCGCAGTAACTTTAACCATGCGCCAAAAGATACGGAAGCCTGGATTTTCAGTATGGTTAATTATGCGCAAAAGGAAAAACTGGAAGCCAATGAGGATATTGATTTTAGTTTTGTGACCCCGGAGGGATCAAGGCAACGGGTTAATGTCTACCGACAACAAGGCAGTTATACGGCGGCCATCCGGCTACTCAATGATATTATGCCCAGCTTTGAGGAACTGGGCTTGCCGCCAATTATTAGACAACTGGCAGATGAACCCCGGGGGCTGATCTTAATAACCGGACCTACCGGCAGCGGGAAATCCACCACCCTGGCTTCGATGATTGATTATATCAATACCAACCGGGCGACTCATATCCTGACCATTGAGGATCCGATTGAGTATAAGCATTATCATAAAAAAGGCATCGTTCACCAACGGGAAGTCGGGGTTGATGTGCCTTCGTTTGAATTGGCGCTGAGGTCCTGTCTCCGGGAAGACCCGGATGTGATTCTGGTAGGGGAAATGCGTGACTATGAAACCATTTCAGCGGCAGTGACTGCGGCTGAAACCGGACATCTGGTCTTGTCGACCCTGCATACCATTGGCGCCGCCAATACCATTGACCGCATCATCGATGTGTTTCCCACCCATAGCCAGCAACAGATCCGGGCCCAGTTATCCAGTACCATAAAAGGGGTGGTAACCCAGCAATTGGTGCCGCTCGCCGACGGAACCGGTCAGATGGCCGCCCTGGAAGTTCTGATTGGAACCGATGCGGTGCTTAATCTGATTCGAGAACGAAAAACTCATCAGCTGGCATCGGTGATGCAAACCGGGGGACAGTTCGGCATGAAAACCCTGAACGCCGATCTTGTTCAGTTAGTGCGGGAAGGTAAAATTGCCTATGAGACGGGCTTGGAGTGGGCGACGGATAAGCATGAGTTTAACCAGTATTTTGGTAAGCGTTAAAATTTCAGTTTTTGGCAGGAGATGTAACAAAGATACTGGTTAATTTGTAACGAAAGTGTAAAAGATTTACTTGACTTTTAAGCTGAGTTAAACTAAAATTAAGTAAGAAACAAAATACACATAATAAATAAAGGCAAAACAGGCGAAAACCTGGGACGCAAAGCTATAGGGTCTAAGTCGATGGATTGATTCCGGAAAAATTCATTACGATAAGACAGCCAGCTGCCACACCGAGTAAGTGTGGCTTTTTTTGACCCTGAAATTAAAAAGAAGTGAGAAATTATCGTGTTTGTTCAGGCATTTTCATTTTGAGAATAGTTGAGGGAATTCCTAAAGTTTTTCATCGGAGTGTCGATGCTAGTAATAGTGGGTTGTATGATTTAGGTAGCTTTTGGTCCTGAATTGGTCTTGACAGAGAATAACTGCCAGATAAGATTAAGATAAAGTACGGGTAAGTATGAAATAATAAAGGCGTTAACTGTACATATGAATCACCTTGTGGCGCAGGTGATAATATAGAGATTAAAAAATAAAATAATAAAGGAGCAAACAATGAAATTATTAAAGAAACTTAAGAAAGATAACAAAGGTTTTACCCTGGTTGAAATTATTGTGGTATTAGTGATTTTGGCTGTTCTGGCAGCATTTACAATTCCTGCAATGCTAGGGTTTGTCAATGAAGCGAATCAAAAAGCGGAAACAGCACAGGCTAGAGAGTGTTATATAGCAGCTCAGGCAATTGCCACTGAGATGATGGCAACGGGATCTTCAGTAGCTGACACTACAGCTGTTGTAGAGGATGAAGCATCGACTCAAATGGCTGCCTACCTCAATGGTGATGTTGATGGAACGATTGGTGATGTTGTAGTGAGTGCATCTGGAGAAATAACTAGCCTTGAATATGTTGGATCAAATGGATTTACAATTACAATTGCCGGTGGGGATATAACTTATGAAAAAACAGTATAATAAAGTGCAAATTAAACTTAATTAGGTAAGATACGGCAATAGTTAGTTTTATCTCACGCCCTATGCGCCATAGGGTGAATCTCCTTATCCAAGGCGCAAACCCGCCATTGGGTTTGCGTTGGATAAGGAGTTTTTTTATTACAGAAAACACCTTTAAGCCTACTACTATCAAAATGCAATGAAACAATGAATTAAAGGTCGAAATACTAAGGGAAAATTGACTAATGGGAAGCAAATAGTTTGCCAGTAATTAGTATTGCTGATATGATATTATAAATAGTGTTCATTAATTTCAAAAGAGGTATTTATGAATCCGGTTGAAGCAGATCAGACTAATTATGCAGACAATGAGCCCCGGCGATCCAGACCAAGCTTTGCTCTGGCGGTTCTCATTATTTTTTTTGTTTTTAGGGCTAATCATTTTTGGCTTTGTCAGATCATACCATCTGATCACGGATGCCACCAATTCCAGACTGGTCTATCTGGCGGCAACTGCAAAAGCAATTGAATTAAAAGGATCAGAAAACTACCGGGTTCCAGTTCAGTCGGATTTGGTTGAATATATTGGATAAGAAGCGAATCGGGATGCGTTATTCAAGTAGTTGATGAAGAAAAAGATGCCACTATTGACTATATTATTTATATCAAAAACGGTTTGGAAACCAAATATTCACCAGGAAATTTGACTGCCATAAGATAAAGGGGAACAGCCTTTAGGTACCTGAAAAGGAATAAAAATTGAGTCATTAATTATAAAAGTAAGCGTATGATATTTGTCGAATCATAATACGTTCTGAAAGGAAATTCGCGATATGATTGTATTCATTAATATCAGTCTTTATCTTTATATCTTTGTCATTGGCTGCGTAATTGGCAGTTTTCTTAATGTGGTGATCTATCGGGTGCCTAAAGAAATTTCTTTTGCCAAAGGCCGTTCTTTCTGTCCCCATTGCCAGGCCCAAATTAAAGGAATCCATAATGTACCGGTGTTTAGTTATCTCTGGTTACGGGGGAAATGTGCTTACTGCGGTGAAAAAATATCCAGCCGTTATCCGTTAGTTGAATTATTTACCGGGGTTATGGCTGTCTTTATTTTTTGGATGTACGGCCTGTCTTTTCAATCGGCGGTGGTATTTATTACCGGTGCAATTCTTATTTGTATCACGCTGATCGATTTTGACACCATGACCATTCCCAATGGTCTGGTCATTGCGTTAATGGCTCCGGCCTTGCTTTGTTTTTTCTTCTTCCCCGAGGTGGGAATCCTGTCCCGGGTGATTGGAATTTTTGTGGTCAGCCTGCCGATGCTGATACTGACCCTGTTTATTGGCGATGCCTTTGGTGGCGGTGATATCAAACTGATGGCGGTGGCAGGCTTCATGCTGGGGTGGGGTAATACGGTGCTGGCAACCTTTATTGGCTTGGTGCTGGGGGGGATCGTCGCGGTCTTTTTATTGGCCCGAAAAACCGAGGCCAGGCACATGGCCTTTGGGCCATATTTATGCATTGGCATAATGACAAGCTTGCTTTTTGGTGATATAATAATAAGGTGGTATTTAGACCTGTTTGGATTGTGAAAAACGACCAGATATAGCGCATTTGGCGCAATGATGGAGGACATATGCCAGTTTATCAATATACAGCAAAAAATCTGCAGTCTCAGGTGGTTCGGGGAACAATGGAAGCATCTACCGCCGAAGTAGTCCGGCGAAATTTACGGCAAAATAATGAATTTGCCCTAAAGATCCAGGAGGTGCAGGAGTACAAAACGGCCTATAAACTCAAGCCGATGGAAATTTCTGATTTTTCCCGGCAGATTGCCAGTATGCTGGCAGCCGGAATAACGATGATCCGAGCCATTAGTATTATAGAAGAGCGGGATATTAAACCGGCGATCAAGAAGGTTTATGGGGTTTTGCACAAAGAAATAGAAAACGGGAATACCCTGTCCTTTGCCATGGAAAAAACGGGAGGGTCGTTTCCGGAACTGTTGATCAATATGTATAAGTCGGGTGAGGCCAGCGGTCAGATGGAAGAAACCGCCCGAAAAATGGCCGAACACTATGAAAAAGAGCACAAACTGCGAACAAAAATTAAAGGTGCCATGACCTATCCGTTGATTCTTCTGGGGGTTACGGTTATTGTGGTATTATTAGTGTTCACCTTAATTCTGCCCCAATTTTTCACCCTTTTTGAAGGGATTGAGTTGCCTGCCATTACCCAGTTGATGATCAATATCAGCAGTTCGATGATCACCTATTGGTATCTGTATATCATCGGGACCTTGGCGATGATTGCCATGTTTGGTTTTCTGGCAACCTTACCCACCCTAAAAAGAGGATTGGATCAGTTGAAACTGAGAATTCCCCGGGTTGGTAAATTAATGAAAATTATTTATACCGCTCGTTTTTCCAGAACCTTAAGTTCACTGTATTCCAGTGGATTGGCCATGATTAATGCCCTGGATATCAGCGGATCTACCATTGGCAACACCTATTTGCAGGGACAGTTTCCGCAGGTGATAGAACTGGTGCGAAACGGCGAACCGCTTTCGGTATCGATTCAGATGATTGACGGATTTGATTCCAAATTGGTATCTACTATTTACATCGGCGAAGAGTCCGGTAATCTGGATGAAATGCTGAGCAATGTGGCAGATGCTTTTGATTATGAAGCAGAAATGGCAACCACAAGATTGGTTGCTTTTATTGAACCAATGATGATTATTTTAATGGCTGTGGTTGTTGGCGGTATTATGTTATCGGTAATGCTCCCAATTATGACCTTATATAAAAACATCGGATAGGAAGACAAACTATGCAGACAATCGTCTATTTTTCAAATGAGGGCATTCAGATCATCCAGGGATCGATGAAGCGTGAACAGCTGATCGTTTCCCATTTTCAAACGCTCCCTTTTGAAAGCGGGACGTTAATTAATGGGGTTATTACCAACGAAGAAGCAGTCAAACAAATCATTGCCGATGCGCTGAAGACGAACAAAAATATTTTTAAGAATTTAAAATTAATTATTGACAGTAGTTTGATCGCGACCAAAAATGTGGAAGTTCCCAAACTCAAGCCCAAGGAATTAGACGCCCTGGCCGTGACGGAATTTGAGGATAGTGCCGGTAACTATGAGGAACTGTTGGTTGATTATTCAAGCATCCCAGGACCAAATGGAAGGAATATGTTTTGCTGTGGCATTGAAAAGCGGGTGCTGGCATCATACATTAATTTATTTAGAAGTATGAAGATTCCGGTTATGAGTATTGATGTGGGCTTAAATACCATTATTCAATACGTTTCGGCAAGTAAAGATTATCGGGGGATGACCTTTTCAGTTAATATTCTGGATGGAAAAAACCTGGTCTCGATTTTGTTTGAAAATGGAATTTATGTTTTCTCTAATCGTTCCCGCTTAATGGCGGAAAGAGGAACCACTGCTTTTGGAGAAGAACTGTCCGAAAAATTGTCATCCCTGATCCAGTTTAACAAGGCCCAACGGTCTGAATACGCGCTAAACATGAGTGTTTATGCCGGGATGGATGAATATGAATTAGAGATATTAAAAGCGGTAATCTTTGATCCAGCCATCAGCTTATTCATTATTCCCCAAACATCCAATATCAAGATTGGTTTTAAAATCGAAGAAGTTTTTGATTTTGGTAAGTTTATTTATCCGATTGTGGGTTTTTTTACCGGAATCAAACCCATCAATCTGGCAGCGGTGTATAAAAAAAGTAATGTCATCAAGAAAAAGGTTCCGATTGCATATAAAGCATTGGCGATACCAGTCGGAATGATTGTATTTTTTTTACTGCTGTTTGGGATTTTCTTAGCACTTAGATTTTATGCGATAAAAAATCTGGCTGAGGCCAATGCTTATATTAACGATCCCAATAATCAGGAGGAATATTTACAGGCAATGGCCTTGACGGATGAGGTGGAGGCGATCAATCTTCAGATTTCAAACATGGAGAAGATCAATGCGGCGATTAATACCAACCCACAGTTGGTTTCGGAAAAATTAAACCACATGGTAACCTTATTAAATGGTGTAATCGAGTTAAATACAGTAGATTACGATGGTACAACTGGCGCTGTTCATATTACGGCGACGGCGAAGAGCGAACGGGATGCCGCCGGTTATGTGGAACGGTTAAAAAGCACCCAATATTTTACACAACTGGATTATACTGGCTACGAAAAAGTAATTTCTACTCGAACGGAAACAATAACAAATACTGGAACGACAACAGGCAGCAGCAGTACGACCAATACAACTTCAACTTCGGGCTATAGCTTTGAAGTGATTGCTTACCTGAAAGCAGGTGAACAGCGATGAACAAGCTAAGCCGACGTGAAAAAGTATTGATTTATATTCTCGGCTGTATTTTGATTGGACTATTTGGATTGTATTTTGTGGTAATGCCAAGCTATGCCAGTTTTCGAGTGGTGAATGATCAGGTGGCGGAAGCGCGCTTCACGCAGCAATCCATGGAAATGGCCATCGATGGGATACCGGCATCGATGCAGGCCAAAGACGAAGCAAATGCAAAGCTGGTAGGGCTAAAAACACCCTTTTCTCCCAAACTACCCAATGAAGGAGTAGACAGTTTGCTGACGCAGCTGTGTTTAGGATATAGTTTATCCCCAACTCTACTGGCGATTGAAAGCAATCAGTTGCAAGGGGTTTCGACCTTCACCGAATACTACTCAGAAAATGGAGCATCAGCAGCTGTAGGCACCGCGACAACAGAAACAACAGAAACTACAGAAACTACAGAAACTACAGAAACTACAGAAAACACAAATAATGCCGATATAACAAGTGAAACCCAAGCGCTGACAAGTGTAGTGCGTATGGAACTCACTGGAACTCAGGCGAACTTTTATCGTTTGTTGGATGGGGTGGCCGCCCGGCCGGATATGATTGTATCAGCGTTTAGTATTGAACCGGAAGAGGTTCCTCAATCGAGCACCACTACAAGCGGCAATACGACGACCAATGTTTCCTACTCTGGTTATGTTCCGAAACTGAATGGCAGTAGCAACGTGGTCATCGGGGTGACCTTTACAGTTTATATGGTTGAAAAGTAGTGGCTGTAATTGGGTAAGTGTTAAGCTTTTAAACGATGCTTTTCAAAAAAGTTTAAGACGATCGGGAGGAACCATGAAAAGACTTTTTAACAATCAGGCTGGGGTAACAATTATTGAACTTTTGGCTGCCTTTCTGATCTTGTCCATTCTTTTAGTAACCATTCTTGGGGCCTTATTATTTGGTCAAAAGGCTATTGTCGGAAACGATCAAAAAAATAATGAGGCCGCCATCGGACAGGATTATATCGATGAGATCGTCACAAAAATTTCGAATGGAGCAGATCCTGATTCGATAGACAGAGCGGGAACAGCAGCAAAGGGTATAGCTTATAGCATGGACGATTCTACTTTACCGGGAATAACGCCTGGTACCTTTAATGGTGATAAATGGCAAACCTACCCACGTCAGTTTTATATCGTGCCATATCCGGGAAGCGTTAACGGTTATAATATTTATTATCGTTCTTATTATAATGAGGGCAAAGATCAAATCAATTTTACGGCTTTTGTTAAACAATAGTAAAATTTGAATCAAGAAGAAAGATTTGCAATGCTGGTCTATTTGAGGTTCGCAGGAGGCTGTTATGAAAAGTAGATGGATAAAAGTAATAAGAAATAATAATGGCAGCGCATTACCTTTTGTAATTATTTTAGGAGTTGTTCTGCTACTAATTGTCGCATCTTTGATGACGGTCGCCACAGGTGGAATGAACTTCACTCAAAAGACCGTGGAAAGCCGTCAGGCGTATATCGACGCAAAGTCGGTGACTGAGTACGGGCAGATCTTAATTGAAGAAAAAATAACAGAAATGAATGATCCGCTTAATCCGCTCGCAGATAAAGGCACTACTAACACAGCAGGAGATGTGATCTTCTATATTAATGGTACCCGCTCAGGCCCAACGGATCCGATGATTCTGGAAAAAGCCGTTACAGCGTCAGCATCAACGATTGGTGTTGGAAAACTTAAGTGGGAACAAACAGAGCTGACTGGGGATGCCGAAAACGGAACGGCGAAGACAACCTATACACTTTCGGTGGAAACTCAAAATCTAAGAAGAAAGCTGAATTACGAAAGAAGCTTTGATTATGCCGTAGAAACAGTGACCACACCGGGAACCGGTAGTATTCCGGTGCCGCCAACCCAGCCTCAAAAACCGACAATTAATTTAAACCAGTTTTCTACAACTGGTTTAATACAAAAAACAAAAATAAATAATCAGAATAAGATAAATTTTAAAGTTACTGGTGGACAGGATTATGGGATTGGAAATCCCGTTGAAAATAGCAATGGTCTTCTCAGTGTTAGACCCAGCAATGGACAATTTAACAATTGTCAAATAAATATCACGAGTTTTGCATTTGACCGAACTAAGTCTTTAGATGTGGCTGCAAATAAAATCGCATTATCCACATCAATGCCTGATTTTGAGAAACTGACTTTAAACTTTGGAGTAAAAGAAGCGAATACCTTTAAAACCGAGCTGTTGTATTTTGCTAATAATTATTCAATTGATAGCAATGAGTCTAAAAATACATTAAAAGCAAAAGATATTTATATAAAAGGGGATTTAATTCTAGGATTCAAAGCTAAACTGGATATCGATTGTGATAACTTATGGATTACTGGTGACGTGGATTTGAGTAAATTACAAACAAGTGGTAATATAATTAAAGCCAAGAATATTATTATTGGTGGTGATTTGACAATTGGACATGCTACAACCTTGACAATTGATTGTTCAAACGTCTGGTTAGATGGTAGTGTTAAGTCAAATTCATCTACACCGATATTAACATTCAATAATGTTCAGTACTTAAAAACAGGAACGATGAATTTAAATGATAAGATGAGACTAACTATAGTAGGTGATCCAGATCAGCAGACAAATCAGGTTGAAATTGGGTCACTAGATACAACGAGTACAGGGCAACAAGTAGATATAAAAGGGATATATTATTTCAATTGTTTGGGCAATATAACACAAAACTGGTCAAATGCGACGATTAATATTGACTCTAAAATCGTGATGATTGGCGGAAATTTAAATCTTGAGGGGATCAAAGGTGGAGATTTCAAAATTCTCACGGAATATTTTGTTTGCAAAGGGAACACTACTTTGCAACAAATAGAAGGACCGTTTTATATTGGTAATGTTGATCAAAAAACCAGCTGCATAAAATTCGAAGGGACTTACACTCAAACAGATGCAAAAGTTGTCTTATATGGAAATACAAATATTGTTTTTGGCGGAAATGTAACATTGGGTAACTGGGGAAATAGGGTGCTCGACTTAACCTCGGATCACATTTATTTTTCGGGAAGTGCGAACTTCAATAGTAACCAGTGCATCTTAAAAGGTGCAATAAATCAGTCTCTGGCAAATGTCTGGTTGAAAAGCCAGACCTCAAATCCGAGTCGGGGAGTCGGAAAATATATCGGATATACAACAAATACAATTAATGATAATACCCTAAAACCAGGAAGCTTTGATGCGATTGATTTTCCGCCGCCGCCAACTGTAGGAGCAACCGAAGGAGAAACCACAAATACCGTAAATATAGTGGATGGGCAGGAAAAATATTATTGAGTATCATTTCTTTAGAAGTCAAAATGATAAGGTGTTTTAAATGACAAGGCTGAATGATAAAATAAAAAAAAGTGGTGGTTTCACTTTATTGGAATTAATGGTATCGCTATTAATTATGTCCGTTCTTTTAGCAGCGGCCAGTTCGGTCTTTTTTATAGCGATGAAAATGTATACACGCGGAGAAAATATCAGTTATAAGTCAGGTTCGATCACGAATATCGAAACAAAACTGCAAAATGGTTTATCGATTGCTTCAGCAACAGGCGTTAAGATTGATACAGTTGCCGGGGGAGATTATAGTATCGGCTTTAAAGATGGCGTCTGTATGGAGGTCATCAATGGAGTTGAATATGAAATCGACCAAATATCGGAGATGAAATTCACCGTCATTAATGTCAATACAATGGCATATGAAATTACGCCTAAAGATGATAGTATGGCCAAGTTGACGGGGGGAATTGTGATGAATAATATTAAGGTTAGTCCTTTTAGCAGTGAGGTATTAAGCGGTGGTAATAAATTTCTTGTTATCACTTATGAAACCGGATCTTAAGTCCGGTGTTTTAAAACAGTAGATGTAGTTAAGAAATAAGAGTAGTATTCAGGAGGAACCCCATGAAAAAAGTAGAAATATACGAACCGGCTGGCTGTGCCAGCGGCGCTTGCGATCCCATGATCGAGGCCGATTTAATCCGGATTGAACATATGGTAAAGGATTTAAGAGAACGGGGTGTGTTGGTATCCCGGTATAATGTGATGGACGATATGCCCGCCTTTATGGATAGCTTTGCGGTAAAGGAAGCGATTGCCACCAAAGGCATCGATTGTCTGCCGCTGACCATTGTTAATGGAAAGATCGAGATGATGGAAAAATACCCAACCGATTTTGCCCTGGCCAAATGGGCCGGCCTGCCCTGGGGCGATCTGCAAATCTATGCTGACCGGGAAAAACAGGATAAAACATTTTTATTTGGTTTCAGTGAAGATGTCAAAGATGGTGACTGTGATGATGGCGACTGTTCGGGCGATTGCAATAGTTGTGGCTGATCAGGTAAAATTATTCGTAAAAAAATATGAAATGCGAGAGCATTTCTTTTTTTAGCCAAAAATTACCACAAGAATTTATTATCGCAATTGTATAATTATTAACAAGGAGAATATTAGCAAAGGATTTCAGTGAAAACGCGGAAAAAACAGGCAAAAAGCGGGATCAGCACGCAAATATTTATATTGAAAAAGTTTGTATTTTACCCGAATAAAGTGGTAGAATAATATGCAATGTGAAAAGAAGGAGAATTTAGTATGCAATTTGACCGAAAGCTTCAGCTTGCAACGGATTTATACCAATTTACCATGGGAAATGTATACGTACAAGATGGTAAGGAAAATGAAGAAGCTGTTTTTGATGTTTTTATTAGAAACAACCCGTTTGAGGGTGGTTATACCGTTGTTGCCGGGTTAGAGCAGGTTATTGAATATGTCAAAGGCATCCGGTTTACGAAGGAAGATACGGCATTACTGAAAAAAAATCATCCTGAATTTTCACCCGCTTTTTTAGCCTACCTGGAGAACTTCAAATTTGAAGGGGAAATTTTTGCTATTCCCGAAGGCAGCATTATTTTTCCGATGGAACCGATTATTCGCGTCAAGGCACCCTTGATTCAAGCCCAGATTGTCGAAACCACCATTCTGAGTATTGTCAACCACCAGACCCTGATCGCTACCAAGGCCTCCCGGATCATCGAAGAAGCCCGGGGCGATGTGGTCATGGAGTTTGGTTTGCGCCGGGCTCACGGAACGGAAGCCGGTTTTTTTGGCGCCCGGGCCGCTGTCATTGGCGGCTGTGCTGGAACCAGTGTGGTGGAAACCGAAGCAATGCTGGATCGCCCAGCCATGGGAACCATGAGCCACAGCTTTATTCTTAGCTACGATACCGAGCTGGAAGCCTTTGAAAAATATGTAAAATATAATCCTGATAATGCCACCCTTTTAGTTGATACCTACAATACCCTGGAAAAGGGGGTCCCCAACGCCATCAAGGTTTTTAAAAAAGCCTTGGCTGAAGGTGGGATTACCGGTCGCTATGGGATTCGAATCGATTCTGGAGATCTGGCCTATTTTAGCATTGAAGCCAGAAAAATGCTCGACGAGGCCGGTCTTGAAGAAGCCGGGATTGTGGCATCCTCGGATCTGGATGAACATTTGATCAAAGATTTAAAAAGTCAGGGTGCCAAAATTAATTCCTGGGGGGTTGGCACCAAGCTGATTACGGCTTATGATTGCCCTGCTCTGGGCGGGGTTTATAAACTGTCGGTGATTTCCGGCAAATCAAAGCTGAAGGTATCCAATGATCCGGAAAAGATTACCAATCCCGGATATAAAAAGATCTTTCGCATCTATGGTAAAAGCAATGGGATGGCCCTGGCGGATTTAATTACCCTGGAAGATGAAACGATTAACGAAGCGGAACCACTGACCATTTTTCATCCGGTTCATACCTGGAAAAAACGGATCATCACAGATTACTATATTCGGGAACTGCTGGTGCCGGTTTTTATTGATGGCAACTGTGTGTATCAAGCACCGAGCATCTCAGACATTCAGCAGCACTTAAAAGATGAAAAAGACAGTTTATGGCCGGCCTTTAAGCGGATGGTGAATCCCCATGTCTATCATGTCGATTTATCCGAAAATCTGTGGGCCTTAAAACAACAGTTATTAAGCGAGGCCGAATGAAAATTCAATGATTAGTCATTGATTAAGAAAAATGGAAATAACAATGAAAACAAAAACAGTACATATAGAAGCTCTTGATGAGGTGGCCTTAAGTGATTTAGAAGCGGTTGCCGGTCTGATCAGAGCCGGGGGAACGGTAGTATTTCCCACCGAAACGGTTTATGGACTGGGCGCCGATGCGATGAATCCTCAGGCCATTAAAAAAATATTTGCGGCCAAGGGGCGGCCGGATGATAATCCGCTGATTGTCCACATCGCCGGTTTGGATGAGGTGAAGCCATTGGTTGCCAATATTCCAGCAAAGGCTGAAATGCTGATGAAAGCATTTTGGCCAGGTCCTTTGACAATTATCATGGAAAAAGCAGCAGCCATTCCGACTGAGGTAACCGCCGGATTGAATACGGTGGGAGTTCGCTTTCCGGATCATCCCATTGCCCAGGCATTTATACGGATGGCCGGATGTCCGATTGCCGCTCCCAGTGCCAATCGATCAGGCCGCCCCAGCCCCACCCAGGGAAAACATGTCCTTGAGGATCTGGACGGACGGGTCGACGGAATCATTCTATCGTCTGACGCCGAACTGGGTCTGGAATCCACGGTGATTGACATGACGGTCGAACCGCCGGTGGTGTTAAGACCCGGGGATATCACCCTGGCAGAGCTGCGGGAGGTTTTGGGCCGGGTGGAGGTTTCCGCCAATGTGACAGGGAATGTGGTGCCGGAGAAGGTTTCGTCTCCGGGGATGAAATATACCCACTATTCACCTAAGGGCGAACTGGTGGTGGTTAAGGGAACGCCTGAAGAAATCCACGAGAAAATTACCAGGGCGCTGTCTCATCACAAAGGCAAACCGATGACAATTGGGGTATTGGCCAGTGATGAAACCATGGATTTTTATAGGGAAGGTTTTATCCTTTCACTGGGAAGCCGAAACGATCCCAAAGAAATGTCGAAAAATCTCTTTTCCCGGCTGCGAACCTTTGATGAGCTCGGGGTTGAAAAAATATATGCGGAAGATATTTTGCTGAACAATGAGACATTGGCCTTAATTAATCGGCTTTATAAAGCGGCCGGCTATGCCTTTATATAATAGGAAGGAAAATAAGTATGAAAATTGCAATTGGTTCAGATCATGGTGGACTGGCTTTAAAAGAAGCCATCAAACCATTTTTGATAGAGCAGGGGCACGAGGTCGTTGACTTCGGCACCGGCACCACTGATTCCTGTGATTATCCCATTTATGGGGAAATGGTTGGGGAAGCGGTAAGCTTTGGCGACTGCAACCGCGGAATCGCTATTTGCGGAACTGGTTTGGGTATTTCCATGGCGGTTAACAAGGTTCCGGGTATCCGGGGGGCTTTGTGTACTAATGAGTTTATGGCAGAAATGTCAAGAGAACATAACGATGCCAATGTATTGGTGTTAGGCGCCCGAGTCTTAGGCGATGGTCTGGCGATGCGAATTGTTAAGATCTGGCTGGAAACAGAGTTTGCCGGAGACCGTCACCAACGGCGTATTGATGGGATTACGGCCATCGAAAAAAAATACTCAAAATAGAAAAAAATAGAAATGCTGTATATACAAGTCTAGTTAATTATGATACTATATGTAAAAGATTTCAAGAAGCGGATAATAAATAGACTTTTTGAAAGCTGTGGTGTATACTTTAGCGTGGAAAAGGACAAAAAAAGATAGCTTAAGAACAAAAAAATATATGCATGTAAATGGAGTATTAGATGAAAAGCTCAAAGGAGAATCCTTATAAATACCTAGCGATGATCTCACAAATTGGGATTTCGGTGCTAGTTCCGGTCGGGGTCATGATTTTCATAGGCAAAGTTCTGGATTTCTATTTTCATACTGGAAACATGCTGGTGATTATTTTAGCGGTGCTGGGTGTCCTGGCGGGTTTGCGAAACATGTATGTGATTCCCCTGCGGATGAGTGAAAGAGCGCAGAAAATAGCGGCTGAAAATAAGACCGATGAAGAGCGAGCAGCTGAAAAAAAGCGTGCTCAAGAATATCGAGATCAGATAAAAAAGGAAGATGAAGATGATGAAAACGATGAAGATTTATAAAAATCTTTCTTTGGAAACCAGAATAATGATTGATGGTGGGATTGTCAGCCTGGGACTGACGCTATTCAGTTTTTTAGCAAAAGATCCCCTGGCGTTTGCGCTGGGTGTTCTCTTTGGCGGAGCTTATAGTATCCTCAATTTCAGATTAATGCAATTAACCTTTGACAAGGCAATGAAAATGCCATCGGCGAGGGCTCAAAAATATGTTCAGACCAGATATTTTTTGAGATACTTAATAACCGGTGTTGTTATATATGTGGCAATTATTAATCCCTGGGTAAACATCATTGGTGTTCTGCTTGGGTTGGTTGCTGTAAAAGTTTCAGTTTTAATCAATACAACAGTATCAAAAAAAAACGTCTTGATAAATGAGGCGTAAAAATTCAAAAACACAATAGGCGCTTTAAAAATTTTTAAAACGCCTGGACAATGAGGTGAAAAAACAATGGAAGGCCCAAAAATTTACGGGTATATCTACGGATTCCCAATCACGCAAACACTTGTGAACACCTGGATAATTATGGTGATGATTTTGGTTGTGTGTGCTATTTTGACAAAAAATATGCAAAAGCGTCCAGGAAAAGCCCAAGTCATTGCTGAAACCATTGTCACGGTTATGGATGATTTAGTCGGACAGACGATGGGAAAAGATAAGATGAGGTTTGCACCATACATGCTCGCTTTAATTATGTTTCTCGCGTTTGCCAACACTGCTGGAATCTATGGTCTGAGATCTCCGACAGCCGATTTAAATTGTACCGTTGGCCTGGCTTTGATGACATTTTTTATGACCCAGTTCTTTGGTTTGAAATCAAAGGGATTGGGAGGCTACCTCAAGGGTTACCTTGAGCCAATGCCGTTCTTGCTTCCAATTAATATAATTGGAGAATTGGCCAATCCGGTTTCCCTGTCTTTCCGTCTTTTCGGAAACTTATTGGGTGGCGGTATCATTTTGGCACTACTGTATTCGGCGTTAGCAGGATTGTATTTCTTTCCTGTGCTAATTCCAATTCCATTCCATTTCTACTTTGATATCTTCTCAGGATTATTGCAAAGCTTTATCTTTACAATGCTAACCATGGTGTTTGTTTCAATGGCTATGGATTAATGAGAGAGAAAGGGAGGAAACGGTATGATTGGTGATGCGAATATGGTAGATTTTTTATTGCAGTTTCTTGGTCAGTTTAATGGCATCGATGTGATCAAAGCATTTTCAGCCATTGGCGCAGGGACAGCTATGATCGCTGGGGTAGGACCTGGTATCGGTCAGGGATTTGCCGCCGGTAAAGGCGCAGAAGCGGTGGGAATACGGCCCGATTCTCAAAGTGATATTATTCGAACAATGCTACTTGGGGCAGCAGTTGCTGAAACCACCGGTATTTATGGGCTGATCGTCGCATTGATTCTACTCTTTGCGAATCCCTTTATGGGCTAAGTCGTCGTATTGATTTATTCTTTACGAATCCCTTTAGTAAGGGAAGGAAATTTTTAGGAGGAACGTTTAATTATGGAAGGTTTAGATTTTATTAAAGCGTGTTCAGCCATTGGTGCTGGTATTGCTATGATCGCTGGGGTAGGACCTGGTATTGGTCAGGGTTTTGCCGCCGGTAAAGGTGCAGAAGCGGTTGGACGTCAGCCGGAAGCACAAAGTGACATCGTCAGAACCATGCTTTTGGGTGCAGCGGTTGCTGAAACCACTGGTATTTATGGGTTGATTGTTGCATTGATCTTATTATTTGCAAACCCATTTCTTGGTTAATTAAAAATCAATTATAAATTTCGGTTAAAATTAGGAGGAAGACACAAATGGAAGGTTTAGATTTTATTAAAGCATGTTCAGCTATAGGAGCTGGTATCGCTATGATCGCCGGGGTTGGACCTGGGATTGGTCAGGGTTTTGCAGCTGGTAAGGGTGCAGAAGCAGTTGGTCGTCAGCCAGAAGCGCAAAGTGACATCGTAAGAACCATGCTTTTAGGTGCAGCGGTAGCTGAAACCACCGGTATTTACGGGTTGATTGTTGCACTGATTTTACTCTTTGCTAATCCTTTTCTCGGTTAATAGGTGATTCTGTAATGAAATACGTTTATGCTTATGAATTAGAAAGGGGGCTATAACATTGATATTTGAATATGCAGGCTTAGTTGGAATTGACTTAAAACTTTTGTTGGCAACTATTGTTAACTTTATTATTTTCTTTTTAATTTTGAAACATTTCTTCTATGAAAAAGTTAAGGATATGATTGCAAAAAGACAAGATGATGTTTCCGCTGAAATAGTAGGTGCTACCGAAAAAAACACCGCGGCAGCAAAATTGAAACAGGAATACGAAGCATTATTGGCTGATATTCGGTCAAAAGAGCGTGAGATTATCCGTGATGCCAATGTCGAAGGGCAGGCTCAACGCCATGAAATTGTTGAAAAGGCTCATGGGGAGGCAAAATTAATCATCGAGAAGGCTATGGCTGAAATCGAAGTTGAGAAACGTAAAGCGATGAACGAAGTTAAATCCAACATCGTTGATCTTTCACTCTTCGCAGCTGAAAAAATTATTCACAAATCCATGGATCAGAAACAACATGAAGCCATGATTTTAGACTTTATCGATAAGGTAGGGGATGCTAAATGAGTTTAGTAGCGAAAAGATATGCCCAGGCCTTATTTGACACTGCCGTTGATAACAATCTTGTTGATGGAATGTACGATGAGTTTTCTTCGGTCATTGATCTTTTCAAGTCTGAAGCCAGATTAATGAATCTGATGTTAACTCCTTCAATGAACACTTCTGAAAAGAAGGGTATTCTTGGCCGGGTTTTTGGGGACTCATATAATCAATACTTGAGAAATTTTTTAAACATTCTTTTGGATAAAAATCGTTTTGAATTTCTTGTCGAAATTCACGAGACATTCAAACAATTAGTGCTGCCTTACAAAAATACAGTGGAAGCCCGGGTATTAACCGTGGTGCCCCTGGACGAAGCCCTACGGGTCGCTTTGGAAGCAAACCTGGCAAAACGCTTTGACAAAAAGGTGATTCTTGAAAATGTAATCGACGAGTCAATTCTTGGCGGAGCGGTTGTTTATGTTGGGAATCAGATTATTGATGGGAGCATCAAAAATCAATTAAATCAAATGAAAACACAGATGAACAATTTAAGACTACATTAAAAAGAGGTGAGTAAAGTTGAATCTCCGACCAGAGGAAATAAGTCAAATTATTAAAAATGAAATAGAGCGTTATGAAGATAAGCTTGAAGTCGTCGATGTCGGTACGGTCATTCAAGTTGGAGACG
>NZ_JBGSHG010000133.1:0-4255 GCF_041752335.1 Acetobacterium sp. | reverse complement strand
ATCTTTTCCTTTGTTTCTTTACCAACCTTGTATTTTCCCATATCATACTCTCTATTTCATTATTTTAGTTTAGTTTAATAGCAAATTTATTTATTCTAAATAATACCATAGTTCTTTGTGAAAAACAAGACAAAGTAAGTGAAAAAATAATGTGTGCTAATTGACAGGGCATGGCGAAGCAAACTTAAAATTCTAGTTTTGAGCAAGCCATTGACGATTAAGGGCAATCGCTTTTCGAACCTGCTCTTCAGCCGGTCCACCAATAATATTTCGTTGGTTGACACAGACGTTCAAATCAATGGCGGCAAAGATGGATTCATCGAAAACCGGTGACACACTTTTATACTCTTCAATGGTCAGTTCGTCCAGACTTTTTTGCTGTTCCAAAGCAAAAAACACCAGCTTGCCGATGATTTCATGGGCGTCACGAAAGGCAACCCCATGTTTAACCAGCCAATCGGCGGCATCGGTGGCATTGGAAAATCCGCCGGCGGCAGCTTTTTTCATCGTGGCTTTATTAACGGTCAGCGTTTTGATCATTTTGGCAAAGGTGATCAGGCAGATTTTAATGGTATCAAAGGTATCGAATACCGGTTCCTTATCTTCCTGCATATCTTTATTATAAGCCAGCGGAATGCCTTTCATGGTGGTCAACAGACCCATCAGGTTTCCATAAACCCGGCCGGTTTTGCCGCGAACCAGTTCGGCAATATCGGGATTTTTTTTCTGTGGCATAATGCTGCTCCCGGTACTGAAGGCATCATCTAAGGTGATAAAATTAAACTCACTGCTGCACCAGAGGATAATCTCTTCCGAAAAACGGCTGAGGTGCATCATTAAAACAGAGGCAGCTTCCAGGAAATCAAGACAGAAATCCCGGTCAGAAACCCCATCCAGACTGTTTAGTGAAACAAAGGCAAAGTCCAGTTCTGCTGCCACCGCTTCCCGATCCAGTGGATAGGTGGTAGTGGCTAAAGCACCTGAACCAAGTGGCAAGGTATCGGCCATGGCTTTTACTTGGGCCATTCGGATCATGTCCCGCTTGAACATTTCGACATAAGCCATCAGATGATGGCTGAAGGTGATTGGTTGGGCCCGTTGCAGGTGGGTATAGCCCGGCATGATGGTATTGGTATGATCTTCAGCCAGGTCCAGCAGGGTGAGAATCAGATTCTGGATCAGTGACTTGCTGTCATCGGCAATCTCTTTAACATAGAGGCGCATGTCGGTGGCAACCTGATCGTTGCGGCTGCGACCGGTATGGAGTTTTTTGCCGACATCACCAATTCGTTCGGTCAGAATGGCTTCAACATTCATATGAATATCTTCCATCGATACCGAAAATTCGATGTTTCCGGCTTCAATGTCGAGAAGAATCGCTTCCAGGGTTTCGATAATCTGGTCAGCTTCTTTGGAATCGATAATATTCTGTTTCCCAAGCATTCGGGCATGGGCAATACTTCCAGTGATGTCCTGTTTGTACAGGCGTTGATCAAAGGATATGGACGAGTTAAAATCATCAGTTAAAAGGTCGGTTTTTTTAGAAAACCGACCTCCCCACATTTTTTTCATGTTATTTTATTCCCCTTTTTCTTCTCGGCTGAGTCGCATTAAAGCGCGAACCTTAAGCGGTAAGCCAAATAAATGGATAAATCCTTCAGCGTCTTTATGATCATATAGATCGCCAGTGGTAAAGCTGGCAATTTCAGCATTGTAAAGTGAATAAGGTGAAGCAACACCAATGAGAATAATATTACCCTTATATAATTTCAGACGAACATTACCAGTAACTGTTTTTTGGGTTTCATCCACAAAAGCGGTTAGAGCTTCACGAAGGGGCGTGTACCATTCGCCATTATAGGCTAACTCGGCAAACTTAACGGCAGCTTGTTGTTTAAAGCCGAAGGTTTGACGATCCAGACACATGTGTTCCAATTCTTCGTGGGCGTTATAAAGGATTGAACCGCCGGGGGTTTCATAAATCCCACGGGATTTCATCCCAACTACCCGGTTTTCAATTAAATCCACAACACCAATACTGTGACGACCGCCGATGATGTTAAGTTGTTCAAGCAGTTCCCGGCCAGTCATTTCAACACCGTTTAATCGAACCGGAATACCTTCTTCAAAGTCAAGACTGACAATTTCCGCTTCGTCTGGTGCTTCTTCCAATGGGGTTGTCATCTGCAGTAATTTTTTATATTGTGGTTCTAAAGATGGATCTTCCAACTCCAGACCTTCATGACTCATATGTAAGATGTTTTTATCACGGCTGTAGCTGTTGCTGATCGACATCGGCACCTTGATATCATGCATGACACAATAGTCCATGGCATCTTCACGGGATTTAATATCCCAAATTCGCCAGGGGGCGATGATTTTTAGTTGTGGTGCCAAAGCGCCAATAGTGAGTTCAAAACGGACCTGGTCATTGCCTTTACCGGTAGCGCCATGACAGATGGCTTCGGCGCCTTCCAGTTCTGCATATTTTACCAGCACCTTGGCAATTAAGGGACGAGCCAGGGAAGTGCCCAATAAATATTTTTTTTCATAAATAGCATCAGCTTTAAGAGCCGGCCAGACAAAGTCTTCGACAAACTCATCGGTAACATCTTCGATATATAACTTGCTGGCGCCGGAAGCAAGGGCTCGTTCTTCGAGGCCGTCCAGTTCAGTGCCCTGTCCGACATCCACACATACGGCAATAACTTCGTAGTCGTAGGTGTTTTTAAGCCATGGGATAATAGTTGTGGTATCCAATCCACCGGAATAGGCAAGAATTACTTTTTTCTTCAATTTTATATCCTCCTGATAATAATCGCTTTTGTATAATAAACTTAATTACATGAATGATTATACAATCATTTTATGATAAATGCAAGTATAAAAAGAAAAAACATATTAAACGTTAATAATTATGCATAAAAACGCTTGATTATGCATAATAAGTCGAGTATAATACAGAAATAAGATATTAATAAATTTCATAAAAGACAGACAGACCTCATTTATTTTGGTAAAATAAATGTTTAAAGTAATTGTGTTGATAGATTATTAATTGGAATAAAAAGAATATTAAGATTGTAGATAAACCCCGTATCGATTCCTGATGGGAATAGATTGTGCGCCTCGATTTGCCTAAACTCTTACTATTCTTAAACAATGGCATTTAAGAAAGGAAAGGTAAATTAATATGATTAAAGCATCTGTAATCGGAGGAACTGGTTATGCCGGACAGGAACTGATCCGAATTTTAATGCGGCATCCAGAAGTAGAAGTGGTGACAATCGGAACCAGAAGCTTTTCCGGGCAGAAATTTAGTGATGTCTACGGAAATTTTGAAGCAGTTACCGATCTTGTTTGCGAAGCAACGGACATCAAGGTGCTGGCAGAAAAGTCGGATGTGGTATTTCTGGCTTTGCCTCATGGCATTGCATCCAAAACGGTTACGGCGGATGTGCTCGAGAAAACAAAGGTAATTGATCTTGGCGCTGATTTCCGCCTTAAGGATATTGATGTCTATGAAGACTGGTACAAAACCGAACATTTTAACCATCCATTACTGAATGAAGCGGTTTACGGATTATGCGAATTGCATCGGGAGGAGATCAAAAAAGCCCAGCTTATTTCGAATCCCGGCTGCTATACAACCTGCAGCATTTTAAGCCTGGCACCGCTTTTAAAAAATAATCTCATTGATACCAGCAGTATTATCGTCGATGCCAAATCCGGGGTAACCGGAGCCGGCCGGGGAACGATAACCGAGCTGATGTATTCTGAGTGCAATGAAACCATCAAGGCTTACAAAATCGGGACCCATCGCCATACCCCGGAAATTGAGCAAGAATTGCGGCTGTTAAACGGGCAGGACTTCAATATTCTGTTCACCCCCCATCTGGTTCCGATGAACCGGGGAATTCTGGCCTTATCCTATGCCAAGTTAACCGCAGACCTGAGCTTGGAAGAGGTAAAGGCGATTTACCGGGAATTCTATCACGATGAATATTTTGTCAGAATTCTTGAAAACCGGATGCCGGAAACCCGCTGGGTAAAAGGTACCAATTATTGCGACATCGGCATGACCATCGATCCCCGGACCAACCACGTCATTGTGGTGGGGGCCATCGACAACCTGATTAAAGGCGCCGCTGGCCAGGCAGTTCAGAATATGAATATCTGTTTTGGTCTGGCTGAAAAAACCGGCATCGATTTTATTGCCGATTTCCCAATCTAAACAAAAATTCGGATAAGTTAT
>NZ_JBGSHG010000132.1:0-18421 GCF_041752335.1 Acetobacterium sp. | reverse complement strand
TCGAGTCCGTTCATCAGCTCCATTTTTTTGTCAAAAATCAAGTGGGAGAATGCCCGAGTGGCTAAAGGGGGCGGACTGTAAATCCGTTGACGACGTCTACGATGGTTCGAAACCATCTTCTCCCACCACTTATTTAATATTTTATCTGACCCATTAGCTCAGTTGGTATAAGCAGAGAACCCAAATCTTTGATTTGGTGTGAATCGCTTAGTTAGGCAAACTTGAGTATTATACAATCGTTTGAAGACAAACATTAACTTAATATTTATCTGACCCATTAGCTCAGTTGGTAGAGCATCTGACTTTTAATCAGGGTGTCGGGCGTTCAAGTCGCCCATGGGTCACCAATTTAACATTAAAAAACCGCTATTTTAAGCGGTTTATTTTTTTACCCTCGATTATATCAGTTCAATTTTCACACAAATTTAAAATTTATTCATGCGTAAATGTTTAAGGTTGAAGTACAAAATTTTCTTCCTGACCATTCCAGATAACAGTAAAGGTTACCTCCTGAGGAGGAGTCGAAGCAGCTCCATTACTGCCACTGCCACCCAAATTAACAACCCCATCGCCATTTAAGTTCGCTCCAGTTCCTTCCCCGCCACCACCAGCACGATCATATTTATATGAGATATTTACAACATCTTCCGGATCATCACCACGATAGGCTAACTGAGAAGCATCCCAGCCATAATTGTCCATATGCAGTTTCCCATTCGCATCTTCGATTGGGTTATTATAGTATTTTAACGTATAGGTTCCACGCCAGTGCTCACTCTCACCATGATAGACAATTGTTTTGCCGTCATTTAAATACAGAAAAACCGCATCCGAAATGATGGTTGCCTGCTTACTTGTTTCGATATAATCATTGGCATCCGGAAATGGTTCCTCCAAAAAAATGGATGCATTCTTAGACTGATAGACATTGACCCAGCCATCGAATTCCACTTCTCCAGAGCTATCCGATTCCCAGTGGTTGTATTGATTATATCTTTCATTCAGATTGTCAAATACATAAATATATAAGGTGCCATCGGACTCTTTCAACTTGAATATTCCCGGTTTAATACCGCCAATGGCGTAGTCGGAAGGGTTTTTGATGCCGTCTATCTCCAGCGCCAGATCATGCGCGCCTAATGTATCGATAATCTCAGTTTCCGTTAACCAGGCACTATCGTCCGGCGGATTCCTTATCAGTCCGACGATAATAACAGCCATTATAATCACTGCAGCGGCGATGATATAGAATGTTGGTTTCTTTAAAATTTGCATCATTTCAATTCCTCCTACTGAACCAACTTCACAAAAAGGAAACAGTGACACCGAGCTCAGGTGATTTTTTATTTGCGAGACACTAATTTATTCGGTAAGTTACCACTAAAACTAAACATAATCGAATTTATTTCTTGTAACTAGTATATGATTTTTTAGAAGACAGGTCAAAAGAAATTTATTAAAAAAAGTGATTTTCAATTTTGTATAGCCTATAAAATGCTAAAAAAGCCAGTCCTATCAAGAACTGGCTTATAAATTACTACTATGTATGACGATGAGAGCTATCGATAGTATTTATCAAGAACGAGCATGATCTCATCTATTTTTGCATCACCATCACCTTTTTCAAAGGCATCTTTAACACAGGAATTCATATGCTTTTTTAGAATCTCCAGGTTTGTTTTCTTTAGCAGAGCCTGGACTGCGAGAATTTGCTTTGAAACATCAATACAGTAGCGATCACTTTCCAGCATTTTAATGATGCCATCTATCTGTCCCCGGGCGGTTTTAAGTAAATTAAGCTCGGTTGAACGATCTTTAGTTTCCATCGTTTACTCAGTGATTTCAGAGGCAGGGTAACCGGCATCTGTAAGGGCTGCGGTCACAGCGCTGATATCAACATTTTCGGTAGCTGAAAAACTGGCCTGACCTTCTTCCAGTGAAACGGAGATATCAGTGATTCCTTCGAATTCATTTAAAATACCATCGACTCGTTTAACACAATGCTGACAACTCATATCAGCTACTTTCAATAATTTTTTCATGTTTTTTCCTTCTTTCATTTCTATTTTTTTATCTTGAGGCAGTTCTGCCTTCGTAATGGTTTGATTGGTTTTAACCTGGCTGATGGGAAACAGTTTGGTTTTAAAAGTTTTAAGTGATAAAGCATTAAGAACAACCGAGACTGAGCTTAAGCTCATTGCAGCAGCGGCAAACATAGGATTTAATTTCAGTCCGAAGGGGATGAAAAAAATCCCGGCAGCGAGGGGAATACCAATCACGTTATAGATAAACGCCCAAAATAAATTCTGTTTGATATTTCGCAATGTTGCCTTGCTCAATTGGATAGCGGAGACGATATTCATCAAATCATTTTGCATCAAAATAACATCGGCAGATTCGATAGCGATATCGGTGCCATTGCCGATGGCAATGCCGACATCACTTTGGGCCAGTGCCGGAGCATCGTTGATCCCATCGCCAACCATGATCACCTGATGTCCTTGAGACTGAAGATTCTTGATCATAGATGATTTCTCATGGGGCAATACATTAGCAACAACATTTTCAATGTTCACCATGTTGCCAATGGCGCGAGCAGTTCGTTCATTGTCACCGGTCAGCATATAGACCTGGATACCCATTGCTTTAAGCTGGGAAACTGCCAGATTACTGTTTTCCTTGATGGTGTCAGCAACCGCGATGATGCCTTTAATTGACTGATCCCAACTAATCAATAGTGGTGTTTTTCCCAAGTCTGAGAGTCGCAGATAGTCTTTCATGATCGGCTTCACTGAGATACTGTTTTGTTCCATCAATTTGATATTTCCGATCAGTATCGCTTTGTTTGCGATCTGACCCTTAATACCTAATCCAGACAGTGAATCAAAATGGGTGACTTCAGATAAGGACAATTGGCGCACGTCAGCTTCACTAACAATCGCTTCACTCAGCGGGTGTTCTGATTTTTTTTCAAGTGAGGCGGTCAGTCTCAACAATTCGTCCTGATTCAATTCAGAATCAAAAAGAATGATGTCAGTGATCGATGGAGAACCGACTGTCAGGGTGCCGGTTTTGTCAAAGACGATGGTATGTGATTTTCCGAGAATTTCCAGAGCCGGCCCATTCTTAAATAAGATACCTTTTTCAGCACCTTTTCCGGTACCGACCATAATTGCCGTGGGTGTAGCCAAACCCAGCGCACAGGGGCAGGAAATGACTAAAACTGATATGGCAGCAGATAAGGCAAAGGATAATCCATATCCCAAGACCATCCAGATCGCAAAGGTGAGCAGCGAAATCGCCATCACTGCCGGTACAAAGTAGCGGCTGATCTCATCTGCAATTCTGGCAATGGGGGCTTTTGATGATTGAGCTTCTTCGACCAAGTGAATAATTTTACTAAGGGTTGTATCTTGTCCGATTTTAGTCGCTTTAAACTCAAATGATCCGGTTTTATTGATGCTGCCTGAAATAACAAAGTCGCCAACCGATTTTTCCACCGGCAAACTTTCACCAGTAAGCAGTGATTCATCGACGCTGGAATGACCATTCAGTATTTCACCATCAACGGGAATTCGTTCGCCAGGGCGAATGATCACAATATCCGCAATTTTAACCTCATCGATGTTAATTTCGACCTCAATGTTATTTCGTAAAACCCGGGCATTATCCGGAACCAAAGCAATGAGTTTCTCGATCGCCTGAGAAGTTTTACCTTTGGCCTTCGTTTCAAGGAACTTGCCCAGGGTAATTAAGACAAGGATAACAGTGGTTGATTCAAAATAGAGTTCGTGCGAATAATGATGAATCAATTCCATATTATTGTATGAGAAACCATAGGCCAGAATAAAAAGGACCACCACGCCATAAATGAATGAAGCACTGGTACCCACTGCCACCAGGGAATCCATATTGGGAATCCGTTTCATAAGGGCTTTAAAGCCATTAATATAAAAATGTCGACACATGTAAATAACTGGTAGAGTGAGCAACATCTGCGTTAAGGCATTAATCAATAAATTCTGCTCGCCGGCCAGAAATACTGGAATAGGGAAGCCGATCATCGGTCCCATGGCCAGATAAACCAAGGGAATAGTAAAGATCAGTGAGCCGATTAAGCGAAACTTCACCTCGTCGATTTGACTTTGGTAACCTGGTTTACCTGCTTCTTTTTTATTGGTACTAGCTGTGGCCATGTTGCTGTAATCAGCCAAGGATGCTCCGTAACCCAGTGCTTCGATGGTGCTGATGATCAGTGGTACAGGCACAAGGACCGGATCATGCTGAACAACCAGTTTTTCATTTGAAAAATTTATAACAGCAGATTCGACGCCATTGATCTGGCCAACCTTTCGTTCAATAGCACTGGCACAGGCGGTACAGGTCATTCCGCTTATGTTGAATTGTGTTTTTTCCATCGCAAACCCTCCTCGAGATACACCCCGTATGGGGTGGGGTGTATAGTAACTGTATCGTATACCTTTTAGACAAAAATGTCAACTAAATAAGTAATACATAAGTTACTTTAAGAAATTTGTAATCGCTTGCCAGAAAAAAATAGATGTTGATATCATTTCTTAAAGTGCTATAATGAAAAACATAATTAATGGGTATATTAATAAGAAGTAATTGTACAAAATACTGCTGAAAGGAGACTGATCATGCTACATAGTGAAGACGCTGATATTAATTTGGTCATCAGACAAGTAATTAATCTTGATACTAAGGCAGTGCGGATTAAAAAGAACGTTGTTCGCAGAGCAGACAGAATTTTAGATCGCACCAAAAATGATATAAAAGAAAAGGAAAAAGCTGAGCTGGATGGTGTCCAGGAATTAGCAAAACAAAACTACCAGCAGGAAATTGACAAAGCCAAAGAAGAACGCCAGAAAATAATTGCTTCAATGGAACAGGAGCTTGTTAAGATCCGATGCCGGTATGATGATAAAAAAGAAGATAAGGCCTTAGAAGTTCTGGAAAGGTTATTTAAACAACCGACGAAGAGTAATTGATTTACGAAAGGATGCAATTTAATAAAATCGGTAACGTTTTTTTATTAAATAATCGGCAAACAGGAGAACAACAGTGCCTGATTCTATAGATTTTCGATCTAAATTTTAGAGAAAAGTGTGAGAGTTGAATGTCTAAAAGTAAACATGCATGTATAAGTACAAAAGCACTTGCAATGAGAGCTCGAAAAATACAAGAAAGTGATTATCTTGAGCTGATCAAGGCAAAAGACTTAAAAGAAGTATTCCTTTATCTGAGAGATTATACTTATTTTGGTGATTTCTTGAGAAAAATGGATCCTGAAAATCTTCATCGAACAGATATTGAAGCCCACTTAAATGATTTGAAAGTACAGGAAACTGAAAAGTTGATGCACTATCTGTCCGGCGTTGAAAAAAACTTCTTTCAGGTTCTGTTAGTTCGGATGGAGGTGGAATCCCTAAGGATTCTGATTCGCGGCATTGCCAGAAATGATGAGTTGGAACAGTTAAAAGGCTTAATGGTATATTCTGAAAAATATACAAAAGTACCTTTCGGACGTTTGTTTCGGGCCAAAGACTGGGATGAGTTTAAAAAGTTGCTGATTGATACAGATTATTATCGGATTCTTGAAATTTACAAAGATATTAAGGGCGCTCAAGATTTAGTCATGGTGGAAAAAAATCTAGATCGCTATTATTATGATTTATTAAAGAACCGTCTCGTCAAACTGGACAAAAAGTCGAATCGTGACTTAATTGACTTGGAAAGACGAAATTTTGATTTGCTTAATTTAATCTGGATTTATCGTGGTAAGAAGTTTTATAGCTTATCCCGGGAAGAATTAATTGCCTATTCTTTGCGGGGCGGCCTGGAGCTCAATGAAAAACGTTTATTAAGTTTGGTTAATGCTAAAAATTTAGTTGAAATCAAAGCGCAATTGGTAAATTCTGATTATGCCTTTCTTTTCAATCACACAAAAACCATTGATTTGTTTATGGAAAGGCGTCGGGAGAGATATCTGTATTATCAGTATTTGAATCTCTTTGGGAAAAGTGACAGTGGATTAGGTCGAGTCGTTGGATACGTGCGTTTGTTGGATTTTGAAATCGAAGATATTACTTCGATCATTGAGAGTAAACGCTATCGAATGGGACCAGAGGAAACAAAAAAATATTTAATCAGACCCATTGATTAGGGTGTGAAAGGAAGTATTCTATGGCAGTTGAAAATGTGATTATGATGGATGTGGTCGGTAAGATCAAATATGTTGATAAATTTGCCAAAGACATTTTTCTTTTTAATGATATACAAATAGTCGATGCCATGCATGAAATAGACTCCGGCAGGTTTATTCTGCCAATTCGTGAAGAAAACATGGGAGAACTATTGGGGTTTGCGCAGCTTGTGTCTGGGGAAACCATGATGGATGAAAAGAGTTTTGTAAAAACGGTAAACAAATTGAATGAACTTTATAAGGGCTCACTTAGTTTAGATATGGTTTCTCTGGCAAAAGGAGATACTGATCTTGGCAGAGCTTTGTCAAAAGCGAAAGAGTTTGAGAATAATTTAGTGCTTGAGTATGGCGAAATCAAAGATATTAATGATCGACTTGAAGCGCTGGAAAAAAGTAAAGCCGCATATACCTATTTAGATGAACTGGATGCGAATATGAGTGAGTTGGACAGCCTTGAAAATTTCTCGTATAGTCTGGGTTCAGTAACGAAGGACAATGCTGCCCGCCTAAAAAGTATTTATAATAGTGTGACGTCAATTGTGTTTCATGTCGGTAATCAGAAAGACAATGAAGAAGTCTTTATGATTGTTTCGCCAAGGGATTTAGAAATCGAATCGCAGCGAATTCTCAAAGCACTTAATTTTAAACCGATCGAAGGATTTAGTGACGAGTATACGGAGACGCCAAGAATAATTCTTGAGAAAATAAATCAGGAAATTAAGCAGCATAATGAGATAAAATCAAAACTGCTGGTAGATTTGAATATTCATCTTGAAGAAAACAGAAACGACGCTACGGATAGTTTTAACACCCTGAGTTTATATGGAAACCTTAGTATCATCAAAAAATACATGGCTTTCAGCGATGAAAATTTCTATTTTTCAGGATGGATTTCCAAACGTGATAAACAACGAATGGAAGCCATCGCGGCAAAATATCCGGAACTGATTATCATGTTTTCGGATACGAATAGCGGAAGTGGAAAACCACCGACAAAATTAAAAAACAACTGGCTTTTTCGTCCCTTCGAAACCCTGGTGAAAATGTATGGAGTGCCCTCGTTTAATGAGCTGGACCCAACCCCTTTTTTAAGCATAACCTATATGTTTTGCTTTGGATTTATGTTTGGAGATGTTGGCCAGGGCCTTGTTCTGGCTCTCGCTGGATTGATCCTGGGAAAAAGGGGAGTGGAGCTTGGGAAAGTGCTCTTTCGATTAGGACTGTGCTCCACGGTCTTCGGTTTTATGTATGGCAGTATATTTGGATTTGAAGAAGTGCTCCATCCTTTGTGGGTAAGGCCCTTTGATGAGATCAACACGATTCTTCTGGCAGCCGTTATGATTGGGATTGTGATGCTGTTGATGGCTTATGTATATAGCATTATCAATAAGCTTAAGAAGCATGAAATCAAAGAGGGTGTTTTTGGAAAAAATGGGATCTGTGGTTTGGCTTTGTATGCCAGTATTCTGGGGATAGTTGGTTTAAACTTTGGTATTATTCCATTTGCCGGAGTATTAACTCCGGTATTAATAATTCTGGCGATAGTACTGGTGTTTCTGGTATTGATCAGAGAACCTTTGGCAAACTATTTAATGAAAAAAAAGCCATTGTACGAAGAGACCGCCTCAGAATATTATGTTGAAAGTGGTTTTGAGTTATTTGAGATGCTTCTGGGGATGTTGAGCAATACCCTTTCCTTTATCAGAATCGGGGCCTTTGCTTTAACCCACGTCGGTCTGTTTATGGCCTTTCAGACCCTGGCCATCATGGTCCAAAATGGTGTGATCAGTGTGGGGATACTCATCTTCGCCAATATTTTTATCATCGCCCTGGAAGGATTAATCGTGGGAATCCAGGCATTGAGATTACAGTTTTATGAATTATTCAGTAAATACTATTCAGGTGACGGAATTGAATTTAAACCCGTTGATCTGGAAATTAATTTAAATTAAGGAGAATTTGAAAATGAATGTTTTAACTCTGATTACCATTGGAGCAGCACTATTAGTTTTAGGGACGATCGCATGTGGGGTTTATTTTGTCTATAATGATTGTGATGAAAAAAGTCAAAATATGAAAAAATTCTTACGCGTTAATTTGTCAACATTTATTCCGTTGCTGGCCGGGGCGCTTATTTTTATGGCTCCCAGCATTGTATCCGCAGCGACAGAAGGCGCACCAGGTGGAATTACTGATGCTGGTCTAGGTTATATCGCTGCGGCACTTTCTACCGGGTTGGCTTGTGCGGGTGCTGGTTATGCGGTTGGTGTTGTTGGTTCGGCTGCTTTGGGCGCCGTCTCTGAAGACCAGAAAATTTTAGGTAAAACTCTAATCTATGTTGGTCTGGCTGAAGGGGTCGCGATTTATGGACTAATTATTTCAATTATGATCATCGGAAGTCTATAAAAATGAAATCATACGTGATCAGTGAGAACCGGGATTCCTTCCTGGGAATGCAACTGGCGGGCATTGAAGGGACTTATTTAAAAACAAAAGATGAAATTGAAGGAGCGTTTAAAGAAGCGCTAAAAAATAAAGAGATTGGAATAATTTTTCTGACCGAAAAAGCATATCTGATGATTGAAGAAGCCGTCATCGAAGTAAAGAAGAAGTATTTTACACCTTTAATTACAATTATTCCGGATCGATATGGCTATCAAAGAAGTGAAGGAATGATAACACGGTATATTAAAGAGTCTGTGGGATTGTAAGGATGTGACGAAATGATTTCTGTAGAAGAAAAACTCCGGGTGTTTACCCAATATCTTTTGAACAAAGAACGAAAATGGGGAAAAGATATTATCTACGAAGCGAAAGAAAAGAAACAAGCGATGCTTGTGGACTCGGAAGAGAAGATAGTAAAAGAAAAACGAACCATTGAGGAGCGAAGTTATCACACCATCTTCAGAGATAAAAATAAAATTATCGCTGAAGGCAAAAATAAGGCAAAAACTCTGGAACTTGAAGAAAAGAATCGCATTCTACTGGATTTTAACCAGCTGATTCGGGAAAAAGCCAGAGAATATCTGACCGAAGAGGTGTATACTAATTATCTTCGTGATTGTATTGTTCAGATTCCGCAAGTGTTTGGGAATAAAAAAGGGATTGTTGTTTTTGTCAACGAACGCGATTTCAGCCAGATCAAAGCCATCATTGAAAACGAACTAGACGGATTTGCCGTTGAATATCATCAAGATTGTCAGGATTGTATCGGTGGGTTTATTGTTGAAGATGCTGAAGGGCGACTTCATTGCGACTTTACCGTTGAAAATCTGATCAAAAGCAATTATAAACTCATTGGAATGACCCTCAACGGATTTATGGAAAAGCAGGTGGGCTAGGTGGCGATTATGGAAGAAAACAAAATAAATGGAATGATCTCGGCAATTAATGGACCGGTTATCAAGGGAAAGAATATGACCACCTTTAAAATGCGGGAAATGGTTACAGTTGGTGACAAACGCCTGATTGGCGAAGTGATCGTTCTCGAAGGTGATATGGGTACAATTCAGGTCTATGAAGAAACCGAAGGCTTAAAAATCGGCGAGAAGATCACGCCCACCGGCAAACCGCTGAGCCTGAAACTGGGACCAGGAATGTTAAAAAATATGTTTGACGGGATTCAGCGGCCGCTGGAAAAAATCCAGGAACTGTCACCCATTTTTATCCCAGAAGGGATCGGTCTATTATCCATTGATGATCAAAAGCAATGGGCGACTACATTGACGGTAAAGCCCGGTGATGTGCTATTGGCTGGGAGTATTTTTGGTACTGTCCAGGAAACTGAGGTCATCCAAAACCGACTTTTAGTTCCGCCGAACCTTTCGGGTACCGTCATTGAGGTGGTTCCCAATGGCAGCTATACCATTGAAGATGTGCTGGTCAGAATTCAGGATGGCAAGAATCAGGTCCATGAATTAAAAATGGCCCATGAATGGCCGGTTCGTACCCCGCGGCCCAATGCCTATCGCCGGGAAACCCTGGTGCCGCTGATTACCGGCCAACGGGTTATTGATATTTTCTTTCCGATTGCCAAAGGCGGAACCGCAGCGATCCCTGGTGGATTTGGAACCGGAAAAACGATGACCCAACATCAATTGGCCAAATGGTCTGATGCGGATATCATTGTTTATATCGGCTGCGGTGAACGGGGCAATGAAATGACCGAAGTTATTGAAGATTTTCCTAAGCTGATCGATCCCCGCTCCGGGAAATCGATTATGGAGCGAACAGTTTTGATTGCCAATACCTCCAACATGCCGGTGGCTGCTCGGGAGGCCAGTATTTATACGGGTATCACCATCGCTGAATACTACCGGGATATGGGTTATGCGGTAGCGATGATGGCGGACTCCACCTCGCGCTGGGCCGAAGCATTGCGGGAAATCTCTGGTCGTCTGGAAGAAATGCCGGCGGAAGAAGGTTATCCGGCTTATCTGCCGTCGCGAATTGCGGAGTTTTATGAACGGGCAGGCAGTGTTGAAACCCTGGGCGGAGATGATGCTTCGATTACGATCATTGGGGCCGTGTCGCCAGCTGGTGGCGATTTTTCCGAACCTGTGACAGAAAATACCAAGCGTTTTGTTAATGTCTTTTTGGCGTTGGACAAAAGCCTGGCCTACGCCAGACATTATCCGGCTATAAACTGGCTGGAAAGTTACAGCGGTTACATTAAAATATTATCTGACTGGTATGAGGATAATGTGGCTGAGGATTGTATCAGTTTGCGTAACAAGATGTTGGAACTCTTATACGAAGAAAATAAACTCCAGGAAATGGTTATGCTGGTGGGAGAAGACGTGCTTCCGGATGACCAGCGTTGGGTGCTTGAAATTGCCAAAATAATCAAGGTCGGTTATCTTCAGCAAAACGCCTACAACAAAGATGACACCTATGTGCCGCTGGAAAAACAATATGCCATGTTGAAGGCTATCGAATACCTGTATGAAAGAGGTCGGGAAGGACTGAAACTTGGTATTCCGACTTCTCAGCTTAAAGACCTGGATATTTTTAGTCAATTTATAAAAATGAAATACACCATTCCCAATGACGATTTGAGCGGGATTGATCGACTAAAAGATGAGATCGATCAGCATTATGAAGTTCTTTTTAAAAAATATGAGAATTAGGGGGAAACAATGAAAAAAGAGTATTTAAAGATTGACAAAGTCGTTGGTCCCCTGATTCAGATCTCGGATGTTGATGATGTTTTCTATGGTGAAGTGGTTGATATTGTTGAAATCAGTACTGGCAAAGTCAAAAAGGGAAAAGTTATTAAAATTGAAGAAAAAAATGTTATCATACAGGTGTTTCAAAACACCGCTGGACTGGCAGCCGGGAACAGCATCATCAAATTTACCGGGGAATCCTTTAATTTACCGATGTCGCTGGATTTGCAGGGCCGGATTTTTAATGGCATCGGCGAACCGATTGACAGCGGCAGCGATATTTTCAGCCTGGTTGAAGCCAATATCAATGGCCGCCCGATTAATCCGATGTCCCGTGAATATCCCCGTAACTTTATTCAGACCGGGATTTCATCCATTGATACCCTGGCCACATTGATCCGTGGGCAAAAGTTGCCGATCTTTTCCGGCAACGGCTTGCCCCATAATGAACTGGCCGCTCAAATTGTTAAACAGGCCCGATTGGGTGACAATGTCCATGAGGACTTTGCGGTAGTCTTTGCAGCCATCGGCGTTAAGCATGATGATGAAAAATTCTTCAGAAAAAGTTTTGATGATGCTAATGTTATGGATCGGGTGGTGATGTTTGTCAATTATGCTGATGACCCCATTGCCGAGCGAATTACAACACCCCGCTGTGCCTTAACGGCAGCTGAATATCTGGCCTTTGAAAAGCATATGCATATTCTGGTAGTGATGACCGATATTACCAGTTACTGTGAAGCGCTCCGGGAAATCTCTTCGGCCCGGGAAGAGGTACCCAGTCGTAAAGGTTATCCTGGCTATATGTATTCGGATCTGGCTTCTCTCTATGAACGAGCCGGAATGCTGAAAGACCAAGCTGGGTCGATCACCTTCTTGCCGATCCTGACCATGCCGAATGACGATATCACTCATCCCATCCCTGATCTAACCGGTTATATTACTGAAGGACAGATTGTTCTCGGCCGGGATTTGTTCCAGCGCAGCATCTACCCGCCGGTGGCCATTTTACCGTCTCTGTCCCGCTTGATGAAGGATGGGATTGGCGATGGTTTCACCCGGGAGGATCATGCTGAGGTTGCGAATCAATTATTTGCTTCCTACTCCAAGGTTCAGGAAGTCCGGGATTTATCTCAGATTATTGGAGAAGAGGATCTAAGTCCCACCGATAAAAAATATATGGCTTTTGGACGAGCCTTTGAGGCGAAATATTTGAATCAGGGTTTTGATGAGAGTCGGAATATTATCCAAAGTCTTGATCTGGGATGGCGGCTTTTAGCCTTGTTACCGTTAACGGAACTAGATCGACTCAGTCCCGAGAACATAACAAAATATTTTCCGAAGGAATCATAGGTGGTACGATGGCCATTAAAATAACCCCAACAAAAGCTAATTTGATTAAAGCCAAAGGGCGACTGAATTTTTCGGAAAAAGGATACGATCTCTTAGATAAAAAAAGGACCATTCTAATCCAGGAAATCATGCAATTGGTTAAGGAAGCAGAGCTGATTGAAAGTGAAATCGCCCAGAAGTTTCGCGATGCTTATGAGGCCCTGCAGCAGGTTTGTATCAGTATGGGGCTCAATCATCTGGAAGAGTTTGCCTTATCAGCGATGTCAGAAAAACCTTTTGAAATTCGAATTAAAGGGGTTATGGGTGTTGATATACCAGAGGTGGTATATACCGAAAAATGTGAGAAAAGTTTGCCCTATGGGTTTTATGAAAACAATCCGGCCCTGGACATCGCCATCAAGAAATTCAATGATGTTAAATTTCTGTCATATCAACTGGCTCAGGTGGAAACGACCGCCTATAAACTGTCGCTGGAAATAAAAAAAACCCAGAAAAGTGCCAATGCTCTGGACAAGATCCAGATTCCCCGCTTAAAGGCGGAAATAAAGTATATCCAGGACACCATCGAAGAAAAAGAGCGGGAAGAGTTTTTCCGGCTTAAAAAGGTCAAAAACAGGCGATAAAAAACAAAGCCGGAGCATTGCTCCGGCTTTGTTTTATCACACAACTGCCGTACCGACCAATTGTTAATCTGTTGTCGGTACTGGGTTGGACTATCAGCCGTTTTGAACGTTATAAACGGCTTCTTTGGGAATCAGGCTGAAATCCGAGGCGGTCAGCAGAGCGATGGCTTTTTCCTGATCGTCGGCTTTTAAAATAATCAGGGGTGCCCCCTGGTTATTGGGCATCACGAAGGAATACACATATTCAATGTTGACGTCATGATCCGAAAGCAGGGCAAAGACATCATGTAGGCTGCCGACCTTGTCGGAGGGGTCAATGGCCAGCACGTAGCTTTGTTTAACGACGTGACCGGCTTTTTTCAGGGCTTCGGCGCCCAACTCGGGTTTATCCACGACGATCCGCAAAATTCCAAATTCAGCGCTGTCAAAAACGGAAATGGCCCGAATATCCACCTGGGCATCTTTCAAGACCTTGGTAATCTTGCTGAGATGGCCTTTTTTGTTTTCAATAAAGACCGACAATTGATTAATAAGCATGGTGTACCTCCTATTGGTTTTCTGATCGCAGATCGATGACGCGTTTGGCTTTTCCTTCGGAGCGAACCAGACTTTTGGGTTCGACCAGATGAATGCCGGCGTGAATGCCGAGGATCGTGTGCAGTTTGGATTCAATTTCTTTGTAAAGCTGATCCAGCAGGGTCACCGAAACCAGCAGATCCTGGTTGACCACTTCCACATCGATTTCGATACGATCTAAATACCCTTTTTTGAGGACCCGAATCTGGTAATTAGAGCCGATCCCCTTAATACCCAGAAGTACCCCTTCAATTTGCGATGGGAAGACGTTCACCCCGCCGATAATCAGCATATCGTCAGTTCGTCCGGTGATCTTCGCCATACGGACTGAGGTCCGGCCGCAGTCGCAGGGGGTGGTGTCCAACCGGGTAATATCCTTGGTACGGTAACGGATCAGCGGTAGTCCTTCTTTGGTAATCGGGGTGATTACCAATTCCCCTACTGAGCCTTCAGGAAGCACTTCCAGGGTATTGGGGTCGATGATTTCGGCAATAAAGTGATCCTCATTGATGTGCATCCCTTTAAAAGCCAGACACTCGCCAGAAACGCCGGGGCCGATGAGTTCGCTCATGCCGTAGTTCTCAGTGGCGACAATCCCCCAGGCTTCGTTGAGTTTGGCCCGCATTTCTTCGGTGGAACCTTCGCCGCCAAAGAGGCCGTATTTTAGAAACAGCTCTTCTTTGGGATCAATTCCCATTTCCTGGGCGGCTTCAGCCAGATGCAGGGCATAGGAGGGGGTACCGATCAGGACGGTGGATTGGAAATCCTGCATGATCATAATCTGTTTCTGGGTATTTCCAGCCGACATCGGGATCACCCCGGCGCCAACCTTTTCCAGCCCCTGCTGTAAGCCAAAGGCCCCGGTAAAGAGGCCGAAGCCGAAGGTGATCTGGGCCGTATCTTCATTGGTGACGCCACCCATGGTGACGATTCGGGCGATCACTTCCCGCCAGACCTTCATATCGTTTTTAGTGTAACCGACCACGGTTGGTTTGCCGGTGGTACCGGAAGAGGCGTGATAACGAACAATTTTATTTTTAGGTACGGCAAAGAGGCCAAAGGGATAATTTTTCCGAAGATCTTCCTTGGTGGTCAGCGGCAATAGCCGCAGATCTTCCAGGCTTCTGATATCCACGGGCTTAACCCCGGCGGCCTTGAACTTTTCATGATAATAAGGCACGTTTTCATAAACGTGATGCAGGGTTTTCTTTAAACGCTTAAACTGGAGTTTCCGGATTTCATCCCGGGACATCTTTTCTTTATCAGACCAAATTTTCATAACTTCTCCCCTCATCTTAAAAGCAGCATGCTGTCTGCGTATTTATTAGTTAATTTGTCGGTTTCCAGGAACTTTTCAGTGAGACAATCTGGTTAAAAACCGGGGCGTTCGGTGTCGAATATTTGGGATCGACTGAGAAAAATCCATTGCGGATAAACTGGAATTTTTCATAGGGGCTCGCCTTCAGCAGTTCCGGTTCAATATAAGCTTTGACAATTTCCAACGATTTCTGATTGATTCGTTCCAGAAAATTGTCCTTGTTGAGGCCGGCATCATCTTCGACCAGATAGTCGTAAAGGTGGATTTCCACTTCACTGGCATGGCTGGCGTCCACCCAGTGGATCGTCCCTTTGACCTTCCGCTCGCAACCGGCCCCGGATTTGGTGGCCGGATCATAGGTGCATTTTAACTCAATCACCTGGCCGTTGGCATCTTTAATCACTTCCTGACAGGTGATGAAGTAGGCACCACGCAGGCGGACCTCATTTCCAGGGAACAGCCGGAAATATTTTTTGGGAGGTATTTCCATAAAATCACTGCGATCAATCAGAATTTCACGACTGAATGGAGTAGTATAGCTTCCCATTTCATCATTTTCCTGGTTAAGTGGTAGTTCAACCCATTCGGTTTGGTTTTCCGGGTAGTTCGTGATGGTCACCTTCAGGGGATCGACCACCGCCATTAAACGGGGTGCTTTAAGCTTCAGGTCGTCCCGGATAAAATGTTCCAGCATCGCGATATCCACGGTGCTGTTGGTTTTGGCGACGCCAATGGCTTCGCAGAAGGCCTGAATTGATTCGGGCGTAAAGCCACGCCGGCGCAAGCCAGAGATGGTGGCCAACCGGGGATCGTCCCAGCCATCGACAATTTTTTCATCGACCAGTTGTTTTAAGAAGCGTTTGCCGACAATGGTTTTGGTCAGGTTGAGCTTGGCGAATTCGATTTGTCGGGGCGGTTCGTTCTTAAAATCATCGATGTTGGCCAGCACCCAGTCATAGAAGGGGCGGTGGTCTTCAAATTCTAGGGTGCACAGGGAATGGGTAATCCCTTCGATGGCATCCTCAATCGGATGGGCGTAATCATACATCGGATAAATATACCAGTCTTCGGTGGTGGAATGGTGTTTGGTGTGGAGAATCCGATAGATGGCCGGGTCCCGCATATTCATGTTGGGGCTACCCATATCGATTTTGGCCCGCAGGATGTGTGAACCTTCCGGCAGTTTTCCGGCCTTCATCTGGGAAAACCGGTTCAGGTTTTCAGTAATGGGGCGGTTACGGTAAGGACTCTCCTTACCGGGTTCGGTCAGGGTGCCACGATACTGGCGCATTTCATCGGCTGAGAGTTCATCCACGAAGGCCAGGCCTTTGCTGATCAGTTCAACGGCGTACTCGGCCATTTTATCAAAATAACTGGATGCAAAAAAGAGCCGCTCATCCCATTTGATCCCCAGCCAGCTGAGATCTTCCTTGATGGAATCCACATATTCCAACTCTTCTTTGATGGGGTTGGTGTCGTCAAAGCGGAGATTGAATTTTCCATGATACTGTTGTGCGATGCGGTAGTTGAGCAGCGAGGCTTTGGCATGTCCTATATGTAAATATCCGTTTGGTTCGGGGGGGAAGCGGGTGTGAACGCGATCGTCGGTGTAGACCTTGTTGGCAATATCCTGATCGATTGCATTGGTGATAAAATTCGTCTTTTTTTCTGTGGTCTCCATTAATTTCCTCCTGTTTATATATTTGCCAATAATACCATAAAGCCGGGTTTATTACAATAAATTGAGTACTGATAGATTTAAATACGGATTATTTTTTAATGAAAAGACCGTTCTGATAGAAAAGGTCGCCATCGGCATAAATCTCACCGCCGTCTTTCATATCGCAGAGCATGTCCCAATGGAGCATCGAATCGTTGATAGGGCCGCATTCCGGGTAAGATTTGCCGAGAGCTATATGGATGGTGCCGCCGATTTTTTCATCAAAAAGCATGTTCTTTGTAAATCTCGTAATACCATAGTTGGTGCCGATGGCAAATTCACCAGCATAGTGGGAACCTTCATCGGTATCAAGCAAGGCATGGAGCAATGCTTCGCCGCGTTTAGCATTGGCCTGGACGACTTTGCCGTCTTTAAAGGTAAGACGGATGTCTTCAATTTCCTGACCGCTGTAAATGCCGGGAAAGGTGAAACGAATGGTTCCGTTTACGCTTTCTTTTACCGGTGCAGTAAAGACCTCGCCGCTGGGAAAATTATGATGGCCGTCGGAATTGATCCAGATCCGATTTTCAGTGCTGAGGGTCAGATCGGTATCTTTGGCAACTACATGGAAGTTTGTTTTTTGATTTAAATAGGCAACCATGACCGCCTGTTCATCGTGGATTTTTTGCCAGGAGGCAGTGGGGTTGTCGGTATTGAGAAGACAGGCCTCAAAAACGAAATCTTCATAATCAGACAGCGACATGTTGGCTTCCTGAGCGCCGCTTTCAGTGGGGTAGAGGCACAGCGCCCAATCCATTTCACCCCAGGCCACCCGGTCATTGTAAATTTTTATAACCGGTGCGCCGGAACGGCGTTGCAGAGCGATGCGTTCGCTGGAAATCGCTGCCAGCGACTTGAGGTTATGGTCCCCCAGAATGTTTAGTATCTTATCGGCCTGGGAATAGACCGCCATCATCATCGGGGCATTATACTGCAGTTGGTCGTTGTTGCCTTCCTTTAAAAGAATTTCTGAAATGCCCTCCGGGTTAAGGATCACAGTGGGGTGAGCTCCGGCTTTTAACACTTCCCGGTAGCACTCTTTAATCAGGGGCAGGGCTAGATCGGAACCCCGGATCACAACCCACTCGTCGGGCTTAACGTAGAGGGAATAATTGATCAGGGTTTGGGCATATTTTATCAGTCGCTGATCTCTCATGATTTATCTCCTTATAATTGAAATAGTATTAGTTAAATATATCCGAAAAAAGAATTTAACTCAATAAAAAATTAAAAAAACAGGTGACAAATGTAAACGAACATTGTATAATGACCATAGTATAGTTAATGATTACAAGCTCATAAATGGTAAAAAATGTTCAGACAAAATTGTCCATGCTCCATTTAAAAAAGAATAATCAGATCCTGTACATTAAAATTAAGTGGAGGTAACTCATGGAAGACAGAACTTTAATTTGTCAAGATTGTGGCGAAGAATTT
>NZ_JBGSHG010000131.1:0-3930 GCF_041752335.1 Acetobacterium sp. | reverse complement strand
CCGACACGGGGATTTTCAGTCCCCTGCTCTACCGACTGAGCTATCTGGGCAAAAAAATATGGTGGGCCTTCAGGGGCTCGAACCCCGGACCTACCGGTTATGAGCCGGTTGCTCTAACCAACTGAGCTAAAGGCCCCCAAGTAATTTCTAAAAAAATGGTCGAGGTGAGAGGATTCGAACCTCCGGCCCCATGGTCCCAAACCATGTGCGCTACCAAACTGCGCTACACCTCGATACAATACTTGACTATTATAAATGTTTTTCGATTCGCTGTCAAGGATATTTTATCTTTTTTTCTTTCAAACAATGCTTATCTTTGACGACTTGCTTATTATAGCACGATCAAACGCTCTAATGCAAGTCTTTTTTTCACAAAAGAATCAGATTTTTGATTCTTTTGTGAAAAAGGTCTAAATCTTACTATTTTTCCAAAACGGTGGCTTTAGCAGTCTTTTTTTCTTTTTCCCGACGATTCAGGAGACCCTCTGCCCAATTAACCGTCCAATCAAAAATCCTGAGCATCGGGTAAATATCCAGGACAGTGATTCCCAGCACAATAAACATCGCTGGTAAAAAATCCTGAATCGGTGTCAGGAAAAACAAATCTTCCAGGAACAGCACACAGCATAAAAAAGAAACGGTCATGACAAAGAACAACGCCCATCGTTTATTATCCAGCGGCTGGCACACCCGAAAAAGAATAACTAAGCCAATTAAACCGGTAGAAATAACCGCTAACGTGGAAATCTGCTGATGATCCAGATGCAGATAAGCACCGACAATCATAATCATGACCACATTAAAGACCACTGTTAAAGCTCCCGGCAGGGATTTCTTCAGAACCTTTTCCAGAAAATTTCCGGTGATCCGATTTTTGTTGGGTTCCAAGGCCAGAAAAACCGAAGGTGCGCCAATGGTCAGCGCACTGATCAGGGTTAATTGAATCGGAACAAAGGGATAGGCCTCATTGGCAATGATCACAATAATAGCCAGCATCAGCGAAAACATGGTCTTTACTAAAAACAGCGATGCCGCCCGGGTAATATTATTAATGACCCGGCGCCCTTCCATCAGAACCCGGGTAAAACTGGCGAAATTGGAATCGAGCAAGACCAGCTGGGAAACCTGACGCACGGCATCGCTGCCTTCAGCCATGGCGATACTGCAGTCAGCCTCTCGTAAAGCCAGAACATCATTGACCCCATCCCCGGTCATGGCTACGGTATGACCCTGACTTTTGAGGGATTCTATCAAAAGACGTTTCTGTCCTGGGGTTACCCGGCCAAAAACCGAGTAAGCCTGAGCCGCATTACGAACATCCTCATCTTCTGTGAGAGTAGATGCATCCACATAATTGTCCCAGTCCAATAAACCCGCCCGATGAGCGACCTGGGAAACAGTAACCGGATTGTCGCCGGAAATAACCTTGATTTCTACCCCCTGGTTTCTGAAAAACTCCAAGGTTTTCTTGGCTTCCTGGCGAATTTTATCGCCCATCGGCAGCAGTGCAATCGTGCTGATATTGTCCGGCAGGCTGCCATCTTCTGTAAATGGTTCAGCGGCGTAACCCAGCATTAAAACCCGGTTGCCTTCACTGGCATATTGTTCAACCTTTTCCTGAATTTCGTCGTAGCGGTCTTTTAAAATAAATTCCGGGGCCCCGATCACAAAGGTACCTTGTTCCCCAAAAAAAGCACCGCTCCACTTTCGATCAGACGAAAAAGGGATCACCCGCTCGCATTGCCATTTGGGCGCCTCGCCCTTACAGCTTTCACTGAGAGCCCGAAAGGTGGCATTGTCATCTTTCAGATTGGCAATCAAAGCCCGGATCGCCTGGACCGGATTTTGATCATGACAAATGGTTTCCATCGACAAAACTTCCATATTGCCTTCGGTAATGGTCCCGGTTTTATCGAGACAGAGCATATCCACCCGGGCCAGGGTTTCAATGCAATATAGCTCCTGAACCAAGGTCTGATGCCGCCCCAATCTGATCACCCCAACAGCCAGGGCCACACTGGTTAACAGCACCAGTCCCTCTGGAATCATCCCGATCAGAGCTGCCACCGTTTGGGTAACGCCCGCCTGAAGTGGCAAGTCCTGGACAATCAGTTGTTTGTACAGTAGCAGCAGACCGAGGGGGACAATCACAATACTGATGCTTTTCATAATAAAACCCAGGGCATTCATAATTTCTGAGTTTGGTTTTTTGGCGACTTTAACGGCTTCAACTAATTTTGACGCATAATTCTCCAGACCTACCTGGGTCACCTGAACCGTGGCCTGCCCGGATACCACAAAGCTGCCGGAAAGAAGGGTATCCCCCATATATTTCATAATCGAATCCGACTCGCCGGTGAGCAGGGATTCATTGACTTCCAGTTCCCCTTTTACCACCTGAGAATCCGAAGGGATCTGTTTGCCGGCTTTCAAAATGAGAATATCATCCAACACTATTTTTTCAAATACGATTTCCTGAGGATTGCCGTCCCGTAAAACGGTAACATGAGGTTGGGAGATCAGTGAGAGCTTATCAATGGTTTTTTTTGCCTTTATTTCCTGAAAGATGCCAATAAATGTATTAATGATAACAATATTAATAAATAGCAGATTTTGAAATGACTCCACAAAAATAACCATCAACGCCAGGATGATGTTAAGCATATTAAACAAGGTTAAGCTGTTATCTTTGACAATTCTGCCAATGGTTTTTGTTTTGGATTGGGGTTGGATATTAACCTTTCCGGCTGCTATCCTTTCTTCAACCTGGGCTTGCGTCAGTCCAATTTCAAGGTTGATATTATTTTCCATTGATTCCTCCCGATAATTTAATCACTGGTGGGATTATATCACCATAATCTTAAAATACCTTGTAGCTACCCATGTCCTGGAATACCGATCACAAAATATACAGCAAACGTAGTACCGACAATTGTTACATCAAGTTGTACGCATCGGAGCGGACACGGCGTAGCCTGTCCGATTCTGCGCGAAGGCAACGAGCCAATCACGAGCTTGCTTGTAGTTGGCGACTGCCCGCGACCAATGCGAAAGGAGCACAGCGGATTTCGCATGGCGCAGCGAACAACAGATTAACAATTGGTCGGTACGGCAACTCAGAACCAAACCTCGAATTTTTCAGACAAAAAAAGAAGCCTGCCCCAGGGACAAACCTCTTTATATGTGTAGTATTAATTTTTTTGCTATGCCAGACTTTCTCTGACCACTTGATTAACAAGCTTTCCGTCTGCCCGGCCTTTAACCTTCGGCATCAGGGCACTCATAATTTTTCCCATGTCTTTTGCGTCAACGGCACCGGTTTCTTTTATCGTTTCAGCCACAATCACTTTGATTTCATCAACCGTTAATTGTGTAGGAAGGTAGCCCTCGATGATTGTTATCTCTTCGCGAGCCTGCTGGATTAAATCGTCTCTTTGAGCTTTCTCAAACTCGGCCAGGCCATCCCGACGTTGTTTGAGCTGTTTTGCAATAATTTCAAGAATCTGGTCATCTTCCAGTTCCACTTTCTGATCCTTCTCGACTTGTAAAACAGCCGCCCGAATCATGGTAATGGTAGATTTCTTAACCTTGTCCTTGTCCTTCATTGCTGTTTTTAAGTCAGCCTGTAATTGATCCTTTAATGCCAATTAGTCACATCCTATCTTTTTTTCATCTTTCTTTTTCTAGCTGCTTCTGATTTTCTTTTTCGCTTTACGCTTGGCTTTTCATAATGCTCTCTTTTGCGAATTTCAGACATAACCCCAGCCATTGCTGTTTTTCTTTTAAAACGTCGCAATGCACTTTCGAGTGTTTCATTTTCTTTGATTTTTACTTCAGACATTTTCAACCCCCCCCTCTAATCCGTTGCTAATTTCCGGTACTGTTAATCAACATGGTATGAGTCAAACTATATTATACGCATTATTTCTT
>NZ_JBGSHG010000130.1:0-9754 GCF_041752335.1 Acetobacterium sp. | reverse complement strand
TAAAGAAGGGGAAGCCGGGATGATCAAGGTTGGTGAATTGTTCAGTGCCGGCGAATATTTCGTATCCGATCTGATGATGTCCGGGGAAATGTTCAAAGAAGTGGGCGAAATGCTGGAACCCCACCTGGCCGGAAAAACCGGTGAAATTCTGGGAAAAGTCGTACTGGGAACCGTTGAAGGGGATATCCACGATATCGGTAAAGATCTGGTTTATGTCATGCTCAAATCCGGCGGATTTGATGTCATTGATGTCGGCGTGGATGCCAAACCGGAAGTATTCGTCAATGCCCTGAAGGAATCAGGAGCACCGATTTTGGCATTATCCTGTTTATTGACCACCGCCTATGATTCCATCTCAAACACTGTCAAAGCCGTTGAGGAAGCCGGTCTCAGAGATAAGGTCAAAATTATCATCGGTGGCGGACCCACCGACGAATCAGTGGTCAGATACACCGGCGCGGATGCTGTCGGCGACGATGCCCAATCAGCCGTAAGATTATGTAAGGAGATGTTATAATCATGACTAAGAGTTTATATGAACAACGCGTAGAACGTTTTAAAAAAACAGTTGTTTTTGAAAATGATAGACCCTCAACCGCATTCGGAGGACCAGCAACACCGGCGGCTCATATGAATATGTTAATGAAGGATTATATATTTGATACCAAAAATGGTTTTAAAGCATTTTTGGATTATATTAAGGAACTTGACGCGATAGCGCCTATCGATTGTCTGAATACAATCTATCCAGGAAGAATGAACGTTGCTATTTCGTTGTTGTGGTTGTCACAAGTAAAGTCTCCTGGCAGAGAACTTCCGGATGACGCTTTATGGCAGGTTCAGGAAAAAGCTTTGATTGAAGATGAAGACTATGACTTTATCATTGAGCATGGTTATGAAGAATTTCATCAGAAATATTTACCTAGAATACTTGGAGCCGAAGAGCTAGAAGGTTTTATGAATTATGTTATGACTGAAGGTCCTGAACAGGCACAGATGCTCGTCGAAAACGGATTTCTAGTGATTAATCCGGGTTTACTTGCGCCACCATTTGAGGTTTTGTGCGGTGGACGTTCAATGACCAAATATTACATGGACTGTTATAAAAAGTTCGATAAAATTAAAGAAGTGCAAGATGTTGTATTCCCTACAGTATTAAAACAAGCCATAAATACATTAAAGCAAACTAATGCAATGAGTGGTTGGATTGGTGGATGGCGCGGCGCTTCAGGAATGGTTTCACCAAAAATATGGGACAATCTCGTTTGGCCATATATGAAAAAAGCTGCTGAAGCTTATATTGAGAATGGGCTCACCCCCATTTTGCATCTTGACCAGAACTGGGATCGAGATATTGAACGATTTTTGGAATTGCCAAAACAAAAAGTTATCATAAATACCGATGGTATGACTGATCTCACGCGTGCAAGAAAGTTGTTGGGGGATCATGTTGCTTTTATGGGCGATGTGCCAGCGCCGATACTTTCAATGGGCACCGTAGCTGAAACCGAAGATTATGTCAAGAATCTTATCGATAATGTGGGCGCAAAAGGATTGATTGTCACCTCAGGCTGCGATTCACCGGCTAATGCGAAGTTTGAAAATATGGTTGCGATGTTTAAAACAGCTGTGGAATATAAATAGTAGGGTTTGATTTTTATATAAATGACAATATTCTTTTATCAAAATTAATTGAAAGCGAGATGAAGAAAAATGAAAAAATATATGTGGACTTGGGTTTTTTGTATAGGCATTTTAGTTTCCTGTTATGGCGCAATTTTTGCTCTTACACCGCTTAATACAGTTGTTCCTGGAGGCTATATATGGATCTCTTTAGCTGCTCTGTCAATATTCTTTAACGATGGTGCAACGATTAAGCTTCTTCCAAGCTATACATGTAGCACAATAGCGGGTTTGATATGGGGTTTTATTGGAGTAACCGGTGTCGGATTCATGATTAGTTCAGGTTTGAATCCAACCATAGCAACATGTATTACCTTATTTATATTGCCTTTTAGTGTTTTAGGAGCACACGTTATTTTACTTGAAAAAACGTGGTTTAATAAAGTCACAATTATTTTTGTAACTTTATCAATTGTCTTTTCTCAACCAGTAACAAATATTATTTACGTTGGGCTTGCAACTTTTGGCGGATTTCTACTTGGATTGGCCATTACAGCTGTTGGAAAAATTTTAGAAAAAAGAATGTTACCTGCGCAAATTACTGAGCAGTGAATCGTGAGAATTCATCGCAGTATCATAATTGGTTGATTAGATTAAGCAAAAAAGGAAAACTTAGAATTAGACATATTTTCAGTATATAAGAGGAGTTAATAATGATATTTATCGGAGAAAAAATAAATGGAACCCGCAAAGCCATCCAGGAGGCTATTATCAACCGGGATGCAGACTTCATCAGAAAAACGGCCCTGGACCAGGCCAATGCCGGAGCCGATTATCTGGATGTAAACGCCGGCACCGATCCCTCCCGGGAGAAAGAGGACATGCTGTGGCTGCTGGAGGTCGTGCAGTCCGTCACGGATACCCCGATCTGCATCGACAGCTCTACCCCGGAAGTGATTGAATCAGCCATTCATGCGGTCAAAGCAACACCGATGATCAATTCCATCAATGGTGATCCACAACGGTTGAAAAGTTTTATACCGTTTATCAAAGAACGGGATTGCAATGTCATTGCGTTGGCGCTGGATGAATCACAATCCGGGATGCCAAAAACCGTGGCCGAACGGATGGCAGTTTTGGAGCGGATTTTTGAGGCCACCCGGGCAGCCGGGATCGCCGATGATAAAGTCTATATTGACCCGTTGATTATGGCCGTAGCCACCGATCAGCAGGCGGGTCTGATTGCTTTTGAATCGATCCGGGCCATCCGGGAAACCTATCCGGAAGCTCATATCACCGGGGGGCTGAGCAATATTTCCTTCGGGCTGCCCAATCGGGCGCTGGTCAACCGCACCTTCCTGACTTTGGCAGTGGCAGCCGGTATGGATTCGGCGGTGGTCAACCCGGAAAACGTGCCGCTGATCGAGTCGCTAAAAGCCACCGAACTGCTTTTAGGTCGGGACCGATTCTGCCGGAAGTACACCACCGGCGCAAAAATTGAGTTTGTGAAAAAATAGCGACAACGACCATATTCCTATCTTTTGGCCCTTTTCCTGAACTATTCAGGAGAAGGGCTACTAATGCTTATAAGCTAAAAAATTTATTAGGAGAAGAACATGAAAAGCTACCTTGAAAGCGGAAATTTTACTGAAATCGCAGAAATTGATGACATCAACACTATTCATATTACTCAGGAAGTGCGAGACCGTTGTGCTGATAACTATTGTGGATTTTACGGAAAAAATCACATGTGCCCTCCGGCGGTGGGAGATCTGGAGCATTATCGGCAAGTGATAAAGGGTTACGGCAAAGGGTTGGTGTTTTCCAAAGCCTATCCGGTAAAGAGTCGTTATGATTATCAAAGCATGGTGGAGGCCGGGGTTGCCTTTCGGGAAGAAATTCAGGAAATCAACAAACTGGCAAAAGCGGATCAGCTGGACTGTCTCTTTTTCTCCGCCGGTACCTGCAGTATTTGTGAAAGCTGTGCCATCCTGACTGACGAACCCTGTCGTTTCCCTGAGGACGCCATTCCCTCCCTGGAAGCTGCCGGCATTGATGTCGTCGGGTTGAGCCGAAGTCTGGGAATGACTTATAATAACGGCGCAGATAAGGTGACTTATTTTGGGCTGGTACTCTATCATGCTGGCTGAAAATGACTAGGCTGAAAAAAGTAATTGTGCTATAATCAAACATACAGAGCTGTACGTAAGAGTTGAGGGGAAAAGATGAAGGAAAATTTGATCAAATTGATTGTGGACTTAAAACTGGATGAAGCAGAAGCCTTTGCGGATGAATTAATCCATCAGGGAATTGAGGCCCAGGAACTTTATGACATCGTGATGGAAGGTTTAAACGAAATTGGGAAAAAGTATGAAAATGGTGAATGCTATATTGCTGATCTGATTGTCTCGGGCATGATTGCAAAGAATATTTTTGCATCAGCCAATCTTCATTATGGGAAAAGGAATGCTATCAAACCACTGGGAACCGTCCTTTTTGGGACGATTTTTGATGATATTCATGATATCGGGAAGGATCTGATGATCGATGCTCTGGAGAATCGCGGGATTGCCGTCATTGATCTGGGGGTGGATGTTAAAGTCGAGAAATTTATTGAAGCGGTTAAACAGCATCAACCGGATATTATTGCGGTCAGCTGCGTCATGACCAATTCAATTCCCTATCTTCAGCAATTGGGGAATGCCCTGGAAGAACAAAACCTGCTGGAGAATCGTCGCTTTTTACTGGGTGGGGCGGTGGTCAGTCATGACTATGTCAAAATCCCCCAAATTGATTTTATGACCAATAATTTTTACGAGGGTATCCGCTATTGTGAAGTCTATCTGGCAGAGAAAAATAAGGGAGCGAAAGATGAATGAGTGATGTTTTATATTTGGCAATTGTGGCGAGTTTAAAGGATAAAATCTTAAAAAGTCAGCTCAAGCCCGGCGATATGCTCAATTCTGAAACTTCACTGATGAATGAGTATTCCGCCAGCCGAATGACGATCCGCAAAAGCCTGTCGCTGCTTTCCAATGAAGGCTATATTTATTCGGTTCCCGGCAAGGGCAATTTTGTCTGTAAGCCCGAGGTGGATATTTTCCAGTTTAAATTTAATAAATATGACGGTTTAAATACCCATATTGATGAGGTTAAACTGATCTCGGTTAAAGTGTTGTTTCCTTCAAAACAGATTGATCGGATCTTAAATTTAGAAGAAAACCAGAAGGCCGTGGAAGTAAAGCGGATTTTATTTTCGGATCAAAAAGAAATTGCCATGGAAATTATTTATCTGCCTTATGTCCATCATCAGCCAGTCATTGAGGACATGCTGAAATTTGCCAACTATCTGAAACCGGTCGAAGAAAAACTGGCTTTTGTGCTGGATAAATCACTGAACATTACGGTGACTATGCCTTCAGAAGAAGTTCGAGAGAAACTTAATTTGAACGAGAATGAACCGATTTTTGAAATCACCGAAATGATCAAGAACGAAGCCACCCTAAAAATTCTGGAATACGCCTGGTTTTATGTAAGTCCCAAATATTTAACCATTAAAGCGGCTACCCCGAAAGACAGTGATGATAAACGGATCTTTTAAGCCTGATCGAATTTGTTCTGATCAGGCTTTTACAGTGGTTTTTAGCCATGCCAAAATTGCATCCGCCGCTGTTAAATTCAAAATGACTGTATCAGAATCACGCCTAACAGGCCCCAGGCGGTTCCCAGCATCGCCCCGCCGAGGACATCCCGAGGGTAGTGCATGCCGACATAGATCCGGGTGATCCCGACCAAAAATGCCAGCAGATAACCAGCTAACCCGATAAAAAAGTTGACGTGAAAATAGGGTAAGAGAAAGGTTGCCATAAAAAAGGATTGGCTAGTATGGCCACTGGGAAAAGAACTGCCTCTGGCGGGTGACCCGACAATGCGACTATTTTCAATCTTTTGATAGGGTCGGGTGCGATGAACCAGCATTTTTATCAGTTCCACCACAAACCATAATGATAAGGTGCCTAAGACAAAGGCATAGGCAAGGACGTGGTACCCCAAAAAATACAAAATAGTGGCCAGGATCATCGCAAAAATCCCGTTGCCAAGCTGCGTCAAAACCAGCATCGTCCCATCAAGCCAGCCCCGGCGGCGGCCATGCATATTAAAATAAGTAAAAACCCAGACATCAATCCGTTGACCAACCGACCACACCAGCGAAATAGTGGTTAAAGCAAAAATCAGGACCAGGATCAGCAGTGCATTTTGGCTTTTGACGGCGTCTGAAAAAATGATCCAGACATAATCAGGAATAACGAGCAGAAATGAAACGAGGACAATCGCAACCATAATTAACCAGTAAAGCGGGGGGATATGGCGGATCCCGGTTATGATTTTCTGCCCAACGTCGCGAATTTTAGCCACCGATAAGGGGCTTTTTTTAGTTGCTTTATAGCCATTGTCAGTACCGGACTGATCCGGCTTATTGCTCTTCATGTGACGCGGTCGCTCCAACCATGACTGACAAAGCCTGGGGCTGGACTTTGATACGCACCGACCCTTCGCCCAAACTGATGCCATCGGCCATCACCGCCATGGCCGGTTCGGTGTCGATGACCATTTCACGGACCTGATAGTGCAAAATCCGGGGATCCTCGGGGTTATCGGTACCGACGCCAGTCAGAATATAATTGATTAAATCGAGTTTGGACAGATCGGCAAAAAACATCACATCCAGTAAGCCGTCAAGATAGGCATCAGGCGCACCGACTTGATAATTTCGACCGATATAGGGCATATTAGAAATTAATGCGGCATGACCCAACTCGCTGATTTCCTGATTATCGTCCAGAAAAAGATGGATGTCCGAGGGCGGAGCAGTCGTCAGAATGCCCAGAAAATCACCGATCCGGGTGATGTTGCCATGCTGAATGTCATCCCCGGCGGGGAACAGGGTCGAAAATAATCCCACTGAGCAAAGCTCGATAAAAGGCGTGCTGACACCGTCGCAAGTGACCAGGCCGAGATCTATTTTTAAACGCTGTCCTTCGCTGAGGATGGCGACGGCCGCCGCAATATCGGTGGGGATACCGAGGCTTAAGGCCACATTGTTCCGGGTTCCGGTGGGAACAATGCCAAGTGTCGCTGCCGAACCGTAGAGTGCCTTGGTGACCGAAGAAACGGTACCGTCGCCGCCACACACCACAAACAGCTCAATGCCCTGGGCAATAGCCTCATCGACCACTTCCTGCAAGTTACTGTCGGGTTCAATTAAATAAAGTTCCGGGATTAACTGCCGGGCCTGCATTTCTTTAACGACGGCCATGATTTGCAGTGGGGATTCGTCATTCACGCCAGAACCGGGATTAAAAATAAGTTTAACACGCTGTGGCTGCGGCTTTGTATTTACAGTTTTCATCGCTTTGTCCTCCGTTTTTTTGGTTTTTATTTCCTGACTGGGATCGTATACTCAATATAACGGTGAATTTTTCCATCGGCGTGGACCCGGGTCAGGATTTTGCCGATGATATCACCTTCCGGAACAATGCCGTGGTCGCGGATATAGGCCACCAGCGGATCAAACTGCCGTAACGTCAAATTGCCATAGTCGCCCAGATCCATCACCGTACACAAACACAAACCCGCCGGTCGGATCTGCACATCCGCGTTCAGCGGCAGATTTAACAACGCCGCGTCAGCGCTTTCGACACACAGCCCCCAGGCGTCCCGGTCGATGCGGGGGTTGGCGATGTCAGCAAAAGCAATGTGATGGGTAAACTCAACAAAGGGAATCTGCTTGAGCCAGTGCGGAAATAAGGGTTTTTCCTCAACCTCGCCATAATGATCGCCGTCTTCGCGCTGGACATAGGTAAAGTAACGATACTCGGGGGTATTGACGAACCAATAGCAGCCGACATTGTAGGGCAGACTTGCCAGTTTATCCTTGTAGGCGGAAATCTTGCGCTCCAGCATCTGATAATAGCGCAGTTTTTCATCGATGACCTGTTGTTTAAAGCCAATCCGCTCGACAAAAAAGTCCAGCGAATCATTATGAAGCATCTTGGAAATATCTTTTAACGAAATGTCAAAGCTGCGGTAGCGCATGCATTCCATCAGAAAAAAGATATCCCAGGTTTCATAGGTGCGGTAGTCACTGTTTTCCTGACGTTTTGGCGCAATAATCTGCTCTTTTTCATAATAGCGGATAGTCTCCACCGGCAGACCCAAGAGTTTGGAGACTTCCCCAATGCGATATGTCATGATTTTCCTCCCTATAGTGGCTTCAGTTTTTTTTTCATTGTATCACATTTATGAAACAAGACAAATAAAAAAGGATAGGGCTTTAAAAAAGCACCTATCCTTTAGACTGTCAAAAAAGATAACCCAGTACCGACAATTGTTACATCATGTTGTACGCATCGGAGCGGACACGGCAGAGCCTGTCCGATTCTGCGCGCAGGCAACGAGCCAATCATAAGCTGGTTTATAGTTGGCGACTGCCCGCGACCAATGCGAAAGAAGCGTAGCGGATTTCGCATGGCGCGGCGAACAACAGATTAACAATTGGTCGGTACGGTAGTTTATAGATAACCTCAAGGATAGGGCTTTACCAGCACCGATCCTTTTTTTTTATCTTTAATTGTTAGCGGTGTAGTGGCGGTTACAGCGATAAGCCGACATTAAAGCCGTCATTGATCGCCACCATGGCATTGCTGGTTTTGACGGCTCCGCCAATGACGATGACGTGGTTGTGAACGGCTGATAATGCTTCGGCCAGCTGGTTGTTGGGACGGTAGCCTAAAGCGATGACGACAGTATCGGCTGGCAGGGTCTGCTAGCCCTGGCTGTTTTCGATGACCACGCCATCATCCAGAATTTCGACCACTTTGGTTTGGGTCATTTGGTTGACCTCATATTCGCGGAGGATTTTCATCAGATTGAACTTGTTGACGCCATCGAGATCGCTGCAGATCTTGGGCAGCATTTCGATGATGGTCACATCCCGTTGCTGCATCGCCAGATGCGCCGCCGTTTCTGAACCGACCTCACCGCCGCCGGCGACAACAATTTGATCACCGGTGGCCACATTGCCCAGTAAGGCATCCTCAGCGGTGACAACCAGGGCTTTGTCGATCCCTTTGATGGCTGGTTTGCAGGGGGTTCCGCCGGTGGCGACGATAACGGTATCCGGTTTTTCAGCGGTGACCAGTTCTTTTGTCACTTGGCTGTTGAGATGAATCGTCACCCCTAACTGATCCAGTTCGTGAGTGATCCAGTTGGTATAAGTGGCCAACTCACCCTTGCAGGGGGGATAAGCAGCGGATTTAAATTGACCGCCTAAAAAGCTGCCCTGCTCATAAAGCGTGACCTCGTGGCCTTTGATCGCCGCGGCTCGAGCCGCTTCCAGGCCACCGGGTCCGCCGCCGGCAATCAGGACTTTTTTCGGTTTGGTGACTTTGCTATAATCCAATTGATATTCTTGGCCCAGCGAGGGATTGACCAGACAGGTGATGGCTTCACCCACCAGTAACTTCCCTACACAGCCCTGCATACATCCGATGCAGTAGCGGATTGAGGTTAAATCACCAGCCTTGGCCTTGTTAGGCAGCTCCGGATCGGCCAGGGAGCCCCGGCCTATTCCGATGAAATCGGCTTTGCCCATTTCCAGCAGACCATCGGCCATGCGGGGATCATTGATGCGGTTGACGGTAAAGACCGGGATATCGACGATTCTTTTGATCTCGGCAGCAAAGTCGACAGTCCAGGCATGGGAGACATACATCGGCGAAACAATCCCCTTATTATGATCGCCATAGGCACCACTGGAAACATGCAGGGCATCAAAACCCCATTCGGCAAATAATTTAGCCAGGACCCGGGATTCAGAAATGTCCCGGCCGCCCTGAACCACTTCGTCAGCTGAAAAACGGATCATGACCGGGAAATCGTCGCCGACCTTACTGCGGATATTGGTATAGATTTCTTTAACAAAGCGTAAGCGATTATCCAGACAACCGCCGTATTTATCAGTACGTTTGTTGACATAGGTGGACATGAATTCGGCAATTAAATAGCCATGTCCGGCATGCACTTCGATGCCATCAAAGCCGGCCTGTTTAGCCCGTAAGGCACAGTCGCC
>NZ_JBGSHG010000129.1:0-5091 GCF_041752335.1 Acetobacterium sp. | reverse complement strand
CGTTGGGGCATTATTACGTGGTGTTGACCGGACTCAAATCGAACGTGGTCAGGTACTGGCTAAGCCAGGTTCCATCAAACCACATACCCACTACTCATCAGAAGTATATGTCTTAACCAAAGAAGAAGGCGGACGTCATACTCCATTCTTCGACGGATACCGACCACAGTTCTACTTCAGAACAACTGACGTAACTGGTATCATCAAATTACCAGAAGGCGTAGAAATGGTAATGCCTGGCGATAACGTGCAAATGGAAATCACTCTGATCACTCCAATCGCGATCGAAGAAGGTTTACGTTTCGCGATTCGTGAAGGCGGCCGTACCGTTGGTTCTGGTGTTGTAGCCAAAATGTTAGCTGATTAATATTTTGCTTCGCAAAATATAAAAATAAGAAAACAAATTGATATTTGAGCGATGCTGTTTGATCAGTTCGATAGCGTAAGGCAAATAACAAGTATCAGTCAATTTTTGCCGCCTCTCCCATAGAGGCGGTTTTTTGCGTGAAGGCAACGAGCCAATCGCAAGCTCGCTTGCAGTTGGCGACTGCCCGCGAACCAAGATGAAGCGGAGCGGAATCTTGGTTCGCGTAAAAATGGTGATTTGAAAAACTTCATTCGAACTTATTTCGCAATTATGATACAATAGAACTATAAATTTTGTTGGGGGAAAAAGTAAATGAAAAAATATATCAGCGTGACCATCAGTGATAAAGTAGATTCGGTTGGAAATGACTATAATAAGGGCTTCAGAAAATGTAAAACGGTCGAATTAGCTCAGGAAATTGAAGATCTCTGTAATAATTATGATGAGAAAGGCTACGACCTGGCATCGATTGTGCCTATTGTTCAAGGGCAGCATATCGTTTTTTCAAGCGATGGCAGCTGGGCAAACAGCGTCACCGAAGGTGTGATTATTACCTTTAAGGCAAAATAGAATAACAAATAAAAAGGTCTATTCAGATGATTTCTGAATAGACCTTTTTTAGATCAGTAATTTAATTTCTGAAAAATCATGTTCCCGAAAAAACAGTAAGGCTTCATAGCTGACACGATAGATTGATTTGGCAGGAATACCCAAACATCGGGCCGTATTTGTAATAATAAGAATAGAAAAATCTTCCACCGGCATTTTGATCCTAGTTTCGCAAAAAGCTCGTGTCAGTTCGCGTCGTGCCCCGAAATCGGCGATCAGCAGGGCATCGAATTCAATCGGACGGATACGCAAATTATAATCTCTGACAAAGTCATGATAAATTTCTCCCATTTTTCCATGCAGAAAAGGATACAGTGAATCATTTTGAGAAATTTCATAATAAAATTTATTGACACGCGGGTCACTCAGGAGATGATGATACCAGACCATGGTTAGATAGAAATGTTTTTCGAAGGCATTGATGGGTTTATATCCAATCAGTTTTTCTTTGAGCGATTCGTGGATCGAATCGAGATAGTCATCAAAAATTCTCGCAATAAAGGTATCTTTTGTTGCAAAATGATAGGTCATGGAACCTAAAGTTGTCTCAGAATGATCGGCGATTTGTTGAATCGTCGTGGTGTTGTAGCCCTGATTATAAAAAAGTTCTTTGGCGCTCTTGTAGATGCGTTCTTTGGTCATCTCGCCTTTAGTCATTTTTCGCATTAGTAATCTCCTTAAAACAATTAGCATAGCAATTTTAGCATTAAGTGAGAGAATTAACAAGGAAAATTGATAAAATCATGAAATAAAAAAATAATATAATAGAAATTACTAAAAAAACAGTAAAAGAGCTGCGATTTATTAAAAAATGCTTGACAAATACAATGTAAAGGGTTACTATTTTAGTAAGTCTTAGTAATATTACTGTAAGATCAAAAATGACGAAGGTAAAAATCCGGAAATTTTACTTTGGTCGACCATTAAAAAAATCTGAGGAGGCTCTTTTATGGAAAAAAAACCCTTAAGTTCAGGGCTTAAGAAATTCTTTGGTATCGGAGATCTTGGTTTTACTCTGATGTCGAATGTCGAAGTTTTTTATTTTGCATATTTCTTAACAAACATTGCAAAATTTGATTTGGGAACAACTGCAATAATTATGACCTTAACAAGTACAGTAGATATGGTATTATCACCTTTCTATGGCGGATTTATTGATGCTCTTAAACCAATGAAATGGGGAAAATACAGATCGTATTTGTTGGTAATACCACCAATTGTCGTGGTTCTCTATACGATGATGTTTACGGTTATTGGCACTGGAATCGTACCAATCGTCATCATTTGTGTCGCTTTCATTACTTCACATGTGGCTTGGAACTTCTCGTACGTTGCTAATATAGCATTAATTCCAACAATATCAACAACACCAGAAGACCGAACACAATTATCCGCAACACGCGGCGCTTATGCAAATGTTGGGAAAATTATTTTCTCCGCAATGGGCTTAGCCACTATTTTATGGGTTGGTGAATTAGTCAAAAACCCTGTGCTTGGGTTCACTATTTCGGCATTCGCAATGGCATGTGTTTATTGGTTAGGCTATTTCATTCACTTCAAACTGACAAGTGGATATGAAGTAACATATGAAGATGCTGCTGCAAATACGAATACTGCAAAAAAAGAAAAAATATCCATTGGCGATATGGCTAGATCATTGGTTCAGAACCCACATTTGTTAGTGTTGCTTTTAGCAGATGTCGCACGTTGGACAGTTAACTTTGTCTGTGCCGGTTCGGCAGTATACTTCTTTACCTATGTAGCAAACGACGTTGCAATGTTTAGTGTATACTTGCTGGTAGCCAATATTATGGCGGTAATTGGTTCATATTCAAGCAAGTATGTTGCTGCAAAACTGTCAACACGAACAGCCGCACTGATTGGCTGTTACGGTTTGGGCGTTTTCTTAATTGGTTGTCAATTCGTCGTTGGAAATATCACAATGGTTCTGGTTGTCCTTTCCTGTGCGCAGTTCTTCCTAGGATTCCTTTATGCATTGATGGTTGCTTTATATGGTGATGCATCGATCTACAGCGAATGGAAAACAGGAAAAGCAGCATCAAGCTGGGTTATGGGATTATCGAATTTACCATTGAAACTTGCTATCTTCATCAAAGGTTTAATCATTCCAGCCATGCTGGCATCGGTAGGCTTTGTTGCAAAAATGGATCCGGCTACTGCCACACCAGAATTAAAAGCTGGTATTACCACTTTATTCTGTACAATTCCTGGTGCTACGGTTCTGGCCGGTGCGGTTCTGTTAACCTTTGGCTACCGTTTAACCAGAGAAAAAGTAACACAATATCAGGCTGAAATAAATGCCAGAAATAAAATAACAGAATAGTAGACGTAAGAAGATGACATTATAATAATTACATAAAAATAAGAAGCCATATTCAAATCAATTGATAGGCTTCTTATTTGTTTCATGAGATGAATAGCGATAATGTTGGCTATTACAGAATAACTATCATCTTTAAACTACGATTGAGGTGGATTATGAATAAAAAACAAATATTCGGATTGATCATCAGCATTGCCGTGCTGATAGTCGTTTTTTTTCTACCCATACCAATGGGTCTGACAGATAAAGGACTGATAACCATTGGCTTGCTACTGTTCTTCTTAATTATGTTAATTACTGAGGCGCTTCCGGTTGGGGTTATTTGTTTCTTGTGTCTGGCATTATTACCAACACTCGGGGTTACCAAAAATCTGACCGTCGGACTGAGCGGATTTACCAACACGATCTTATTTTTTGTCTTGGCGTCATTCGGGATGGCAGAGGCGGTGACTTCCACGCCGATTGTCCAACGGATCTTGCATGCTCTGCTAAAAAAATTTGGCAAAGATGTCAAAACCTGCGTTTTGGCAATTATGGTGGCCGGAGCCATTGTCTCTTCCATCGTCACGGATGTGCCATCAGTAGTTGTATTTATGGGAATCGGTGCCAGTTTTCTCAAACTTTTCAATAACGAAGCAGATCGCAAGCAAACGGCCAAATCACTGATGATGGGAATTCCCATTGCGGTGATGTTGGGTGGACTGATGACCCCAGCAGGTAGTGGAATCAATATTCTGACCATTGGTCTGTTGCAGAATCTGGCGGGTATCCAGATTACCTTTATTCAATGGATGGTCTGCAGTATTCCCATAGTGCTAATAATGGTACCGCTGGCGTGGTTTGTTCTAACAAAAATATATCCCCCTGCTGAAATCGCAGAAACTGAAATTAAAGCATATATGACTACAATTGAAGTTAAGGAGAAAGTGGGCAGCAGAGAGATTAAAGTCATTCTCATCGGTTCAGGGATGATTATATTCTGGCTTCTCAGCTCATTCATTCCGGCCATTGAAGTGACTGTCGTCGCCTTATTTGGCTGTGTCAGTTTCTTTTTGCCGGGCATTAAGATCCTCACCTGGGATCGCTACATGAAAGCGGTGAGCTGGACTTCATTTATCTTAATTGGGACGGTTTTATGTATTGCCAACACAATTGTTGCAAACGGTGTCAGTGAGTGGTTTGTAACCTATATCCTGCCATCATCATTGTCATTTTCAATCATGCAAGGCGTTTTCTTTGTAGCAGTTCTGAGTTTTATTATTATGCTGATTGTTCCGGTGGCTCCGGCTTTAATTGGCGTTCTGACTCCGGTCATTATCAGTCTGGCAGCAACCACGGGCATCAATCCGGCGCTGTTGATCATTACATTGGGACTATGTGCCGGAAACTGTTATTTATTCCCTATTGATACTATTCCATTGATCACCTATACTGCTGGCTATTATAAGATGACTGATATGCCCAAGGCCACCATCTGGCTCCAATTGGCTTTTATTGGTCTAGCCACACTCTGGCTGCCGATTGCAGGTAAGTTTATCGGACTGGCATAAGAATAATAGCGTCATCATAACAGCATTAATAAATAGCGTTTGTAATAAAAAAAGAGAAGCCCGCAGGTTTCTCTTTTTTATATGGTGCGCCCGGCATGGGCGCAATCTAACGGGTGAAAGTCCCGAGCACGGGTAGGTAGTGCCAAGTGCATAGCTTAAGGCAAGGGTGTCCCCGGCGACGGGGAATCTGAAGGAAGCCGGCGGCAAACTTCCGGTCTGAC
>NZ_JBGSHG010000128.1:0-22321 GCF_041752335.1 Acetobacterium sp. | reverse complement strand
TACCTTTCTTAGAGACTGGACATCTTTAAAGGTAACGCATTTGATCGGTATTGACAATGGCTCTTTGCTTCGAAACCACCTTAATGGGTGCACAACTTTTTGGAGACCTTTTGCTTAACTAATATTTTACCAAACACATTCCTTGGATAATTATTGATCGAGTGCTGAATCTGCATGATTTTCATGACCAGTAATTTAAAATCTACAATATGTTCTAACAACCAGTCAAGATAAAATAACCCTTGATTAATAACATCTTCATTAACACTGCGCTTATACTCAAAAATAACAGGACCATCATTCTCATCAATTCCTAAGCTGTCGATCTGTCTATTCGTTATTTGAAACTCACTTTTAAAAAAGGTTACGCCGAAGAAAGCTAGCATATTTTTTCAATAAGTGTTTGAAGCTCATTCTTTAAAGTAACAGCGGTGGAAGGAAGCTCAGAAACACCATTTTGTTCAGAGAATAATTTAATTTCAGCCATTTTACTACTCCTTGATGTATTTCAATTTTTAATTACCATCTTGATGAGCTATGATCAATTTTATTAGCATTAAGAATAATTGTATCAGAAATTCAAAATAATTAAGGTTATTCTTCTCACTTTAAAAAAAACACAAAAAAACCTGCTACTTACGTAACAGGTTCTATCTAACATCAATGTTGATGCGTAGTTCATGGTGGCGGAGAAGGTCATACTTAACGCAGCTTTTCGAAATCACATTACTTTTCCAAATATAATTGTTTCATACGTTATATATCTATTTCATGATATATATTTAATTTTACTTCAATTGAACATAATATTTTTCTTCACCCTTTTCATGCACCCTAAAATATTTTTAACTTCCATAAAAGCCAAGGTAAAAGCATCATTCTACTTATTAAGGTATTCACACTGCTCTTTTACGTTTTCAAAAGCTTCCTCAATACCTGTTTGAAACTCTATGTTATCTGAAAATGGGGGATTGTAAGTTAATTTTGAAAAATGATCCAACAAATCTTGAGTTAATGGTTCCATTGAATTTCGAGATTTAATCAGATGAAGCATCGTTACTAAATCAATTCTGCGCAAGTAATAATGTTCAATTTTATTACTTTCAAAGTGTCGCTGAAATGCCCTTAGAGTTCCGATCCAACCTACTTTTTCATCATCTATAAAAGGTAAACTATCGCCTATAATCATATCAGAGTAATAAGTTAAATGGTATCCTCTATTAGACATATTGTATTCTTCTGACGTTGTCAACAAATTAAAAAATTCCTTTTCATCGTCTAATCGTCCCATTTTTATTGCGCCAAAAAATAACGATAATCTAACAGAAATATGTTTTTCAATACTAAATGCCCTATTTATTATTTCGTTCTGGTTGTCAAATTTAAAACGAGAAATATGGTAAATAGCATTAACTCTCATTGACACATTTTCATTTTTATTATCACCCAAACAGCAATAAAACTGTTGCTGCAAGTTCTCAATTACTTTAGCTTTTTTTTCGCTCATACTTTCTATCCATATTGCTCTAAAGTATCTATTAATTTCAGGTCGCATTACGTATTTTAAATATTCTGGGTACGGATATTTATTTTCTAAACATGAAACGAGTAGCAAATTAGCAACTAAAAACTCTAAAAACTGTTCATGAAAAGTTCCAAATATTATATCTCCATTTGTATCAAATAAAATCTCAAAAAGACATTCATTATATCCATTTCCTAAATCTTTTAATACATGGTTATGCAACTCTTCAAGCAAATCACTCATTTTTGTTTTGGTTTTAAACATTTTGTTCTTGTAAAATATCCAAGCAGCATATGACCAAATCAACACAATATTATCTTTAGAAAGGTTCTCCGTACCTGGCCGATTAAGTTCTCGTTTTGCCAACTCTGTTATACATTCAGAAAATAAATCAATACTACTTCTTATCATCTCTGGAATATACATCCTTCTTTGTTCGATTATCCATAATAGCATTGTAATCAATAATGGATTATTTAAAATTCCGTACAATTCTTGATTACTTTCTAAAAGTGAGTTTATTCTGTCATAATAGGCAGTATCCTTTTTTCGAGCTAGACAAAAGTTTTTTATATAGTCTTTTGCTTTATCCTCATTCCAAGTTTCAACTTTTATCCGAGAGTTAAATTTATCTGCAAAATTTGAGTAATTTAAATATCTTAAAGCATATTGAAAGCGACACGTTAATAGTATCGGATATTTAAACACCTCTGAATAACCTATTTCGCAAACTTCTTTCTCAGATAGCTTTTCTGCAATTTCATCAAATCCATCTAAATAGAAGTATGGTTCCAAGTTGTCAATGTCCATAAAAGGATAAGGACTTTTCTTCAAATTTTCTTCAAAACATTCATCAATATATTTAATATAATTAAAATGATATGAACTATTTTTCTTTTTCAGCCAAAGATAAAATGGAATTTTATATGTTTTTTTCTCAATATACTTCTCTGCGTGTGATATAAAACTCTTTGCTAGCAAAGTAGTTTTGCCATATCCTGCTTCACCATATACTAATATAGATGAAAAATTATTCATCGTTTCAACAATCCTATCATCCAAAGGCTCATTTTCTAAAAGCAACTCACCTGAATCTATTATATAAGCAGGTTCAATGTAGTATCCTCTTTTAAACACATCACCTAAGGACATTGAAAGACTTGTGGAAGTATGCCTACAGGACAAATCTTTTATTTGTGACTCAACAATCTTTTGGGCATAGAATCTTGACAATCCTTTTAGTTTTCCTTGGATTTTTTCTAGAAGATCTGGTATATCCGTAAAGAAATTTATCCAATTACTACAACCATTTTTCTCATACGACAATTGCACATTATCAACAAATTGAATGACCTTCGTGTTTTGAACGTAATTACACTTATATTCTTTATCAAAATCCTCTTTGCTTTTTTTTGATTTCTTGTAATTCTTATTATATTTATATCGCTCATCCCAAGTTTTTTTTGCAACAAAAACTAAAGCTGGTTTCCCCTTGTTTACCGCCGCCAGATACTCTGTTTCAGTTATTGAAACATCCTTTGAATCATAATAAATGCCTCCATACCGCTTATCAATTATCAAAAGAGCAATATCTGACCGATCTAGTGCAATTAGACAACTATCATGAGAATGCTCTGTGGGTTCTACTGGAAAATCTGGTAATTCAAATGCAGATAATACTATATCATGTTTTTTAAGCTCAGAAATCACCGATTCTCGATACTCTTTTAAATCATAATCTGTAGACAATAAACTAACCACCCACGGTTTTGACATACTTTTATTCCTCCCACCCTAGTTCTTTCGGAAAACAATGACGGTTTCATTATCCACACCGCCTACTCTAACTGTTTTATATCCTATTTTGCGTTCGGTATAGAATATTTTCGAAAAACCATACTTATTTATGACTAATTTTGTTAGATCATCAATAGTGTCATAAGATTCAGTAATTTTACCTTTACCTTGACCGATTATAAGGCAAAAATACTTTTCTGGTTTAAGAACTCGTTCTATTTCAGAAAATACTTTGTCCATATCGGAATAGAAATTTGTTACAACCACTTCCGCATTACTATGTCTTTTACTTCTTGATCCTATCTCATTGGGAGCTCGTTCCCCAAATATCTTATCTGGAAAGAATAGATTTGTTAATCTCATAGTTTTCACATAATCTTGGGCACATAAATATGGTGGCGAAGTTAATACAAAATCGATACTATTGTCATTAACATAACTAAGTCTGCGCGCATCACCCGATTGTATCACCGAATCAGCAATTAAAGAGGTGAGATCACCAGTTTCATTAATTGTACTGAATTGTTTGATAAGATCTAAAGAAGATAGATTTATTCGTTCAAGTATAGAAAAATAAGCAGAAATAGCATTATAATAAACAAGCTTTTTCGGACGGCAATTATCAGTAACATAAGTAAAATGTCCCCGTTGAGAGCACATTTGTTTCAATATCGAAACAAACGCAAACTTTCTAATCATGCAACCATCAGAATCAGAATTTTCCCTCAGCATTTGTTTAAATAGACTAATCAATTCTATTAATGTGTCAATGTGATACCAAAATACAACATCCTTATCTATTCCCAAATCTTTCAAATCATTAAATATATATTCGGGACAATTGGCCATCACTTTTTCTTCTTCTTTTCCTTCATACTCGTTTTCTATACAAGTTCGAGGACTACAAACGCAAGTCTTTTTATCTGAATTAATTATTTGCTCAATTGCAGCTCTCTCAAGATTACAACTTTTAATAGCCTGCAAAATTGCCTTCGTAATGTCAACTGCAAAAGGGTTTAAATCATTATAATAAAAACGTCGGTTAAGCTTTATCGCTTCAACAGCCGTTGTACCCTTACCACCAAATGGATCAAGTACAATATCACCGACTTCAGATAACAACCCAATAAGAAACTTAGGAATTGGAGTTGGAAAAGTTGCTGGATACCAAGGAATTGAGTTAATATCAAGTGGATATTTTGCACTGTTATAATCAGAAAAATCCCAATTGACTTGATTCAGTGTCTGTATAAGATTTTCTATTGTCTTCACCTCCATAGCGAGAAATCTCAAATTTTGCAAGAATGCCTTTTGATAATATATTAATTATGTCTTCAAGATTATTTTTTCTGAATGAAACGATTTTGCGTTCAAACGTATTATTCTTTTGAATTGATTTAAAATTCGAATTACTAAAAGGAGTAAATAAACCTAACAAAGCACCTTGCACAACTTCTACAGAAGAGTCTATTTTAACTTCTTTTCCCCATAGCACAGCTTTATCTTTAAACTGACGTTTTCTTTTATCAGGAAAAAAATTTGCGACTACCACATTTGTATTTATTGATGCTATTTTTTTGGCTGTTATTCCTAATGTTGAAACAAAATAATTGCTGACCTCATCCTCAATTTCTTGCAAATGACTATTTAAATACTGAGCGACACATTCACCTTGAATATAGAGAATCCCGAGACATGTAAACGGCCTACATAACAACACTCTCCTAATAATATCTCTACTTTTTGCATGTTCCAACAAATACTCATGCGTGATACTTGAATCTGTTAATTTCCAAGAGTTGATATTCAGTTTTTGTGTTTGGTCATCATCTTCCAGAAGCATAAGAATAGCTTTTTTAATCATTGTTTGATAAGAAAAATCTTCTACACTTTCAAATATTGCAGTATATTGTATATCTCTAACTCTTCTCCATTCATTTATCTCTGAAAGATAGAGTCCATTATACTTAATTTTTCCGCCGTCGATTATAAATGATTTAGCTAGAGAAATTGCTATATCTCCCCCATCTGTTGGTATAATCCCCATTGCAGAAGATGCTCTGAAAATATTGTCAATATTATCCAAATCTATCCCGCTTCCATTAATTAGAGGTGATAGATATTCGCTCCGATCTCCTGCCGCCAGCTTTGCAATACGATGAATATCTATTCCAAGATCTCGAACTCTTTTACTTTGGCACACACTTTTTATTTTGAGACCCTCCCCCTGGTAAATTTGGGCCATATCTCCATCAAACTCCCCAGTGGTACCCATTATAAGGTTTTTTAAATTAATTTCGTGATCAAATCCAAATTTAACTTGTAAGACTTCTTCCATTGCATGGGCAAAGGGTGGCGTTCCTACGTCGTGATAGAGACAAGCAATCATGAGTTCAATAGTATCTTTTTCGTCTAATTTTAATGTATCGGCACATATTCCCGCTAAAAAGCACACTCCCAATGAATGTTCATATCTTGTAACAGTAGCAAAAGAAGGAAATGCTACAAATTGATTATTAGCCATTCTAACATCACGCAAACGCAAAAGTCCAGGGCAGTCTAGTAATTCATTTATGACAGTCGGAAATTTTAACTCTTTATAAAGCCTATCAAACATTTTCACAATATTTACCCCGTTTCAAATTAAATCGATCTGAAACCATTTGACTCTTTCTATACTTTGATTTGGCATAGAATTTATTGTATGCATGTTCAACGAGTTCAAGTAGTTCATCTTTATTCACATACTTATTTTCATATACTACCTCACCCCAAGGCAAAGAGTCCTCCAAAATATATGAGACCCAATCTTCCTTATTTGAAAAAACCATGTTGTAAATAGGTGTTCCTGGATAAACAAAAAGTGGATTATAATGTGCAAAATCTAGATTCAAATTTGTTGAATCATCAATTATTTTCATTATGTCACTTACATTCTCATCCCCTCCCCCTAAAATAAATGTACCAGAGATATGAATATTCGAAACTTTTTTTACTTGAGTAATATTTTCAGCTAATCCATATAAAGAGATTTTCTTTCCTAAAAAATTTAATCCTTCAATACTTGTTTTTTCAATTCCAATATTAATTTGTCTACACCCACTTTTTTCTAACAGTAAAATGGATTCATTATTAAGCTCCATAAGTAAATCAGGCCGTATCTCCATTTGCCATTTCATATTGATTTTTCTTTCTAGTAATAATCTACAGAATAAATATATATCCTTATTTGCAGTTTGTGGATTATGAAAAAAACAATCATCATAAAATATAACATCGTTTACTCCATACTCTTTATTAATTTGCAACATTTCTTCTGCAATATTCTCATAACTTCTTTTCCTAAATTCTTTATATGAAATATTTCCAGAAACACAATAATTACATTGATATACACAACCTCTTGACGTTATCATTGAAGCGGTTCTAGTTAATTCTGTTTCAGCAGATCTTCTAATTGAAGCTTTTCCATCCATCAAAGGTAATCTTGTTGGAAAAGCAATTGAGTTAATATTAGGTATTTTGTTGATAAATTTATGGTCTTTTGTTGTCACTTTATCACAACAAGAAAGTTCTTTACCCTGCATTACACAAGAGAGCGCTTCAATTATTGCTACTTCTCCATCTCCTTTAATAATATTCTCTATCCCTAAATACTCGTAAAAAAACCATTCTTGGTCATCAATGGAAGCTAAAGGCCCACCTGCAAAAATAATGCTAGAACTAAAAATTTCTTTACAACAATCCGCAATAATCTTCAATGCTCTTACTTGAGTAGTAATACATGGCCCAATACCAACCGCTAATGGAGAATAACTTTGAAGTTCTTTACATAACTGAATTTTTAAAAATTCTAAATCATCGGAGTAAAAAGAAGTAATATACTTTGAGCAATCTATTACTTTATAACTAAAATCACAATTTCTTTCCGCCGCCGCCATCAGATAACCTAAACCCAGTGGAAAAAAATTGCCACCTCCATTTCTCAAATGAAAAGGAGGATTTATAAGCAATAAATCTATTTGCTCCATAACAATTACCTTTCTAAATCGTAAAATAGTTAAAATTCCATTTTATTTAATTATGCTTAGAGTTATTTGTATCAGAAATTTAAGATAATGATAAATTATCCTTCATTTATAATTTAAATTATAGCATAAAGATTCATCAATTACACCCATGGCAATTAAATGAAGTCATTTAATTTAATATTTAAGCAACGAATGACGTCTGTTTATATTATTCATTTCGATCATGAATGACATGTTCAAAATTTTCAAACGAAAAAATCATCTTATGATTGATTTGCATTCTATAATTAGACATAATTTTCATCATTCGCTTATAATTATTTTCAATAAACCCGTTTCAAAAAAAATACTTAGTTATGTAAATTGGCTCTGTAATCATATTTTAAAAGCATACAGAGCCATCAATTTATAAATTATTTTCTTGCTTTTAATCATCCACTCCTAAAAATAATTCATAATTTTTTTGAAAATATCTGCCCCATCCGCCCCCAATACCTCTATTTGAACACTAAACTCATATTAATTAAACTGCCTTCCTAATCTGATACTGCCGATCCTTCAGTTCCTCTCTTCCCAGTTCTTTGGTGAATCGATACGTTGCCGAATTTTTTCCACAAAAAGAAAAAGCCACGTTAAACGTGACTTTGACTGAATCCTTATGAACCACTACTTTGTGGATATATTTATGAATGAATCGCTGAACTTCGGGGATATTTTTGGTGCGTACCAGTTCTTTTGTTTTTTCTAGGATGCTTATGACTTCGTCTTCCGAAATCGCTGCTGTATTTTCAACCTTTGAAGCTTCATCCAGTTTATTTTCCAAATGATCCCGTTCCAATTCCAGTTCTTCGATCCGATCAAACATGGCAGGATTGCTCATTCCCTGGGCAATGGCTTCAACAATGTTCTTGACTTTTATTTCATTCGCTGTGATCTGTTTCTTAAGTGTTTGAAGATCGGCACCCAATGAGTCAATTTTCTCCTGACGGTAATCATTGAGTTTTTGGGTAATAGTGGTGATGTCTTCATAAAAATGCTTATATAAAAGATCCAGAACCGCATCATCTAAAGATGTTTGCTCAATCCCTTTGTTATTACATCGATCCGTTTTATGACTGCTTTTATAACTGCAATGATAGGATGAATATGCTTTGTGGCCGGGTCGTTCTTTACGATAACAGTTAAAATAAGAATACCCGCATTCACATTCTAAAAGCCCGGTGAGCAAAACCGGATATTTCTTATGGAAGCGTCCGTTTCTCTTTCGGTTCTTGATCATGAGTTCCTGAACCTCATCAAACGTTTGTTTATCAATTATTTGCGGCAGTCCGCCTTCAATTCGAATCATTTCATCTTCATTTTTAAACAAATGACCATTTCTTCCATTTGCACCTTTAGCTGATAATCGGTCGTAAATATATAAACCCGTATAACGTTCGTTATGCAGCAGCCAGTTGATGGCAGACTTGGATAATGGATTTCCTTTTTTTGACTTATTGAGCCCCTTCTCTTCCAGAGCCCGGATAATTTCAGTAAACCCATAGTTTTCTTTCTTCATTTGAAAAATCATCTGCACGGTTTTAATTTCGTCTTCATTTTTGGCCAGAATAAATTTCTGCGTTTCTGGATCAACATCATAACCAAGTGGCAGGTTTCCCCCAGTATATAAACAGTCTCTGGCTTTTTGAAGAAGTCCCTTTCGCACTTCCCTGGCCAGATTTCGTGAATAATATTCGGCCATGGCTTCCGTTAAGCCTTCCAGCAAAACACTTTCAGGTTCGCTGCCAAAACATTCCGTTACCGAAATATATTCGACATTATTTTTTGCAAGTATCTCTTTGTAAGTTGATGATAAATTTCGTGATCTGGCGAAGCGATCGCCTTTATGAACCATCACTGCTTCGAATTGACCCTTTTTACTGTCTGCAATCATTTGTTGAAACTGCGGACGCTGATCGGTTGTTCCCGAAATTCCAAAATCAATGTAGGTATTTGCCAGACAGTATCCATGTTTTTCACAGTATTCTTTGATCCCATAAATCTGCGCATCTATCGATGATTCATTTTGCATATCCGTTGATACTCTAGCGTAACCAACCGCCCGTTTAACTGCTCCTTTTTTTGCCATATTCTATTCCTCCTGTTTCTCTATTTCAAATATTTTTTCAAATATATAATATGCGTTTACGCTGTTTTCTGATTTTTGCTTTTTATGAGGAAAAGTCTTCATGATTCAAGACCTTTCCCCCTTTATTTCATTAGCCAGTGCTACTTATTCTGCTTCGTTTAAAACACAATCCAGTAATTTGACTAGTTCACCATAAAACCGATCGTCATCAATATTGCCGTTTTCTTCAATTTTTTCGTTAAGAATATTAACATTTCTATCTTTAATTGATTTTCGATCAAGCGTGTAGCATGTTAAGAACGACATTGCTTCCATCTCCTCCCGTCTCAGTTTTAAAATCATTTTTTTCCTTGAAACCGGACAAATAACGAACCCCATTGCTTTTGGGTAATGAGTATGCAATTTTTTTATTCATCCATTCCGTTTTTAAAGTTCTCCAGAAAGTCTGTACATTGACCGGCTCTTTTCCTTCCACCTTTGACCAGTGTTTATACTGATCATACAAATCAGTTTTTAGTATGCGATTTCCTTCGCAGACTTCATATGTCTCTGTGAAAAATTGCCAGGCCGGTTTTTGTGCCATCTCATATTTCAGCGTTTCCTTTTCAACCGCTTCACAATAACTGAATTTATAATCATTAGCTTCCAAATTTTTTAACGCTTCCAGTGCCAGATTCAGGATTCCCGGTAATTCACTTTCGAGTTTTTCTTGTATGTTAATATCAATGTCGGCCCCTTCAAATTTGGCATTGAAAGGAATAACCATGACGCGTCTCCAGAATCCATAGGATAAATCGGCAACCTCTGGCAAATTGTTTAACACCTGTACCAGCTTGATTGGAAATCTCATTTGAAGTGCAGCTTTGTATTTTCTCTGGACATCAAAGACATCACCAGTCACAAACTTCTTTAAATTTTCAGTGTTTAGTTTGCCTTGCAACTCATTTTCAGCTGATATATTTACATATTTTCCTATCAACCCTTCCAATACAAACTTATTACTCGTTGATGATAGATCCGTCAAACTGATTGCAGCAACATTATGACCTCCAACCAGACTGGTCAAGCAATTAACAAGAACAGATTTTCCATTGGAACCGCCTCCCAAAAAGAAGAACATTTTTTCCGCTTTAATAATTTTCGTCAAGCAGTACCCGATTATTTCCAGAATAACTTTCACCAGGGCCGGATCGTAACAACAAATTTCATTCAGAAATTTTATAAAGTTCTCCGCATCTGCTTTTGTATCATAAACGGCATCGACCTGACCCATGCATAAATACTTCGGATCATGCGGTATGAGGTTTCCCGTCTTCAGATCATAAATTCCGTTTTTCAAATTGATGACCTCATCTGTATCAAATGCGATTACCATCTCATTCATTATTCGTTTGTAGGCCTCAATCACCTTTCGTTCATTAACACTTGACCAGAAGCAATAACCACATTGGGTCATCAGATACATACAGATCTTGCCAAGTGTCAGATCCGTTGCCGGCTTATAATAGCCATGCTTCTTCAGATACAACACAATGTCTCCCGTTTCCAGAAGTTTTGCGGTTATACATTTCTTTAGATACTCCGCAAATTTGGTCGGGATTACTGTAAAGCATAACTTTTCGTCTTTTTCTTCTGTTTCAACACCAATTTTCTTAAATTTTGCAGTCAGACTTAATCCATTCATCTGATTGCATAACATCTGACTTTCGTCAATAAAATCCAATGGGTTAAATTCATATTCTACTTCCGCTTGTTTCATTCTTTTCTCCTCGTTTCTTTTTTTCCCGGAATAGCTTCTCACTATTCCGGGTTATCTGCTTACGCACTTACAATATTTTCTTCATCAAATTCAGGGGTATAATTTGTTACTCGGGAAATTTCTCGGCCACTTGTCTCTCTTTGGGTCTCCACCGCGATCCTGCCGATGGTTCCTACCATCTCGTCTAGCCTAATATGATTTGCTCTTGCAAAAGATCGAAGGCCATCAAGCAAATTTTGCTCTTCAGATTTGAACCACTCTTCCAACGGAATCATCTGATAATTGATAATGGGATGGTCATGCTTAAGAAAAATACTGAACTCAGCAAGCACGTCATGAATACAGCCATCTACTTCGACGAAAACCATATTGTTCAATTCACCATAATACTTTCCATCCGGAATTCTTTGATCTTCTGACTTCTGTACAACCTCATCCAGGTCAATGGTTCTTTTAATTAGCTTCATCGTTATTTCCCGCCTGTTCTCCGTAGAATAAATTCAATTCCTTGACCCATTCTTCCTTATCCATCGGTATGAAGTTGACAATATTTGAGAACGCTGCGCCTTTTGCATCATTTTCAATTGTTACGATACCTGTTTGTCCGATCAGCTGGTTAAAAGCGTAACCTGCATGAGCATTCTTATTCATTCCAAAATTATAGAAAAATCGATCGAACATGCTATCAGGATTACCCGACATATAAAACATCTGCGATTTTAACTCTGCTCGATCTTGCAAGAAAATTTTATAAATCAGCCAAATTTTTGTTGTTTCGTCATGGCGGGGATTTACAAAAACGTCCACTATGTTTGCCAGAAAATGACCGTTTGACAGATTTCCTTTGTTTAAACCAAAGTAATAATAGTTGATTTCTTTTGCAGATTTTATGATTTCCATTTTTTTACCTCGTTAATTTTTATTTTTCGGCTGTTTGCCACTGTTGTTTTGTCTCAACTGCAATTTTCCCAATTAAATACGTCAAAAATTGTTACGACCGATTTGAATCTCATATCAACCGCTTTAATCAATTGTATTATTGGTTGGTATCCCGGATAAATCGCAATACCAACCATCTCTGTTATTTTTGTTTTTTCCATTTATTCCTGATTATGCTCAGTCTCGATGACCAAATCATCAAAATCAACATCGGGTATAAATTTTTCGATATATTGAATCACTTCTCCATTAACTTCCTCGGTCTTTATAATGACATCACCTTCTGAACCAAGACGTTTCTCAGGGTGATGGCACAAGTCATAAAGCAGGAAGTTTAGTTGAGATAAACGTTCTGCTTCGATGTAGGCAAAGTTAACTGCCTCTTCCCCAGGATAAAACACTGGTTGAACTTTTTTTATTATCTGGTTTTTCGATTGTATTTCGAACACAAAACCAGTGTTAAGTGCATATGCTTCTTTTTGATTGCACTTAATCGTATGCATTCCGACAACTTTAGCTCTTAAGACACCGTCTGGTAATGACTCATTCGTATATCGCGGTTTTACTTCTTCAAAATCATCGGTGATTGTATAGGTGATTGATTCTGGAATATTATTTGCATTAGGTTTGCTTGTTCTGTAATCTCTATTCTTTTTCATGGTTTTCTCTTTCTTTGGCTTCTATGGGTGCACTCCATATCGCCGAATTAACGCGCTTTCCAAAAGCTTTAATTTCTTCTCTTTTCGTATAATAGCACCTTTGATAATTTGAGTCTTGATGGCATATTAAAACTTTTAATAAGTCACCCCTATTTTTTACACATTTCTTAATAAGTTGCTCATTTATAATTCATATCCTAGTCACAAAAGATATGATATACTTTTTCAAAACCACTTTAAATTATCTGTATTTAGGAGCGCCTACAATTATGAATTCCAATATCTGTATGAATCTAGAAGAAATATATGACAATGCCTATAGTCTTTATTATTTAAACCGTAAAGATAAAAAAAAGACTGACTACGAAAATTGCAAACGCAACTATAAAAAACTATTTAAGCAATTATTTGAAGATTTATCTGTTGATCGTTCACTCTTTTTGGCGAATGGTCTTCAAGAGCCCTACGCTTTTCCTGAAATCATTGGCTTGTTACTCGCAACCTATCTCTCAGAAAGTAAAAATAAAAAGAGCAAGAATTTTTCCAGCAATTTTTATCACAACAGAGCCATTGACCTAACAACTTCAAAGGAAAAACAGCAATTTTTTTCAACAGTCATTTTACAGTTGGAGGATCGATTAATAACCAGAGATGAACATTCATCTTTTAAACCCAACATTGATCAACTAAAATCAAACTATGAGGATTTCGAATGTTTTGAAAAACAATTGGAAGACCGAATCAAAGAAATTAAGCGAACTATCTCTAACCAGATTGATGAGCACCTTCAAAACGTTGGCGCTTCAGTCGGCTTAAATGAATATCTTCTTAATTCAACAATCGAAAAAATTAAACATAAAAAATTTTCCTTCAACGATTTTCTTGATATCGCCGATATCAACGATGCCGATTCTATCGGTTTGACTGAAATATTTGAAAAAGATGCTGCTGGCCAACTGAAAATGAATCATTCGGAAACAAAAATGCAGTTAACCCGGGAAGATCGAAAGATGGTTATTGATAAATTCGAAGAATTCCTGACAGATGCTATGGATAATTGGACCGTCTATCTTGAAGAATTTGAACGCCAGAGACATGAAGAGTATCATAGGGAATTTAATAAAAAATGTACTGAAGCAAATGACCACGAAATTTTAGCTTTTACACTGCCCAGAGAGATTCTGAGTGATAACCTTGAAACTTCAGTAGAAAAAAAGCTGATGAATTTGCAATATTATTCCTCGATTCAAGAAACTGATTCCGGATTTATTGCTAATATTCAATTAGATACTGACATCCTGGAAACAACAGAATCCGTTAATCAGAAGACAATGACTGAATACAATTTGATGTTATATGACTATTTAATCAATACTCAAACTGCTGTGAGCGCAAAGCATTATGATAATATTATTAGTTTTGACAGAGATGGCCTAAATTATGCAAATTATTTAAAACAGCATCATAGCTTACTTCGAAAGACTCCACCATCTGGTGAGGAAATATATCAATATACTGCCGTTACAATTAATGGTGATACTTTTTATCGTCCGATTAAGAGCCCTGAAGAAATAAGGCAGGACTATTTTTTATATAAGAAGCATTCGGAAGAACGACAAATGTACATTGACAACCTAATGTACAGAGAACATCTCGGAGATCATGAAGCTGAGGAGAAACTAGACCAACTCTTTTCCGAAGATCCCGAACAGATTGACTCCATTCAAACGAATTACGCATTATCACATTTTGGCGAATATTATGCACTTTCTGAAGACCTCCGATCTGAATGTCATCATTATATTGAAAAAAAATTAGCCTCCAGAGAGAAATTAAAGAATGCCATGTTTAAAAAAGACAGCTCCATTGATATTCTATTTGGAGAATACAGCTCATTAACACCGCCTTATTTGCTGTTTCAGGCAATGGCATATTATGTGCAGAACATCTCACAATCAACATATGCAACACAGCTTGCTTATATTCTTTCAAAAAAACTGAATGTTAGAAATCCTCAGAATAATCGTACAAAAAAACCTAATGGAACAAGCCTGATTAATTGGCGGGATGTCTACGTATATAATAAAAGCGGGCTCATCTTTATCCCATACGACCTGATTCTGCCTAATATAACGGTAAGAAAAGTTGGAAAAACAAACCTAAAAAAATATAACCGGATCACGAGTGATTCCTGTCAATTTAGACCTAAAAAACCTTATCCTGACTATCGTTTAAAATTTCAGCTGATGATAATGAATAAGCAACGAACCCAATTTAAGAAGTCATAATCTGTAATATCTCACTTGAAATATCGAACCATCATTATTAGCGATCAATCTTCAACTTTACTTTTCACAAGTCACCCACACCAGACTATTACAATTAAATCTTTAATTTAAGCGAATTCAAACGAGTTCGCTTTTTTTTATTAATTTTTTCGTATCCCTTACACCCTAAGCCCTCAACTACGAGCTATTGGAGAAGCTGGAAATTTAATCTTTTGATGATCATCATGCCTTGGGGTCAGCGAATTAAACAGCTTCAATAAGAATATATTATTTCTTTAATGTAGATAAGTTCAAAACGAAAGCGGATAATTTTTCACTAAAACACTTGAAGGGGCAGATAGGGCGGAGGTTTTACAAAGATTCTTAAATTATTTTCTGCGATCCTTTTGTGCGTTCCGACATTTCTCTACATTAATATAGCAAAAGGAGGTATTTTATGTACCAGCTAATCAATATGGTGGATCGTTTAAATGAAGCATGTGCTCCATTTTGTTCACTTCCCAACGAAGTCCAGCTTTTTATCAATGACATTCTGACCACACTCGATGAAAATTATCATTCAATACGAGATCCGATAAAGGATCTTGGTGGATATGTGATTGGCATCGAAACTGCCGATGACTTAAACCGTGTTACACAAATGACAGGCATCAATTTCGACACCGCTGTTTGTGAACTTGTGGATTTTATCAACGGCTATTATTGCTGTCTGGTTCTTTTAGGCAGTGACTATGGTTTGTATTTTATCATCCCTGAACACCTCGCCCCTGCAAATATCAGAGATCAGCAAAATCAAATCTGAGCTAACTTGTTGTCGGACTTTACAATCCCAATCCCAAATATTTAGGAGGTTTACCCATGCTATTTAACAATCCCGGTTACATGACCCGGGGATTTCAAGCTGAAATTCCCATTGAAACGCAGTAGATGATTTTTACCTTAATGAACAAAGCCAAGCAGACCTTGCCAGCGATGGATTATCTCCAGGTTTTTAAGCTGGACAAGGTTTCTTCCAATGGTTCTTTTCTCCAGTGTCTAACCCACACCCAGGAGATCCCGCCTTTTGAGGAAACTGTTTTTCTTGTATTACCTGAAGATCAAATCATCACAACTAAGATTTTTGTCATCGATGATGGCGATCATCATACATTTTTACTGGCATCTGAGTATTAAATTGATTCAAATCTGAAAAGGAGGATTTTTTTATGTGGTATATTGTTGGGTTTTTCGGCACCTTAAGTATTGTTGTCGGAATTGATCAGTACATGCGCACGAGAACTGCTTAACGGTGTGAGTGTTATTTAAAACAGGATTTCGGGTTGCCTTGATTAACCCCAATCATTCAATGAAGGAGTTTACAATGTTTATGTTTGCAACAACTGTCGCTGCTTTTAGTGCAGCTGAATTTTTTGAAGGAGCAATGGCTGCCATTGCTTTGTATGTGGCTACTAAGCCAGCTGTCCGAGCCCCTAAAAGACCGACTAAAAAATAACTGGAGGAAAATAAATTGAAATCTGAAAAAATTGTTATCAAAGCGGAATCGCTGTTTTCGGATGATGGTGAACATCGCTATAATCTCAGGAAAGAATGGGACAAGTCTTTGCCGACTGCAACCGTCATTTCCATTTCACCAAGCGGACTTTCCAATGTATCGGCTGATTTAACCACCCAGCTTATTACCAATAACATTGAAGCATTGGGCTTTGGTTCATTTGAACTGTTAAATCTCTATTCCAAGGTTGGGGTGGATGTGAAGAAAATCAAAGATCCTGTCGGATTGTGGGATGAAACAACGGATGCCTGCATTAAAGCCAGCTGTGACAAAACGTTTAAGGACGAAGGCGGAAAGATCATCTTTGCCTGGGGGAAACTGGCTGAAAACAATAAGAAGCATGCTGAGCGTGAAAAACAGGTACTCTCTTTGTTATCCATCTATTTCGACAAGGTCTATTGCATTAAGGATTATGGAATCAGGCATTTTCTCCATCCTTTAACCCCGAGTGTTCGAAATGAATGGGTTCTGGAATCCTGGAAAGATTACCGCGGATATAAATCTGAAGAGCTGAAAGCCATTGATGAACGGGAGAAGAAAAAGCTGATGACTAACCCTGCCTAAACTGTTTTGTCGCTGTCATTCTTCACCAATCAAAAATTAAGCCATAATCTCAAACGTATGCGAGATTATGGCTTTTTATTATTCAAAATGAAAGGACTATTTTTATGTTAAAAGAAACACCCGCTAAACGGGTTAATATCGTGTCCCTGAAAATGGTTAAAGAGGGCAGTATCCTGTATGACGTCCGAAAACTGTCATCACCTTCGGACGCTGCCGGACTGGGCCGGAAGTTCCTTGATGAGGCAGATCGGGAGCAGGTCATTGTTTGCTGTCTGGATAATAAGAACCAACCCGTATCCGTTAATATTGTCAGCATGGGAACAGTGAACAGCTCCCTGGTTCATCCCAGGGAAGTTTTCAAAACGGCCGTTCTTTCCAATGCTGCCAGTATTATTCTTTTTCACAACCATCCATCGGGTGATCCGGAACCTTCTCAGGAAGATATCACTATCACTGAACGAATTAAAGAAGCTGGTAAAATCCTTGGCATTGAGCTTTTGGATCACATTATTATTGGTTCCGAAAACCGGTTTGTCAGTTTCAAAGAGAAAAATATGATCTGAGTTTACTTCACAAAATAATCTGCCTCAAATAATCAGAAGGACAATTTCTGTCTAGGGGGTTCTTATATACTATGATTATTCAATCGATTTGATTTTGAAAGATTCATCAATCGTCACTGATTAGAAAGTCAATTGACACAAGTTCCCATTATGACTCCGTTCTGGATTCTGTCTGCGGTTCTTCAGCCAAGTCATTTAAGGCATATTCACAGCACTGGACAATCAATTGATTCAGGGAGATATCTTTCTGACTGGCAATGGTTTCCATTCGTTTAAGCAATTCTTCCGGCAAGCGTATCGTTTTATTGACGGTTACCGGTTTTTTAACGACAAACATTCTGGCAACCTCCTTTATTCCTTTTGAGAACATTGTACGTTTAAATTGCCTTCGCCGATACACACCATATTTGCATTATTATTTGCACTCTATTTTAGATTGCATTTTGTATTTCATTGCTATATAATGTCGTTATATTGCTTTTTATTCTTACTATAGTGAGAAGTCGCCTCTGATGAATTATCTGCAGTCATCCATCATGAAAGCGATCTCTTTGATATATAAATCATAATGAGAGAGGTAAAAAAAATGAAACCGAAAATTCAAAACAGCCTTTGTTTAACCATCATTTTATTGCTTATGTTCACCTTGATCCCTTCAGGGGTATTGGCCATGGAACCTTCCGACACTAGCCAAACCATCGGAACCGCGAGTATTAAGCCAACCGATAATCTTGAAACCCAAAACAACAGCATGAATGTTACCTATACGTCTGATTTCAAAAACGGATTTAAGGTGAATTCTCTGACAGCCAAACGTACTGATAACAGTATTGTTTTCACCGTAAATTATGAAAGCACAAACGATGGTGCTTATAGCTTCTTTGATCCTCCTAATGGGAATACAATCATGAAAATCAATGAATCCGGAATCAAAGCAGGAGCAAACACTGCGGAACTATCCTTAACCGTTGATGAATTTAATAGTGTTTTGGCGAGTGATTCCATCTCGATGCTATTTAACATCAATAATTCAATCAGTTTCATTAATTTTAAAACCGCTCAACTTCAATCTCTTTCAAATACTGATTTTGATGGAACTGTTGATTTTTTAACCAATTACAAAGATGGTTTTAAAGTCGATACGCTCACAGCCAAACGATCCGGTGATACCGTCGCATTTACAGTAAATTATGTGAGTACTCATGATTGTGATTATAATTTTTTTAACTCACCGAATGCTGATATCATCGCAAAAACAGTAACTGGCGGGATCAAACAAGGTACAAATACCAGTGTTTTAGAACTGACCTTAGATGAATTCAAGCAGGTTTTATCCGCGGATACCATCACAATGCGATTCGGTTTGGATGAAAATGGAAGCGTCATATTTTTTAAAACCGCACAGCTTCAATCTCTTTTAACTGAAGACCCCGGTCAAGTCAAAGTAAATCCAACTGCGATCACCCTCAATAAAAAAACTGCTAATTTGGCTGTAAATGGTAGTGAAAAGCTCACCGCTTCGCTCAGTCCCAGCAATGCAACCGAAACAACCATTTCCTGGAATTCAAGCGATCCGACTGTTGCTACTGTGGACTCCAATGGAAATGTAAAAGGCCTTAAAGCAGGAACAACGAACATTACCGCAACGACTGTTAACAACCTTTCTGCAACCTGCCAGGTCACTGTTTCTTCAACCAACACTGAAAAAAGCATTTCATATCAAACTCATGTTGAAAATGACGGTTGGCAGGATTGGAAAACCAATGGAGACATGAGCGGCACTTCGGCCCGATCACTGCGTTTAGAAGGAATCAAGATCAAGTTGAATAATTATGAAAATCTTGGTGTTGAATACCAAACTCATATACAGAATATTGGATGGGAGTCTGAAACGAACAGAGGTTGGAAGAGTAACGGAGACATGAGTGGAACTCAGGGACTTTCCTATCGTTTGGAAGCCATTCAGATTAAATTGACTGGAACTGATGCTGATAAATATGATATTTATTATCAGGTTCATGCTCAAAATTTAGGATGGCTCGATTGGGCTAAAAACGGCGAAAGCTCAGGCACCGCAGGTTTAAGCTACCGTTTGGAAGGCATTCGAATAAAAATCGTGTCTAAAGGAGACCCAGCGCCGGGACTGACAGATCGGCCATTTGTTGTTAATAACCCCTATATTGATTCAAGTCAGATTCCCCAAGCACTTACTTTATTAAAAGGAATCAAAGGAACCTGGAAACATACTACGCCTTATGGATCTTTTAGCATTGTCAATGAGATTACCATTTCTGATTCAGGAAATACTACGGGAAAAATTTCGTCTTTAATGTATAGCACAAAAGGCGGTGGCGGTGATGGATATTCTGCTGATATCTTAACGAATAATATCTCCAATGATGGTAATACCGGCTGGTTCACTTTAAAAAACATTAATTCCGGCGGAGGTTCTCCACCAAAGGAAGAGCTCAATATTCGGCGTGATCCAACAAATAACAAAATCATTTATATCAATGATCTTAGTTATACATTCGTTAAATAACAAACCAGTCAAAATAAGTTCTGATATACTATTCTCTCTATCAGAACTTGTACAATCAACACGTAAACTATTGTGACCAACCAACTTGTATATTGCGTAATCGTTAAATACTTCACTACTTTTAATCTAGAATATTTTTCAAAAGCAGCTTAAAGATAATTAAATCTTTAAACTGCGTTCTTAATTTAATAGCAACTTATATTTTTTTGCTCTGAAAAAAGCTACAGATACTTTATTGTGAATTCCACTCAATTATATTTTCTCTCACTAAGCATGCTTAATTTGCTATTTCAGTCATATAGCTTTATAATTAAGTTTAGTACTAATGTTGTCTATGAAAGGATCAAATATTTTGGAAGAAAAATCTATTCGTTACTTTAAAGGGTCTTTAGAACAAAATGTTGACATAAGTTTTGTCAAAAAAGAATTATCCCAGTATTTGCAAATAGAAAACTTGAACTTTTTAATCGGTTCAGGTTGTTCGAGTCATCTTAAAGATGGACAAGAACTAGCTATCCCTACAATGTATTCCTTATATGAAAATTTTTTTAAAGAAAACCCGGATTTTTCAATTGCTGAAATCAAAGCTGAACAAACATTTGAACATAATTTGGAAAAAATGCTAGATTTTATGACAGCAACAAAAATGGTGGATGAACGCATAAATATTGATTCCCGCATAAATGAAAAAATCAATACTGTCAAAGAATTTATCAGAACCAGCATTATTGGGGGATTAGGGAACGACATTGTATTGAACTCATATAAATCTTTCTATTTGAAAACTATAAAAAAGACGAGAAAAGCGCCGATCAATGTTTTCACTACTAACTACGATCTTTATAATGAAAAAGCTTTGGATGAACTAGGTTTTTTCTATAATAATGGTTTCACTGGTACTTATAACCGTAAATTCAATCCTCTTTGTTATAATTACGCTTATGTTGAAAACATGAATCTGAATAAAGATATTTGGCAAAGAATCTCAAACTTTTACAACTTATATAAAATTCACGGTTCTATCACATGGGTAAATATTGATGGCCAAATATATGAAAAGGATTATAGCCACATTAAACCTGAAGACGCTACTCTCATCTATCCCATCCCTCTGAAAGATAGAACGACATTAATGACACCTTATTCCGACTTATTCAGGAGTATGCAGGGTGCTCTTATGAACAACAACAGTCTGTTAATAACCTTAGGGTACAGTTTTGCTGATGATCACATCAACCGTTTAATTCTAAATGCTCTTGCAGTTCCAACTTTTAGATTAATTGTTTTTGGCGAAGGCGAAAATATCGAAAATTTGAAGAAAATTGAAGATAACCGAATCACAATTATTAATTCTGAAGATAAAATCCACTATTTCAATCGTTTTGTAAATGATCTTATGCCAGATATTCAGGATGAGGTACAAGAAAAATATGAAATGATTGATGGGAATGAGGCGATCAAAATATTCGAAAGCGATGTGATTTCGAATGAGTAGCCGAAATATTGGTAAATTAGTGACCGTGAGCAACAGATCAATTATTGCAGAAATGTATGACAATCTAGGTAACTATATCAACACCACAGACGGCATCCGGTTTGTGGGAGAAATTAGTTCATACATAACTATTGACGACATTGGAATAAAAATCATTGCAGAAGTTGTAGGTGTTGATGAAAAAACCAGTTCAACCTATGATAAAATGAGCAAACCTAAAAGCGCCAAATTTATTTTTTTGAGTTTGATAGGTGAAATACTTAACGGTAAGTTTTTCTTTGGTGTTTCAAAGATGCCATTGATATTTTCAACGATTAGTATCATTACTGATCAAGACCTGAAACCTAGGTTCCCGAAAAGTGTAACGAGCTATTTCGTTAAAAACCCATTAAAACCAGTGGTTTGAGCCTATTTTGCATTTACTTTTACCTCGTTATATATTATAATGTATAACGAGGATGGTGATCGCTTTATGGGAA
>NZ_JBGSHG010000127.1:0-33570 GCF_041752335.1 Acetobacterium sp. | reverse complement strand
CAAAGAAACCTGGGCGCTGCGTTGGGCCAGCCTGGGAATCAGTCTTGAAACGATTGCCGGTACCAGCAGCCAGAATCGCAACTTTGGCAATTATCCCATTAATACCACCATTATTATGCCGCTGCCGGCAAATGAAGCGGCGCTGGCTGCCCAGCTGGGGATTATTAATAATAAGTGGCTTACGCTGACAGATTATAAGCGACTCGATAATTATTGGACCATTGGCCAGAATACCATCGCCAGCAGTGCTTCGGGAATTCGGGTCAATGGCCTTCCGGTTTCGCTGAGCTATGATGAAGAACCCATCGAAGCCGATTATCGCTATCAAAAACCGCCGGAATATAGTCTGGAAAAAATATTTGCGGCTGGCAACACCTTTCTGCTGACGGTGGTCGGGATCATCATTTTACTTTTTATCGTTATCGTCATTTTTAGTCGCCGGGTATATCTGAACAAGTTCAGAAAAGTAGTCAGCAATGAAGAAAAAAATGAGCAGGTCAAAAATTTACCGGATCAGGAGGACAACACCCCATGAATGTGTTTGATTATTTAATGCTGATCAACATCTTTTTAATCTGGAGTCTCTTATTTGTGAACATTGTCTTGATTGTGGCCGGATATGTTTATTATCTGAAGGTGGAAAAGGAGCCGCCGCCGGAAATAATTGGCGAACATCCCTTTGTTTCAATCATGGTCCCGGCCCATAATGAAGGGGTGGTTATTGTCAAAACGGTGGCGGCGCTGCTGGCTTTTGACTATCCCTGGGATCGTTACGAAATTATTGTAATCAATGATAACTCATCGGATAACAGTGCCGAGCTGCTCAAAGAAATTCAGGATACTAACCCCGGCCGTAACCTGACTGTCATCAATACCGATAATATTACCGGTGGTAAGGGCAAATCAAATGCTCTGAATATTGGCTATCAGCAGGCCAAAGGCGAGTTTGTTGCCATCTACGATGCCGATAATACCCCGGAACACAAGGCGCTGAGCTATCTGGCCGCCGAACTGAAGGCTGATGATTCGCTGGGAGCGGTGATCGGAAAATTCCGGACCCGGAATAAGGAGGTCAATCTGCTGACCCGCTTTATCAATATCGAAACGCTGTCGTTTCAGTGGATGGCCCAGGCCGGCCGGTGGCAGTTGATGAAGCTATGCACCATTCCGGGAACAAATTTCATTCTGCGACGGACCATCATCGAGGCCATTGGCGGATGGGATGAAAAGGCCGTGGCTGAAGATACCGAAATCAGCTTCCGGATCTATCTGATGGGCTATAAAATTAAATTCCAGCCCAAGGCAGTAACCTGGGAACAGGAACCCCAAACCCTGGGAGTCTGGTTCAGACAGCGAACCCGTTGGGTCAAGGGCAATGTTTATGTGCTGATTAAAAATATCGGCTATCTGGTTGATAGGGATGCCAGGAAAATCCGTTTTGATATTTTCTATTTCTTATCCACCTATTTTTTACTCCTGACGGCACTGGTGGTATCGGATGTTATTTTCTTTATGAATATGGCCGGGCTGGTATCCACGACCATCCAGGGATTCAGCAATCTGCTCTGGTTTACTGCCTTCATAATGTTTATTTTAGGCGTGTTTATCGCGCTGACCACCGAAAAAGGGGAGATGACTGTTAGTAATTTTTTTATCATCGCCCTGATGTATTTCACTTATTGCCAAATGTGGATCATCGTAACCGTATACGGGGTTTTTCAGTATCTTAAAGACCGCATTAAAAAGCAGGACAGCAAATGGTACAAAACTGAGCGCTTCCAGGGCTGACACGACCGAAAAGGAGGAGAAAATGAAACGATTAACGATCATGATAATTTTACTGAGTTCGTTGCTGACGATGTTGATTCAGCCGGTTGGTGCGGCTAACTATGGCGGGGTACCCCAGTCGGAAGTGCGGGCGGCGCCCCAGACCTTTGTTACTAATTTTACTGATCATTCGATGAAGGGGCTGTTTTCAACAACAGAACAAACCTTCTGGATTGCCAAAGACTGGGATGTCGAATCGGTGCTGCTGCATCTGGAATACCGGGCCACTCAATTGGCCGACACGCAGCTGTCCAGTCTGACGGTGGCGATTAATGGGACCTATTTTTATTCGCTGCGCCCGGCTGATAATTCCGGCAACCGTCATGGTCTTGATATCTATGTGCCACTGGAGTCACTCCAGCAGGGCTACAATAATATCAGAATCGACGGCTACATGCGGACCCAGAATGCCCTGCCCTGTGTCGATGATGTCAGTGAGGCCAACTGGCTGGATATTTTCAAAGAATCAAATCTTTCGGTAAGGTTCGACAAAAACGCTTTTACCACCAGTATTGATTCCTTCTATAATCGTTTTTTTGAAGTGGATGCCCTGAGATATGGGGAATCGGCGTTTATTATTTCAGACGCTGACGATCCGGCGGAACTAAGTGCAGCGCTGTTGGGAATCTCTGGGATATCCAATCAGACCATTTATCCTGATGGATATTTTCCGATTCTGACCTTCAGTGATCCAGCTGCAAATCTGCCAGCGAACAGAATCGTCATCGCCAGCTACGATCAGCTTCCTGATAATTACCGCAGTCTGGCTGACCAGCATGGCATCAATGACGAGGATGCCCTATTGGTTCTGACCAATGAAGGAACCAAAACCAATACCCTGATCATTACTGCTAAAAACGATGTGGCTCTAATCAATGCCGGTCGGATGTTGGGAAACCCGGCCTTGATGAATCAATTGCAGTCCACCACCAAGCAACTGGGAAAAACCGCAGACATCAAAACCCAAGTGTATGAAGCTGAATCCTATATCAGTTTCGCCGGTTCGGAGGGCGCCAATTACAAAGGAGCCTTTCATCAGGTCAAAGAATTTACCATCAATTATCCGTCCAATCGCAGTCTGACCAATGCCAGCGAATTCTATCTCAATTACCGGTATTCGGAAAACCTCGACTTTGACCGGTCATTGATGACGGTTTATATTAATGATATTCCCGTCGGCAGCCGAAAGCTTTCACAGCATATGGCCGGGGGCGATGAGGCCACTATCCCGATTCCCACCGATATTGATATCGGCGGTTCATTTCAGGTGAAGGTGACCTTTGATCTGGAAATCAAGGATCTCTGGTGTAGTTTACGGCAGGGCGATATGCCCTGGGCATACCTCACCCCCAGTACGATGTTAAAAATCAACTCCGTCGCCAATCAGGATCTGATTTTTGAAAACTATCCCGCCCCCTTTGTCACTGATTATAGTTTCAACGCGGTGAGCCTGGTGGTGCCGGATCAGTTGGATGGTGAAACCACTAACCTGCTGGCCAAGATGTTTCGGGTGATGGGACGCTATACCAAAGGGAATACCGGGGAAATATCCGTGCTTCATCCCGAGGAAATGAATGAGACCGCGCTTTACGCCAATATTATTGCAGTGGGAACCTATGACAATAACAGCTTTATCAAAAGCAATAACGATAAGCTGTATTTCCAGTTTAGCGAAGACGGAATCAGCTTCTTGTCCAATGAAAAGCTGGCAATCGATCCGGCCTATGGTAAAACCCTCGGTTCGGCCCAGCTTCTGGATTCCCTCTACAGTAAACCGGGCCGGGCCAGTCTGATGGTTGTGGCACCTGATCAGACGGGTCTGGTGGCGATCAGCAATAACCTCGGTGAAATGAAAAACCTGGGCAGACTGTCAGGCGATGTGGCTTTGGCAGACACCAATGGCAAGGTGCTGACCTATCGCTTTAAAGCACCGAAAAATCCCACCATTGCAGTGGCACAGCAAATTGCCGTGAGTCAGGAAGCCCAGATTTTTCTGGTCGTCAGCATTATGGTGCTGATTCTGATAGTAGTGGGGCTGGTCATGGTGGCTCGCAAGCATGGGATTGAAATCAGGAAGGGAGGATGGCGAAAATGAAAAATCGGGATCAGGTTTTATCCGATCTGGGGATTGTTTTCTTTCTGGTCTTAACCTTTGTCACGATTACCTTTACCGCCCAGGATTCGGCTCACTATATTCAGAATTTAGTGATGTTGAATGTTACCTTCCTGGTTATCCTGATTACGTATTTCAGTAATATAACCCTGGGTCTGGTTACCAATGGGATCGTGATTTTTTTCTATATTTCCTACACCATTTTTCTGGTGCTGGTCAATGGCGAACCCCTGACGGCATCCTCTTATTTCTGGATTGTGCTGCTGCCATTGTTCACCTATGTGGTCAGCTTGATGACCGGTAGAAATAGGGCGCTGCAGAATCGGGTTAAAGAGCTGGAAGATGAAAATGTCAGTTTGTCTACCGTCGATCCAGATACCGGGCTGCGAAATTTCCGAACCCTGATCAGCGATGCTAAAATTTTCATCGGCATGTCAAAACGGGGACAGATTGAGTTATCATTGATGATGATCAAATTCAGGCATTATAAAGAAATCAAACGAATTTTGGGAGAAGAGCGGTTGCCCCTGTTTATCCGTCAGATGACGGAGGTGATGCATCGCAGTCTGCGGGCAGAAGATACCCTCTATCTGGTCGAAAAAGAGGATATTACCTTTGGCCTGTTTTTAATCACCGATACGGCCGGAACAAAAATTGTCGAAAACCGGATCAGGAGTCACATGAAAAGCGAAGAATTTTATACTATCACGGCGCCTTATGAGGTGGAAATTGATCTCAAAATCGGAGTGTTCCATTGTGATGACTGTAAATCGGGGGAAGCAGTTTCGCCGCTGGAATTTATTGAAAAAGCCCGAAAAGAAATGGAATACGATGTCGGTTAGGTCTGAAATAGTTTCATGAGCGGTAAAAAAGACCAGGATTTATAGTGCTTTGGCACACAAATCCTGGTCTTTTCTTATAAGTTAAAATATTTAGCGATGGCCGTACAGATGCGCTGGGAAGTTTTACCATCGCCATAGGGGTTAACGGCATGGGCCATGGTTTGGTAGGCGTCGGGGTCGTCCAGCAACTGCTGGGTGATTCTGATAATGTCGTTTTTATCAACGCCGCCCATCACAACGGTTCCGGCAGCGACGGCTTCGGGCCGTTCGGTTTCGTGGCGCAGCACCACGACTGGCTTGCCCAGCGCCGGGGCTTCCTCCTGAATGCCTCCGGAATCGGTGAGCACCAGATAGGCGCGACCCATCAGGTTGGACATTTCGCCGTAATCCAGGGGTGCCAGAATATGAACCCGGTCAAGATCAGCGAGCAGCGGCAGGGCTGTTTCGGCAATCAGCGGATTGGGATGCATCGGAAAGACCACCTCCACTTCCGGATTAGCCAGAACTAGCACCCGGATAGCTGAGAAGATCTGTTCCATCGGTTCGCCGATATTTTCCCGGCGGTGGGAGGTTAATAAAATTACCCGCTTGTTTTTGTAGTCGATGGTGTTGAGGAGCGGATTTTCAAAATGGTAGTCGTCCTTAACGGTCATGAGTAAGGCATCGATGACGGTATTGCCGGTAATGACAATTTGGGTTTCGGGAATATCTTCACGGAGAAGATTATCCCGATTGCCGAGGGTGGGTGAAAAATGCAGATCACCCAGTTGGCTGATAAGGGTTCGGTTCATTTCCTCCGGGTAGGGGGAGTACTTATTTTTAGTCCGCAGGCCAGCTTCGACATGGCCAATCGGGATCTGTTCATAAAAAGCCGACAGGGCGGCAGCAAAAGCGGTGGTGGTATCGCCATGAACGAGAATCATATCCGGGGCCTCGGCTGCCAATATTGGTTTCAGTTCGTTGAGAATACTGGTGGTGAGATAGGAAAGGGTTTGGCCGGGTTTCATCAGGTTCAGATCATAATCTGCGGTGATGGAAAAAAGCGCCAGCACCTGATCCAGCATTTCCCGGTGCTGGGCAGTCAGGGTGACCAGCGTCTGGAAACGGGGATCATTTTTTAAAGCAATCACCAGCGGCGCCATTTTGATGGCCTCCGGCCGGGTTCCAAAAAGAATCATAATTTTGATTTTTTTCATGGTTACTCACTTTCTTCCAGGTTGGAAAGCTCGCACGAGCGATCACTTGTTATAAACCAGTCCCAGCAGGGCCTGCAGGTTATCGTAGGAATAGGCATTGTTGTTATAGCCGAAACCGCCGTAGAATGGGCTCTGGGAATCTGCATTCTGATGCTTTTTCAGTTGGGTCAGGGCGTTGCCGGTTAAAAATTCATTTCCCAGCGCCGCACCAATCTGAGCGACCATGCCGTAGGCTGCTGAAGATTCCTGGTTATCCAGGGCGGCTCCGGTGTGGGGATCATAATAAGAATAGAGGGTGCCACTAGCGGTCTTTTCTTCCAGCCAGTCAATCGATTGTGGGGAATAGATTCCAGCTTGCGCCAGATTCTGAATCGCCATCAGGCTGTCGAGAATGTTTATTTTTCCGTCGCCATCGGCATAGGTTCGCTTTTGCGGATCATAGCTTTTATGATAGAGGGGCAGGGTTTCACCAATAAAGCTGCCCAGCAGAATTTGCTGATTTGTTTCGACGGCTGTGGCGATTTCGGGTTTTGCGGCTGCCAGAGTCTGGATGGCCAAGAGGTTGATATAGGCCACTTCCACGGTGTTATCCTGGGTGGGACTGGCGGCGCTGTAGTAACTGACCAGGTAACCGGACTGAAATCCTCTGGTCGGCAATTGATTTTCGAGAGTCACAAAAATTTTCGTCGCCGATTCATTAAGCGGCCATTGATCTTTAGCAAGAGCCAGGCTCTGATAAATCCGCAGATCGTCAATGGTGGCCGAAACATCGGTGATCGGATCGCTGTTTTCAACAATACGCCACAACAAAATATCATCAACGATCAGATGAGCCAGGATATAGTCAGCGGTTTCGTTAAAAAGCTGTTGGTCCCCGCTTAAGCGGGCATACTCCAATAATAATCCCATCGATTCAGAAAGAACTTCATGACCGGCCGATAAGTCTCCGGTTTGGGCAGTGTTCTGATAATTGGTATAAATGCCTCCATCGGGAGAGGTCAGCTGATTGCCGATAAAGGCCTGGCAGTTCAGGGTTTCCCGGGAAAGCGGGCTGATCGGCGCTAACGGGGCGGACTCGAAAGCGGTATAATCAGCCAGTACAATAGTATCCTCCGGCCTGGAAAAAAAAGATCCCCAAATTATCACAATCAAACCAGCCAGCGCAACAAAAACAAGAACTAAATTAAGTGTTTTTGCCATATTTAAACTTCTTTCCTATTCGTTTTTTGCTTTTTAGCATCACCTTACGGACCAGATTGACAGTGGATGAGACCATAATAATGCCCACCGCCAGCGCTCCGGAGATCAGCAGGGTGTGAATGCCGGTGGAGATCCCCAGATCAATCTCGCCATTGATAAAATAGAGCATCGTATAGTAGATGCCGCCGCCTGGCACCAGCGGAATTAGAGCCACCGCCAGATAAATGGTAGTAGGCGACTTGGTTAAACGGGCCAGCACCTCGGCATAAAGGGAGATCGCAATGGTTGCCAGCAGATAGAGAATGACCTCATTGGAAATCACCAGTTGAAAAAGTACATAAACTAATTGTCCCAACATTCCCCCCAGGGCAGCAAGGAGCAGCTTGTTCCGGGGGATGTTAAACACGATCGCAAAGGCCAGCGATGCCCCAAAAGCATAGAGACAGGGTGTGATATAATTCATGGCTTCAACCTCCCCAGAATGGTCGCAATAAACTCAGGGGCACAGCCACCCCGGCGGCAATGGCCGCGCCGATGAGCAGTGCCTCAACGCCCTTGGCCAGACCGGAAAGATAATCCCCGGCAATGATGTCCCGGATCGAATTGGTAATTGCCAGCCCGGGTACCAGTGTCATAATTGAGCCGATAATAATAGTATTCATATTGGTGCTCAGCCCCAGACCTGCCGCAGTTACCGCAACCGTGGAGGCGATTAAGCCACCGACAATATGGGTGAAAAAAACGTTAGCTTCAAAGCGAGCCATAATATCCATTTGTAGCTTAATGCCCACTCCGATCATAAATCCGACGCAGCTATCGACCAGGCTTCCTCCAAAAAACAGAGTGAACATCTGGGAAATAAAGGCGAAAGCTAAAACATGAAGATAGTAAGGATAAGAGGGGATGGTATCGATACGTCTGATTTCTGCCAGTAGGTCTTTGTAGTTGGTGGGTTCAAAGCAGATATGACGGGATAAATGATTAATTTCCGATACCTTGGTCAAATCAATTTTGCGGGAATGAATCCGTCGGGTTCGGGTCAGTGGGACCTTCCCTTCCAGGGTGACAGAGAGGATGATAGTGGTCGGTACAACAAAAATTTCAGCCTCCCTGGCACCAAGGGCAATACAGATCCGATGCATGGATTCTTCCACCCGATAGGTTTCAGCACCATTGGAAAGGAGGATAACCCCCATTTCCATGGCAACATGACTGAGTTGGTTAACGGTCATTACAGTTCATCCAGGATCGCATCAAGAATCCGATGAGCCACCGCTTCCTTAGATAAAAGGGGCAGGGCCTCGGTTTTTTCCAGGGTAATAATGGTCACCCGATTGGTTGGGGTGTTAAAACCGGCTCCTTTTTCCTTTAAATTGTTGGCCACCATCATGTTCGCATTTTTAAAATAAAGCTTTTCTTTGGTGTTTGCGATCATATTTTCAGTTTCCATCGAAAAACCGCAGACAAACTGATCTGATCGCTTCTTTTCACCTATAGTCTTTAAAATATCAATAGTCGGTGTCAGGCTAATAACTGGCCGTCCATCGCGTTTTTTTATTTTCTCAGAGGCAACTGCTGTCGGTTTGAAATCGGCAACAGCAGCGGCTTTAATGACGATATCGGTTGCTTCAAAATGATCCATGACCTCGGAACACATGTCGCTGGCCGATACGACCGGGACAAGATTAACAAAGGCCGGCGGGTTCAAAGCGGTTTTTCCGCTGATCAGGGTCACGTCAGCACCCCGGAGCATGGCAGCCTGGGCCAGGGCATAACCCATTTTACCGCTGGAATGATTGGTAATATAGCGGACTGGATCGATGGCTTCGCAGGTGGGACCGGCGGTAATCATGATTCTTTTTCCGCTGAGATCATGAAAAAAGGCAATTTCCCGGAGGATATGATTAATCAGCAGCTCCTCATCGGGAAGTTTGCCGGTGCCGACATCCTTACAGGCCAGCATCCCCACCGCTGGATCGATGATCTTGTAACCCAGCTTTTTCAGGCTTGTTAGATTGTTTTGGACAATCGGGTTTTCGTACATGGCGGTATTCATGGCCGGCGCGATCAGCTTGGGACAGTGGCAGGCCATGATGGTGGTGGTGAGCATATCGTCGGCAATTCCGGCATTGATTTTGCCGATGACATTAGCCGAAGCCGGTGCCACCATAAAAAGATCCGCTCGTTTAGCCAGACTGATATGGGCCACATCATAAGAGATATTGCGGTCAAAGGTATCAACAATACACTTGTTGCCGGTTAAACTCTCAAAGACAAGGGGGGCAATAAATTCCTGGGCGTTTTTGGTCATAATAACTTGAACATCGCAGCCCATTTTGGCAAGACTACTGGCCACACTGGCCATTTTATAGGCGGCGATGCTTCCGGTAATACCCAGAACAACGGTTTTATTTTTTAATAGATTTTTCATTGGCTTTCCTTTTCCAGTTGTTTTCATTAATTTTCATAATCATTATACCAAACCCGGGGGGCAGGAGTAAATATAAGTTTTTATTGAATTTTCTTATTGAAATTAAATTAAAAAGGCGATAAAATATAGGTGCATTGTATCCGGCGTGACTGGAACGATAGCGGGAGGTTAAAATGAAAAATACAAAGACCAACGAGTTGGTCAAACTATCCTTTTTTGTGGCGATTATCGTCTTGTTGGCAGTTACACCGTTTCTTGGCTATATTCCCTTGGGATTCACCCGGGCTACCATTATTCATATTCCGGTAATTATCGGCAGTATTATTTTGGGACCATTCTACGGTGCTTTTCTGGGATTTGTTTTTGGACTGACCAGCTTAATCAACAATACCTTTAATCCTACGGTGACTTCATTTGTGTTCACCCCCTTCTATTCCCTGGGAACCTATTCCGGTAATTTCTGGAGTCTGGTGATCTGTTTTGTACCCCGAATTCTGGTCGGCGTAGTGCCCCATTATGTTTTTAAGGGTATGAAGAAAGTAAATAACAATGACGTGTTGGCATTAACCATTGCTGGAGTTGCGGGTTCATTGACTAATACCCTGTTGGTGATGAACTTTATTTATCTGTTTTTTGGACAAAGCTATGCTGAAGCTAAAAATGTGGCATTATCGACTTTGTACGGCGTCATTCTGTCAGTGATTGCCATCAACGGTATTCCTGAAGCGATTGTGGCGGGAATTCTCACCACAGCGATTTGTAAAGCGCTATTGCGTTATACCGGCAAACCGGCCCTGCAATAAGCCGCTGGTTTTAGACTGACAATAACACAAACATAAACTGTTTCGGGCGAAAATCCTGAAGCAGTTTTTTTATTGAGTTTTCTGATTGGTTTTTACTGCGTTAATTTGTTTTTAATAAATTGATTTTAATAAATTGATTTTATTACTTTGATATCCTCCCAAAAGAATATATAATGAAGATAAAATAACCGCAGGTTAGCAAAAGGAGTTGTGATGAAAAAGATTAATAAAGTTCTTGGTTTATTGCTGATAGTGCTGATGGTAACGGGATGGTGGGGATCGATGGCCTTTGCGGCAACGGTCAATGATGATCAGACCATTACCCTTAAGATCATTCACACTAACGACACCCATTCTCGTTATAGCTACAGTGCCAAAAATAACACCATCGGCTATGCCAAGCTCAAGACCATCATCACTCAGGAAAGTCCTGATTTAACCGTGGACGCTGGGGATATTTTTCATGGGCAGTCCTTTGCCACCATCGAAACCGGCGGCTCGATTGCTGAACTGATGGCGGCGGTGGGTTTTGATGCCATTGCTCCCGGGAATCACGATTTTAATTATGGGAGCTCGCGACTGCTGGAATTGGGAACCATGGCCAACACTAAAATCCTGGGAAATAATGTGACCTACAGCGAATCCGGAAATTCTTTTTTTAATGACGATTATTTAATCAAAGAAATTGTGGTGGACGGCGAGGTCGTAAAAATCGGCGTATTTGGACTGATCAGCCCGGATATTTATGGGGATACGGCCCCCGCCAATGTCGCCGGACTGACCTTTGGCACCCGGGAGTCGGTGATTGCTACCGCCCAGCAATCAGTGGCGGTTCTGGAAGCCCAGGGGTGCGATGTAATTGTGGCGCTGACCCATATTGGGGATTCGGATAATGGGACATTAATGCGCAGCGATGCCATCGCCCAGGGCGCACCGGGAATTGATGTAATTGTGGACGGCCATACCCATGATGTAGAAAACCGGGAAGTCAACGACACCCTGATTGTTCAGACGGGCTGTTATTCCAGTGCGGTGGGGGTGGTCGAGATCACCCTGCAAAAAGCAGTAGCACTGGCAGCCCGGATTGAAATTCCGGAAGCTAAAATTAATGAAGCAGTACCAGCCGAAGAAACAGCAGCGAATGTATTAACAACAGCAGAAATTATTGAACCAGAAATTCCGCTGGAAGAAGCTGGAATAGTGGCGGCAGTGGCAGAAGTCTCTTATATGGTTGTGAATAAAACAGAAACCTTGACAACCGTAGCCCAGGCTACCGATGATGTCATTCCGGCGGACCCGTCAGTGGCGGCCCTGACGGCGGAAATCGAAGTTCGGGAAGATCCGATAAAAAAAGAAGTGGTCGGGAATACCCCGGTAAAACTGGGCGGCAGCACCGACAATATCTGGCAGGATGTCCGGCTGGGTGAATTGAATCTGGGTCGAGCTCTGTCCGACAGTTATCGGTTTGTCACCGGCGCTGATATTGCCGCTGAAAATGCCGGGGGAATCCGGGCTCAGATTCCGGCTGGAGAGATCAACAAGGGTCAGGTTATCGACGTGCTGCCCTTTGGAAATTATCTGGTGACCAAGTCAGTTTCCGGAGCGGATATTAAGAAAATGCTGGAAACCAGCGTCGAAATCGGCATCAACAACCAGATTGCCAATGATAAAAATGACAACTCCTGGCCCAGCAATAGTGGTAGTTATCTCCAGTGGAGTGGCGTTACCGCCCAGTATGATTTATCAAAACCAGTTGGTGAGCGGATTTTTTCGGCCCAGGTCGGAGTGGCAGATCTGGATCCCAACCGGATCTATACCATCGCCGGCAATAATTATCTGGCGACCAGCAGTGACTACCCGGGGTTACGGGACGCTGCTATCATCAATGAGTATTCGGCCTGTGACGAAGCCTTTATCAGCTATCTGCAGAACGTCGGTAACGAACGTTTTATGACGGCTATCAACACCCCCAATGTCACTGCCGGAACAGCGCCCCAACCGGGGCCCAATCCCCAGCCGGTTCAACCGGCCCAAAAGCAGTCAGCCACTAATCCCCGAACTGGCTATGGCCATTGGGATTGGGATTGCTATTTCGATCAGTTTTTAGTTTCTGATTTTGTGAATAATGGTTTATGAGCTACTCTTGACATAAGATTAACGTTTGCGGGCGGGTACTACCCGCCCACAAACGCCGCTGTTTAACAAACGATACGGTTGACAAGTAACCACCATGACTCAATAAAAGGAGGTAAGACCTTATCAAAAAAAAAAACAACCTGCAGGAGTTCATGGCCCTGGCCATTGAAACAGCAAAAGAAGGGGCCACCCGGGGCGAGGTTCCGATTGGGGCGGTGCTGGTTTGTGATGGTAATATCATCGCCCGGGCCCATAATCAAAAAGAAAGCCTGGCGGATCCTACCGCCCACGCTGAAATGCTGGTGATTCGGGCAGCGGCAGAAAAACTGGGACGATGGCGGTTGAACGACTGTCAGCTTTATGTCACCGCTGAACCCTGTGTGATGTGTATGGGGGCCATTATTCAGGCCCGAATCCCATTGCTGGTTTATGGTGCCGCCGAAAAGAAATTCGGGGGGGTGGAATCCACAGCCCATCTGGGACAACACCCCATGCTTCCCAAGCAGATGGAAATCTATGCCGGGATCGGTGAACAAGAATGTGAAGATTTACTGAAAGATTTTTTCAAGAAAAGGAGAAATAAAGATGAGTAACAAATCAAAGGTCTATTTTACAACCTTACGAACAACGGGTTCCAATAATATTTTAAAAAAGCTGGAAAAACTGGTCACCGTCGCCGGAATGACTGATATTGATTTTGAAAATAAATTTGCAGCCATAAAGATCCATCTCGGCGAACCGGGAAATCTGGCCTATCTCAGACCGAATTACTCCAAGGTAATCGTGGAAATGGTCAAAGAAAAAGGCGGGAAACCTTTTTTGACCGATTGCAATACCCTTTATGTGGGACGGAGAAAAGATGCTCTGGAGCATCTGGACGCGGCCTACGAAAATGGTTATAACCCCTTCGCCACCGGATGCCACGTGATTATTGGCGATGGTCTGAAGGGTACCGATGACATTGAGGTGCCTCTGGAAGGTGGCGAATGTATCGCTTCGGCTAAAATCGGCCGGGCCATTATGGACGCCGATGTCTTTATCTCCATGACTCATTTCAAAGGTCATGAAAATACCGGCTTTGGTGGCGTCCTGAAAAACATCGGCATGGGCTGTGGTTCCCGGCGGGGAAAAATGGAAATGCATTCTAACAGCAAGCCCTTTGTCAAAGAAAAGAAGTGCCGGAGCTGTAAGATGTGTGGCAAGATCTGTGCCTTTGGGGCCATTTCTTATCGGGTGGAGGATGGCAAGGCCCGGATAAAAGATGATCTCTGTGTCGGCTGTGGCCGCTGTATTGGGGTCTGTCCCTTTGATGCCATCTCGCCTAAATACGATGAAAGCAATGATGTCCTCAATAAAAAAATCGCCGAATATACCAAGGCCGTCATCGATGGTCGTCCTCATTTCCATATCAGCTTTGTTATCGATGTTTCACCTAACTGTGACTGCCATGTGGAAAACGATCTGCCGATTATTCAGGATGTCGGTATTTTTGCATCGATCGATCCGGTTGCGCTGGACATGGCCTGTGTGGATGCCTGCAACAGGGCCCGGATTCTGAGGGGCAGTTGTGCCGAGGAACGGATTATTGAAAATGAGGTTCAGGATCTTTCAGACATGGATGTATTCACTCTGGTTCACCCGGATACAAACTGGGAGGTCTGCGTTGATCATGCCGTCAAGCTGGGTCTTGGTAATAAAGAATACGAAATCACAGAGGTTTAAGGGTTGGCTCTATAAAGGTTCAAACCAGAAACCGATATCATGGTTTCTTAGATATTTTGTGATTGACAAAGGCAAAATAAATAGATATAATGACTGAAATACAAAAGTTCTAATTAAAAGATAATCAAATAAAATAACTGCTATGACCAAGAGAAAGATACCAAAAATTGTATTTAAGAGAGTTGGAGGATGGTGTAATTCCAATAATATGATGGTATGTAATACTCACTTGCGAGCTGCCAACCTGAAAATTTACCCAATTAGTAGGGAAGGCCGTGATCCCATCCGGGATGTCAACGTTAAATGACTATGGTTAGGTTCGCACTGCGATCAGACCAGAAGAGGGAATAATTGTGAGATTGTTTCGAATTTTAGAGTGGTACCGTGGATACTTATATCCGCCTCTGTTTTTTTACAGAGGCGGATTTTTTTAGGTGCGTATACGGCAAAGTGGGTATATAATGGTCACATCAAGTGAATTTATATAAGTAGAAAATTAAATTATCAAAACATTTCAAGGAGGAAATTAAAAAATGGCAAAATTATTTTATGACGCAGATTGTAATCTGGGGTTACTCGATGGAAGAACAGTTGCAATTATTGGATATGGAAGTCAGGGGCATGCCCATGCACTGAACTTGAAAGAATCAGGTGTGAATGTTATTGTTGGTCTTTATGAAGGAAGTAAATCCTGGCCAATCGCTGAAGAAGCCGGCTTAAAAGTTATGACTGCGGCTGATGCCACAAAAGCAGCGGATATCGTTATGATTCTTCTACCTGATGAAAAACAGGCAGCAATCTACAAAGAAAGTATTTTACCAAACCTTGAAGCAGGCAACAGCCTGGTCTTTGCCCATGGTTTCAATATTCATTACGGTCAGATCATTCCACCAGCTGACGTCAATGTCTTTATGATCGCTCCAAAGGGACCAGGACACACTGTCAGAAGTCAATATCAGGAAGGCCGAGGGGTTCCCTGTCTGATTGCCGTTTACCAGGATCCAACAGGCAATACCCATGATCTGGGATTAGCTTATGCTTCCGGAATCGGCGGCGGCCGTGCCGGCATCCTTGAAACAACTTTTAAAGAAGAAACCGAAACCGATTTATTCGGTGAACAAGCGGTTCTTTGCGGTGGGGTAACAGCATTGATGAAAGCTGGTTTTGATACATTGGTAGAAGCTGGATACCAACCAGAAAGCGCATATTTTGAATGTGTCCACGAAATGAAGCTGATCATCGATTTAGTCGTTCAGGGCGGATTAGGCTACATGCGTTATTCTATCAGTGACACAGCCGAATACGGTGATTATATCACCGGCAGCAAAATTATTACTGAAGATACCAAAAAAGCCATGAAGGATGTTCTTAATGATATTCAGAATGGTACATTTGCCCGTAACTGGATCCTTGAAAACCAGGCTAACCGACCATACTTCAATGCTGTCAGACGGATTGAAACTGAAACTCAGGTTGAAAAAGTTGGCGCAGAATTACGAACCATGATGTCCTGGATTAAAAAATAAGCATTTCAAAAAAGCAGATTCAAAAAAAGGCAGAAGACCTTCTGCCTTTTTTTAAAACACAAAAACAAATATAATAACATCAAAACAAAATAATTAGGAGGAGATGCAATGAGCAGAATAGTAAAAATATTTGATACCACCCTTCGAGATGGGGAACAGTCACCAGGTTGCAGTATGAACCTGAAAGAAAAATTAGAGATGGCGAAACAACTCGAACGCCTTAGAATTGACGTCATTGAAGCCGGATTTGCCATTGCATCTCCTGGTGATTTTGAGTCGGTTCAACTGGTTGCCAACGAAATAAAAAATGCCACTGTCGCCAGCCTGGCCCGCAGTACCGAAAAAGATATTACCACCGCCTATGAAGCCTTAAAAGGTGCTGTTAATCCCCGAATTCATTATTTTTTGGCAACCTCGGACATTCACATGGAGTACAAGCTGCGGATGTCACCGGAAGCAGTGCTGGAAAAGGCCATTGCGATGGCAAAATTTGCCAGAAACCTTTGCGGCGAAGTCGAATTTTCAGCTGAGGACGCCTCTCGGACCCGACCAGAATTCTTATATCAGGTGCTGGAAGGGGTTATCAATCAAGGGGTTACCATTGTTAACGTCCCGGACACGGTGGGCTATACCACCCCCGGTGAATATTTTAAATTCATTGAAGGCATCCGCAACAACGTGCCGAACATCGATAAGGCCACCATTTCCGTTCATGTTCATGATGATCTGGGGCTGGGGGTGGCCAACTCGTTGGCAGCCATTCAGGCCGGCGCCGGTCAAGTGGAATGTACGGTTAACGGCATCGGCGAACGGGCGGGAAATGCCGCTCTGGAAGAAATCGTTATGGCACTTAAAACCCGCTATGATGTTTACCAGGTGGATACAAATATCGACACCACTCAAATCTATCGCTCCAGTCGTTTGTTGTCCAAGTTAACAGGAGTTCGGGTACAGCCTAATAAAGCCATTGTTGGCGAAAATGCTTTTGCTCATGAATCGGGTATCCATCAGCACGGGATGATGGCCAACAAGGAAACCTATGAAATTATGACGCCGGAATCGATCGGCCTAAAAGAAAACAAAATGGTCCTGGGTAAACACTCCGGTAAGCATGCCTTTGTGGATAAACTGACGTCCCTTGGTTATACTTTAAGCGATGAAGAGGTACTGGATTTATTTAATCAGTTCAAGGTTCTGGCCGATAAGAAAAAAGTCATCTCCGATAAAGACATTCTGGCGCTGGTCGAACAAAAACAATTGGCCATTCCTGAAGTTTATTCTCTTGATCGATTTGTTATCAGTACCGGTAATACCATTTCTACGGCCGCCACCATCAGGTTACGTAAAAACGGCGATCTCATCGAAGGCGTATCCTTGGCAGACGGACCGATCAGCGCCGGGTTCAAAGCCATCAGCGAATTAGTTGACTGTGATCTGACCCTGATTGATTATGGGGTTACTGCCGTCACCGATGGTACCGATGCCCAAGGAGAAGCGCAGGTAAAAATATCCGACGGCATCCATGTGTATCATGGCCGGGGGTTAAGCACCGACATTATCGATGCCAGCTTGAAAGCTTATGTTGACGCCGTGAACCAGATGCTTTATATAAATGATAGTCAAAGTAAAGAAAACCAGGAACAAGCAAGTAAAAAATCGTGATAAGGGGAAATTGAAATGTCAGAAAAAATATTAGTCTTTGATTCAACCCTCAGAGATGGGGCTCAGGCAGAAGGAATATCCTTCTCAGTGGAAGACAAAATCCGCGTGGTCGAAACCCTGGATAAAATGGGGATTGACTATATTGAAGCCGGAAACCCCGGCTCCAACCCAAAAGACATCGAGTTTTTCAATCGCATTAAAGGCATCCACCTTAAACATGCCAAGCTGGTTGCCTTTGGCAGCACCCGACGGGGCGGTATTGCCGTTGAGGATGATGCCAATTTAAAGGCCATTCTGGAAACAGAGACTCCGGGGGTAGCAATTTTTGGAAAAAGCTGGACCTTCCACATCACTGATATCATCAAAACCACCCTGGCTGAGAATTTAAAAATGATCGAAGAAACGATGGCATATCTCAAAGCCCAGGGAAAAGATGTAACCTTTGATGCCGAACATTTCTTTGATGGCTATAAAAACGATCCGGCCTATGCCATCGAAGCCCTGCTGGCCGCCCAGGAAGGCGGAGCCGATTGTCTGGCTCTTTGTGACACCAATGGCGGCACTCTGCCCTATGAAATTCTCAAAATCGTCACCGATGTGCGCCAGCAATTACGGATTCCACTGGGGATCCATTGCCATAATGACAGCGGCCTGGCGGTGGCCAATTCACTGATGGCCGTTCACGCCGGGGTTCGTCAGGTTCAGGGAACCTTTCTGGGCTATGGCGAACGCTGCGGAAATGCCAATCTGGCCACCATCATCCCTAATTTACAGTTGAAAATGGGGTTCCATTGTCTGGCTGATGCGGAGCTTAAAAAACTCACATCCTCAGCGATTCGGATCGCTGAGATTTCCAATTATGCCCTTACTGGCCGCGAACCCTTTGTCGGAAAATCTGCATTTGCTCACAAGGGTGGCATGCATATCGACGCCGTCATGAAAAACCCGGCCTCTTTTGAGCATGTATCGCCGGAAGCGGTAGGAAATGAACGCCGGATTCTAATGTCTGAGGTTTCCGGCCGCAGTACTATTATTCAGCTGATCAACGAGGTCGATCCAAGTCTCACCAAAAAATCAGACGAAACCACCCGGGTGATGGATCGTATCAAAGAACTGGAATACCAGGGCTATCAGTTTGAAGGGGCCGAAAGTAGCGTCAAACTCCTGATCCGCAAGGAGCTGGGGATGCACAAGCCATTTTTCACCCTGGAAGATTTTAAAACCATTGGCGAACAAACCCACACCAAGGAAGCCCTCAGTTCTTCTGCGGTGGTAAAAATCAACGTCGACGGCCAATCAGAAATCAATGCCGCCGAAGGGGATGGCCCGGTTAATGCATTAGATAAGGCGCTCAGAAAAGCGTTAGAAGTCTTTTATCCCAAAATTAGCGAGGTGCGCCTCACCGATTTTAAGGTCCGAGTCATCGATTCCAAATCAGCCACCGCCTCCAAAGTTCGGGTGCTGATTGAAAGCTCAGACGGCGTGGACATCTGGACTAATGTCGGAGTTTCCACTGATATTATCGAAGCCAGCTTGATCGCTCTGATCGATTCCATCGAATACAAACTGTTAAACGATGAGGAACGGGAGCAATAAATAAAATCAATGCAAAATATCTTATGGTTTGTCGGGACGGGGGTCTGCCCCCCAGGTTATTATCAACCGCCCGAAAAATCCATGTCATCAACAAAATATTGAAACATAACGAGGAGAACGTATGAATTATAAAATAGCCGTAATTCCCGGAGACGGAATCGGCCCTGAAATTGTCGGGGCCAGTATCAAGGTTTTAGATAAAATTGCCGAAAAATTCAATCATACCTTTGATTATACCGAAGTATTGGCCGGCGGTGCCGCCATTGATGCCTGTGACAACCCGTTGCCTCAGGAAACCGTGGATACCTGTCTGGCCAGCGATGCCGTTTTACTCGGCGCTCTGGGCGGACCTAAATGGGACAATCTACCCGGTAATAAACGACCAGAAGCCGGTCTGCTAGGTTTAAGAAAAAGCCTGGGCCTGTATGCTAATCTGCGACCAGCCATTCTTTATGAAGAACTGAAAGCTGCCTGTCCGCTAAAACCAGAAATCATCGGCGATGGCCTGGATATTATGGTGGTACGGGAGTTGACCGGAGATGTTTATTTCGGCGAAAAAGGCCGGGACGGCGATTTTGCGGCCTGGGATATTATGAAATACACCCGGCCAGAAGTATTACGGATTGCCAAAAAAGCCTTTGAAATTGCCATGAAGCGCGATAAAAAAGTGACTAACGTGGATAAAGCCAACGTCCTGGAAGTTTCCCGGTTTTGGCGAAGCTGTGTGGAAGAAGTAGCCAAAGACTATCCTGAGGTCGAACTAAACCACTTATATGTCGATAACGCTGCGATGCAACTGGTTATCAACCCCAAACAGTTTGACGTTATCGTTACCGGCAACCTGTTCGGCGATATCTTATCTGATGAAGCGAGCATGATCACCGGTTCCATTGGAATGCTGCCATCAGCCAGTATGGCCGACGGTAAATTCGGGATGTTTGAACCGATTCATGGTTCAGCCCCCGATATTGCTAACCAGAACAAAGCTAACCCCATTGCTACTATTGTATCGGTGGCGATGATGCTGCGTTACTCCCTGGATCTGATTGCCGAAGCCGATGCCATCGAAGCTGCCGTTCAAAAAACCCTGGCTCAGGGCTACCGCACCGGTGATATCTTCTCAGCCGGCATGACTTTGGTCGGTACCGTTGAAATGGGACAAAAGATTATCGAAAATCTGTAGAATAATATAAAGCATATTTATGGTTTGTGGGGCGGTTATTATCCGCTCCCAAAGTCAATGATATAAACATTAAAACCACAACGAAAGGATATCAAATGAAAAGTGATTGTGTAAAAAAGGGCGTTGAAACAACCCCCCAGCGTTCTTTATTTAAAGCCATGGGTTATATCGACGAAGAGTTGGAGCAACCCCTCGTTGGGATTGTCAATTCTTTTAATGAAATCGTTCCAGGACATATTCATTTAAATACCATTACTAAAGCTGTAAAAGAAGGGGTGCGGATGGCCGGGGGAACCCCGATCGAATTCCCGACCATCGGAGTTTGTGACGGGATTGCTATGGGTAGCGTGGGGATGAAATACTCTCTGGCATCCCGGGAACTGATTGCCGATTCCATTGAAATCATGGCCATAGCCCATTCTTTTGACGCACTGGTTTTAATTCCCAACTGCGATAAGATCGTTCCCGGCATGCTGATGGCCGCAGCCCGGCTAAATATTCCTGCCGTAGTAGTCAGCGGCGGCCCGATGCTCACAGGTAAAGCAGTGGGACAAAAAGAAACCGATTTAAACACTGCCTTTGAAGCGGTGGGAGCCTTTAACGCCGGTAAAATTGATGAAAAAGAGCTCAAATCCTTTGAAGATTCGGTTTGCCCCGGTTGCGGTTCCTGCTCGGGAATGTTCACTGCCAACAGCATGAACTGCCTGACCGAAGTGTTGGGCATGGGTTTGCCTGGCAACGGCACCATTCCCGCTGTTTTTGCCGAACGGGTGCGATTGGCCAAAAAAGCCGGGATTCAGGTGATGGAAATGTTGAAACGAGACATTAAACCCCGGGATATCATGACTGAAGAAAACTTTAAAAATGCCCTGGCTTGTGATATGGCCCTGGGCTGTTCAACTAACAGTATTCTCCATCTGCCGGCTATTGCCAATGAAGCAGGAGTGATTATCGATCTGAAGGAAGTCAACGAGATTTCAGCTAAAACTCCCCATCTGTGTAAGCTGGCTCCTGCCGGAAATCACCATCTGGAAGACCTGTATTATGCCGGGGGTATTCAGGCCGTGATGAAAACTTTAGCCGATGCCAGTCTGATCGATACAAGTTTAATGACTGTCACTGGTAAAACCATTGCCGAAAATTTAACCTGTGTGTTTAATAAAAATCCCGAAGTCATCCGGCCATTAGATAACCCCTACAGCCCCACCGGCGGCTTAGCGGTGTTGTTTGGTAACCTGGCCCCAGATGGTGGCGTGGTCAAACAGGGCGCCGTGGCACCGGAAATGTTAAAACATGAAGGCCCGGCCCGAGTGTTCGACTCAGAAGAAGAAGGTACCGCCGCAATCAAGGCTGGCAAAATTGTGGCTGGCGACGTGGTTGTCATCCGTTATGAAGGTCCCAAAGGTGGTCCGGGGATGCGGGAAATGCTTTTCCCAACTTCTGCTATTGCCGGCATGGGTTTAGATAAAGATGTGGCTTTGATTACCGATGGCCGTTTCTCGGGAGCTACCCGGGGCGCCTGTATCGGCCATGTTTCTCCAGAAGCTGCTGCCGGCGGAACCATCGGTCTGATTGAAGAAGGCGACATTATCGCCATTGATATAGTCAACCGTGCTATTTCCGTAAAAGTGGACGACGCCGTACTGGCCCAACGAAAAGCTGCCTGGGTTCCAGTGGAACCAAAAATAAAAACCGGCTATCTCTCCCGATATGCTAGAATGGTAACCTCTGCCTCCACCGGTGCAGTATTCGAGAAATAATAAGAATAAGTACAATTTAGTTATATATGGTTCGTAGGGGCGGTTATCAACCGCCCGGAAATGTAGGCAAGAAAATGCCAACCGGCGGGTACGAGTCGGCCCTACAAACTAATCAATCTCAACCAATAGCAGAAAGGAAGTGAAAATTTTGAATAACAAAGAATTATTATTAGGGTCAGAAATCACTGTCCGCTGTCTGGAAGAACAGGGCATTAAACATGTCTTTTCATTTCCCGGCGGCGTCGTGATTCCATTATTCGACGCCTTCTATCGACTCGATCACAATATTACCGAAATTGGCCCTTGTCACGAACAAAATGGTGTCCATGCCGCTGATGGCTATGCCAGAACCAGCAATACTGTGGGGGTCGCCATTACCACCTCCGGACCAGGCGCCACCAATGCCATCACCGGGATTGCCAATGCCTATCTGGATTCCGTGCCGCTGGTTGTCATAACCGGACAGGTTGCTTCGCCTTTGCTGGGCAAGGATTCTTTCCAGGAAATTGACATCACCAACGTGACGATGCAGATTACCAAGCACAATTATCTGGTCACTGATGTGGAAGATCTGGCCGATACCATCCGGGAAGCCTTTGTCATTGCCCAATCGGGACGACCAGGTCCCGTTGTAATCGATATTCCCAAGGATATTTTCCTGGCCAAAACTGAATATGAAAAAATGTTTATCCCCAAACTGCGGCAGATCTATCCGGAAATCAAGGAATCGAAGATACTTGAAGCGGTTGAAGCCATCAATGCTGCCGAACGGCCAATGATCTATGCTGGCGGCGGGGTGCTTAAATCCAAGGCCCACGAAGAACTGCTGGCCTTTGCCGAAAAAGCGGGAATTCCCGTTGCCAACTCTTTAATGGGCTTAGGCGGTATCCCCAGAGATCACGAGCTGTCTATCGGAATGGTCGGTATGCACGGCTTCCAGGAAACCAATCTGGCCGTTATCAATTCTGACGTCCTGATTGCCATTGGGGCCCGGTTCAGTGATCGGGTCACCGGCAACTGCGACGCCTTTGTCCGCAATAAAAAAATCATTCATATTGATGTGGATCCCACTGAATTTGCTAAAAATATTCCATCTGAAATTCAGATTCAGGGAAACATTAAAGATGTTTTACCTCTACTTACTAAAGATATCGAGGAAAAATCCTATCCGGAATGGTATGAAAAAATCAAGGGATGGATCATTCCCTGTGCCGAAAAAGGCGATTATCATCCCAAGAATATTCTCAATACGATCAATGCCGCCTATCCGGAAGCTTTTGTGGTTACCGAGGTTGGACAGCATCAGATGTGGGTGGGTCAATACTGGAACGTCAAGCGGCCGGCCCAATTTATTACCTCTGGCGGTTTAGGCACCATGGGCTACGGCCTGGGAGCTTCCATCGGGGTTAAACTGGCCAATCCCGATGCGGATGTGCTGTTAATTGCCGGGGACGGCAGTTTCCGGATGAACTGCCAGGAACTGATTACCGTCAGCAAGTATCAGATCCCCCTGAAAATATTCCTGTTTGACAACGAATCCCTGGGGATGGTGCGGCAATGGCAGAAGCTGTTCAGCGACAAACGCTATGCCCAAACTGATATCGTCCAATGTACTGACTATCTGATGCTGGCCGCCGCCAGCGGGATTCCCGGCTACAAGGTCACCAACATCGCCGAACTGGAAGAAACTCTGGAGGCGATCAAGGATCAACCGGGGCCACTGCTGGTTCATGTGAAAATTTCCAATGAAGAAGGGGTTTACCCCATCGTCCCGGCCGGTTGTGCCATTGATGAGATTTATTATGAATAAAAATTGAGAAAAACACGCAGTTATTTATAAGCTGCGTGTTTTTTTTATACCGACGTCTATTATCAGTGGGGGCTGGCAGGTGGACGGCGCCATGAGCGAAACTGCGGGATGGGCCTGGGGTTGGATGCTATCCGTATTGTGGCGCTACCGACAGGGTTTTTGGCTATTTATATTTTTTTTAGTTCAAAGTGTTAAAAATTTTGGCACAGCGGGCGCCACACATTGTTTAGTGTGTCGCTCTGTGTTAGAATGAAAAAAAAGAAACATTTTTAAAGAAAAAAGGATGAAAAACACCAGTGAATTTATAAATTTATCTGGGATATTCAGGAACTATGACCAATCCAGACAAAGTCAAACAGGGCAAACGATATTCAGACGATAACTGTAGTACATCAAAACAAAGAAGGTGAAAAAATGTTATTGCAAAAAGAACGTGAAGATGTAGTTAAGTATTGCCGTAAGATGATTACCGCCGGGTTAACCAAAGGTACCGGTGGGAATATCAGTATTTTTAATCGGGACAGGGGACTCATGGCAGTTAGTCCCAGTGGTATCGATTATTTTGAAACCGAGGCGGATGATGTGGTGGTCATGGATCTGGAGGGGAAAGTCGTGGCCAGCCGGAGAAAACCATCCAGCGAATACGCACTCCATCAGATCTTTTATGTGAAGCGACAGGATATTGATGCGGTGGTTCATACCCACTCGGTTTATTCTACGGTACTGGCGACGTTGCGGCAGCCGCTGCCGGCATCCAGTTACCTGGTGGCTTATTCGGGATTGGATGTGCGGTGCGCTGATTATGCTTCCTTTGGAACAATGGAGCTGGCAGAACGAACCTTTGAAGCGATGACGGATCGCTTTGCGGTGTTAATGGCCAACCATGGTTTGCTGACTGGAAGTAAAGATATCCTCAATGCTTTTAATATTGCCGAACAAATTGAGCATTGTGCCGAGGTGTATGTGAAAGCGCGGACCATCGGCGAACCGGTGATTTTGGATGAAGAAGAAATGAAACGGATGATTGTAAAGTTTAGCAGTTGCTACGGTCAAAAAACAGTTAAAGAAGAATTGAAAGAGTAAGCAATAGGATCAGGAAATTTGGTGGTCCGGTTTCTATCAACGCGTTGTGAAACCGATGTATGATTGTATCAAAAGAAGAATTCTGATATAATCTACCCAGCGCATTAGAATTCATACCAGGAGAGGATTCCATGAAAAAAAATCGCAGTATCGCAGATTTAAAAAAAAATTATCTTGAGAACAAAAGTCTGGCTGGGGAAAATAAGGTGGCATCATGGATCAAAATCACGCTTGCCCTGATTCTATATTTTACCGCCTTGTTTTTTCAGATACAGCTTTCAAATTTAAGTAATATTGCTGGGGTTGTAGCACAAATTCAGGTGATGGTCTCGGTTTATCTGGTAGTTGCAGTCAGAGATAAGGGGTATCAGATTGCGGTTTTTATTAATCTATTAGTTTCCTTAATTATCGCAATCAGAATCGTGTTTTTGACTGGAAATATGGATGCGATACCCGGAATTGTAGTGCCTCTATGCACCATCATCACCATCAGCATCATTTCGTTTTATGAAAGAAGTTTTGACACCAAGCTGACAGAAATAACCGAACAAAAGAAGGAGCTCAGTACTCTCTATGATCAATTGGCAAGCTCCGAAAAAAAATTTTTACAGCAAAACGTTAAGCTGAAGGAACTAAACAGAAAAATGAAACAGCGCGAAGTCAGGCTTAATTATCTGGCCTATACCGATGTTTTAACCGGGCTGCCAAACCGCGAAATGCTAATTAATAAGCTGGATTATCTGGTGGAACAGTCTCAGGAGAAGCAGGAACGTTTTGCGGTGGTGTTTATCGATCTGGATAATTTTAAAAAGATCAATGACTATAAGGGACATTATATCGGCGATTTATTACTGAAGTCGATTGCCGATAAAATCAAAAAAATAGTCTTTCAGCAGGATATGCTGGGACGTTTGGGAGGGGATGAATTTACCCTGATTATTCAACGTGATTTGAGTGAAATGAAAATATTTGAATATGTGGAAAAAATAAGGATTGCATTGCTGGAGCCATTTTTGGTAGAAAATATGGAATTGAATATCAGCGCAAGCTTTGGTATTGCCCGCTATCCCCGGGATGGGATCACTGCGGTAGAGCTGCTTAATTATTCTGATATTGCGATGTACAAGGCTAAAGAATTCGGAAAAAACAGAGTGCAATTCATTAATGAAGGGTTGTAAAAGCCGATTGACAGGAGGACAGCGTGGGGATTAAATTCAAAGAAATAATTGTGATGATTTTATTTGTGGCCGTGCTGGGAGGAACCATCGGCGGGATAACCTGGGGGTTGCTATTCATTATGAACCTGGGAATCAGTTTTGTATGGCAGGATCTTAGAAATGCGGCGGATCTCACCCTGTATCCGGTGGTGATCTGTGCTATTGGCGGTTTACTCATCGGTCTTTGGGAGCGGCGGTTTGGTCCCTATCCCCGGGAAATGGCTGAGATTTTGAAAGATGTCAAAAAAGGGGAGAAAATTCCTTATAACAATTTGCATATTATTGGTGTTTCAGCTTTGTTGCCGCTGATATTTGGGGGAAGCCTGGGGCCGGAAGCTGGTTTAACCGGCGTGATTGTGGGTTTGTGTTTTTGGTTTTCCGACCGCTTTAGCTTTATTTTTTCGGAAACTGCAGAGCTGCCCCAGATAGGTATGGCGGCTACCATTGGCGTTATTTTTGGCGCTCCTCTTTTTGCCTTTGTTCAGCAGATTGAAGATGAGAACAAGCCGGCGGAGATTCCTAAAAATTTGAAAATGCTAATGTATTTTGTAGGGATTCTCAGCGGCTATGGAGTATTAACGATCCTGCAGAGTAGTTTTGGCGGAAGGTTGGGGTTGGGACATTTTCCCGCCATTGAAAAAATAACGGGAACGGAATGGGCAGCGGCAATTCCCCTGGCTCTGGTTGGGGTTGCGGCGGGGACTCTTTATTTTCTGTTTATGAAAATAACCAAAGCGGCGGTTAAACCCTTAGAGACGAATATCGTGATCCGGGCTATTCTCGGCGGTATGATCCTTGGAGGGATAGGTATATTTCTGCCCTACACAATGTTTTCCGGCGAACACGAAATGGTTGAGGTGATGAACTCCTGGCCGGCCATGGGTTTTACGGTATTGCTTTTAACTGGGATTGTTAAACTTTTAATGGGCAATATCTGTCACGAAATGGGTTGGCGGGGTGGTAATATTTTTCCCACCATTTTTTCCGGGGTATCCATTGGTTATGCCTGTGCCCTATTGCTTCCGATTGATCCCATTTTTTGTGTGGCGGTGGTGACGGCGGCCTTAACGGCTACAGTGATGCGAAAACCACTGGCAGTGATTTTACTGCTGTTGATTTGTTTTCCCATTAATGGCATCATTCCCATGACCATTGGTGCGGTGATTGGCGGAGCCATTCCGGTGCCTAAATGGATTGGTATTGCAGAAGATCCGAAGAGCGGGTTGATGCAGCAACACCAATAAAAAAGTTACAGTAAAAACATGCGGAGGTGAATATGGGCCTTAAATTTAAAAAGAACCTGGTCATGATTCTGGTTGTCGGATTTTTAGGTGCGGTTATTGGCGGCGTTACCTGGCTGTTGCTTTTTTTATTAAACCTCGGCATTGAATTATTTTGGTCATTCATCCCCGAAATGATTGACTTCACCTTTTATCCGCTGGTGATCTGTGCCTTGGGCGGTCTGCTGGTCGGTCTATGGGAAAAACGTTTTGGCCCCTATCCCAGAGAACTTTCGGAAATCATGGCAGAGATGAAAACTGGCCAAAAGATTCCCTATAATAATCTCCATATTATTGGAGTGGCGGCCTTGCTACCCCTGATTTTCGGGGGGAGTCTGGGGCCAGAAGCGGGGTTGTCAGGGATTATTGTGGGGTTATGTTTCTGGTTTTCCGACAAGTTGAAATTTACCCTGGTGGAAGTTGAGGAAATTGCCGAAATCGGAATGGCAGCCACGATTGGGGTTATTTTCAATTCGCCGCTGTTTGGATTTGTCAATCAGATTGAGGATGATGACAGTGTCAGCAGAATACCGAAGAATACCAGGATGTTATTATATTTTGTCGGTATTCTTGGTGGGTTTGGAGCCTTCCGGTTTTTATCTGACCATATTGGCGGGGGATCAGGCCTGGGAAATTTTCCCGCCATTGAAACCCTGGGAAACACTGAATGGACCCTGGTTATCCCCTTAGCTTTAGCTGGCAGTCTGCTGGGAATGCTCTATTTTGTCTTTAAAGGTCTGGTGAAACGGGCAATCCGGCCTCTTAAGGACAAGGTGGTGATCAAGGCTGTTATGGCCGGGATAATCCTCGGCGGCGTGGGAATATTTTTACCCTACACCATGTTTTCTGGAGAACATCAAATGACCGAGTTGATGCATGGTTGGGAAAGTATTGGCGTGGCGCTGCTTTTTTTGACCGCCATTGTCAAGCTGCTGATCACCAATGTCTGTCTCGAAATGGGCTGGCGGGGCGGACATATTTTTCCGGTTATTTTTGCCGGAACGGCCATTGGGTACGCCTTTGCAATGATACTACCGATTGATCCGATATTTTGCGTAGCAGTGGTTACGGCTGCCCTCACCGGGGCGGTTCTGCGAAAACCCCTGGCAGTGATCTTGTTATTGCTGATCATGTTTCCAATTAATGCAATTATCCCCATGGCCATTGGGGCAGTTATTGGCGGGGCGATCCCCATTCCTGGTTTTCTGGGGCTGGGAGAAAAAGAAGAAGCGGCAAATAAAAAGATCTGAGCACGATGCTCAGATCTTTTTATTTGCCATTAACAGTAGTCAGTGCTTTATTTCGGATGATGGTCAGACTACAGCCGGCCATAATCAGACCAGAGACAATCAACAGGGTCTGGATCGGTATAAAATCCGCCAGCGGCCCAAAGATTACCATCCCCAGGGGTAGAGCGGTGGTGGCAATCAGTTGGAGGATACTGAATACCCGGCCCTGAATGTCTACTGCCACTATTTCCTGAAGTAGCACCGTGGTCGGGGCGGATAAAAAGGGAATGGCCAGACCGGAAATAAAAATGAACAGAATATACAGCACAAAGTTGGGGGCAACACCCATGGCTGAAATGGCCAGCCCAAACACAAAACAGCCTACGGATATGGTTTTAATCCGGTTGGTATAACCGCCCCAGAGAGCAATAATCAGGCCACCGATCATCGTGCCACCACTAAAAAAGATTTCGTTGACCGTCAATAGCCAGACCTCACTACCATAGATTCGGGTGATCAGCAGAGGTGTTAAAAAGGCTGCCGGCGTAATAAAAAACATAATCAGAGCATAATAGATAAAAAGTACCCGGATAAACCGCTGTTGCTGGATATACCGGAGACCCTCTTTCAGATCGGCCAGAGCGGTGGTAGTATTTTTTTTCCGGGCTTTGGGATGGAGGGGGATCGGAATCACGGCCAGGATTCCCACCGCCAGCATGGCGGTGACAACGTCGATAAAAAAGGTGTATTCCAGCGAAAAGGCCACCAGCAGGCCGCCGCTGATGGCCGGCGCGATAATAAAGGTCAGCGACTGAATGCTGCCGTTAATGCCGTTAACCTTCATCAGCTTGTCTTCCGGAACCAGCTGGGGAATCAGTGAATTTACCGCCGGGGTCTGAACTCCGGCCCCAAAGGAACGAATGCCCGAGACCAGAAACAGCAGCCAGAGCTCCTGGTAACCGATTAAAAAAAGGATCGCCAGAATCAGCGTTGACACGGCGATTAAAACATCGGCCAGGAGGATCAGGTATTTTCGATGATAGCGGTCCGCCCACACCCCGGCAAAAAGTGACACAAATATCTGCGGCAAAAAGGTGAATAGGGTGGAGATCGTCATCATTAACCCGGAGGCGGTGGTTAGGGTCACATACCAGATAATGGCATAGGCAACAATGGCGGAACCCAGTAGCGAAACCGTCTGGCTGGTCAGAAACAAGGTGATCTGGCGGCGCCAATGAGGGTTGATATTTTGATTAATCGGATGGTGTTTCTCAGTTTGCATAATCAGGCCTTTCGATGAATAATTTGGTCATTATTAGAGGGTTACAAATAGGTAAGAAGAATTTTATCATAAAATCGATGAAAAGCAAAATGCTGACAAAACAAAGCGCTCCAACCGGATTTTAAGATAAATATAAAAACAAAAGATGTCTCAGACACAAGACATCTTTTGTTTGCTTAAACAGAACTTCAATGTGGCAATACGTCGTTTATTATGCGGCAGGGTGTGATGAAATGGTAGCTGCGAAAAGGGCAATCCCGCCAACGATTAAATAGATGCCGGCAATGATTGAAAAGGCAAACAGCATGACATAAGGGTTAAACAGAAAGAAAAATCCGAGCAGCGTATTGATGATCCCGGCAGCCAGCAACCATCCGGTTCCGGAGCCACCCTGTTTTTTAAGCATCGCCGAAGCGGTGATCTGATTAATACCGGTGAATAAGGTCATAAACGCCAGCATAAAGCCAAAGGTTTCGGCCCGGGAAAGAGCCGGAGCAAAAATCAGTAAGAAGCCAAGAATCACAGCCATGATGCCAGAAGTGAGACTCCAGCCGTTTTTCACTTCACTCTTGGCATAGTCATAAATAAGAAAAACACCATAAATCATCAGACCAATAACAAAGATCCAGATCATCATATTCAAGAAAAATTGTGGAGCAACAAATACCCCAATGCCAAGCAGCACCATGATGATTGAAGCTGCAATGCCGACTCCTTTGTGTCCGTTGGTAGCACTACCAATTACATTTTCCATTTTCTGACCTCCTGATTTTAAATTATTTCTGTGAGCTGTTACCAGTTCTATTCAATAAATTCCCATTTTTAAAATCATTAAACAGGAATTTTTAAAACAGAATGCTAAATTGTAGATTTAGGGGGTAAAAAGATTACAGCTCAACATGATACAATAGCAAGATGTAGAAATCAAAATATCTAAGGTGTATCTTTAGGGGATACAGATAGGAGAAGAATATGCGTGGCCCAATCGATTACATTGTTTTGGAGTTTGAGGGAAACCACTTTAAAGGCGAGGTGTTGAATGCCTTAACCGATGCAGTGGGCAAAAAAATTATTAACGTGTTGGATCTGGCATTGATTTACAAAGACGAAAATGGTAATGTCACGGCGTTGGAACTGAACAACCTAGATCAAGAACTGACCCATACTATTGAGGTATTGCAGCGGGAGCGAGCAGGACTGATTACCATTGAAGACACCGAAGAAGTTGGTGAGGTACTAGATGATAATAATTCAGCGGGATTATTGATCATTGAACATTTGTGGGCCAAGGATCTTAAAAAGGCACTGATTAATGCCAACGGCAGGTTAATTTCAGAAGGCCGGATCCATCCCGATGCGGCTGCAGAATTGGATGAAGAGGAGGAAAATTAAATGGCTGGATTATTAAGAGGAATTGCCCGCACCGCAGTTATTTCCGGTACGGCCACAGCAGCATCAAACAATGTCAGTCGCCGCCAGGCTCAGCGGTTTGCCGAAAAAGATCAACAAGCTTATGCCCAACAGCAACAGCAGGCCTATCAACAACAGGCACCCCCACAGCAAAGTTACCGGGAAGATGTGGATTTTGATGAACAACTGGCACAATTATCTAAACTGGGACAGTTACGGGATCAGGGGATCTTAACCCAACAGGAGTTTGAGGCCAAAAAACGACAAATTTTAGGCGTTTAAACGGAAACCACGGCGATGTATAATTTTAGTGAACTGCTGATCCTTTTTACAGTGGTACTTTTCCTGGTGGTGGCATTTAGCTTTATTAACGAAAAAACGACAAAATTGCCTTATGAAATCGGATTGGTTGTTTTCGGATTCGGGTTTTGTCTGATTTTGATTCTGCTCCAGAAGATGAATGCATTGACGCTGCCTGAAGAATTGCTGGATTTGCTCAAACAATTCAATTTTAATGATTTTCTGATTCACGGGGTTTTGTGTTTTATGCTCTTTAGCGGAGCCTCGCGAATCAGATTCGTTGACTTTAATGAGGATAAATTTCTGATCGGAAGAATGGCTATTATTGGAACGATCATCTCAATCCTGGTTTATGGCAGCCTTTTTTACGGACTGGGCTATTTATTCCAACTGAATATCAGTTATCTGGAAGCGCTTATCCTGGGCTCAATAGTCTCGCCATCGGATCCCATTTCGGCGATGAGTATTCTCAGTAAGGTCGGCTTGCCCCATCGACTGTCCTTGATTATCGAAGGGGAGTCCTTATTTAATGACGGGGTAGCGGTGGCGATATTTGTCACCCTGATGAGCATTCTGGAACAAACAGCCACTGAGTTTACAGTGGCAAGCTTTGTCTGGGGGCTGGTGGCAGATATTTTGGGTGCGGTGGCGATCGGACTGGTGGTTGCTTTCTTATTATCATTTGTTTTCAAAAAAACGAATAATCGCTATATCAAAATCTTCACAAGTATCTTAACGGTGATGTTGGCTTACCTGATTTGTGAGCATCTTGGTTTTTCCGGGCCCATTGCTGCGGTAATTTGCGGACTCTTTTATGCCACCGGCATTGCCAGGCTTAAAAACAAGGGGATGGACCAGAAAACCAAAGAAATCCACGAGCTGTTTTATGATTTTTGGGGAGTTATCGATAATCTATTAAATGGCATCTTATTCTTGCTGGTTGGTCTTTTGTTTGTGGACATCCGGAATCTGGACGGATTTTCAGGGACTGGGATTCTGGTAATCATCATCGGTGCGATTCTGATTAACACCATTGCTCGAACCATCGGTGTTTTTGGGAATGTGGCCTTGGTAAAAAAATTGCCCCTTGATATGTCAAAATCCAGCTTTACTGTTTTTTTCACCTGGGCAGGTTTAAAAGGAGGCCTGTGTCTGGCTTTAGTGATGGGAACCGGAACCGCCCTTGCCTCGGACACCTATAACATTTTTCTGGTTGCTACCTATGCCATCGTTTTGTTCACTACGGTATTCCAGGGGCTCACAGTCGGGAAGGTCTATGAAAAACTCAAGTAAGAAAAACTGAGATTTAGAAATGAAGGTGAAAATGATCGGATTAAAAAGTATTATTAAAAATAATTCAAAATTTATCATCAATGTGTTGTTAATCGTGATCCAATTAGTCATTTTTGGGATACTCATTTACAAATTTAATGAGCGTGTTTTTGCCGCCTATTGGTTAGTTGAAGCCATTGCATTTTTAGTGGTTCTTCACATAATCTATGAGAATAAATCAGCTTCCAATAAAATATCCTGGATTATTTTTGTTTTAGTTTTGCCGATCTTGGGAGTGCTTCTTTACCTTCTCTGGGGAGAAAGTCGGATCTCTAAAAAATCGCTTGCGTTTCTGAATACCATTAATGAAAACACCTTTGGCAAACTTGAGCAGAATATCGATGTGTACAAGGAAATCGAAGATCCGGGAATAAAAAAACAAGTGGATTTAGTCAGTCGCCTGGGGGATACGCCGGTTTGGAAAAATACCAAAACAGAGTATTTAAAACTGGGCGAGATTATGCATCAGGCTAATCTTGATATCATTAATCAGGCTGAAAAATTCATATTTCTGGAGTACTTTATTATTACATCAGGAAAGATGTACGATCAATTAATGGCAGCCTTGTTTGCAAAAGCAGAAGCCGGGGTTGAAGTGAGGATGATGGTTGATGCCGGGGGAAGCATGAC
>NZ_JBGSHG010000126.1:0-124999 GCF_041752335.1 Acetobacterium sp. | reverse complement strand
TAATTCCCATAAAGCGATCACCATCCTCGTTATACATTATAATATATAACGAGGTAAAAGTAAATGCAAAATAGGCTCAAACCACTGGTTTTAATGGGTTTTTAACGAAATAGCTCGTTACACTTTTCGGGAACCTAGGATTTTAATGCTAAAAAACCGATGATTGTGACCGATAAAAACATTCAGGACTTTGAGTGGTTTCATGAAACCATTAGTCTGATCCGCCCCCACGTTGAAAAGCTTTTCTTTTTTGATGAAACAACCCCCAATCCCAAAGATATCGAAGCGATGCTCGGCGCTGATCTTTTTTTATCCCTGGGTTGCGACCTGATCATCGCCATTGGCGGCGGCAGCTCCATCGACTGTGCTAAATGCATCAGTATTGTCGCTTCCAATGGCGGCAATATTCTGGACTACGAAGGGGTAGATGAGGTAAGGATGCCGGGCCCGCCGCTAATTTGTATTCCCACCACCGCCGGGTCTTCTGCCGATGTTTCCCAATTTGCGATTATCAAGGACACCGCTGCGAATATTAAACGGGCGATTATCAGCAAAAAAGTGGTCCCGGATCTGGCGCTGATTGACCCGGTGCCGCTGATGTCGATGGATCCCTATTTAACTGCCTGTACCGCTATGGATGCCCTGACCCATGCCATCGAAGCCTATGTCTCCAATACCCATTCAGCCCTCACCGACGTTCATGCCCTGGAATCGATCCGTCTGATTAGTCAGGCCATCGAAGCATCAGTAAGTCCAGAGCGCAGCATCGAAACGATGTTTCAGCTAATGCTTGGTTCGCTCCAGGCCGGTTTGGCTTTTTCCAATGCCAGCCTCGGTGCTGTCCATGCCATGTCTCACTCCATGGGCGGTCTTCTGGATTTACCCCATGGTGAGTGCAACAGTATTCTGCTGGAGCATATTATTTCCATGAATTTCGAAACGGTTCCCAACCGCTATCGTGACATTGCCAGGCAATTTGGTTTGTCGGTGGATAATATCAGTGATTCACTGCTGCTCGAAATGATTATTAACCGCATCGTTTCGATGCGGGAAAACTTGAATATTCCATCCTGTATCAAGGTGGATAATCTTGAAGAAAGCACCATCGACTATTTGGTGGAAAATGCCCTGAATGATCCCTGTATGGTGACCAACCCCAGGGTTTTGACAAAAGAAGAGGTGAGAATTATTTATGGACGAGTATTACAACCCTAAAAATAAAAAAGCGATTACCCGGGAATCGATTATCGGCCTGGGCGAAAACTCCTTTAAAAAAAATTATTACTCCGAACTGCAAACCAAACTTTTGGATCTGGAACGGATCAACAGTCGGATCAAAGCCTTAATCGCCACCATTCCCGATATTCTGCTGATCAGTAACGGCAAAGGTCAGATCACGCCGCTGAATCCGTCACTAAAAACCGCAGCCTTTGCGCTTCTGGAGATCATGCGCAACCAGATTCTAATGTCTGATTTGAAGCAGGTCATCGAACTGGTGATGCGCACCCGGGTTTTATCCGACTATTATTTTACGATGCATCTTCAGGAAGCCCTTCATTATTTTGAAGTTCGGGTTCAAATTTCCAGCTTTGATGAGATCCTGATCATGATCCGGGATATGACCGAACGGGTGATCATGGAAAAGAAGCTGCGGGATCTGGTGGACAAAGACACCCTGACCCATATTAACAACCGCCGCTTTTTCGAAGTCGAGCTGGAACAGATCAATAACCGGCAGATCGAAAATTTAACCATCCTGCTGCTGGATATTGACGGCCTTAAATTTGTCAATGACACCCTGGGACATCTAATGGGCGATCAGGTGATTGTCTCGGCCAGCCAGGTTATCAGCCATTGTTTTCAAGCAATGGGGATTGTTTCCCGAATTGGCGGTGATGAATTCGGCGTGATTGTCAAAAATCAGTGGCCGGACAGCGTCGAAACGGCTCTTGAAAAGATGAATACCCACTTGAAATGTTTGAATGAATTGCCGGATGCGACCTTTAAAATCTCCCTTTCCTACGGCTATTCCTATCACGCTTGCGGTTTGGTCAATACCAACTTTCTGTTTCAGGAAGCTGACAATAATATGTATCAGAACAAGCTGCTCAAAGAATCCAGCACCCGAAATAATCTGGTCAAAACCCTGATGAAAGCCCTGGAAGCCAAGGATTATGTCACCGAAGGCCATACCAGTCGAATGGACACCCTGGCTACTCTTATCGGTCAGGCGCTGCGGCTGCCTCAAAATGTGATAGATCGGATCCAGTTACTGACTAAATTCCATGATATCGGCAAGGTCGGAATTCCCGACAGCATTCTCAAAAAACCGGGTGCTTTAACCCCTGATGAATGGAAGGTAATGAAAACTCATTGTGCCATCGGCGAACGGATTGCTAATGAGTCCTCGGAACTGAAGGAAATTTCTCACCTGATTTTAAAGCATCAGGAAAAATGGGACGGCAGCGGCTATCCCTTAGGCCTTGCCGGCGAAGATATCCCAATTGAGTGCCGGGTTTTAGCGATTGTCGATTCCTATGACGCGATGACCAATGACCGTCCCTATCGGGGGGCATTAAGCCCTGAAACAGCCATCAATGAGATTATTTGCTGTGCCGGAACCCAATTTGATCCCGGCATGGTAAAGATTTTCCGCCAGGTCATTGAACAACACTTAAGGCCTCAGCAATGATTCATTACTGAGGCCTTAAAATGCTTTTTGCGCTTATCGGGTTATTTTGGTGGTATAGGTATTTTCTTCGCGAATCACTTTTTCCAGGGCTTCCACCACTTCGGGATCGTAATGAGTACCGACATTGCGTTTCATTTCATCCATGGCTTCATCGATACTGATGGCCTTGCGATAGTCCTTATCTGTTGTCATATCATCAAATCGCTCCCCGACGGCAATAATTCGGGACAGTTTGGGTGTTTCTTTGCCCTTGAGTCCCTGGGGATACCCGGTGCCGTCCCAACGTTCATGGTGTCCCAGGACAATATTGGCCAGATCGATGGTATGATCAAAGGCATTCAAAATACGGTAACCGACCACCGGGTGCATTTTCATTTCTTTATAGGTGTCATCAATCACATATTCATTTTTACTGGCCACCTCTTTATCCAGGGCCACTTTTCCAATATCATGGAGGTAGGCCGCTTTTGACACCTTATTGATTTCCGCTTCCGGCATATTCATTTTTCGGGCAATTTTCTTGCAAATCTCACTGGTTCTTCTGGCATGTTCCGCTTCTACCGGCAATTCGCCGTATAACTTATCGAGAATAATGTTAAAGGCATCTTCCTTCTTTTTGCCCCGATTCAGGGTTTTTTTCATATACATATTGTCTTCAGCGCTGGCAATGATGACTTCGATATTTTCTTCCGGTTCATACTTTGTGGCCACGCCCAGGGAGACATTTCCCTGGATCGATTTGATTTTTTCTTTACTGAAATTATCTTTGATACGATCCGAAAGTTTTTGGGCATCTTTCTTTTCGGTTTGCGGCAGCAGGATGGCAAATTCATCCCCACCCCAGCGGGCGATAATATCATCGGCCCGACAGACCTTCTTAAATATTTCCGAAACTTTTTTGATCAATTCATCGCCGGCTTCATGGCCAAAAATATCATTAGTCAGTTTTAACCCATCCACATCGCCAATAATAACAGAAAGCGGTAGATTTCTTTCGGTATCCAGTCGCACCAGTTCTTCTTCAAAAAAGCGGCGATTGTATAAACCGGTTAAGGCGTCATGGAAGCTATTATATTCAATGGCGGCCCGCTTTTCTTTCTTTTCGGTAACATCTCTAAAGATGACAATGGCCCCGTCGATATGCCCCTCATCGTCGCTGATGGGAGCAATGCTGTCTTCCAGGTGGATTTTCCTTCCATCCCGGGAAACCAGTACCGCATGGCTGTCGAATTCTTTCATGGTGTTGTCTTGAAAGGCTTCCTCAATGGGATCTGGAACGACCCCACTGTCATTATCATGTTCCAATACGAAGACCTGGGAATAGTGTTTTCCCAGCGCTTCTCTGGCTGTCCAGCCGGTCATTTCCTCGGCGGTGCTGTTGAGCATCTCAATCTTTCCCATCGGATCGACAATCATCACGCCATCACTGATCGACATCAGCGTTTTTAGATATTTCTCGCGATTCTTTTCCGACGCCGAGCGGATATAAGCCCCGACTCCAAAATTTCCATTGAGCAGATCAACGGGGAATTTGGTGGTTTTGAAAATTTTTCCGCGCCACAGCACATCATCCGTCACAAAGGTTTTTGTCGCCAATACTTTTTTATCTGTTAGTCTTTCTTTCATGGCCATTTTTTCTTCCAGAATTTCGAAATCATCCTGTCCGATAATCGCTTCTGAACTGATGCCATAAAAATCCTCCATGGCTAAATTGACAAAGATATAGTTCAACTCATTATCTTTCAAAGAAACCGGTATCTCCTCGGACTCGATAAAGGTCTGAACCAGCTCATTAAAGCGACGAATTTCCCGTTCTTTTTTTCTTTTTCGGCCTCTTTTGAGAAAAAAGTACAGCCCCAGACCAAACAAAAAAAGAATAATCAGGATGATTGCAATACTCACTGCTGTTATTTTCATATTTTTCCTTCTTCAATCACTGGTCGACACTTAACCTGCGTGATCTCTTCCTGTTATCTCGAATTTTATGCAAAGGTCGGCATGCTCAGCCTACTTGCCATCACTAAAATTAGCCTTATTCCATACGAACCGGTCTGCCCCTGATCTTTTATCCCGCACTATTTTTACTTCAGCTGTTTATTATATCAGTTCCACATTATGATCTGTTTAAAGAAATGTATTTTTCCAAACAACTTTTCGATTTTTCCCATTTTATTTTCAGATTCTAATTAGATCTAGTATGCCATTTTTAGGCATTGATCGTCAATAGATTTAATAAAAATCAAAAAACGTGAAAACTTGTTGGTTCATATATTCCCACAAAACAAAAAAAATACCAATTGAAATTGTTGGCAACTCAATTGGCATTTTTTTCTTAAAATTTTTTAATCTTCCAGTTCTTCTACCATCCGATAACCGACCCCAACCTGGGTGACAATATATTGGGGTTCCGCGGGATTTTCTTCGATTTTTCGGCGAATGTTGGCCATATTCACCCGCAGGGCTTGAATCTCGTTGGTATAGGGGCCCCAAACCTCCCTGATAATATAATCATGGGTCAGCACTTTCCCAATATTTTTTGACAGCAGGACGATGATTTTATATTCAATCGGCGTCAAATGAATGGACTTCTCAGCAAGTGTCACCATGCGCTTATCGTAATCAATGGCAAGATCACCGATCACCAGACTGGTGGTTTCCAGCGTATTTTCACCCCGGTTTTTAGGACTGTGCCGGATTCCCGTGCGGATTCTTGCCAGTAACTCGGCAGTGCCAAAGGGTTTGGTGATATAGTCATCCGCTCCCAGATCCAGAGCTTCCACCTTTTCCCGCTCATGTCCTCGGGCGGATACCACAACCACCGGTATATTCGACCAGACCCGAATGGTTTTCAGCACATCCATGCCATCCATATCCGGCAAACCCAAGTCCAGCAGAATTAGATCCGGCGAATAGGATGCGGTCATTGAGATCGCTTCTTTCCCCGTGACTGCTTTGATCATTTTATAATCATTGGCTTTTAATATGGCCGCAATGAAGTTGGAAATCCCCGCCTCATCCTCGACAATTAGTATAACTGATTTATTATCCATTTTCCTGGCCCTCCTGCAGCGGTAAGGTGAATCGAAAAACTGCGCCGCCCTGCTCTTTATTTTCCGCTTCCATTTTTCCCTGATGGGCCTTGACGATGGAATTGCAAATGGACAGACCAATCCCCATTCCCCGGGATGAATCAGAGCTCCGTTTACCATCTGGTACATAGGTCTCAAAGAGATAGGGAAAATCCTGGTCACTGATGCCTTTTCCCTGATCACTGACTTCAAATACCGCCTCATTCCCAGATTTTTTCACCTCAACCGCAATGACCGAGTCCGGTGGCGAATACTTGCTCGCATTTTCCAGCAGGTTGATCATCACCTGCTCGATTAGGGTGCCATCCATGGGGACGATCAACAGCACCTCCGGTACCTTGACCTTAATTTTGCGACCGGCAAAGCGTTTGCGGATCCGGCTGATGGCTTCGGCCACAATTTCTTCGGCCGCCTCCGGTTTTTTAGTCACATTCATGGGCCCCTCATTAATCCGGGTAACCGAAAGCAGATTTTCCACCATCCGAATCAACCACTGGGAATCCTCGCGAATATTGGCGATCAAGGTATCATGGGTTTCCTGATCCATGGTACTGCCATTCTCCAGAATCGCCGAACTTGCCCCTAAAATTCCGGTTAGCGGGGTCCGCAGATCATGGGATATGCCCCGGAGCAGATTGCTTCTCATTTTTTCCTTCTCGGATTCAACGAGCATCCGTCTTTGTTCGTTAGAAAGATAGTGCCGTTCCAGAGCCATCTCAACCTGGGAAGCAATCATCCTTAAAAACAGGCGATTATTCTGATTAAGAACGCCATTTGCACAGGACAAACCGATGACCCCCAGCACCTTACTCTGAGATACAATCGGCAGATAAAAAGCCCCTGCCCCCATCAAGGTATCGGTCCCCGCACCGGCACATTTTTTATTCATAAAGACCCAATGGGCCACTGCCCGCTCGCTTTCTGACTTAAGAAAAGAAGCATCCCCATCCAGCGATGATTGCAGAAAGGTTTCTGATTGATGATCCTCCGGGTCCTGACTATAGAAAATCGCCGACCGGCCAAAAATCTTGACCATGTAGGTATTGATCAGCTCGATGGTTTCTTCAAAATCCCGGGATGCCAGCAATTTTTTATTAATCTCATAGAGCACCTCGGTGCGGTGTTCCCGCTCCACCGCCAGGCGGGCCTGGGTTTTGATCCGAACCGTTAAGGCACTGGTAATCAGCGCCACCAACAGCATAATGACAAAGGTAATCGGATACCCCTCCTGAATGGCATGCAAGGTATAATATGGGATGGTAAAAAAGAAATTAAACACCAGCACCGTCAGACATGAGGCCAGAATCCCATAAAAATAGCCCACAGTGACCCTTGAAATAATCAGTACCGATAAAATATAAACCATAATAATATTCTGGTCACTGATGTTCAGCGCCTGCAGGATTAATGAAATAAAGGTTGCAGCGACAATAATCAACAGCGTTTTTAAGCCATCCTGCCAGGAAAAGAACAGGTTCCTGCTGATCCGCAGCCGCCGGTGCTGATACAAGGCGCTTTTATTCTTCCCCAGATTGCCGGGGATAATATGAATTTCAATGCTGGGCAGCATGGCAATCAGTTTTTCTTCAAGGCTTGCTTTGAAATAACTGATCAGCGATTTTTTATTTCGGCTTTTGCCGATGACAATATTGGTGATCCCCGACAACTTGGCGTATTCAGCAATCACAGTGGCCACATCGTTCCCATTAAGGGTGACGATTTCGGCTCCCAGCCGTTCTGCCAGCGCCAGATTATCCCGCACCGTGTTTTTTTCGTCATCCGTCATCGCATCGCTATCCATATCTTCAACATAAACGGCTGTCCAGGGCGCCCGAAATGCTTCAGCGGTGCGGTCAGTCCAGCGAATGCACCGTGCTGATGAAGGTGACGCACTGATACAGACCATTAACCTGATGCTGGCCATTTTTTTTGACAGCCGGGGCTCGTTCTGATTATCGGTACTGATCCGATTGGCAGCATTTCGCATCGCAATTTCCCGGAGCAGACGAAGATTTTCTCGGGTGAAAAAATTATCCAGGGCTTTTTGAGTTCGTTCCGGCCTGTAAACTTTGCCGCTTTCAAAGCGTCGCAGCAATTCATCGGGCTCAATATCAATCAGGCGAATCTTATCGGCCTGATTAAAGACATAATCCGGGATGGTTTCTTGCACACCGACCCGGGTTATTTTCTGGACCACATCGTTCAGACTTTCCAGATGCTGTACATTGACCGTGGTAAAAACATCAATGCCCGCATTGAGCAGTTCTTCAATATCCTGATATCTTTTTTTGTTGCGCATTCCCGGGGCATTAGTGTGCGCCAGTTCATCCACCAGGATCAGTTCCGGCTTCCGGTCGAGGGCGGCATCCAGATCAAACTCTTTAAGCTGAAGCTTTCGGTATTCCACCATTTTAGGTGGCAGGGTGGGCAAGCCACTCATGATCTGGATGGTTTCCGGTCGGGTGTGTTCTTCCACATAGCCCACCAGCACATCAACGCCGCAACGCAGCTGCTCCTGGGCATCATCGATCATGGCATAGGTTTTGCCGACGCCGGCCGCATACCCGAAAAAGATTTCCAACCGCCCTTTCTTATTTTGTTCTTTGATAAACAAATCTTCCAAAATATCATCCGGATTGGGACGGGTATCGCTGAAATCCACCATTTAGTTCCCCACCTTCATCTCGTTATTTTACTGCATCCATCCATCCAGAGCCAGATTCACCTTCAAGACATTGACGGCCTCTGTTCCCCAGATGCCCAGCAGTTTCCCCGTTGTATAGCGGGCAATAATTTCCCGGACAACTTCGGCAGAGATATTTCGCGCCTGAGCAATCCGTTCAACCTGATATTCTGCGGCTTCCGGAGAGATATTAGGATCAACCCCGCTTCCCGAAGCCGTTACCAGATCACTGGGAATATTACCCCCATTTTCGGGATCAAGAGCCTGCCACCAGGCCACCCGCTCTTGTATCAGCGCCTTTTGTTCTTCACTGACCGGCGATAATTGGGATGTTCCCGGGGGTCTGCCGATCAGATATTGGGGCTTAGTAAAGGTCTGGCCGATCAGGGCTGAGCCCACATCGATGGTTGTTCCGTTTTCCTGTGTTATTGTAATGATACTACCATTTGCCTGATTTGGGAATGCAATTTGTGCAATACTTGTTACAATAACCGGATAAACCACCCCACAAATCAGGGTGAGCGCCAGAAAACTGACCAATACCGGCCGTAATTTTAACCCCATCGATTCACTTTTGTTTTTTTCCATCTTCTTCACCTCACCCCAGACCCAGGACGGTTAACAGCATGTCCAGTAATTTTATGGCCACAAACGGAGCCACTAAACCGCCTAAACCATAAATCAGCAGATTTCTTTGCAGTAGTTTTCCCGCTGCCACTTCCCGATACCTGACCCCTTTTAACGCCAGCGGAATCAAAGCAATAATAATCAGGGCGTTATAGATTATCGCCGCCAGGATGGCACTTTTGGCACTGGTCAGTCCCATTATGTTCAGCCCCATCAATTGTGGATAAATACTGAAAAACAAAACCGGAATGAGCGCAAAATATTTAGCCACATCATTGGCGACACTGAAGGTTGTCAGGGCCCCTCTGGTCATCAGCAGCTGTTTTCCGATGCGCACAATATCGATCAGTTTAGTGGGGCTGGAATCCAGATCGACCATATTTCCGGCTTCTTTGGCAGCCTGGGTTCCAGTATTCATGGCCACTGCCACATCGGCCTGGGCCAGCGCCGGGGCATCATTGGTGCCGTCGCCGGTCATGGCGACCAGATGTCCCTTCGCCTGATAATCCCGGATCAGGGCCAGCTTAGCCTCGGGGGTTGCTTCGGCCAGAAAATCGTCCACCCCCGCCTCGGCGGCAATGGCCGCCGCCGTCATCGGATTGTCGCCGGTAATCATAATCGTTTTGATTCCCATTTTTCGCAAATCTTCAAAGCGTTCCTTAACGCCATTTTTGACAACATCCTTAAGGTAGATCACGCCCAGGACCTGATTGTTTCTGGCCACCACCAGTGGGGTTCCCCCGTCATTCGCGACCTTTTTGACAATCTCATGGCATTCCTCGGGATAGTCGCCGCCGTTAGCCAAAACGAAGGCTTTCACCGCTTCGGCGGCCCCTTTGCGAATCTGCTGACCCTGAAAATCAATCCCGCTCATTCTGGTTTTAGCTGTAAATGGCACAAAGCTGGCTCCCAGGGCTTTAATGTCCCGGCCCCGCAGATCAAACCGTTCCTTTGCCAGCACCACAATACTCCGCCCTTCCGCCGTTTCATCAGCCAGTGAAGACAATTGCGCCGCGTCGGCAAGGGCTTTTTCGGTGACCCCGGTAATCGGGATAAAAACACTGGCCTGACGATTTCCCAGGGTAATGGTTCCGGTTTTATCCAGCAATAAGACATCCACATCGCCGGCCGCCTCAATGGCTCTACCGCTCATGGCCAGCACATTGGCCTGATTCAGCCGACTCATACCGGCAATACCAATGGATGAAAGCAGGGCCCCAATGGTTGTCGGTGCCAGACAAACCAGCAGCGCAATGACATTGGTGATCGAAATCCCGGCGCCGGCGCCGGCCTGTTTACTGGCAAAATAAGAAAAGGGCAGCAAGGTGGCGCTAACCACCAGAAAAATTATCGTCAGTGCGACCAGTAGAATCTGCAAAGCGATTTCATTGGGGGTTTTCTTTCGCGATGCGCCCTCAACCATGGCAATCATTTTATCAAGAAAGCTTTCGCCGGCCGCTGCTGTCACCTGAATCACCAGCCAGTCCGATAGCAGGGTGGTGCCCCCGGTGACGGCACTGCGATCCCCTCCTGATTCGCGGATCACCGGTGCGGATTCTCCGGTGATGGCACTTTCATCCACTGACGCCGCCCCTTCAATGACATCCCCATCCATCGGAATCTGCTCGCCGGACTTCACATAAACGATATCACCCTTTTTCAGGCTACTTGATGAGACTTCAGTATAAACCTCCAGGTCGACTGATGATTTCAGCTTGCGCGCTTTGACATCTTTGCGGGCACTGCGCAAACTGTCGGCCTGAGCCCGGCCGCGGCCTTCGGCAATCGCTTCAGCAAAATTTGCAAATAAAACCGTAAACCACAGGATTACGGCAATCGCCAGGGTATAACCGGCCCCTTCGTCGTTAATCTGGGCAAAGCTCAGGAAATAAAGAGCGGTAGTCATGATGGCGCCGACAAAAACCACAAACATCACCGGATTTTTCAACTGTACCCGGGGTGACAATTTAGTAAAGGATTGCCTGATTGCATCAATTAGAATATTTTTATTCAACTCATTATTTTCCACTATTATCAACTCCAATCAGCTTCATATTACGGCTGTAAAATAATCTGCAATCGGCCCTAAGGCCAATGCCGGCAAAAAGCTCAGCGCCCCGATTAACAGCACAATGGCAATCAGCAAACCGATAAACAGGGCATTGCTCGTCGAAAGAGTTCCTTCGGTTTTGGCAACCATCTTCTTATTCGATAAATTTCCGGCCAGGAAAACCACCGCCACCAATGGCACAAAGCGGACGATCAGCATGATCAAACCACCAACCACATTGGTAAACACGGTGTTGGCCGCAAACCCGCCAAAGGCGCTGCCATTATTATTGCCCATTGAGCTAAAGGCATACAGTATTTCTGAAAACCCATGAGGGCCCGAGTTTGTCAGCCAGTCACGGGCCTGGGGCATTACCACCGCCAGTGCGGTTCCCAGCAGGGTGAAAACCGGCGGAACCAGGACAATTAAACAGACCATTTTCATATCAAAGGGTTCGACTTTTTTGCCCAGATATTCGGGTGTCCGTCCGACCATCAGTCCGGCAATAAAAACGGTCAGGATCACAAAGCCAATCATGCCATACAGACCGCTGCCGACGCCGCCAAAAACAACCTCGCCGATCTGCATTAAAAACATCAGGACCAAACCAGCCAGCGGGGTAAAACTGTCATGCATGGCATTCACCGAGCCATTGGATGCCGCCGTGGTTGCGGTTCCCCACAACGCCGAGGTTCCAACCCCGTGAATGATTTCTTTGCCCTCCAGATTACCGGAAACCAGCACGCCCTGAACCAGCGGAGCACCAATGGTTTCGCTGATGGTCACGGCCGCCAGTGCGCCGACAAACAGGATCAGCATAACCAGATAGATGGCGCGGCCCTGTTTCACGTCTCCCACTGCTTTTCCAAAGGCTACACAAAGCGATGCTGGAATCAGCAGAATGGATAACAGCTGTAGAAAGTTGGTTAAGGCGGTGGGATTTTCCAGGGGAAAAGCGGAGTTCATCCCAAAAAAGCCGCCGCCATTGGTGCCCAACTGTTTGATCGCAATTTGACTGGCTGCCGGTCCCAGGGGAATGCTTTGGGTGATACCGGTTTCCAGTGCCACAATTTCGTGATCGGAACTGATTGTCTGAACAACCCCCTGGGAAACCAGCACCAGTGAAAGCACCAGCGAAAGGGGAATAAGTACATAAAAGCTGACTCTGATCAGATCTTTCCAGAAACTCCCGATTGTTGTTTTTTTAGTGTTGCTAAAACCTCTGATCAGGACAAACAGTACCGCGATTCCGGTTGCCGCCGATAAAAAATTCCATACCCCCAAACCCAATGCCTGGGTCAAATAGGAGAGGCTTGACTCCCCGGAATAAGCCTGCCAGTTGGTGTTTGACACAAAGCTGGCAGCGGTATTAAAGGCCAGATCCCAGGACGGCGCGCCCAGATCTTCCGGATTAAAGGGCAGACTGGCCTGGAACATTTGCAGTGCAAATATAAAGAACAGTCCCAAACCGCTAAACACCATCACCGCCAGAGCATAGTGCCCGGGACTCATCTCATCTTCCTCCCGGATGCCCATTAATCGGTAGATATAACTTTCAATCGGTAAAATCATCGGTGACAAGAATACCCGCTTGCCGGTCATCACCTTAAAAATATAGTTGCCCAGGGGAATTGAAAGAGCGACCAGCATTACCAGATACAGGCTGTCGGCAATGATACTCATAATTCTTCCCCCTTAAATAACACAACTATGAGATAGATCAGTAACATCAATGCAATCAGCCCTGAAATTACTAAGACCGCGGTCATCTTCATCACTTCCTGTCTTTTTTTCGCAGATGCCCGACATGATTTCGGTCATATTCAATAATATATAAATCTTCCTCTGACTGTTCCAGTTCATCCCCAAAATCAATATGTGCTTTTTTAGCCCGCTCGGCAAAGGTGGAGATTCTTTCCAGATTCCGCATCGCCGGTGTGTAGGCGGGATCCAGAGCGTTGGCAGCCCGATAGTGTTTATGGGCTAGATTATCTTCCTTCAATAATTCTTCCAGAATACCATACAGGTTATGCACCGCTGGGGAATGGGGATTTTCGTTCATGGCTTTTTTAATTTTTTCTTCGGCCAGAATATAGTCCCCCACTTTTAAAGCCTGTTTAGCTGAAGCGACATACTCTTCAAAGGCATTCATTTTATTCATCATCTTTTCCTCCTGAATTTATGTATTTCTTGGTAGTTTAATTATATTTATTTTGCAATTAATTTGGCATATTGAATCACCGTCAGAGAATAAAGATTTCATTAAGAAGTTGCCCTGTCGATCAGAATTGGGTGCCGATAACGCCTTACGGGATTTTTTTGCCGGCGGTTATAGCTAATCAGAACGCGCTCGTTTCTTTAGGCTCGTCTGATTGTACAGCAAATGTCTTTGCCTGCGAAAGCGAGCTTTCTCGTCAAAGTCACTTGCTACACTTTAACAAAAAAAAACAGGTGCCGTTTCTTAAACAACACCTGTTTTATACTAAAAATCATTGATTTATTCAGTTTTTCGTGATATTATTAATAACATACACGCAATTTACCCATTTTATTATTTTACAAATAAATGATATCACATATTGCCTGCTTTGTCAATATAGTTTATTTTTTTGTGTATCCCCGGGAGGTAACCATATGTCATTTGAACTAATGCTGTTTGACAATTTTCTGATCGAAAAACAGGCCGTTTCGGAAGTGTTATTATGCAATAACATTACGGTCGACTATGCGCTGGTGTTGTCCGAAGAACAGGCGCTGGAACTGGTTGAAACCCGCTCCTATTCGCTGAAAAATTTTGGCCGGGTCGAGTTCGGCGGCGGAATCATTGAAAAAGTAATCCTGACCTTTGCCGATACCCCCTACATCTCTCAATACCACTATGCCGAGTTCTTGAATGAACTGGTTGAGATATTTTATTATTTTAAAAATGAAACCCTGGATTTAATGAGCGATGATGATCTCATCAGCTATATGAAAAAATATTTTGACGGGGTCTGCCAGGGATCTCTGGATCAGCTTAAATTTCGGGAACTGGAGCGGATGGCTAAAAACGTTCGACTGGGACTGGATCCTGATTATAACGATCTTTATGATACCGAAAAATTGATGGAAGCAGAGGATGACGATGAATAGTATCAAAAAACAGACCAAAATTGATGTCGACAAACTGAGTGGCGAATTTTATTTTCAGTCGCTGCTCCAGGAGGCCTACGTCAAGGGCGCCCTGAGCGCCAAAGAATCCGAGCGGGTTCAGCTGGAATGTCTCAAGCTGCTGGCTGACTGTACCGAGCGGTTTACCAGGGGAAAAAGCAGCTCGGTTCGGGTTGAAATCGCCCAGGGAATCATGGCTTCCAACCTTTTTACCATCGGCATCTACCTTAAATCGCTGCCCGATGTGGACGCCGCCCTCTTTCATATTGAAAATGAACCGATTGAAAAGCTCTATGAATATGGCTATCAGGTGCTGAAGCGAAAAATAAACGTGGCCCATTATTTTTTTAACCGGGTTTGTAAAAGCAAACTCAAAACCGCCAATCATGCCTATAACATCACCATTGACCAGGGTTTTAAGCCCTTTTTTGAAAGCTATGAAATCAATTTTCATGCCCATGAAATCCCCAGCGACATCGACTATCAGCTGATCCATCCGGTTACAGATCTGGCCGGAGTTGAGTTCGTCATCAAATATCTGGAAAACCTGTATTATGAAAACTTGTTTTGTTCATATTTTAATGCCGATATCATCCATGAAGTGATGAGCGGTTATGATGAATCCTACAAAAATCTGCTCGATAATATCTGTGCGCAGGTTCTTCAAAACGCCCTGGGTTGCCAAATACTAAGTGCTCCACTGGCCCCCCTGGATTTTAGCCCGGCCGATCTCAACGCGCTGGATAAAAAACTAAAAAACCACCACCAGGCCGAGCTCCAAAGGCAATTAAAAACTGCAGCCCAGGAGCTGATCACCGATCTGGAACTAACCAATCCATCATTGAAAAAATACCTCATCGCCAGTCTCCCGAAGATCACCACCACGGTTTACAAGGGACTGGCCAGCCACTCTCTTAATATGGTTTTTGTGCCCCGTTATAATCCCAATATCAAGCCCCTTGTCCACTACAATATGGGCATTAAAATGGATGACAAGGCTTATCGGGAAATTATTACCGAATTTTTGAGCTGCCGCTTTTTCGACGATAAACTGGCTATCATCAAAGAACATATTAAAACTCTGGCCGATATGGAAGACCTGCTCATCGCCGGCGAACTGGAGTCCGCCGAAGCGGCGATGATCTTTGAGCTGCTGGAGGACATTGAGCTGGCGGTTCTGACCAAACGTCATCCCCTCCATCCGGCCATTGACGCCATTGATTTTTCAGCTTCCGAGATCCGGATGCAACAAAATCTGGATGCTTATATGCGCACACTGCCCCGGGATCGGCTGGCCAAGATTCTGAGCATGACAACAGCCATCGAAGTGGTCTGATGTTAAAAGGGCTTCGTTCCCTTTAACCAGCCATGGGCTTCCCAGTGATTACGATCGGTGGGATTCCAATCATTTTTTTTCATCATATTCCGCATTGCCTTAAAAACAATTTTTCTAAACAGAGGTCCGGAGCTCTGGTCAATATTCGCCACCGCTACGGTGGCTTTTTTGGCCAACTGGGCCATGTCTTTTTCAATTTGACCGCGCTTTTTGTCGGATATGTCACTCCATTTCATGGCCGCCACGGCCTGCTTACTGGAAAACAGTTTTTTCACACCCCAGAATTTCAGACTGTTCTGCATGGTTTTGGTGGTGTGGCTAAGGCCTGCTCCGGCAGTGGTGGCAAAACTGATCCCCACCTTATTAAACATCTTCGGATTAGGCCGGTGGCTGAGCCACATAAAACACAGATGATCCAGCAAGGCTTTTAACTGACCGGTAACATCCAGTGCATAAACCGATGAGGTTAAAATCACCAGGTCTGCCTCTTCCAAAGCAGCGACAATGGGCTGGATCTGGTCTGCATGAGGACAGCTGTCTTCTCCCTTTAGAAAGCAGGAAAAACAACCGCTACAAAAATTGGACATGTCTTTAGGCAGATAAAATTCCCTGACCTGGGTTTTTTCCAATTGCGCAATCTTTTCCAAAAGCAAGTCCTTACAATGCCAGGTGCTACCATGGCGCATGGTTCCATTGATTACTGTTATCTTCATTTTCTATCCCATCCCTCTCTTAAACTAACGCCTGTCTGCCTCATTATAACGAAGGATTGTTAACTTTTCAACGCTTATCCATTAATATTAAATTTATATATGACATCAACATCTTTATACAAACTTTATAGGAACTGTGATAATTTTTTTGTAGGATAAATAATATATCATCCTATATCTCAGCTTCATATTTAGGAGAAAATCATGTATATCATTATTATTGGCTGCGGCAAGCTAGGCAGTACATTAGCCAAAGAGTTATCCATCACTGGATACGACATTTCCGTCATCGACCATGACAGCGAAAAATTGAATGTTCTGGGGAGCAGTTTTAACGGCTCCAAATTTAAAGGCATTGAATACGATAGCGATCGTTTGCTTGAAGCTGGAATCAAACGGGCCAATTTTGTTTTGGCGGTAACCGCTGATGACAATATTAATATCACGGTGTCACTGATCGCCAAAAAAATCTACCATGTGCCCCGAATTATCGCCCGCATCGGTGATCCCAGCCGAAGACATATTTATGACATGCTGGGCATTGAAACCATTTGTCCCACCCAGTTGGGGGTGGAGATTCTTAAACGGAAGATCTCCGAAAAAAATGTCGAAGTGCTCGCTGTCATCCAACAGCACACTGAGATTATTGAATTGACGGTCAAAAAGCACAAGCCTTGTACGGTAAAAAGCATCGAAGAAAAATACCACTGTATTCTGTCCGGCTTAATAGTGGCAGATACCTTTGCTTTTCCTGAAAAAGATGAACTTGTTCCCGAAGGCGCAAAAATTATCTGCACCGTTTTGAAAAAGGACAAGGATAAACTTATTGCATCACTGGCAAAGGAGATGACAAGATGAAAACAATCATTATCGGCGGCGGGAAGGTCGGCTACTATCTGGTCAAGACCCTAAAAAAAAGAGGCTATCATGTCGTCTTAATTGAAAGAAACAGTGCGATTTGCCAGAAAATCGCCGAAGACATCGACGCTGAAATAATTTGCGGCGACGGTACTGATCTGGAAGTTTTAAAAGACGCCGGCATTCAGGAGGCTGAGATCATTGCTGCCGTCACCGGAACTGATGAAGAAAATCTGGTGATCTGCGAAATTGCCAAGGTCAGTTTTAATATCAACAAAACAATCGCGCGGATCAATAATCCCAAGAACATTTCGATGTTCAAAGCGCTGGGGGTGGATAAGACCGTTTGCAGCACCGAAGTGATTGCCAATCTTATCGAATATGAATTTGACAAGGATAATTTTAAACTGATCCATACCTTCGAACGTGGCGCCATGATTCTTGTGGAAATCATCATTCATACCGATGACCGGTGGTCCAATCAATTTATCCAGGACATGGATTTGCCTGCCGAATGCGTCATCACCTCCATCCTCAGGGATGAAAAAGTCATTTACCCCCGAGGTGATACTCAGTTCTTAGAAAATGACAAGGTGCTGGTCATTACCAATATGCTTGCTTTAACAAAACTAAAAAAATATCTATACCGGGGAGGAAAATAGAATGGAATCAAAAAAAACCGAACTGATGGGACTGATGATAGAACTGTTGTCGATATCAGGCTATATTCTGCTGTTTTTTATTCTGACCCTGGTGTTGATCTAGACTTGCCATGAATGCTTTTAAAGGACGTTTTTACAGTATCTTTATCATCAGTTACTATACCGGTTATGTTATTCTGGGCATCGCCCTGCTCATGGTTCTCCCCATTTTAACAGCCCTGCTACTGCAGGAATGGAATCCCTTTTGGGACTTTGTCATTACCATGGCCGTTTCTGTTATTCTGGGTCTTCTCCTTATTTTGATCGGAAAAGAGACCCGCCTCAATAAAAGTTTTGTCCAGTGGAAACACGGTTTTGTGGTGGCATCACTTTCCTGGATCATTTTGATGTTTTTGTGTGCCATTCCCTATTTGCTCAGCGGTCATGTCAATTCGATTCTGGATGCCTGTTTTGATGTCATGAGCGGTTTTACCACTACCGGCATGGTGTTGACCCAGGATCTTGATCATATCTCGCTCAGTTTAAACATGTGGCGTCATATGCTCACCTTTATTGGCGGTCAGGGAATGATTGTACTGGCGCTGACTTTTTTACTTAAAGATACCGGCGGTGCCTATATCTTTTATGTCGGGGAAGCCAAGGATATCGACCTGGTCCCCAATGTCAAAGGCACGGCCCGGATCATCTGGAAAATCAGTATGGCTTATCTGTTCATCGGAACTGCCGCCTTTTGGCTTATCGGAATGTCTATTGGTCTTGCTCCGCTGGCGGCTTTTTTTAACGGTCTGTTTATTTTTGCATCATCCTGGAGCACCGGCGGTTTTGCTCCCTATACCCAGAATATGATGTATTACCACAGCTTTTCTTATGAGAGCCTGACGATCATCTTTTTTATTCTGGGTTCACTGAATTTTGGCCTGCATTATGCGATTCTTTCCGGTAATAAAAAAGAATTGATCAAAAATATCGAAACCCAGAGCTTTTTTATCACCTCGTTTCTGGCCAGCGTGCTGGCCGTCTTGTGGCTGGCCCGGACTGGTGTTTATAATGATGCTATCGCCATGTTTCGACGGGTTGTGTACAATGTCTTATCCGCCCATACCACCACCGGGTTCGGTTCGGTTTATGCCCGACAATTCGCGTTGGAGTGGGGTGACTTCGGCATCCTGATTCTCGTCATTGTGATGCTGATTGGCGGCTCGGCCTGTTCCACCGCCGGCGGTTTTAAAGGACTGCGGGTTGGCATCATTTTTAAAAGCATCCTCGCCGATGTGAAACGCTTGTTGGCTTCGGAACGTAAAGTCAAGGTCTTTCGCTTCCATCACATTAAGGATCAGATTCTGGAAGATGATCTGGTCAAGGCATCGGCCTTGATCATCATCTGTTATCTGATCACCTTTGCCCTCGGAACCTTAATTGGCACCTTTTGCGGCTACCCGTTGGCCAGCGCGGCCTTTGAAGCTGCCTCGATTACCGGCAATGTGGGCTTGTCCATTGGCATCACCGCCCCGGACATGCCGGCGATTATGAAAGTCTATTATATTATTGCCCTGTATCTGGGTCGACTGGAATTCCTTTCTGTTTTCGCCCTCATCGGCTTCGTCATCGGAGGCATAAAAAAATGTTGGATAAAATAATGAAAGCACTGATTCTTACGGTGAGCCTGCTTTTCTGCTTCAATGGAAATGTATTGGCCGCCGAGATGATCGAGTTAAATCAGCTGGTGGAAAATGCCGAAGCAATGGACGGTCAAACCGTTACCGTCACCGGTGAAGCGATTGGTGAAGCGATGGAACGGGGCAATCACGCCTGGGTCAATATCAATGACGGTACCAATGCCATGGGCATCTGGATGCCTCTTGACGATGCCCAGAGCATTAAGGTCTTTGGCAACTATAAACATATCGGTGACCAGCTACAGGTCACCGGCGTGTTTAACCAGGCCTGTGCTCAACATGGCGGCGATGTCGATATTCACAGCGATTCCATCGCGGTGGTGACGCCCGGTTATGCCACTGTCGCAGTCGTGTCATCTCAAAAAATCATCATCGGCATTGTGCTGGTATTTCTGGCTTTGGTTTTTGGCCTTATCTATTTTAAGTTCATAAAAAAAAGTGATGGCTAAGTCATCACTTTTTAATTTACTATTTTCCCATGCCCTTTCACGAACTATCTGAGCTTGTGAACAATTCAAGATAAGCAGATCCTGCTATCAGCTATGATTTTAGCTGGATACAATTCGTCTTTCATGCGAAGATGTTATTTTTTTTACAAAATTTTATAAGGTTCCTTCAACCTTATTGATAGATTTTCCGCAAACGTCATGAAGGGCCTCCATAATGGCTTCGGACAAAGTTGGGTGCGGGTGGATCACATCCCCCAGTATTTCAGCCGTTAACCCAAGATGAACTGCCATGGTTAACTCTGCAAGTAAATCGGTCGCCTCAGGCCCAACTATTGAAGCTCCGATAACTACATCGTTTTCATCCACAAGAATTTTAATCTGTCCCTGAATTTTTCCGATGATTTGAGCTTTTCTCAGTGCTCTAAAATCAAAACTGCCCGTTTTGTAAATGATTCCGCGTTGCTGTGCTTCTTTTTCTGTTATCCCTACCGCGGCAACCTGCGGATCGGTATACACACATCTGGGTATCGCTTTATGAACTCCGGCTTTATTTTTTCCCAACATATTTTCTGCGGCAATAATACCTTCTTTCGCGGCGACATGGGCCAAAAATGGGGTGTTAATCAGATCCCCTACGGCATAAATTCCTTTTACGCTGGTTTCCAGTGACTGATCAACTACGATATGACCCTTATGATCAGCCTTAATTCCCACTCCTTCCAGGTTGAGTCCCTTTGAATAGCTGGATCGTCCCATCGAAAGCAGCATCATTTCGGCGTCTAAAATTTCACCATTTGTTAATGTTACCACCACCCCGGAGTCCTGAACATTCACCTCCGCAACGCCAATTGCAGTAAGCACTTTTATTTTTTCCCGTTTTAACTGCCGAAGCAGTTGTTTCGCTACACTCTTGTCCTCGGTACTTAAAATCTGGTCGGCCATTTCCACAATCGTTATCCGCGTCCCCAGACGACTAAAAAACTGCCCCAGTTCACAGCCGATGACCCCACCTCCCACAACAATCATGGATTTTGGTGGCGTTGTTAACGCCAGTGCCTCGGTGCTGGTAATCACTTTTTTACCGTCATAACCAAACATTTCCGGACAAATGGGGACTGAACCAGTCGCTAATAATATTTTATCACTCACTAGCTTTTCAACCCCGCCATCACTCTGTTGTACTTCAACCGTTTTAGAATCAATCAGTTTGCCGCTACCGCGAACCAGATTAACCCCATTCGATTCAAAAAGAAATTCAATTCCCTTAACTAAACCAGCTACCAGCTTGTCTTTTCGTTCAATAATTTGCTTTAGCTCAGCGGTCGTATGATCATTAAGGACGCCAAACTTCGCGGCTTCCAATGACGTCACCAAAACATCTGCTGAAGCCAATAACGCCTTGGTCGGAACACAACCAATATTTAGGCATGTTCCACCAACCACATTTTTCTCTACAACCGTCACTTCTGCACCTAATTTTGCCGCCATAATGGCCGCCTCATACCCCCCCGGGCCAGCACCGATAATGGTAATTTTCATTTTTAAACCATTCCTTTTATTTTATTTGCCTATATCTCAATGGCTATTTCGCCGAAAAAATATTTCCACGACCGCAAGAGATCGCTGGTCATTTTAATTCCCACCGAAGATATAAACACCAATTCTGTTTCTTCAATAGGCTGATGCCAGGGGTTTATCACTGCATAGTCATTGACACAGCTTATTTCAAATACCCCTTGTGTGGTCTGGACAAAACCCTTGATGCGATGGGTCGAAAACTTGATTTCCTGAAGAAAATCTCTGAATTTTTCAAAATCAAGTATCACTTTCGTTTTTAAAACACTGGTCTTCGGCCGCGACTCCCAGGTATTTTTTGAAGGCCGGATTGCCATTTGCAGGCCATTCATACCCACAACCATTTCCCGGATGGGTACCATGCAAAAAGATGTTTGACGGATAGTGGCATCCGGGTTCGTTTTTCTGATTTTTGCTTCGATTTCCACCAGTGTTTTCGGTGTTTGCAGATCTGCCTTATTAATGATCACCGTATTGGCATAATACAACTGCTTTTCAAGCGCTGGTATGACCTCAAACTGCTTCAGAAAATAAAAGCCATCAACAATACAAATGGATCCCATATAATGATAGGCAGCCCCGGAAATTTTCGTGACGGTTTTCAGAATCACGCCCATATTCGAAGGATCGGCAACTCCCGATGATTCCACAAAAACAATTTCCAGATCCCGGTTTAAGAACTCAGCCAGACCCTTGATAAAGTTTTCTTTTAAACAGGCGCAAAAAATGGAACCATTGGTCAACTCAATGAGGTCAAAATCTTCAGTTTGAATGAGTTTCCCGTCAATACTGTTTTCCCCGAATTCATTCATAAGTACGCCGATCCTAGTATCATCATATTCTTTGAGCAGTCTTTTCAGCAGGGTAGTTTTTCCTGAACCTAAAAATCCGGTCAGGAGAATAAGCTTCATCCCCTTTTGCTGATTATTGCCTGGCAAATTATTTAATGGACACATTTTTCACCTCTTAATTGGTGCTTTTTTGAAAGTTGCAGGACGTCTGCTGACACCGGCTACAGTCGTGATCGTTTAAACTGCATTCCAGACCTTGGCCCGCCCCGTACACATATCCCAGGGTTTTGGATGGTTTATACATATACTTTTTGGTAACTTCGATCTTTTGCACCATAACATCATTTAAACTATCCAGAATTTCTTTCTGATAGGTGAGGCAGATTCCTTCATCTCCTGGGGAATAGCGTCGGGTCAGGCCAAAGCCCATCTTCAGGTGGATATCTTCCCGAATGCAGTGATAAAACAGTTCACTTGAATCAAATAGCAGCTGATTGGCCATGGCATCCAGCAGCAGCCCTTTAAATGAATCATTATCCTTAAACATTTCCGTACTTCTTTTGCTGATAGCGTCACCCAGCGTGATCAGACAAAAAACCACATGGGTCGGAGATTCCAAATCCAGATGAAAATCCTTACCTAAGGCGTTGGTTTTTAACTGATAGTATCCCTCCGGTTTTACCAGCTGTCCAAACTCCAGCAGTAATTCTTCATAAACATCCAGATAATAATCATAATGGGCTGAACCTTCATACAGATTCAGACTCCTGAATATTTGCTGCCGATCAATGTTTGTTTCGAAATCAAAAAATGCTTTCATTGGGCTATATCTTAACAAACTTCACAGGATTGCCGCACTGCTCCAAGAACTTTTTCAACCCGTTGGTCGCAAAATTGATGGTGGCTGTATTATCATTGGGGTGGCAGTTGATCATGGCGTGTTTCATCATAGCTTCATCAATAAAAACCTCCACATCATTTGCTTCATTATTAATCACACCAAAAACCGAAACAGCTCCAGTTGAAACCCCCAGATGCTTTTGAAGGCGCTCTTCAGAGGCAAAACTCAAGTTGCTGACAGCAATGCTTTTGCCGAAATTCTTAATATCCACTTTTTTTGATTCTTCCAGCACCACCAGAAAATGGCGGTTTCCTTTTTTATTTCTTAACAGCAGATTCTTACAGTGGGCACCTTCCAGTCCCTCAATATATTGTTCAAGCTCCTCACAGGTATAAACCGGCGGATGATTGATAACCTGATAGTCTATTTCCAGTTGGTCCAGAACTTCAAAAACTTTTTGGGCATTCTCACTCATTGATTTTTCCTTTCTATTCAACAACTATATAGGCCATTGCGAAATTGCTCACAAAGCGCATGGTACTTTAATGCTTACCTGCTAAAACCGCATGGCCATCATATATTCATCCTGAAAATCGGGACTCATTGACAATTCGATATGGGTGGCCGAACTGGCCAGCATTTCAGCCTCATTGCGGGACTTCATCGATAGCAACGCCATACTGGCCCCGGAACCGGCGGCATTACCGACGCTGTATATTTTATCAATTCCAATATCTGGAAGCAAACCAATTCTCAGGGCGCTCTGCTTATCAATATAGTTACCAAAGGCGCCGGCAATCAGAATCCGATCAACATCATCCATTGAAAAGCCGTTGTGTTTAACCAGCGTACACATTCCTGCCAACATCGCCGCTTTTGCCAACTGGACTTCACGAATATCGCTCTGATTAATCAGAATAGTCCGGCCATTGTTCTGATAAATCACAAATGCCATTCCCTGGTCCGATTTGATCAGTCTTGCACACAAGTCTTTTTCAACTCCTGCTTCAATGGCTTCTTCTTTGGTAATCATCCGGCCATTTTTGGTAATTATCCCCACATTCAACAATTCTGCAACTGCATCGATCAGCCCTGATCCGCAAATTCCGACGGGTTTATCCGCGTCGATGATTTTTAAGATAACCTTACCTTCTTTAATTTTTACACTTTCAATGGCACCTTCTGCTGCCCGTATGCCGTGATGAATGCTTGCGCCTTCAAAGGCCGGCCCTGCAGCCGTTGAACAAACGAGTATTTTACCATCATGGACAAAAGAGACTTCGCCATTTGTTCCAATATCAATGGCCAGAGTAATCCCTTTTAGCTTATTGATATCCGTGGCCAACATCCCGGCGACAATATCCGATCCCACATGTCCCGCAATATTTGGCAGCACATAAACATTGGCCAGAGGATTAATACCCAAGCCCAGCTCTTTTGCCACCCCATTGACGCCTTGACAGTAAACTGGCGCAAATGGCGTCCGAGCCAGGGATTCAGGATCAACGCCCTGGAAGAGATGGCTCATGGTCGTGTTTCCTACTACGGTCACATCATAGATATGTTCCGCCTCAATGTCAATTTTTATGGTGAAGGTCTGAATCATCTCATTAAAACATTGGATGATCTTTTTCTGCATAAATAGAATATTTCCTTCCCCTTCTTTCGTAAACTGAATCCGCGTTATTACATCTGCTCCAAAATTGCTCTGCGGATTCGTCCTCGCCTCAATATCGATCAGTTCACCGGTATTGAGATTCCAGAGCAAGGCAACCACCGTTGTGGTTCCAATATCAAAGGCAAGCCCATAATGACTCTCTTCCGTGTTGCCAGCCTCCAGCGCAATCAGCTGATTGTTTCTCAGCACCGCTGTCACTTCTCCCTTTTTTTCCTGCAGCATGGAATGCAACTGCGGCAACAGTCGTGAGTCAATGGTCAGCTTTTCAACTTCAAGGGATTCTTCCAACCGTTTCAGATCATTTTTTTGATACTTCATGGTGGCTTTTCTAACCTTGACATGGCGTTTAAATAGCCGAATATCGGGTTTAAATCCGGCGGGCAATGGGGCTAAATCTTTTTTGCGACCAGCTGTTCCGCCATGCATTAACGGCACTTCAACAACCATATCAGCTTTTGCCATAGTTTTGCAGGCCAGTCGAAAACCACCCTCTACTTCTTCAACGGTCAAAATTTTTTTCTCAGCAGGATCCAATTCATCCGGTTTTCCTTCAACAATCCGCACCTTGCATTTTCCACAGCTTCCTAATCCATTGCAGTTGCCATCAATAAGCATGCCGGCTGCCGCCGCTGCCTCCAGCAAGGTAGTATTTGGAGGTACATCGACTGATTTTTCCCCAGGTTGGAACAGTATTCTCATCATAATATCTCCTGTATTAAAACAAAAGAACCGCTTTTAACAGTTATTCCAAAAGAAGGTTCTCCGGTATTTTGTCATCTTTAAAATGAATATCTCAGTTTTGGGTTTCTGGCGGCATTCAATTCATCCAAGCGTCGGACTGCTTTTTTGATGGGGGCCTGTTGCAATGCTTCGGCATTTTCATGCGCCTGTGTATGCAAGCATTTTAGGATGCTGACGGCATGATCCAAAACCTCCTTAGACTCGGTTTCAGTGGGTTCAACCATCAACGCCTCCTCAACAATCAACGGAAAATACATGGTTGGCGGGTGGATATCATTATCCAGTAAGCCTTTTGCAATATCCATGGCAGAAATGCCGGTTTCTTTTTTTAATTGTGCCAGACTCATCACAAACTCATGCATGCAGGTTTCCTTATAAGCCATATCATAGCAGTCAGCTAGTTCTGCCATCATGTAGTTGGCATTTAAAACTGCATGCCGGCTAGCCTCCGGAATTCCTTCCTTACCCAGCGTCAGCATGTAGGTTAACGCTTTTACCACAACCAGGAAGTTCCCGTAAAAACTTTTGGTATTGCCAATCGATTTTTCCGGCTTGCAAAACTGAAAATATTCTTTACCGGTAACCATCAGTCCCGGTAAAAATTCTTCCAATAAGCTTTTGCAGCCCACTGGTCCGGAACCTGGTCCCCCACCGCCATGAGGGGTCGAAAAGGTTTTATGCAAATTAACATGGATCACGTCAAACCCCATATCTCCCGGCCTGACGATTCCCATAATCGCATTGAGGTTCGCCCCATCGTAATAGTTCAGCCCGCCGGCCTGATGTATAATTTTCGTAATTTCAAGGATATTTTTATCAAATAACCCCACCGTGTTGGGATTAGTGAGCATCAGCCCGGCGGTATCTTCACCCACCGCCACTTTCAATTTTTCCAGATCAACACAACCATCTGCCATCGAGGCAATGCTGATCACTTCAAATCCGGCCATGGTGGCGCTGGCAGGATTGGTACCGTGGGCTGAATCAGGTACGATTATTTTTGTTCGCTTTAAGTCACCCCGATCTTCATGGTAGGCCTTAATCAGCATTAACCCGGCAAACTCGCCATGAGCACCGGCTGCCGGCTGCAGCGAAAAGGCATTCATTCCGGTAATTTCACACAAACAATTTTCGGTCGTTTTCAGCACTTCCAGACAACCTTGAATCGAGACTTCCGGCTGCAAGGGATGAACGGATGTAAATCCAGGCAACCCCGCAATTTCTTCATTAATCCGGGGATTATACTTCATCGTGCATGATCCCAACGGATAAAAACCGTCATTGACGCCATGGGTTTTTTTCTCCAGTTCGGTGTAGTGCCGACTCATATCATTTTCGGAAAGCTCGGGAAGATGCAAGGCTATTTTGCGGCTTTGATCCTCTGGTAGTTTTACAACCGGCACGTCACATGCTTCAAAGAGGGTCAGTCCCCGTCCCGTGATGCTTTTTTCAAATATCAAACTCAACTTTATACCTCCTTGAGAATCTGGATCAGTGTATCGATCTCATCTTTGCTATTCATCTCGGTACAGCACCAGAGAATGTGTCCCATATGCTCTCCCGTCAACGGTAAACCGCCCAGAATACCATTATCTGCCAGCGATGCCATGATTTTCTCCGGTTCTCCTTTTGCCTCCGTAACAAATTCATTAAAGAACGGTTTGTCAAAAACCGCCGCATATCCGATTTCTGCCAGTTGCTCTTTGAGATAAGCAGCCTTTGACATACTTTGAATTGCCGCTTCCTTTAGTCCCCGGGGCCCTACCGCTGTCAGATAAACTGCGGCTGTCATCGCACATAATGCCTGATTGGAACAGATATTACTGGCTGCCTTTTCCCGGCGGATGTGCTGTTCTCTGGCCTGCAACGTTAGCACAAAGGCCTGTTTTCCTTCCAGGTCAGTGGTTTCTCCCACAATTCTGCCCGGTAATTTTCGGGTCATCTCGGCTTTACAGGTCATAAAACCCAGATACGGACCGCCAAAACCCAATGGCATCCCCAGTGGCTGACCTTCGCCTACGGCTATGTCTGCCTGGCATTCTGCCGGTGTTTTCAGAACTGCCATGGCAATGGGGTTAACCCCCATAATCAATTTTCCATTAACCGTGTGAATCAGCTGACTAATTTCCTCAGCCGCTTCTATGATCCCAAAATAATTGGGTTGTTGGAGATACAGGCAGGCCACCCCATCATCCAATTGTCTTTTCAACAACTCGATATTGGTTTCCCCATTTTTTTCCGGAATCACCACCACTTCCATGCCATTTCCGTGACAATAGGTTTTAATGGTTTCAATGACACCCGGATTAGCGGTGGCCGACACCAACGCCTTATTTTTTTTTCGTGCTTTGCACATGGCAATCGCTTCTGCGGCGGCCGTTGCCCCATCATATACCGAGGCATTGGAATCGTCCAGACCGGTTAATTCGCACATCATCGTCTGATATTCAAAGATGGTCTGTAGAATGCCCTGACTGACCTCGGCCTGATAGGGAGTATAGGCCGTCAAAAATGCTTCTTTGCCAGTAATTGACTTAACAATAGCAGGAATATAATGTTGATAGGCTCCGGCTCCCCGAAACAGGGATTTAAAAACCCTGTTTTTTTCGGCCATGGCTGTCATTTTCTTATGAATCAGCGTCTCAGACAGACCTTCCGGTAAATCAAGACCACCTTTGATGATCATTTCTTCCGGTATCTGACCAAATAGGGCATCGATTGAATCAATGCCAATAGCCAGCAGCATTTCCTTTTTTTCGTTCTCAGTAACTGGTATGTAGTTCCCCATTAATCTTCCTCCTTGATCAGTTGCTTAGTGTTTGACTGTTTCGATGACTTGTTCGTAAACTGCAGATTCCAGCAATTCACCTTTTTCTGTAATCTTTTCCAGTTTAACCAGCCACACTCCGTAGGGGTCTTCATTGATCAGTCCTGGTGAATCCAGCAGCTCTTCGTTGACCTCCAGAACCACGCCGTCAACTGGAGCATAAATATCGGCAACCGATTTTACCGATTCCACTTCTGCAAAGCCCTTTCCAATTTCCAGAGTGTCTCCAATTTCCGGAAGTTCCACAAAGACTATCCCGCCCATTGCATGTTGGGCAAAATCAGAAATGCCAATGGTTGCAGTGCCATCATCTTCAAATTTAATCCACTCATGGGATTTTGCATAAAGCCGATCATTTTGTATATTCATTTTCTTTCCTCCTATTTACTTACTGCTGACCCTTTTTATAAAAAGGCAGGGCTACAATTTCTGCCGCCACTTTTTTCTGGCGCACTTCTACTTCAACTTTTGTGCCAATCTGAGTACAGCAACTATCTAACAAAGCCATTGCAATGGGATAACCTAAGTAGGGACAATGGGTGCCGGAGGTAGTATGGCCCACTTCGACCCCATTGAGTAAAACCCGTTGCTGCTCCCGGACAATCCCTCGTCCAATTACTTTCAGTCCAACGCGCTTAATCGCCGGGGTACCTTTTGCCGTTATGGCCTTTTTGCCGATAAAATCTTCTTTCGTCATTTTTACCGCAAAGCTGAGACTGGCTTCCAAGGGATCAACTGTATCATCCATTTCATGGCCATAAAGGGGCATGGCCGCTTCCAGCCGCAGGGTATCTCTGGCTGCCAGACCACAGGGAATCAATCCCTCTGCTTGCCCGGCTTTCAGTAACGCATCCCACATTTTAGGGCCATCCGCTGCTGCCGTAAAAATTTCATAGCCATTTTCCCCGGTGTAGCCAGTCCATGATACAATACAGGGGATGCCAGCTACCAGGCAATCAAAGACTGCGTGATAGTATTTTTGCGGGATGTATTGAGCTTCCGTTATTTTAGCAACGATCGCCGGCGCCATGGGTCCCTGGATCGCCAGCTGGGCAACTGCTTCGGAAATATCTTTAAATTCAACGGCGCCAAATTGATGGGCTACCAGCCAATTAAAATCCTTGTCTTTATTTGCCGCATTAACAACAATGTAATAATCATCTTCGCCGCGTTTATAAACAATCAAATCATCCACCATACCGCCATTTTCATGACACATCGGGGTATAGCGGGCCTGTCCCACAACCATGTCGGTAAAATCATTGGTCATGATCTGATTCAGATTCTTGAGCGCATCTTTTCCTTGACAGGTTACTTCGCCCATGTGGGATACATCAAACAGTCCGGCCTTGGTACGGACGGCTATATGTTCTTCAATGACGCCTTGTTCATATTGTTCAGGTAAAAGGTAGCCGGCAAAAGGAACCATATTTCCTTGATGCTGTATGTGCTTATCATATAAAGGGGTTTTACGTTCCATTTTTGTTCCTCCATTATTTTTATGAATTGACCGCCATCACTCTTTGCCTCTGTCCTTTTACCTGAAAGATTCCCATAGTTTCTGGTTGCTTCTTCGGTACACCATTGTTCTCCAGAGTTTCGTCCAAATTTGATCCTTTTGCCTGAGAGTTTTCGCATTTCACCTTCGGCGCTGTTTCCAGTCTCTCTCAAATTCTTCAACCGAACTAGTTTAGCTTTGTGTATCCATTCATTTTATTTGTTTTTTATGACATTAATTCCTTGATTGCTGCAATCAGCTCTTCCCGTGGCGGAATAATTGAAGACCAGCGCACCTGTCCATTAATATAAATGGAAGGTAAATGCAAAACGCCCATTTTTTGGGTTCTGGCAATGTCTTCTTTGCGATTGTATTTATACTCGGCCATGTCAAAATCATCGCCCATAATATCCTTCACCTCTTTTACCGCATTGACCATATAGGTGCAGGCGGCACAGGTATCGGCATCCAGGGTAAATAATTCGACAAAGGGCTTGGTCAGGGCATCGTAATCCGGCAACTCGATATCCATTAAGGTTCCTGCTGCTTCGTGATTTTTGACCATTTCCCGGGAATCGTCAGTATGTTTAATGGCTTGAACGCAGGCAATGGTATTGTCGACCGGAATTTTAAAGGGCATATCACAACCCGGACTGATGACCAGATTGTGATGGTCAATGCCATCCATCATATCTACTACATATTTCATATTATCCAGCTGACTTCCAAACAGCATCACCGTGGTTAATGGAATATTTCCGCAGATGGTGACATTGTATTGATCGGTGATTTTTTTCGCTGCCACAATATCCACATTTTCATCAATGGAGATCCCATCAGCCCGGGAGCGCGCCATCACATCCATTTGATTGGTAGCATCACCGCAGACAAACAGACAGCTTAAGACACCCATGTTTCTGATCTCATCAAAAATCGCCTGGAAAGAAGACAGAAAATGCTTTTCAATGGCTTTTGGTGAAATCTGACTGATGATCGGGTCCACCACCGCAATAACGTCCATCCCGGCGTCAACGTAGTATTTAGCCAGGGCGATGTTGACTTCGGCACAAAAAGCTGCCAGTTCTTCGGCATAGCTGGGATCAGAAATAATATCCATAAAGAAATCAGTCCCGCGCAAATGGGATGCCAGGGTAACCGGCCCACATAATAATCCGTACAGGGCGGTATCATCACCTACTTCTTTTTTCATCCGCTCCATGACTTCAATTACCATTGGTAACCGGCCATCGGTTTTCTGGGGAATCTTGCATTTGCAGGGAATGGTTTTTTCTTTACGCAGGGGGTGCTTTACCACTGATGGCGGATTTTCATCGGCCCACATCAGCTTGCAGCCCAGAATTTCAGCTTCGATTTGAAGGTCAAAGACGATCGGCATCCCGTCTGGGGTATAGAGCTTATGGACGTTCATCAAGGCATCAAAAAGCTTATCCCCATCGGTCAGTATTTCGGTTGCGGTATAACCTTTCATATAGGCGGCGTGAACACCTGAAAATGGAACCCATGCCACCTCATCAACTTTTTCATGTCTGAGCGTTTTTAAAACCGTTTCTTTTCCCATTTTAGTCCTCCATTTTGCTTATCGCTTATTTTTAGTTTGATTTTTCAGTTTAATTTTTTTAATTTAATTTTAAATTGCCGCTGGCCGTTGCAATGACCTTATAGCCCATATACAAAGAGCCAAATTCGGTGTCGACGACCATTTCTTCATCCCTGTAAGTGAGGGTCAGATTGTCATCCGCGCCGCGATTAATGGCTTCTTCTTTAACCTTTTCTTGCGCCAGTGCCTGCGCTACCAGCTTGGCTTTTTCCAGTTCCTTAAAGGACTGCCGTTCGCCGCGACCATAAACCACATAATCATCCATCTCCTGATTGTAGGACACATCAATGGTCACCGTAGCACTGACCTTGCCGATAACTGCCCCTAAGGCATTGGCCACCTTTGAATACTCCGACGAATACGCCTGAGTGCCGAGCATTCTGGCCACATCCTTTAAAAAAATATGGGTTGGAGCACCCACCCCAATCAGCGCTGAAGGGGTGGAGAGCTGGCAGCCAAAAAATTCAGTGCTGCCGGTTTCTGTTTTAGCCCGTCTAAAATTATCATTAATGATGCTTTCCAGTTGTGTTCCCAGGCCAGCTGCCCGGATATCCGGGAAAGCATCTTCAATCATAATACGGACAATGTTAAAATAAAGCTTTCGCTTTACCTCATCATAAATCTGCTCACCCAGCTCCTCGGGCTGAACACCCAGCGAGCGGGCCATAATATTTACCCCATACTCTGAGGCTTCACGATTATACTTGTCAAAATCGCCTTTGATATGCATGACGTCAGTGGGGGTCACCCCACAGCGAATCAGAATTCCTTCTCTGACCATTCGCTCAATTTGAGAATTCAGGACGACTGTTTCAAGTTTTTTCCCTAAAGCTTCCAGACTCATGGGATTTTTATAAAGATTCCCGGCAATGGTCTTTTCCTTACTTGAATAGGCTGGCCGATCAGCGATGTTTTTTAAGCCCAGATAAATTTCTTTTTGCTGATTACGATAAAGGGCCCGACTGTCATCTTCTTTTTTGAGATAGTTTACCAGTGTCGGAAATTTTCTGGCCGCAATGCACAGCGGCATGACCTTTTCATTTTCCAGTACCAGCTTACCATCATCAATAATGACGCCGCTGTCACCGCCAAGGGCAAAGGTGTCAACAAACAGTCCTTTGACAAAGGTGTCCCATTTACCGATCCGGACTCCAGTTTTCACCCGCTGGGGCACGCCCGCTTTGACAAAGGCGATATCGGTTGTTGTGCCACCCATATCGACAATCATCGAATTTTCTTCCCGGGATAGTGCAACGGCCCCCATGACGCTGGCCACTGGTCCACATAAGAGGGTTTCCACCGGTCTGGTGGCCGTAAATTTCTCGGTCATCAGGCTGCCATCACTACGGACAATCACAAAGGGGGCTGTGATCTGCCGCTCTGCTAACGCCTTTTCAACCGACCTCAAAAATTCTTCGATGACCGGAATTAACCGGGCATTGAGCAGCGCACTGGCCCCCCGTTTGACAATGTTATTTTCTGAAAAAAGTTCATAGCCGCAAACCGCCGGAATACGCAGCTGCTCCTTAATCATCGCATGAGCCTTTTTCTCAAATTGAGCTCCGGTTTTTTTGGCGTACATTTCCACAAGACCGACAGCATCACAGGATTCAAAATGATCCCTTAATTTTTCCTCAAAATGCACCCAATCCGGCGCCGCCACGATCTTCCCGGTGGGTTTGGTTTTGCTGTCAATAAAGCAGAGACTGTCATCCATGGTTAAGCCATAATTACTGCCGACTTTAAAAACCGTTTCGCGTTCGATTCCGAATAAAACCAGCTTTGCCCGACCGCCCTTATTTTCAACACAGGCGTTCGTTGCCAGGGTTGTCGATAAGGCAATCACTTCGGCCTGCTCCACACATTCCCGGGGTAATTTATCCAGCGCCTTACCAATCCCGATGGATAAGTCTTCTTTGGTGGTTAAGGTTTTTCCATAGGCGATGATCGTTTCGTCTTCAAAATTATATGCGACGACATCGGTGCAGGTGCCGCCGGTATCAATTCCAATTCCTATTTTCATTTCGCTGTCCTTTTCTTTATGATGCACAAAAAAACCGGTACGGTGTGGAGGCACGCCTTTGTACCGGTTTTTTTAAATTCATGCTTATTTTGATTTTGTTTTTTGTTCCGCGGCACTATCCACTTCTTTGAGAATGGCATCAATGGCGGCATCCTGTTCTGGGGTTAATGGTTTTGGCACATAATTTTCAATAATATCGATGGTTCGGGCTTTTACCCGTTGTTCATACGAGGTTGCGCCGGCATTTTTCCAGCCTTCATAATCAGCCCGGTCAGTCAGGTCCGGTTTCCACATTTCTTTATTGTATTTTAAGGTATGCGGTTCACTTAAATAGTGTCCCTTAGGACCGACAGCTTTAATCACATCCATGGCCATATGATCCTTGCTGAATTGAACCCCGTCAAAAACACGTCGCATCTGACTGATGGTTTCGTTGCAGGATACCAGTAATTCATAGGAGAAGGTTAAACCATAGTTTAAGTATCCGACATCATGGTTTAGGTTAACACCAGCATAGCCAATTGAGAAAATAAATTCAGATGCTTCCATTGTCGCCTGAGCATCAAACACTTTACTTCCTGAACAACCAGTGAAGCCCCAGGTTGGCAGTTCATACATTTCTCGGGCCAGTTGCGCCAGAGTAATGTTATTGACAATCGCTTCCGGCGAGCAATAGGTTGGCTGCATGCATTTTAAATCCATATTATACATCCCACCGCCGAATACAATTGGCGAGCCTGGGTGGGCCAGCTGATGAATAACTAATCCCGCCAGACATTCCGCGTTACCCTGGATTAAAGCACCAGCATTGGTAATTGGGCCAGTGGCTCCCGGCATCATGCAGGGTGAGTAATTGGTGGGGATCTGATTTTCTGAACAATAGATCAGCTTATCCACCGCTTCAAAGGTGTGAATCAGTGGTGAGTTTGGTTCGTTGTACATTAAGAACAAGGGTTTTCTGGCCAATTCTTCCATGCTTCCCCGGATCGCCACCGCCATTTTAGTGATATTGCTGATCGATTCACGATCCGCAGCAGTAACCACCTGTGGTTTCGTCGAATTACGAACCATGATTGAATATTCATGTTCATAAGAGGTCACCGGATAATCATACATCAGGCCACAGCACATTAAAAAATCCATCTGCGGCAGGGCATCGATAATTTTGGCGCCGTCTTCCATGTCTTTAGTCGTAAAGTTACGATGCTCACCAGTATAGACATCAAGCAGCGTCGGACAATCTGATCCGGTGCCGAAATATGCTTTTCGGCCGCCCAGATCCATGGCCACATCGCCATCCCGGTCATACACATGAATGTGCGAGGGCGCCTGTTTGATCGCCCATTCAATTAGACCATGAGGGAAATAGACGGTTTTTCCTTTAACCGTACAGCCCGCTTTTTTAAGCATCTCACGCGCACCTTCATGCTGAATAACACTGCCGACTTCCTGTAATATCTCCAGTGTGGAGGTGTGAATTTCTTTCATCTCCTCCTCATTTAAAAACCGCAGTGGTGATCCACATTTTAATACATTATTGTAATTCGATCGATCCATATTTATCCTTCTCCATTTTCCCGTTATTGCGATTAGGCAACAACTAATTTTTTACATAATTCCACTGCCGATGGGGCATTGGTGGTGTAACCGTCGGCCCCAATCTGATCGGCAAAGATCTGGTTAACCGGAGCGCCGCCAATCAACACCTTGACCCGATCCCGTAGGCCGGCTTCTTCTAACGCTTCGATGGTTTCTTTCATGGCATACATGGTAGTAGTTAACATCGCTGACATCCCGACAATCTGAACATCGTCATTTTCCTGCACCGCTTCCACAATATCATCCGGTTCCACATCCATACCCAGATCGATGACTTCAAACCCGGCACTTTCAAGCAGCAACACCACCAGGTTTTTACCAATATCATGCATGTCCCCTTCGACGGTGCAAAATATCGCTTTACCCAGGGTTGTTACATCCCCCACTGCCAGTCGCGGTTTGATCCGGTCAACACCCATTTTCATGGCTTTTGATGAGATCAGCAGTTCCGGTACGTAGACTTCACCCAGTCTGAACTTTTCCCCCAAAATGTTAATGGGATCGATGAGTCCGGCATTCAAAATATCCATCGGAGCGTTTCCTTCTTCTAGTGCGGCATCAACGGCGGCAATGACATCGTCGATTCTGCCCTCTTCTACTACTACGGCTAATTCTGTGATTTTTGACATGGCTTTCTCCTTTAAATTCTCTTTTTAATTTTAAAGCATGTGATCAATAAAAAAGAAGTCGAACCAACGTATCGTTGAAATTCAGACTTCCTTGTCTTTTCCAATTGCTTGGAACAATTTATTAAGTTGGTATTATTTTACATGTTTATAAACGCATCGTCAAATCGAGTCGGTTTCTTATCGCGAAACATCTTATAACTCTTGTTTCTTTTAAATGTTCATTTTTGGGATACGCTCCAAGATGTTATCCTAGATATGCTATAGATTATGAAATTTCAAAATAGAATTACATTTAAACGAAACTTTTTGAAACGCTGCGGTTCAATTTTTCAACGCCACAAAAGCCCAGGATTCCTGGACTTTTGCAAATCGAAATAATACTCTATTTAATGCTTTATTCTTCTGTTATAATAATTTTATTAAGTTTTGTCAGCTCACTTTCCAGTTCAGGGAGACCCGGATCTTTAAAATCTGTAGTTCTTTGACTTTCTACTGCAGCTTCATAACCTGGATCCGTTCTAACTAATTTTACTAACGAAAATATGGCTCCAATCATAACAAAGGCAAAGGGAAAGGCGCCGACAATCGAAATACTCTGCAGCATCGATAAACCATTATCCGTTCCAACTAATAACACTAGTGCTAGTGCTGATTCAAGCAGTCCCCAGATTACTTTAATTTTGTTGGAAGGGTCCAGATTTCCGTCAGAACTGAATACCCCCAGCACAAAGGTTGCTGAATCAGCTGAAGTGATAAAGAAGGTGCAAACCAGTACCAGGGTGATCAATGACAGCAGGATTCCCAGCGGATAATGGCTGAATACCACAAAGCAGGCGGTAGAGGTAGTGCTAATGGCTTCTGCGGCAATTTCTGGTCCCAGATTAATACCCATGCTGCCAAAGACTGAAAACCAGATAAAAGTCAGCAGCGATGGCACCAATAGTACTCCTGCAATAAATTCCCGAATGGTTCGTCCTTTGGAAATTCTGGCAATAAACGAACCCACAAATGGAGCCCAGGCAATCCACCATGCCCAATAGAACACCGTCCAGCCACCATACCATTCAGATTCCCCAAAGGCTCCAATGGCAAAGGTTTGACCAATGATATTCTGGAAATAGTTACCAATTCCCTCAGTGAAAAAACCCAATGCCATAACCTTTGGTCCAACCAGGAAGGCAATAATGACAATAATCCCTGCCAGAACCATGTTAGCATTTGAGAGAATCTTAATCCCTCTACCAATACCTGAGACCGCTGATAAAATAAACAAACAGGTGACAATCACAATAATAGCAATCTGAACGGTTTTTGATTCTGGCACTCCAAACAGATAATTTAGACCACTGTTAATCTGCATGGTACCCAGGCCCAGCGAAGTGGCAACCCCGGCAACAGTGGCAAAAATAGCCAGTACATCAATGGTTTTACCAAACCATCCATTAACTTTTTCTTCCCCAACAAGAGGTATGAAGATACTGCTGATCTGACCTTTTTTATTTTTTCTGAACTGCATAAATGCCAGCGCCAATGCCATTACCGCAAAGCAAGCCCAGGGATGCAATGCCCAGTGTAGGAATGATTTTTCTATGGCAAACTCGGCTGCTGCCCCAGTACCGGGATCAACATATAAGGGGCTGAGGTAATGGTTCAGTGGCTCGGCTACCCCCCAGAAGATCAAACCGATCCCCATACCTGCTGAAAACAACATCGAAAACCAGGACATCGTGCTGTACTCCGGCCTTGAATCATCAGCCCCCAAACGAATATTGCCATATTTGGAAAATCCGATCCAAAGACTGAATAATAAAAATGCTGCTACTGACGCCGTATAAAACCAGCCGAACTGTCCCGTCAAGATACCGAAGGCGAGGTTTCCAACTGCTTCAAAATTCTCCGGTGCAAACACGCCCCAGGCAACAATAGTGAGTGTGATCAAAAGTGAAATAATTAACACCATATTTGTTTTCTTTTTTACTGTTCCTTGCGAATTCATAATACCCTCCTTAAAAAGTTGTATAAGATAATGTGTGTTATCTGTTCTGAGCATTATTTCGATTTTATTTTTTCTTAGTTTTGCTGACACCTTCAACAGAAATATAATAAATGGTTTTAATTCTCCCGACAATCTCCGATTCCAGTAGTTGGGACTGATGCGTTTCCAAAATGCAGGCAACCCGCTTTTTTATTCGTTCAAACAGCCGGATTGGTTTAATTGCCGGGATGTTGTTTTCGCAGCAATACTGTAATTGCTCCGCTATCAATTTGTCTATTGTTGTTCCAGTTCTCGTTCTCTTGCATCCGCTGCGTCCAGAATTGCCACGACTTTATCGTCCAGCTCTTTGGGCAGCATGTTCAATTCGCCATTTTCAATAATATTTTTAACCATTTCATTGGCCCGTTGTCCCATGGTTTTTGATCCCAGATCCCGCCAGCGTTCATATTCATTGCGATCTTCAATTTTAGATTCCCACATTTCGCTGTTAAACTTTCTGGTCGAAGTCTGTCCAAGATAGTGGCCTTTTGGGCCCACCTCTTTGAGATCCTTCATACACAGATATTCGGTTGTCATATTAATGCCGTCAAATAAACGTCGCACCCGACCGATAACATCGTTCATCATCACCACTAAATCCAGTGAGAAAGCCAGCCCAAATGCGGTGTAACCGACATCGTGAATGACATTGGCACCCGATAAACCGGCCAGCGTAATATATTGGGTGCCTTCTAAAACGGCCTGTTCATCAGGCAATTTTGAACTGGTACAGCCGGCGGTGCCCCAGGTTGGCAACTGATAAAAGTCACAACCCATTTCTGACATCGCCAGTGATTCCATCATCGTTTCCGGTGACGCATAGGTTGGCTGCAGGCTCTTCATATCCATATTGGTAATGATTGCCCCATACAGAAAGGGCGCACCCGGTCTGGTAATCTGAGCAATAACCAGTCCTGCCAGACATTCGGCATTTGCCTGAATCAAGGAGCCAGCACAGGTCATCGGCCCGGTAGCCCCATTCATGGGAATTGGCGCATAAAGAACCGGCAAATTGCTTTCAGCCATGTACATAACCTTCTCAACCGATTCTTTGGTACAGACAAGCGGCGAGGTTGGTTCACAATAAAGAATGAACATCGGTTTTTTCACCAGCTCATCCATTCCCCCTCTGACAACCGCAGCCATCTCAACAACATTTTTTGTCGATTCCAGATCAGCCGTAATCACGACCTGTGGTTTGGAACTATAACGGATCATCGCTGCATATTCGTGTTCGTAGGAACTTTTCTGATGACCGTAAACCTGCGCCATTGACATCATATAATCAATGTAGGGCATGGCGTCGGCAACTTTGACACAATTTTTGTTATCTTCTTCATTGCAGAGTCTGATTTCGCCAGTAAAGCTGTCGACAATGTTCGGACAGGCCGAACCCACGCCATAGTAGGAGTTTTTTCCGCTGACATCCATGGCAAATTCGCCACCGCGGTCATAAAGCAAAATACGTGATGGGGCTTGCTTAATTGCCCACTCCACCAACGCTGGTGGCATTGATACTCTTTTTTTATTCACGACACAGCCCGCTTTTTTTAATAATTCGATGGCACCCTTATGCTGTACTTCGACGCCAACTTCCTGGAGCAACTCCAGTGTGCAACTGTGTATTTTTTCCATTTCTTCCCGTGTCAGAAAAGAAACACCTCTTGCGCCCATAAATCGCGTGTTAAATTCTTTCATCATTTACCCTTCCCCATTTTCCCGTTATTGCGATTAAGCAACAACTAATTTCTTGCATAATTCCACTGCCGATGGTGCATTGGTGGTGTAACCGTCGGCCCCAATCTGATCGGCAAAGATCTGGTTAACCGGAGCACCGCCAATCAACACCTTGACCCGATCCCGAAGGCCGGCTTCTTCTAACGCTTCAATGGTTTCTTTCATGGCATACATGGTAGTGGTTAACATCGCCGACATCCCGACAATCTGAACATCGTCATTTTCCTGCACCGCTTCGACAATATCATCCGGTTCCACATCCATACCCAGATCGATGACTTCAAACCCGGCACTTTCAAGCAGCAACACCACCAGGTTTTTGCCAATATCATGCATGTCCCCTTCGACAGTGCAAAATATCGCTTTTCCCAGGGTTGTTACATCCCCCACTGCCAATAGCGGTTTGATCCGGTCGACGCCCATTTTCATGGCTTTTGATGAGATCAGCAGTTCCGGTACGTAAACTTCACCCAGTCTGAACTTTTCCCCCAAAATGTTAATGGGATCGATGAGTCCGGCATTTAAAATATCCATCGGTGCATTTCCTTCTTCCAGGGCAGCTTCTACTGCTGCAATAACATCGTCGATTCTGCCCTCTTCTACTACTACGGCTAATTCTGTGATTTTTGACATGGTTTTTCTCCTTTAACTTGTGTTTATTTAATTGCTTTATTGATCATGCTTTTGGCTAAAATTAAACAGACTAATGATTGATCATTCTATTAACCTTTTGTAATAATTCCTCACAACCAAAAAATAAGATCCATCAATTAATAAAATTAATTGATAGACCTCTTTGTCTGGGATCATACGATATTATTTGTAAGGACGTTCAGAGAAGTGTTTGTTTCATCTCAACGATCAAGACAATATTAATTAGGGGGCTAATCCACTTCTCTGATTACCTAAATCAGTATCCATTCATCAAACTTATTTTTTGGTAACAATATTCGCATTACCCGCTTTTAGACTAAACTAAAAATTAAGATTCCGTTTACTGATAAAATAATATCTCCAAACAAAAAAATCACCTAATCCATTGAATTAGAGTGACTTCCTTGTCAATTATTATTAAATTATCTGTATTTGAGTTTTTCATTTTTTTTAATACTAACTTAAAATTTAACATATGTCAATTTATCGTCGTTTCTTGTTGAGAAACTATTGTATGTCATAGTTTCTTAATATGATGTTTTTTATTCTTTTCTGTAATTCTCCAAAGGCTTTATACCAGAATTATCCTTTTATTAATCCATAATTATATTTAAAAGAAAACTTTTTTATATTTTTGCCCTCACAATCAATCAAGACCCTTCCTTCAATTTTAAAAGGAAATGAACGATTAAAGCGTTGACAGGATTCGGTATTCTGTATACAATACCACATAACGAAATCGGGACTAATCTTTGAATACTGATTTTATCATTGCCACTCTCGCTTCAGCCATAATTTTTATCAAGAACCACTATCAGGAAAGGGAAAAGTATCATGGAATCTATCTCAGTTTACGTCGGCAAAAAAATAAAATTTTATCGTAAGCAAATGCACTTGTCCATCGCCCAGTTTTCAGAATTAATCAGCAAGAGCAAATCCACTGTATCTAAATATGAGAACGGTCAGATCTCCATCGATCTGCAGACTCTTTATGAAATTGCCCAAGCCCTGAACATTGGCATTCACCAGTTAATCGACTATCAAACTGAAATTCAACCTCTTCCAACTAATACCAACAGCCCCTTTAGTGGCCATCGTCACATGCATATCTATTTTTATGATGGTCGAAAGCGGCGGATCGTCAAATCTTTTCTGACAATTAATCCCAGCACCAATACCAATGACTATTGCTGCAGTTTCTATATGGACATTCCCTCTTTTGAAAACTATGAAAAATGTTCATTTTACTATCTTGGCTCCGTGGAATCCTATGACCTGGTGACCTACGTCCATCTTGTCAATCAGGCAAATCCCATGGAAAAAATGAGTTTTTGTATTCTCAATTCGCTATACTATCAATCCGTTACCTGGGGTTTGATGTTTGGTATCTCATATCGACCGATTGCCCCATTCACCTTAAAATTTCTGATGTCCTCTTCGCCATTAAAAAATGAGGAGCTTACAATGGAGCGATTAGCACTGACCCCTGATGAAATTAAAACCATTAAATCCCTCAATATGTTTATCCTTGATTCAATTTAGAAGGGAGATATTTTTGATAATGTTAACGAAAAAACTTGTCCTTACTATTCCCAAAGCTGACCTGACTCAGGTTCATGCTTATTTTAAAAAACACACCAATATTGACTATCTGAACGTCCCAAAAAAGTATGGCGCAGCTGTGATAAATGCCTATAATTTTTTAGTTGAAGACCTTGAGATCGATGCTGTAATCCAAAGTTTTGATGTGTCAGCAATCCTTGAAGATCGGGTAATTCTAAAAAACGGAGAACAGTTTTCGGGAAAAATGCCCGGTCGAATTCTTGAAAATTCCGAAAAAGTATTATGCTTTGTCTCAACTGTCAAAGACTTTGATTGCAAATCTAAAATGCTGACAGATTCAATGGAGAACTATTTTTTTGATTGTTGGGGTTCAGCCTTTATTGAAAATGCTGAGGCCTGGTTAAAGGATTATGTTTCAAATGGATTAAGCGCTTTAAATTTAAAGCGAACCCACGTCTGGAATCCCGGTCAGCATCAATTCGAGCTGAATAATCAGCGATCTATTTTTAAACTACTGAATCCTGAAGATATTGGGGTTCATCTTTCACCAAGCATGAAAATGACTCCCATTAAATCCATCTCTGGAATCATGGGAGTCATCAATCAAAATGAAACCAGTGCTTTAAATCCATGTGATTTTTGCGCACTGCACAGAACCTGTCAAGTATCACAATCTACGTGCTGCTAATAGGTTTTTATAAGCATCCTTAGTGATTCAAAAAATTCAGAAACCCCGCAGCCGGTCTAGATTTGATCCATTAACTGCGAGGTTTCAATTTAATTTTTAATAAAACCGGTGGCATTAAACTTGGCAACCAGCAGCTCATTGTCCTCATCAAAAACATCCACGCTATAGTTGCAGAGACTTCGACTTGACGCGGTTTCGGTGGCTTTGGCCAGCAGATATCTCCCCTTGGCCGGTTTGAAGTAGGTGATATTGGCATTGATGCCGACACTAACCTTCCCGCCGGCATTCGCTGCTGCCGCAAAGGCAAAGTCCGCCAGGGTAAAAATCGCACCGCCTTGCACGATGCCTATTCCATTAAAATGTTCTTCTTTAATCGCCATTCTAACTTCCGCATAGCCAATCTCAACCGTTATCAACTCCAAGCCAAGTAATTTGGCAAACTGATCATTTTTTACTGTTTTAATCATTTCTTTATTCATTTCATCTGCCTTTCCGGTGGTGTTAATTATTTTTTTGAGAAAACGAGTCCATAGAAATTTTCAGTAAAGTTCATCGTTTCCTGAGATTCAAAATTAATTTCCCTTAACATCGCGGTTAGCTCTTCTCTGCCAATCCGATGGTCGACAGGTGGTCCCATTGCTGTTTCCCCTTTTTCCCAGTCAATAATGGCCAGCCTGCCCCCGGGTTTGATAATCCGGCTGCTTTCTTCCAGAAATTGATTCTTATCAACAATTTCATGGATCACATTAACCATCAATCCAAAACTGACAGACTCATCGGGAATCATCAGATCCAGTTCTTCGGTTTTTACTGTCTCGATATTTTTTATGCCCGCCGCTTTGCTGCGAAGTTCAACCTCTGCCAGCATTTCCGGCGAGGTATCCAGGGCAAAGGCGTTGTTGTTCCCAATCAGACTTGCCGCCGAAATGGTAAAATAGCCGATTCCACAACCGATGTCCGCCACACTATCCGTTGCTTCAAGCCCTAATTTTTTTAATGTTTCAATCGGCGGCAGGTTTTCCCGACGCCACTCATCATCCAGCTTTTTTATACTTTTGGGGTTAAATTTATGTACCATATATTTCTCCTGTTCGCGATCTAATCTTCCTGGAATAATTCTAATCTAAGCCATTATACCATAAAGACTCACCGGGATAATAGCTAAATTCCCTGAAAAAACCGACTGTCTTTTAGGACAATCGGTTTTTAAAATCAGTATAGCCGAATTGTTTCACCATTCGGATCGTTTTTTCCTTAGTGAAGATGGCAATAGCTGGCAAATTCATGCCATTAAAGGTGTTGGTTTTGACCATCGAATAAATGGCCATGTCGCAGAACACCAGGCGATCGCCAATTTTTAGCGGTTGCTCAAAGGCGTAGTCGCCGATAATATCCCCGGCCAGGCAGGTCGGTCCGCCCAGCCGATAGGTAAAGGGTTTTTCATCTGGCAATGCTGCGCCGATAATATTGGGTCGGTAGGGCATTTCCAGCACATCCGGCATATGACAGGCGGCCGATGTATCGAGGATGGCATTGTGAACACCATTATCGATAAGATCCAGCACCGTTGCTACCAGAAAACCGGTGTTCAGGGCTACCGCTTCCCCCGGCTCAAGATAGACCTTTAGCCCATAGCTTTCCTGAATCCGAGTGATTTCGACAATCAGTTTTTCGACATCATAATCATCCCGGGTGATATGGTGGCCACCCCCGAAATTGAGCCATTTCAGCTGCGGCAGAAATTCGCCGAACCGGTCTTCCACGGCTTTCAAGGTTTCCTCCAAAGCATCGGCATTCTGTTCGCAGAGGGTATGAAAATGCAGACCACTGATGCCTTCTGGTAGCTCCGGAACAAACTGACGGCGGGTGACCCCCATCCTTGACCCTGGTGAACAGGGATCATAGATGGCGTGATCCTGGGTGGAGCATTCCGGATTAATCCGAATCCCGCATTCCCGTCCGGCGCTAAGCGCTTTGTCCTTAAATTTCTGCCACTGATTGAAAGAGTTAAAAACAATATGGTCGCAGAGCCCGACGATTTCGTCAAACTCATCGTCACGATAGGCAGTAGCAAACACATGGGTTTCGCCACCCATTTCCTCACAGCCCAGCCGGGCTTCAAACAAACCGCTGGCCGTGGTGCCGGCCAGATAGCGGCCGATCAGGGGGTACAGCGAAAACATCGAAAAAGCCTTTTGGGCCAGCAAAATCTGACAACCCGTCGCTTTTTGGACCCCATCCAAAATTTCCAGATTTTTAATCAGCAGGCTTTCGTCAACAAGATAACAGGGCGTCGGCAGCTCCTTGAAGACATCTTTTAATTCCATAAGTCTTCAACCATGCTTAATCAACCAGCTCCGGTTCAAAACTTTCCTGCCAGGGCAGGCCCCATTTGTTTAACGCTTCCATAAATGGATCGGGATCGAACTCTTCGATATTGTAAACCCCGGGTTTTTGCCACTGGCCGGTCATCACCAGCATCGCACCGATCATCGCCGGCACCCCGGTGGTATAGGAGATCGCCTGGGAACCGACTTCTTTGTAGCATTCTTCGTGATCGCAAACGTTGTAGAGGTAGTAGGTTTTGTCCTGGCCGTCTTTTTTGCCCTGGAAGATACAGCCGATATTGGTTTTTCCTTTGGTGCGGGGGCCCAAGGTTGACGGATCTGGTAATACGGCGGCCAGAAACTGCAGTGGTACAATCATCTTGCCGTCATATTCGATCGGTTCAATCGAGGTCATGCCGACGTTCTCCAGACATTTCAGGTGGGTCAGATAGCTTTCGCCAAAGGTCATAAAGAAGCGAATCCGTTTGATCCCCTTGATATTTTGTCCCAGCGATTCCAGTTCTTCGTGGTGGAGCAGATACATATCTTTCGGGCCAATTTCGGGAAAATTGTAAACCCGCTTGATTTCCATCGGCTCAGTTTCAATCCACTGACCGTCTTCCCAGTAGCTGCCGTTAGCGGTGACTTCGCGAATATTAATTTCCGGATTGAAGTTGGTGGCAAAGGGATAGCCGTGATCGCCGGCGTTGGCATCAAGAATATCGATGTAATTAATCTCATCAAACTGATGCTTCATCGCATAAGCCGAGAAAACGCCGGTGACGCCGGGGTCAAAGCCGCTACCCAGCAGCGCCGTAATTCCGGCTTTTTCAAACCGTTCCCGGTATTCCCACTGCCATTTATACTCAAATTTGGCGGTATCTTCCGGCTCGTAATTGGCGGTATCGACGTAATGGGTTTTGGTGGCCAGACAGGCGTCCATAATGGTCAGATCCTGATAAGGCAAAGCCAGGTTTAGGACCACGTCCGGATTGACATCCTCAATCAGCGCAATCAGCTCATCGACGTGATCGGCATTGACCTGAGCGGTGGTGATTATTGTCGCCCCGCCATCCAATTTAGCTTTTAGCGCATCGCACTTGCTTTTGGTCCGGCTGGCAATACAGATTTCGGTAAACACGTCGCTGTTTTGACAGCATTTTTGAATCGCCACACTGGCAACCCCGCCACAACCGATAATTAATGCTTTTCCCATAATTTTTTCCTCCTGTTATCTAACTATTATTACTATCAAAGTTCGGGTGAGCAATGCTCGCCCAACTACTCTACCATTACGCTATCCTAATGGCGAAGAGAGCGTTTGTCCTTTTGTCTTCGGTAATCATCCGCAACGATTTAGCCAATTGCCAATAAGAGCTCCCGCAACACCTTGCAGGCCACGGCGGTGGAAGCACCGCTCTGGTCATAGATTGGCGAAAGCTCGTTGATATCGCAGCCGACCAGATTCAGCTGGCTGACGTGTTGGATCGCTTCAAGCAGCTCTAAAAAGCTGACGCCGCCGGGTTCCGGGGTGCCGGTGCCGGGGAAGACGGAGGGGTCCAGGATATCCAGATCCAGAGTGAAATAAACCGGCTGGCCCTGGAGTTTTTCGATCACTTCAGCCAGTCCCTTAAAATTAAATTTCTGGGTGGTGACGTGATCTTTACCCCAGTGGAACTCAATGCGTTCGCCGGAGCGAATCCCGAATTGATAGATCCGGTGATCGCCAATTAAATCCCAAACCCGGTGCAGCACCGTGGCATGGGACAGGGTAACCCCCAGATAGTCATCGCGCAAATCGGCATGAGCATCAAAATGCACCACATGGAGATCCGGATATTTCCGGGCCACCGCCCGAACCGCTCCGAGAGTCACCAGATGTTCACCACCGATCATCACTGGCAGCTTATTATCTCTTAATACCCGGGTAGTATAGCTTTCAATCGCTGCCAGCGCCTTTTCGGTATCGCCAAAACAGAGTTCCAGATCACCGCCGTCAAAAATGGCCAGATCCTCCAGGTCCTTATCCTGATAGGGGCTGTAGGTTTCCAGTCCGTAGGATTCTCCCCGCATCGTGCGGCTGGCAAAGCGGGTGCCGGGACGAAAGGAGGTGGTGGAGTCAAAGGGCGCTCCAAAAACGACAATACCCGATTCCCCATAGTCGTTGTCACAACCTAAAAAGGTCTCAATATTTTTATTCAACATCTTTTAACAGTTCCTCCACATAATTTGGCAGCGCAAAGGCGCCAACATGCAATTTGGTATTATAGTAACGGGTTTTAAAACCCAGAGCATTCCATTTCACAGCTTTTAAATCCTCAATCGGATGATATTTTTTTGAGGCAAAGCCAAACAGCCAGTGTCCCGAGGGATAGGTGGGAATATGGGCCTGATAGACCCGGCTGATCGGGAAGGACTCGACAATTCGCTTATGGGCCCGCTGCATCGCTACGGCATCATCCAGGTAAAAAGCACTTTCGTGCTGATTGACCATGATTCCATCTTCTTTTAAGGCCTTATAGCAATTGCCATAAAACTCTTTGGTAAACAGGCCTTCGCCGGGACCAAAGGGATCGGTGGAATCGACGATGATCAGATCATATTCATTTTCGCAGCGGCGAATAAACTTCAAGCCATCCTGATAAAAAATGGTCACCCGCTCATCATTAAAACAGCAGGCGGTTTGGGGCAGATGCTTTTTGCAGACTTCCACCACCAGCTCGTCAATTTCGACCAGGTCAATGTGTTCCACTAGCGGGTAGCGCACCAGCTCGCGGATGGCGCCGCCATCGCCACCGCCGATAATCAACACCTTTTTGGCGGCCGGATGAACAGCCATGGGAATGTGCACCATCATCTCATGATAAATAAATTCGTCTTTTTCAGTCAGCATCATAAACCCGTCCAGGGTTAAAAAACGGCCAAATTCTTTGGAATCAAAAATATCGATCCGCTGAAATTCGCTTTGTCCGCAGTAAAGCTGACGATCCACCTGAATGGAAAATTTAACGCTGGGGGTATGTTTTTCTGAAAACCATAATTCCATCTAATCCTCCTTCAGCACATTGAGATATTCTATTTCCATGTCTTCGGGGCCGGTTAAAAAGCAGCCCTTATCTTTTAGGTATTCAATGGAATCAAGAATTTCTTCGGTAATCCTTTCCCCGGGGGCCAGAATGGGAATCCCGGGCGGATATGCCATCACAAATTCACTACAGATCCGGCCGCCGCTTTTTTCCAGCGGCAGGGCTTCCTTATCAGCATAAAAGGCTTCCTGAGGGGCCACTGCCACCTCAGGGTTGATATATTCGTATTGCAGCATGCCGGCCTTGTCTTTTTTATAGATCCGGCGAATTTCCGCCAGCGCCGCAACCAGTCGCTCCAGATTGCCTTGGCTGTCGCCCACCGAAATATAGGCCAGAATATTGCCGACATCACCAAATTCAACCTGAATATCGTACTCATCCCGGAGAATACTATACACTTCAATTCCTGCCAGTCCGACGTTCAGGGTATTAATGGACAGCTTGGTCGCATCGAAATCGTAAACAGTATCGCCGTTAATCAATTCTTTTGAATAAGCGTAATAGTCCCCGATCTGATTAATTTCATCCCGGGCGTATTGGGCCATCGCGGTTACCTTGGCAAAGATTTCCTTGCCGTTCACCGCCAGATTTTTCCGGGAAATATCCAAACTGGAGAGCAACAGATAAGAACCGCTGGTGGTTTGCGTCAAATTAATAATCTGGCGCACATAACCAGCGTTCATACCCTCACCTACTAGTAAAAAAGAACTTTGGGTCAACGATCCACCGGATTTATGCATGCTGACCGAGGCCATATCGGCTCCCGCCGCCATGCCGCTGATGGGCATGTTTTCGCCAAAATAGAAATGGGTGCCATGAGCCTCATCCGCCAGCACCAGCATCCCCGCTGCGTGAGCCAGTTTGGCGATCGCCTTCAGGTTGGAACAAACCCCGTAATAGGTGGGATTGTTAACTAAGATCGCTTTGGCATCGGGGTTTTCCTGAATCGCTTTAGCTACCGCTACGAGGGTCATCCCCAGTGAAATACCGATTTCATGGTTGGTTTCAGGATTTACATAAACCGGGATGGCACCGCCCAGAATCATCGCATTGATAACACTGCGGTGGACATTTCGGGGCAGAATAATCTTCTCCCCTTTTTTACAGGCTGACAGCACCATCGTCTGGACTGCGGAAGTCGTGCCGTTGACCATAAAAAACGCCTGTTTGGCGCCAAAGGCATCCGCCGCCAGTTCCTCGGCTTCTTTGATCACCGAAACCGGATGGCAAAGATTATCCAGCGGCTTCATCGAATTGACATCCAGGGTCATACAGCGTTCCCCTAAAAATTCGGTTAATTCCGGATTCCCCTTACCCCGTTTATGGCCGGGCACATCAAAGGGCACCAGCCGATTCCGCTTAAACTCATTAAGTGCCGCCAATATCGGCATCCGTTCCTGATTTAATTTTGGCACGTTTTTATTCCTTCCCAATTAATATACGTTATTAATAGACATTACTGCCGCTGAAAATTTCGATCATTTCGCGGCGCAGGTTTTCAGTAATCTGCAGCCGCGTTCGTGGCGGCAGCTCATAAGCATCGGTATTGAACAGATAATTCTGGAGGATGATTTCCTTTAACATCATCTTGGTGTGAAAGAGATTGGACTGATAAACATTCATATCAATGGCATCATATTCCTTTAAGGTCTTGTCATCGATATAATCCTGAATCGAGGTGATCTTATGATCCATAAACAGTTTCTTGCCACTGACGTCCCGGGTAAACCCCCGGACCCGATAATCCATCGTAATAATATCCGAATCAAAGCTGCCAATCAGGAAGTCAAGGGTACTGAGCGGCGTAATTTCGCCGCAGGTGGCGACATCAATATCCACCCGAAAGGTGGCAATGGAGGTATCCGGATGATATTCCGGATAGGTATGGACCGTTACATGGCTTTTATCCAGATGGGCTACCACCGTATCGCCCTGCAGATCAGTCTTCTCAACATTTTCTTCCCGGTATTCCCGTAAAAATGTTTCTTCGGCAATTAAAAAGGTGACACTGGCCCCCTGGGGATCATAATCCTGCTTGGATACATTTAATACCCGGGCGCCAATCATCTCCGTGACGTGATATAAAATATTGGTTAAGCGATCCGAGTTATACTGCTCATCAATATAGGCAATATAATCCCGCTGTTCCCGTTCACTTTTTGCATAGCATACATCATAAATGTTAAAACTCAACGATTTTGTCAAATTGTTAAAACCATTCAACTTTAATTTATTATCCATAATCCACCCCGTTTCCATTTTTTCGCATTGTCATTGTGCTGTACTAACTTAATAAAATAAAAAACCCAAGTGAGCCTTCAGCATCTGCTGTTCATCCACTTGAGTTTATTTCTACTGATTTGTATTAAACGAACGCATGACCGCACCGTCTATCTAATGATCCAAAACGCAGAAATTAGAGTCTATATAGCAAGAACTTACTTTTACTACTCTTATTGATTGTTTCACAAGTGTGATGTGCAAAAACGCACACGGTTTTAAGTAACCAACTTATAAAATTTGAGCTGATGCTCAATCAATAAAGCAACGAAAGTTGCCAATCGGCATTTGACCTAGCTGTCCGTATGGCATTCAATTTCTTTATCACCGAGTTAAATCTGATAAAGAAATGGTCAAAAGAATTCTTTGCTGCATTCATAAACATTGCTTATAAACACGCCAAATAGACATAAATCTATTTCTATCATTCGTTTCGAATTGTACTATAAAAGATTGTGAAAATCAAGAAATATTTGCAAATTTAACCGGTTTCTAACATAATCCTTATACCATTTAAGGGCTTTTCAGAAATCGCCAGACACTTTTGAAAAAGTTGATCTCAAAGTATTCAGGGCGTCCCGGTAATCAAATTCATGAATCTGTCTTTCCAGATCAAATCCTGAATCTCCCATAGCAAGTATGAGTAGGTCTTTGTGCTCCTCAAACAAGTCGTAGGCATCGGTGTCATTATTGTCAAGCAAAACTGCCAGTTGGTTCAGGATCGTCTCGACTTCAACCCTGTCAATATCATCCTTTTGTTGGCTACCAGGGGGAATCCAATCTTTCGATAAGGCCTCCGCAAAACCTCTTAGTTCAGCAACAAAACTGTTTATCTGTTCTTCAAATTGCCCTTTTCCCAATCTGATCCTGACCGCCTGTTCCAATTCAGCCGCCAGCTCCTGTATTTTTATAGCACCCAGATTACCCGCCACGCCCTTGATTGAATGGACCATTTGCATGATACTCTGATAGTTTTCGGCTGCGGTCCGTTCTAAAATATGAATCGCCTCTGTTTCACATTTTTGGCCAAACTGCCGGATCAGTCTCAAATAAACAGAGATATCGCCACCCAGCATTCTTAGTCCGGTATCCACATTCAATCCCTCCACCTGCCGTAGCGCTTTTAACCAGTTCTGTTCTTCCGGTACCGCAGCTGTATGCCTGATCTGATCATTTTGTCCATCACTTTTAGGCGTTCCGTTGTTCTCTGGTTCCTTTCTTCTAACCGGCAGCCACTTGATTAAGCATTTATATAAAATCTCCGGTTCCACCGGCTTCACAAGATGATCATTCATCCCGGCTTCAATGCATTTACGCCGATCTTCTTCAAAGGCATTGGCGGTCATCGCTAAAATGGGAGTCGCTTCCCAACCCGGCAAGCCTCTGATCAGTGCGGTTGCCGCCAACCCATCCATTATCGGCATCTGGACATCCATTAAGATCAAGTCAAAGTTGGCCGCTGTGATTTTGTTGATGGCTTCCTGACCATTTTCGGCCACCGTTATCTTAAACTTAAAGGGCTCCAGCAGCTGCCCGACGATTTCCTGATTAATCTGATTATCTTCAACAATCAGTATTTGCATCTGTCCATATTCCTTTAACCGATCCTCCAGCGCTTTCAGGGTTGACGGTATTTTTGATTCCATGTCATTTTCCAGCAGTTCCATTAATGCGTCATTTAGGGTTGACGGTGTCATCGGTTTAACCAGAATGCGGCTGATTCCCGCTCGCTGGGCTTCTTTATAGGATATCTGATTCCCATATCCGGTTATCAGATAAACCGTCGGCATGGTTTTCAGTTCCAGTGATTGAAGCATCAGCGCTGTGTCAATGCCGTCCATCGCCGGCATTTTCAGATCCATAAAAATCAGCCGATAGGGGTTCATCAGCTGATCGGCTTGGGTCACTGCCGCCAGTCCTTCCTTTCCCGAACTGACCGCCTCACACGGAATTCCAAAATCAGCCAGCATACTGACCATCAGTTCCCGGGCTTCTTGCATATCATCGATCACTAAAACCCGCACTTCCTTGGAGAACTTAATACTGATTCTATTTTTGGGAATCACCGTTGATATTTCAAAGGGCAGTTCAAACCAGAATCGACTTCCCTGACCCAACTCGCTTTCAACCCCAATTTCGCCGCCTAAGAAATTTGCCAGACGTGAGCTGATCGCCAACCCCAGACCGGTTCCACCATAAAGACGGGTCATCGATTCGTCGACCTGGACAAAATCCTGGAACAGGTTTTTCATCTGCTCTTGCGACATACCGATCCCGGTATCCCAAACTTCAAATCGCAGACGGATCTGTTTTTGATCCTGCTTAATGATTCGGGCAATGATTTTGATGCTCCCTGTTTCGGTAAACTTCACCGCATTGCTCATTAAATTAAGCAAAATCTGGCCAAAACGAACCGAATCCCCCCGCAAAACCGTGGGAATATGATCCACATCCACCAATAAATCGAGATTTTTTTTGGCCGCTTCATCGCCCAAAATATTGCACACCCTGTCGATTTCCCGGGTCGGTTCAAAATCATGGGTATCCATTTGCATTTTTCCGGCTTCAATTTTCGAAAGATCCAGCACATCATTAATGATCTGCAGCAAGTGATTGGCTGCCTCCGTCAGCTTATTAATCTGTTCTTCCTGACGCATGGTCAGGGGATCCCGTTTAATCAGATGCGCGAGACCGATGATAGCATTCATGGGCGTCCTGATTTCATGACTCATATTTGATAAAAAGGAGCTTTTTGCCTGATTGGCTGCTTCTGCCTCAAGCTTTGCCATCTCCAATTCGGTGGTGCGGGAAAAAACCATTTCCTCAAGATGCTTTTGATAGGTCTCCAGTTCTTCCAGATAATTCATCTTTTCGGTTACGTCCTGAACCGTTCCCCAGCTGGCGACCGGATTACCGTCCTGATCCTGCTCGAATTCCGATCGTTCTTCCACCCAGCGGACATCATCGCCTGAAAAAATACGGTGAAGAACTGTAAATGACTGACCTTCCGCCGATTTTTCCATCCAATTCGCGATGAATTTTTCGCGGTCATCCGGATAAACAAAACTCATATAAGATTCGAAGGTTTGCGGCATTCCGATTTTCGCGCCAAAGATACGATAGGTTTCATTGGACCAGATCAGTCGGTTTTCTTTAATATCAAAATACCAGTGGCCCGTTTTTGAAACCTCCTGAGCCCGATTTAAAAACGCTTCATTTTGTCGTAATGCCTGGGTTATCTCCATTCGTTCGCGATTTAAAAAGGCCGTTCCGATCTGGTCAGCAATATAACAGCCAAAAGTAATTTCGTCACTTCCCCATTTGTGGTTTTTGTTTACATGCATAAAGCCAATCGAACCAATCGCCTTCCCATTACATAAGACACTGCAAACCAGTAGGGTCGTTCCACCCAATGGTTTCATATAAGCCTGCCAGTAGTCTTTTTCCTGCGTTTCAACCGACTTTTCGTCAATGATCATATACCTGTTTTTAATCAGATACTCAAAGGTCAGCGGCTGATCAGCTCTGTTCATGGAAATTTTTTTGGTATGGGTTTGCTCTTTTTTCACATAAAGATCCAGGCATTCCATCATCGTCATTTCATCATTATATTGCCAGACAGAAACCCGGTCTGTTTCCAGTCGATTACCTAGCAGCTCTGTTATTTCTTCTGTAAATCGCTCAATATCACCATCGATCCCAGACTCCATCTGGCTGATTACGCGAATCAGCTCGGTATGGAGGTAGAGTTGGTCCATAATGAATCTTTGCTCGACCTCTCGTTGCTGAAAACGTTCTTCCAACATTTTTCGGGCATTTTTGAGATCCTGTTCCATCTGATAGCGCTCAGAAATATCGCGGATTACCTCTACGAAATTTTCACTTTCGGCCAGCCAGCTCATCCGGCATTCAAAATGATGATTTCCATCCGCATAGAGCAAATCATACTCAAAGGTTTGCATTTGACCCGTCGTTCTGGCCATTGCCATGGCATCAGTAAATGCATTATTGATGTCCGGCGGCAATACGCTGTTGATTTTTTTGTATAAAAAAGCTTCCGGCGGAATGTAAAGATCCGATGTTTTTTTTGCCCGGTATTCCAAAATAATTCCCTGAGCATCCGTTAAAAACAGAATATCAGGCACAACCTTAAAATAAGCTTCCAGGATTCGATCAATCTTCAAGGCCTGTACTTCGCTCAAATGCAATTCCGTTACATCTTGAACCACACCTTGAATTTCTATAATCTGACCGTTTTCTGAAATCGGAATGCCAATGATACGAACCCATTTATTTGTTTTCTTTTCTGTGGTTATCTCCAACTCCATTTCAAAAGATTCTGCTTTTTCAATTGCGATTCTCAAAACTTCCCGGTATCGGTCGATATCCCGACTCAGAAAAAAATGGTTTGGCTCCAGCACCGACGGAATTTCCCCCGGCTCCAAATCGAAAATATGAAACATCCCCTGGCTCCATTGGCTTGTCATGGTGGTTATATCAATTTGCCAACTACCGACCTTTGTCAATCGGGATCCCAATTCCAATAACTTATTCTGCTGTACCAACCAAGAATTGTCCTGATCCATTTTATAACTCACCACCCTTTGCTTCCTGGTTTTTTTAATCTTTGTTCTCCACTGTCTGATCCTGACACAAGACCTGTCTGAAAGCCTTAATTTCTGTTTCGAAAGCATCCACGACATCAGGATCAAACTGCAAACCTTTCTGTTCTAAAATATAGTCCACTACCGCATCCATACTCCAGGCTTTTTTATAGGGACGAACGGTAGTAAGGGCATCAAATACATCAGCTAATGCCATAATCCGTGCCGATATGGGAATTTCATCGCCGTACAGTTCTTCGGGATACCCTTTCCCATCCCATCGTTCATGATGATAATTCATGATTTTTTCGGCCTCTTCCAGAAAGTACAGGGCTGTGATTTCACCCTGTTCGTTATCCGTTTTATTGACGGATAAGGTTTTATTTATAGCCAGGCGAATGGCATTTCCGCCGATTTTACAATGGGTTTTCATCACCTCATATTCCTCAACGTCAAGCTTTCCCGGCTTTAATAAAATGGCATCGGGAATCCCGATCTTGCCAATGTCATGCAGAGGTGCTGCTTTAACAATCCGTTCAATGGTATCATCACCTAGACGGCTTTTGAATTTTTCATTTTTTTGCAATCGCTCCGAGATAATCCGCACATAATTCTGGGTTCGCATAACATGGTTGGCGGTATCGTTATCCCGGGTTTCAACCAATTCTGCAAAAACATTCAAGGTTGTATCCTGGATCAGCTGGTTCTCCACCATCCGCCGTTTGACCTCCGCTTCCAACCATTCATTCTGATTTTTAAGCCGGTCCCGGGCTTGTTTCAATTCCAGATGAGCATTAACTCTGGCCAGCACAATCCCCGGCCGAAAGGGTTTAATGATATAATCAACCGCTCCCAACCTAAACCCCTTTTCTTCATCAATCAGGCTATCCAAAGCCGAAATATAGATGACCGGTATCCCCTGATTATCAGAATTTTTCCGCAATTCCGATAAGGTATCATAACCATCCATTCCCGGCATCACAATATCCATCAGAATCAGATCCGGCTTGATTCCCTTTTCAACAGCCTGAAGCAATTCCGCTCCAGATTTATAGGCCCGAATAAGAAAAGAGGGACTCAATAATTTTTTTAAGATCATCAAATTGATGGGTTCGTCATCTACAATCGATATTTCATGCTTTTTCATGCTTCCCTCTCCGTAAGTATTAAAATTAAATTAAGTCTAAAATTAACTAACGAGTTATCGTTAGTTTCTACCCCTTCTTTATGGAATAAAACATGATTTTCTAATCAATCTGCCTGGATAAACAAAAAAAGGGCAACCCGAACCAAACCTGAAAGACCTGCTCAGAAACAATTAAGTATTCAGCGAGCTGGCCCCAGTATCTTGGCCAGATGCTGAAGGTCAGCAGCATGAACAATTGCCAGAACCTCATCTTCCGGCAATAACCCGGTATGACCATGAGGAATGAGCAGCTGACCGTTTCTGATTATTGCCACTAAAACACATTCCGTCGGCAGCCCCAGCTCTCTGACCATCTTACCCACTGCACCGGATGATGGATGAACCTTTTCTTCCACCAGTGAAAACTGGCCCTGATTCAGCTTAAGCAGGGTCATCATATCCCCCACTGACATTTCTTCAGCAACCAGCGTCGCCATCAGCTCGGCCTGGTTCAATGCTACATCCACCCCCATTTCCGGGGTAAACAACCAGGCATTCTTGGGATTTTTAATCCGCGCCAGAATCCGCGGCACCTGATATTCCAGGCGGGCAATGGTGGCTGCCACCAGATTGATTTCATCAGCCCCAGTGACCACCGCCAGGACATCGGCCGAACGGATCCCGGCCGCTTCCAGAACACTGGGATCGGTGCCACTCCCCGATACCAGCACCTCTTTGGGCAGATCACATGCCAGCCGTTCCAATTGATGGGTTCTGCTTTCAATAAGCTTGACCTGATGGCCGCCACTTTGCAGCAGCGAAGTCAGATAGCATCCCACCTTACCGCCGCCTACGATTATTACATTCATGGTCTGACATCCCCTTTCTATACTAATCCCAACAGCGATTTAAGACGATCTCCGGATGCCGTAGCAACCGCCAGATGGACCAGATCACGATTTTCAAACACGGTATTAAGCACCGGAATAAGCGAGCGGTTTCCCCGGCTGATCGATATCACACTGACTTCTCCAGGAATCATCAGTTCCCCAACCCGTCGTCCCACCAACAAGGCCGGTATCTCAATTTCCATAATATCAACGTCACCATTCCCAATACTCATGGCCACATTGACCGGTGAAAAACTCAGCAGATCCGCCACCCGATTTACGCCCCAGGACATCGGATCAAAGACCTGGAGTCCCAGTCGCCGATAAATTTCGGCTTTACGGGGTTCATGCAGGGCTGACACCACCCGGGGAACCCCGAAAATCTGACTGGCAATCCGGGCGGTCAGAGCATTGGCCTCGTCGTTGGAGGTCACCGCTGCCAACGCATCTGCCCGCTCAATTCCGGCAGAAATCAGGACATCCCGGTCAAACCCCACCCCGGTGATGATTTTCCCTTTAAAGCTGGCTCCCAAATGCTTAAAGGTCAGTGGATCCTGATCAATAACGGTGATGTCGTGGCCGCTTTGATTCAGCTTAAGGGCTAAACCCGATCCGATTCGCCCACAGCCTACTATGATGGTTTTCATTTAGCTATCCCCTTTCAAATTTCTGTTTTTTGTTCAAACGTCGTTTATCCCAGTTTCGCAGGAAGGCCTTCCGCAGTTCATCGATGAAAATCACCACCGGTACCCACATAAACAGATAGGCCCATTCAATCAGCCCGATTGGGGCGGTATTGAAAATCTCGTGCAAAAATGGGGTGTAGATCAGGATACTGAAGACCGTTAGTTCACAGACAATCCCGATTAAGATCATATGGTTGCTGAACAGTCCCACCTTAAACACCGAGGCCCGTTCGGTTCGACAATTGAAAACAATCCCGATTTGAGTAACGACAATCGCCCCCAACGTCATGGTCGTTGCCATCCGGTAAATCACGCCTGAGTCTACCATCGGTACCCCCGGCCAGCCATTCTGCCAGTAAAGAAAGAAAAAGGCTGACATCGCAATGGCCGATTCCATGATCCCGTAGAACAGAAAAGCACGAATTAGCAGTGGCCGGTTGAGCAAATGTTCCTGCTGCGATCTTGGTGGGCGCTGCATCACCCCTTCCTCCGGCAGTTCAACCCCCAACGCAATGGCCGGGATCATATCGGTACCCAGATCCACCGCCAGAATCTGCATCACCGTCAACGGCAAGGGAATCTGGCCTTTGGCGAATAAAAACACAATAAAAGGCACCGCCTCGGGGACATTACTGTTTAAAATATAGGTAGCAAATTTACGGATATTGTTATATACCCCCCGGCCTTCTTCCACCGCATTGACAATCGAGGCAAAATTGTCGTCAGTGAGAATCATATCGGCGGCTTCCTTGGCCACATCAGTACCGGAAATCCCCATGGCAATGCCGATATCGGCTTTTTTAAGCGCCGGTGAATCATTGACGCCATCACCGGTGACCGCCACCACATTGCCCATGTCCTGAAGGGCTGTTACCACCCGCAGTTTTTGTTCTGGTGCCACCCGGGCAAAAACAATCTCCTCGGATAGCGCTTTTTTAAGATCCACGTCATTGATTTCGTCCAGCTCAACGCCGGTGACAATTCGGGGCTGAGGGCTATGAATAATGCCGATCCGCCGGGCAATGCTTTCGGCCGTTAAACCATAATCACCGGTGATCATAATAATTTTTATCCCGGCCTGATGGCATTTTTCAACCGCCGCGGCCACTTCCACCCGGGGTGGATCAGCCATCACCGTGAGACCTAAAAAGGTCATGTTGTTTTCAATATGATCTGAAGTATAATCGCTGAGGCGTTCCGGCAGACCCATGTCTTTGGTGAGAATCCGCATCGCTACTGCCAAAACTCGCAGCCCTTTGCGGGCATAGTCGTCATTGGCGGCCATCACCTTTTTCCGGGTATCCTCATCCAGCGCCATGTCTTCACCGTCTTTGAGATAATGGGTGCATAAATCCAGCACCTCTTTAGGCGCCCCCTTGATATAGGCCAGCTTTTCCAGATCCGAGCTGTCACGGGACACCTGATGAATCGTACTCATGCGCTTGCGATGGGACTCAAAGGGCAGTTCCCGCAGCCGGGGGCTGAGTTTCAATTCCTTATCCAGATCAATTTTTCCCTTCCGGGCAGCCACCACCAGAGCAGCCTCGGTGGGATCCCCGAGAATATTCCAATGGTTTATTTCCGGGGATGGCGGCAACAACCGGGAATTATTGCACAGGCTGGCAGCCAGCAATAATTTTTTCATATCACTGTTTTCTGCCAGCGAAACAGGTTTATCGTTCAAGGTCAGTTCCCCTTCCGGGGCATAACCAACACCGGTTACCCTAATCTGCTGATTGACCATCCAGCAGTCGCTGACGGTCATTTCATTCTGGGTCAGGGTTCCGGTTTTATCGGTACAGATAACCGTGGTACAGCCCAGCGTTTCAACCGCCGACAAACGTTTGATTAAGGCGTTTCGTTTGGCCATCCGCTTGACCCCCATGGCCAGGGATAAGGTCACCGTTGGCAATAACCCCTCGGGAATAAAGGCCACAATCATCCCCATCGCAAAAATAAAACTTTCAGTAATATTAACATGGGCCAGCAGTACCGCCAGCACAAAAAAGAGTACCCCCATGCTGATCGCCATGGCTGAAACCAGCCGGGTAATTCGTCCCATCTCAAGCTGCAGCGGGCTGGGCGCTTCCACCATGTTCTGAGTCAGATCGGCAATTTTTCCGAATTCGGTATTCATGCCGGTGGCAAATACCACCGCCTTACAGGCTCCCGAAGCCGCATTGGTTCCGGCAAAAATCAGATTGGGCTGTTCCGAACGGCCCAGATCGGTACGCTGACCAACATCCTTTGTTTTGTGCGCCGGATGGGATTCCCCGGTCAGGATGGACTGATCGGCTCTAAAATCATTGTCCTCAACCAGGCGGCTGTCAGCCGAAATCCGGTCGCCCTCGGCTAAAATAATCAGATCTCCGGGCACCAGCTCTTCAGCCAGAATTTTGACTTCCTGTCCATCCCGGATCACCCGGGCATAGGTCGGCAGCAGCTGTCCCAGGGCTTCAATCGCTTTTTCGGCCTGAAACTCCTGCCAGAAACTGAATAATCCATTAATGACATTAACCAACCAAATGGCAATGGCCAATTGGGGCAGCTGGGCAATCAGGGCAACCACGCCACCAATCCATAAAAGAATGGCCATCAGGTGGGTAAAATTGGCCAGGAATTTCCAGATCAGCGGCTTACCCTTCTTTTTTTGAATACTGTTCTCACCAAAATGCGCCAATCGTGCTGCCGCCTCCTCAGATTTCAGGCCTTGCTCACTTGTTTTCAGCTCGATGTAAACATCAGCAACGGATAAGTTTTCGATGGGTTTTTCTAAGCCTATTCCCAGCGCTTCATAATCTGCCTGCTGCATCATCAATCACCCTCTTTTTATTATTTTCTTCCGCAATTTGTGCAAAGAAATCTTCTTTCTATTTCAGTATACCCACGATACTGTCTTGCCAATCAATTTTCCGCATTTTCATTTTGATCCTATCATTCTTATATTTATTGATACTTTTAACGATATCAGAACTGTATTACAATAAAGCAAACCACACTGAAGAACTAAAAATCAAACCGAGGTGCTTAAATGAATAATCGCACCGTTGTCGGCAAGCTGTTGCGGGAGCTGGCGCTCTTTTTATCAATCAAAAAAATGATTAAAGAGGGTCTTACTTGAGGGTGTTTATTTTCCCTGCATCGATCAAATTGCCATCAGCACAGTCTTCCGCTTCTGCTTGGGCAATTTCCCGGTCAATTTCATTTTCGTCGAGCATGGCTTCGTAATTTTCCATACTCATCACGACCAAATCACCATAACCATTTTTAGTAATGAATATTGGTTCGTTTTTTTTATGACACAGTTCAGAAATTTCGTTCGTATTTCTACGATCTGTGATCGGTTTGATTTGTGGCATTCAACTCACCCTTTCTTTTGTTCATTATTATGTCTATTTTGCAATAGAACCGGATTTACACCAGGCCAGAGCGAAAGATTGAAAAGTCAAAAACCCTGTATCGTATTGATTGCCACGATACAGGGTTGATCATTGTGTTTTAAATTTAGAACAGATCCTTGGTCATTTCGTCAATAACTTCACTGGTTTATTGCAGTATTTCATCGACTCAATACAGGTATAGACATTGGGGCTGTCTACTGCTATCGGTGTGTCCACGGCATCCTGAACAATAGCGATTAACCATTTCATGGTTTCCAGTTCAATGTCATCGTCTACAGAAGCACAAACGTCGATGACATCAGCCCCGGCTTCTTCCTGTTTTTTTTTCGTTCTCTATCGATGCTTCCTTGCTACCGCTAATGCATATGCCGATGGTGAATATCCGGCAGATGGCAATGGCTATGAACCTTATTTTGATGCGTATGTTCATGACAATGGGCTCCGGTAACCGGTGGATGATCATCATGCAAGTGGTGTCCATCATCGTGGCTGTGACTGTGATCATGGGTTTCTTTCTGATGCGTATGGGCGTGTTCGTGATCTTCCGATAAGGCCAGCCAGGTTCCCACTATCATAATGGCCAGCGCAATCAAAAATGAACCGGTAATCGATTCCTTAAGCACCAGCCAGGATATCAGGACGCCCATAAAGGGGGCCGCCGCATAATAGGCACTGGTTCGGGCAGCGCCCAAGCCTCGCTGCGCTTTGACATAGAAAAAAATACTCAAGCCGTAGGCCACAAAGCCTAAGGTCATGGCCAGAATAATATAAAGCAGTGAGCCGGACAGGTCTCCCCAGACAAAGGCAATCAACAAGGCCCCCAGTCCTGAACCAAATCCTTTAAGAATGACCACCTGAACCGGATCTTTGATCGACAGATTCCGGGTACAGTTGTTCTCAAATCCCCAGCAAACACAGGACAGCATTACAAAAATCGCCCCAATCGATAAATTAAGCGCCGCGGTGTCGATAGTCAGCAAGATACTGGCCAGGGAAATAAAGGCAATGGCAATCCACATCCGTTTACCAATCGCTTCTTTAAAAAAAATCATGGCTATCACTGCAGTTGCGGCAATCTCAAAATTGCCTAACAAGGCTGCCGTACTGGAGTTGGTCAGGTTGATTCCCATCAATAAAAAAATCGGCGCTGCGATATCCAGTAAAATCATCAGTGTAATTGCGGGCATTTCTTTTTTAGTAAGTTTAGCTTCTTTGGACGCAGTTCGCCGGGTTTTGTTTAAAACCGTCAGCCCGGTCATCCCCAGCCCCGCACCCAGATATAAAAGCGCCGCCAGAAACAAGGGGTTGATTTCTTCCAGCAGGATCTTTGAGAAGGGCGCATTGATTCCAAAAAGCAGTGCTGCCAAGATCGCATACACCACCGCAGCATTATTCTTCATGAATTTCAAAACCTCCGCTTCTGCGTTTTGCTGTTGTTTTCCTTATTTTAACATATTTTATTATTCTCATCAGTCTTTTTATAATTCGTGTTTCTTTTTCTTAAATCGGGATATAATAACCATAGACTGTCATTATCATAATGCCGGCACCAATTTTTATGCATGCCATTTGGTGTCACCCCATGAGAGGCCGCCATGAACATCGATCTTGCTACCATTGCCCTTATTTTAGTTATTTCCAGTATTTTTGAAGCCATTTTTATACTTCTGCTGTCATCCAAATATCCCGGTGTTGAACACTTTGGAGCCAGTTGCTCCTTTTTTGCCCTGGGATTTCTTTTTATTATGCTTCAGGGCAGCAATGCCAGTGACCTGATCACCGTTGTGCTCGGGAATACGCTGCTGCTGCTGGCCCTGATTTTCCAGTATATGGGCCTGGTCCGCTTTTTAGATTTGCCGGAAAACAAGTGGTTTCCACCGCTTGTTTTCGGATTGTGCCTCTTGGCACTGATCTATTTTCAGTATGTTTTTGACGCCAGCTCCTATCGCACTTTTTTTGTTTATCTTTCACTTGGCTTGATTGCCTTTCTGCTCGCCCACACCCTCCATCAACAGCGGAATGCTCTCCTGCCGCGACAAACTCCGCTGTTTTTTTTGATATTTCTTTCAATCGGCTGCTTTTCTGTTTTGAGAGCATTTTACGCCTTGTTTTCCCCTCCCATTGCCAATGCTCTCGTGCCGACGCTTTTTCAGGTGCTTTCTTTTACCGGGGCCTTTATTATCAACATCATTGTGACCTTTACCTTTATTGTGATGATTAATGAACGCTCCCGGGCCGAGATTCTGGCCGCCAAAGAACAGTTTGAACAGATCTTTAATCTCAGCCCCGATGCCAGCCTGATCACGACCCATCCTGATGGCAAAATTGTGAATTTTAACCTCGGCTTCTTAAATTTTACCGGATTCAGCCGGGAAGAAGTCCAAAACAAAAGTCTGCCAGAACTAAATCTTTATGAAAATCCTGCCGATCGGGAAAAACTTCTGAATGAGATCAATTCCCACCAGTTGGTTGACGATTTTGAATTGAAATTCAGAAATAAAAATAAGGACATCCGAATTTGTTCCGTTTCTGCAAAAATTATTTTAATGAACAATACCCCTCATATCATCAGTATTATTGACGACATCACGGACCGGAAGAACGCCGAGTCTGCGCTCATCAAAAGCGAAGAAAAATATCGGTTTCTCACTGAATTCGCCTCTGATGTGATTTGGCTTTTTAACCTTACTCAAAATAAGTTTACCTATATGAGTCCATCAATTTTTCAGTTAAGAGGCCTCTCCCCGGAAGAAGCCATGGCCGAAAATCTGACCGACTCGATGACCACCGAATCCCTTCTCCGGGTTAGAGCGGAAATGCAAAGAAATGTCAAAACCTTTATTGCCACCCCGGAAGCCGCCAATACCTATCTGATTGAAATACAGCAACCTTGTAAAAACGGACGGCTCATCTGGGTTGAAGTTTCGACAAAATACCGCTACCACGTCAGTGGCGAGATTGAAATCGTTGGGGTAAGTCGCAACATTGACAAAAGAAAACAGGCCGAAGAAACAGTCCTTTATCTAAGTTATCATGATCAATTAACTGGACTTTACAACCGTCGTTTTTATGAAGAAGAATTACTTCGTCTCGATACCCCGCGAAACCTTCCCATTGCCCTGATCATGGCTGATGTTAATGGACTCAAGCTGATCAATGATGCCTACGGCCATCAGATGGGCGACAAGGTCTTAAAAGAATTTGCTAAGATTTTGAAAAACGAATGCCGTCATGATGAAATTACCTCACGGGTTGGTGGCGATGAGTTTGTCATTTTGTTTTCCCAAACGGATCAGGAAAGTGTTAAAAGTATTGTTAAGCGGCTCAATGCCGCCATCGCCAATGTTCGCATTGAACACACGATTTTATCTGTTTCGATGGGGTTTGCCTTAAAAGAAAATCCCCGGGACGACCTGAACGATGTTTTCAAACGTGCCGAAGATGCTATGTATCAGCATAAACTTACCATCAGTCCCAGTATTAAAAGAGCCACCATTGATTTAATTGTCAATTCCATTTACGAAAGAAATCACCAGGAAATAATTCATTCCCAATCAGTCAGCGAATACTGCCAGGCTCTCGCCCGAGAACTGGGATTTGAAACTGAAGCCATTAACCAGCTTGGCTTGGCCGGTTTGCGCCATGATATTGGCGAAATCGCCATTGATGAAGCAATTTTAAACAAGTCTGAAAAACTAACCGAAGTGGAATGGGCGGAAATCAAACGCCATCCTGAAATTGGCTACCATATTCTCCGCTCGGTCAATGAAATGACCGAGATTGCAAAATTTGTTCTCGAACACCATGAACGCTGGGATGGGCGGGGCTATCCTAAAGGTCTGAAAGCCGATGAAATATCCTTGCAAGGCCGGATTATTGCCATTGCTGACGCTTATTGCACCATGACCACCGAGCGTTCCTATTGCCGCGCATTTACCGATGAAGAAGCGATTACCGAAATTAAAAAATGCTCCGGTTTTCAATTTGACAAAAATCTGGCCAAACTCTTTGTTGAAAAAGTACTGCGAAAAGAATGGCCCGAACGATAATAAAGCCAATTGTTCCCAACTAGGTGTTGCCATCGTTAGGGAATCAATTGGCTTTTTTGCTATCAATTTTTGATTGGCATGGGCCACGTCTTTTTTTATTGCTCTGTTTTACTCAACCCCGGGTCATTTGAAATCCATGATCCAGGGGCCCACTGCCATTCCCCAGATCCAGATGGGCAAGCAGCGCCCCGGAAACATAGTCTTTGGCCTTTTTTACCGCCGCTGCAATCTCATCGCCAGCAGCGAGATTACAGGCAATGGCCGAGGAAAGGGTGCAGCCAGTGCCATGGGTATTGGGATTATCAATTTTTATTCCCGGAAACCAGATTTCTTCACCATATCCCACTTTTTGAATCAGCAGAAAATCATCAGCACTTTCAAACAGGTGGCCGCCCTTAATCAGAATACTCCCCTCATAGGTCTTGGCAATTTCTTTAGCGGCTCTGACCATATCCGCCCGGGAATGAATAGCAAATCCGCACAGACATTCAGCCTCAGGAATATTGGGGGTAATCAGATCAGCCAAGGGCATCAGCGCGGTTTTTAAACTTTCAATGCTGTCGTCGCTTAACAGCCGGCCACCGCTGGTGGCCACCATCACCGGATCGAGAACAATGTTGTGGGCCTGATGCTGTTTTAATTTTCTGGCAATGCTTTTGATAATCGCAGCGTTGTAAACCATGCCGATTTTAACCGCATCGGGAAAAATATCGGCAAAGACGCACTCCAGCTGGTTTTCCACAAAGCTATTGGCCACCTCCGCGATCCCATAAACCCCGGTGGTATTTTGGGCGGTTAAGACGGTAATCACCGTCATGGCGTAGCTGCCATGGGCGATGATGGTTTTGATATCAGCCTGAATGCCGGCTCCGCCGCTGCAATCCGACCCGGCGATCGACAAGACTTTTTTCATCCTAGCAACTCCTTAAAACTCATAATCGCACAGTCTGAGCTGTTCTTAATCTCTTCCCAGTCATTTTGGGAGGCTTCATCAAAGACACCCACAATATGGCATCCGGACTCTCTAGCTGCCCGGATGCAGTATAAGGCATCTTCAAAAATAGCGATGTGCTGTTTTGGCAACTCCAGTTGTGCCACCGCCTGGTGATAAATCTCCGACTGACTTTTGGGCAAGCCAGTCATCCCGGAGGTGAGAATGAATTCAAAATGATCGAGCAGACCAAAGCGACCGAGCACCAATTCGGTCAGAGACTTATGGGTGGCGGTTAATATTCCCATTTTAATGCCCTGGTTTAAATATTGATCCAGAGTTTCCTTAACAAAGGGTTTTAGCGGAATATGTTTGGCATAATTTTCCCGGATCATGCCGTTGATTGCATCCCCGACCTGTTCTTCCGTTAAATCAACCCCGTAAAAATCGATAAAATAACGGGCCGATTCGGCAAAACTCATGGTTTTAATGATCTCATTTAAATCATCAGGGGGAGTAATCCCGTGTTTTTTCAAAAATTCACTACCGATACTTTGCCAGGCCGGCATCGAATCAATTAGTGTCCCGTCCAGATCAAAGATCATTCCCTGGATATTCATCATTATTTTTTTCATGGCCTTGTCATCGCCTCGGATAATTGTCGCAGTTCTTTGGTGGCCTTACTAATATCGGCCTTTGAAAAAATGGCGGATACCAGAGCCACCCCATCCACCCCGGTTCCTTTTAAGGTATGGATATTGGTTTCGTTGAGCCCCCCAATGGCAACCACCGGAATGGTCACTGCCTCACAGATCGCGGCAATCGTTTCAAACGCCACCACCTCGGCCTCGGTTTTTGTGGCGGTGGAATAGATAGCCCCCACCCCGATATAATCAGCACCGTCGGCTTCGGCTTTGATAGCCAGTTCCACCGTATCCGCTGAGACGCCAATGATTTTATCGCCGATTTGCTTTCTCAGCTCTCCGGCATCCATATCATCCTGTCCCACATGAACCCCATCAGCATCGACGGCCAGGGCCACCTCGACGGCATCGTTAATAACAAAAGGAATCTGATAGGCATCGGTTAATTTCTTGATGGCCCGGGCTTCCTTCACAAACGCATCAAAATCCAGATCCTTTTCCCGGAGCTGGATAAAGGTGGCACCCCCTTTTAAGGTTTCTTCAACCTGATCGGTCAGGGTTCGGTCACCCAGCCAGCTTCGATCAGTCACCGCATAAAGCAGCATGGTATTTTTATCGAGTCTCAATCTTCATCCCTCCTGCTAATGTTTCGGCATTCATCAAACTCATGGCATCGATGAGGTAGCCGCGAAAGGATGCCGTTCCCGCGTTTTGGGCCTGCACCTTGGCAAAGGCCAGCTCCCCGCACAAACCGATACAACTCACTGCGGCGGCGGTGGCCAGCAGCAATTCATCGGGATTCGCCCCGCAATAACTGCCGATGACCGCGGTGAGCATACAGCCGGTGCCGGTAATCCGGGACATCATCGGATGGCCGTTGCGAATCACCAGCGCCTGCTGGCTGTCGGCAACAATATCGATGGCACCAGTGATGGCAATGACGGCGCCGGTTTTTTCGCTGAGGGCTTTGGCAAAAACGATCATCTGATCCAATGTCTCTGCACTGATGGCATCACTGACATCAGCATCCACTCCTTTGGTGGTGCCGCTGCCCGAAGCGATAGTTTTTATTTCCGAGACATTGCCCCGGATCACACTGAACTGCACTTTTTTTAACAGCTCAAAAACCGTGTTGGTCCGCAGGGTCGAGGCACCGGCACCGACCGGATCCAGAATCACCGGCCGACCCAAGGCATTGGCTTTTTTCCCGGCCTTAATCATTGCTGCCACCGTCCGTTCATTAAGGGTTCCGATATTAATGACCAGGGCATTACAAATGGCCATAATCTCTTCCACCTCATTGATATCGTCGGCCATAATCGGCGCCCCGCCGCAGGCTAACACCATATTGGCACAGTCGTTCACCGTCACATAGTTAGTGATCGAGTGCACCAGGGGCGACTGCTTGCTGACATTTTCCATAATTTTTTCAAACATAAGCTTACCTCTTTCCATTAGTCAAATACTGATTACTTATCCTGCCGCTCCTGATTTAAACAAAAAAAACTGTGCACGAATGCACAGTAGATTGACATGTTTTCCCTACGCCGGCATTATCCGTATCAGGTGTATGGGTCGAAGCAGCGTTTTACTTCCTCTCAGCCTAAATGCATAAGCTCCCCAACTCTTTAATTGTGATAAAGGTTATCATACCGGTCGATTTTTGTCAACGGGATTTAGATCTGAATTGGCTCCTGTACAATCTTAATTTAACTTAAACTTAACCTCTTTCAAAGTTTGGCTAAAGGTTCAGGGCCTAAGATAAATACAAGAGATAAACATCTCCTCTTTTTCTTTTCATTCCTAATATAAAAAAACAGCGCGGTCATTCGGACCGGCTGTTTTTTTTATGTTCGCATTAAATATTCAACTGCTTTCACGCTTTTCTTAAATCGTAAATCGCTCCGGTGGGACATTTTTCCAGACAGGTTGGATTCGTGCATTTTTCGATGCAAATTTTCGGATCAACCACCGCCAGATTATCTTCCACCGTGATGGCGTCAAACAAACAGCTTTTTGCGCAAAGTCCACAGCCCAGACAGTCCACTGAACACAGCTTACGAGCGATCACACCCTTATCCCGGGAATTACAGAGCACCGCCACTGGCGCACCAATGGCGGTCATATGAATAATCGCCTTGGGACAAACGGTGGCACACTTGCCACAGCCGGTACATTTTTTTTGATCGACCAACGGCAGATGATCTTCACCCATGGTCATCGCCCCAAAGGGACAGCTATGCACACAGGTACCAAAACCAACGCAGCCATATTCACAACCCTTGGGCCCGCCCTGAATCAGGCTGGCGGCAATGCAATCTTCCACGCCGGCGTAATTATATTTTTTAATGGCATGGGTAATGGTATTTTTACACCGCACCTGGGCAATCCGCGGTTCAATTTCCGGAGCCGATTTTCCGGTTAATTCGGCTACCAGATCAGCCACCGGTTTTTTCCCGGGAATACATAAATTAGGAGCCACCTCCGGATTCAAGACCACCGCCTCAGCATAGGCAATACAACCGGCATAACCGCAACTACCACACTGACCTTTGGGCAGAATATCATCGACAATGTGAATCAGCGGATTCACTTCAATTGAGAATTTTTTGTCAGCAAATGCCAGAATCAACCCAAATACCAACCCGATTACGGTCATCACAATGACAACCATTATTGCTGTTTCCATCTCTGTCACTCCTCTACAATGTTATCATGCCAGAAAAACCGGTGAACGCCAGAGCCAGCATCCCTGCTAAGATAAAGGCGATGCCCAGTCCTTCCAACGGTTTAGGGACATCGGCCAGTCGCAGTTTTTCTCTCAGGCTGGCCATTAAAACAATCGCTAAGGCAAAACCCAGCCCGGAGCCTACCGCATAAACCACACTTTTTAGGAAAGAAAAGCTGGATTCCGCATTTAACAGCGGCACTGCCAGAACAACACAGTTGGTGGCAATCAACAACAGATAAATTCCCCACATGTTATAAAGTGCCGGCGCCTGTTTTTTGATAATCATTTCCAGCAGCTGGACAAAACTGGCAATCAGCAAAACAAATACCGCCGTTGTCATAAAGGTCAGATTCAGGGGTACCAGCACAAAATTGTAAACCACCCAGGCCAGCATTGAACTCAGGGTCATTACCGAAGTGACCGCCATCCCCATGCCAATCGAGGCATTCAGGTTTTTTGACACCCCAAAGAAGATACACAAACCCAGGAATTTGGTTAAAACAAAATTATTAACAATCACCGCACTGATAAATAAAGTAAAATATTCCATTATGCATCACCTTTTTTAGCTGCTACTTTTTCCATAAATTCGGTCAGGATTTTAAAACCACCAACCAGATAGCCGATTAAAATAAAACCACCGGCTGGCAAGATCATAATTAACGCCGGATCATACCAATCACCAATCACCGGGATCCCAAAAATCAACCCGGCTCCCAGCAGTTCCCGAATACAGCCAATCAGCAGCAAGGCCAGAGTAAAGCCAGTCCCCATTCCCAGGCCATCGAAAAATGAAGGTATCACTGAGTTCTTAGATGCAAATACCTCAGCCCGGGCCAGAATGATGGCAAACACCACAATTAACGCCAGATAGATTCCCAGGGCTTTGTAAAGCTCCGGCGCAAATGCCTGAAGCAGCAGCTGAACCAAGGTTACGATGGTGGCAATGGAGGTAATATAAACCGGCACCCGTACCTTGGGGTTGACCAGTTTTCGGGTCAACGACACCACCACGTTATTGGCGGTAATAACAAACATCACCGAAAGCCCCATCGTCAATGCGGTCAGCGCCGAGGCAGTTACCGCCAGCGCCGGACACAGACTGAGTGCCAGCACAAAAATAGGGTTTTCCACAATCACACCTTTTTTAAAAATATCCCATAAATTTTTCATCTCAGTTCTGTGCCTCCAAATATTCCATGACCTCTGTCTCGGCTGCCTTCACTCCGGCTGTAACGGCTCTTGACGAAATCGTAGCCCCCGTGATGGCCTGGATATTCTCCTGATTGGTCGGATCCTTGGTCACAACCATGGCCGCCGCCGTTTTGCCACGGAATTGCTTTTTAAATTCATCTTTGGCCACGCTGTCGCCAAGTCCCGGGGTTTCGTTGGCCGACAAGATCTGATAGTCAATTTCCTTACCCTCCGGCGAAATCGCCACCAGCATTTTGATGGTGCCGCCATAGCCCTTGGTATCCTCGGGAATAACATAGGCAATCGCTGCACCGTTTTTATTGGCAATAAACCAGTCAGTTTTTCCTTCCACCGGGACAAATTTATCCGAATCGGCCACTAGCTCCTGCATCATTTCAGTTTTGGTATTTTCGGTATTTTGCCGGGTGATCGGGGCTGTGAAAAAATAGGTCACGGCAATGATCGCCCCTGAAATAAAACAGGCAATAGCCAGATTGATGGCAATCTGAAAAATGGAATAGTGTCTAGTTCCATGTTCTTCTGTCATTTTACTTCCCCCCTCAGGCCAAATCGGACTGGCTGAACAAATCGGTCAATCAGCGGTGTGATACTGTTCATCAGTAAAATCGAATAGCAAACCCCTTCCGGATAGCCGCCCTTTAAGCGAATCAGAACGGTGATGATTCCCGCACCCAGCGCAAAAATGACCTGACCTTTAATGGTAATCGGGATGGTGACCATATCGGTGGCCATAAAAAAGGCGCCGATGATCAATCCCCCGGCCATCATGTGAAAAAGCGGATCCCCGGTAAAGAGTCCGGCCGGGCCAAAGACCCAGGTCAAAATCCCCACCGTGCCAACCATTACCACTGGTACCTGCCAGTTAATGTATTTTTTATAGATTAAAAAACACCCGCCCAGCAGCAGCAATACCGTCGATGTTTCGCCGATGCTCCCGTTTCTGGTGCCCAGGAATAAGGCCTGATACATATCCGGGGCGGAACCAAAGGTCTCGATCAGCTTTTGATAGCCCTGCTGCTTTAAAATATTAAGGGGCGTCGCCGTTGACACCACATCCACCCCGGTGGTCATTTTACTCCACGTTGTCATCGCCACTGGCCAGGAAATCATTAATGCCGCCCGCCCGATATGGGCCGGATTAAAGATATTAAAGCCCAAGCCGCCCATGGCGTGTTTGGCGATGACAATAGCAATAAATGAACCCACAGCCGGCATATAATAAGGAATCGTCGGTGGCAGACACATGGCCAGCAGCAATCCGGTTAAACAAGCACTTCCGTCACCAATGGTGATGGTTTTTTTTCTGATTTTCTGAGTCAGGTATTCAAATAGAACCGCCGAACCCATCCCAATTAAAATCACAATCAGAACCCGGTAGCCAAAATTAAAGGCACCAAATAGGGCGGCCGGCGTCAGGGCGATCATCACCGTCCACATTATTTTCGAAATGGATTCGTTATCACGAATATGGGGTGACATCGATACATTAAATATTTTGTCATTCGTTGTTGTATCAACCATGATGCTTAACCTCGATTCTCTTTCAATTTTGCAGCCGCATTCTGGGCTTTGCTAAATTTAACATATTGGACAATATTGCGTTTAGCCGGACAGGCAAAAACACAGCTGCCACATTCAGCGCAGTCAAAAAGCCCATAATCTTCCCGGGCCTCTTCATAAAGCCCCCGCTCACTTAAAATGCTGAGCATACTGGGATTTAAACCCATCGGACAGGCATTTACACAGCGGCCGCAGCGAATGCATGATGCCTCTTTGCCCGTATTGGCTTCCCCTTTGGCAATCGCCAGAATGCCGGACACGCCCTTAATAATGGGAATATCAATACTCGGTTCGGCCATCCCCATCATCGGACCACCCATGATTATTTTTTCCGGACGGGTTGAAAATCCGTCACAGAACTCAATGGCCTCGCGAAAAGGTGTGCCGATTCGTACCCTGATATTTTTCGGCGATTTGATACTGCCGCCGCTGACCGTCGTTACCCTCTCGATCAGCGGAATTCCCTGGGTTACGGCATCACAGATGGCCGCCACGGTACCGACATTCTGAACCACCACGCCCACATCCATGGGCAGTCCGCCGGAAGGAATAATTCTTCCTGAAACGGCATTAATCAGCATTTTTTCAGCCCCCTGGGGATATTTTGTAGGCAATTCGACGACTTCCACCGGCAAACCGGCAAAAGCGGCAGTCATCTTTCCAATCGAATCTTTTTTATTATCCTCAATTCCTATCAGACACTTTTCTACACCCAAAACTTTCATGGCTATTCTTACCCCGGTAACAATCCGGGAACCTTCTTCTAGCATCATCCGATGATCGGCGGTTAAATAGGGTTCACATTCGGCGGCATTCATAACTAAGAGATCGACATGCTTGTCCTTTTGTACGGTTGATTTAACATGGGTTGGAAACGTGGCTCCCCCCATCCCGACGATCCCGGCATCACTGATTATTTTCAGTAATTGAGCAGAATCCAGTTCTTCCCAATTACGCGTCAGCGGGAGCCCTTCCAGCCATTCATCTTTGCCATCACTGCTAATGACAACCGCCTCACATTTACCAAAGATGGGATGGGGATGACTACCCACATCGATAACCTGTCCGGATATGGAAGCATGGACATTGCTGGAGACAAAGCCATCCGCTTCGCCAATCACCTGACCTTTTTTGACCAGATCTCCCTTTTTCACGATCGGTATACTGGCTGCACCAATATGCTGTCTCATGGGAATCACCGCAACCTCCGGCAACGGGGCCGTTTCGATCGGTTTTCCCGAAGTATAGGATTTGCTGTCTTTGGGATGAACCCCGCCGCGGAATGATTTAATCATTTGTATACCTCTTTTTTCCTTTGTTAATTTACTTGATCTATTTCAATTAAGCTATTTTGATTTATTTGGCCCAGCTCGACTAATTCAGGATTTTTGTGATCACCGGTAGCAGCTGATCATTTTTCTTCACCGCCCGATCGTAGTGTTTCATATAGACCACTGCGATGGCAAAGAACAATATTCCACCGCCAATTTGACAGGCCAAGACATTTTGTCCCAACTTATTAGCAAGGATTCCGCCGCTGATGGCTCCCACCATAAGCGCCAGCAGCGGTAGGATGTAAACCACAAAAGCTGCCATCAGCATGTTCGCTTCCTGTATTTCAAAAGCCACCCGTTGGCCAACTTTGGCGCCAATGGGGTTTTGAACATCTACAACCATGGCGTTATCGCCTGGACAGACCCCGCAGTTTTCGCAATCGCCATGACGGCTGGCCTTAACTTTTCCCTTTTTTTCGCTGGTTTGGATGACAATTCCGGTCTCTTCTCTGCGCATTTCGTTTCTCTCCAACATTCTACTCGATTTATTATGTATCCCCGCCAGTTCATTGTATTTATTTCTTTTAAATGGCAATTTATTTAAATATCATATTCTTGTTCCGGTTAATATATCTGCCTTTTTTGTCAACTTTCTTCTTATTAAATAAGACGTTCTTATTTTGCATTTTTCGGGGCCTCAAATCGAACTTAATTATACATTTAAAAAATTGAATTACAAGAGGAAATATGGAATTTATCCGAGGTTGTCTTCCACCACTTATCACCGGTATTCCAGAGTAATAATTCGCCATTTCTTCGCACTTTACGAAAATATATTAAAACGTTTACTTAATGCTAGAAATCGAACCCATTTTTTTCATGTTAATTTTTTTGGCTTTTTTCTGAGATAGTATAATAATTAACAATTAACAATCTCAGTCGCGTCTTAAAACTGAATCTTAACGAATTTTTACCCGCAAAGTTTCACCAGGTTAATTAAAGAAAAAATGTCCCCGTTTTTTTTCAAAATTTCCGATGCAACTCCATTATCTATTTACAAAATCAATGTTCTGAATAAATAATTCGCCCTTTTTAATCTAAACTTTCTTTTATTCTTAAGATTCAATTGTCATAATATATATTATGTGATTTGATCACAGATTAAAAAAGAAGCTTTTGATACAATAAAAAAACTTTAACTGATTAATTCGTTAATTTTATAAAGGAGGCCATATGGATTATCTGATCGCATTTCTGGAAGGGATTATCACCTTTATATCCCCTTGTCTCTTGCCGATGCTGCCAATTTACATCTCCTATTTTGCCGGTCAAACCCATCAGGATAATAAGTATGCTGCCATCATTAATGCTTTAGGCTTTGTTCTCGGTTTTACGGTGGTTTTCGTTTTGCTGGGCGCTTTTGCCGGAAAAATCGGCAGTGTTTTGATTGAGTATAGCTCCATTGTCAATGTGGTCGGCGGCATCATTATCATCATTTTTGGCTTAAATTTTATGGATGTGCTGAACATCCCGTTTCTGAATACCAACCGCCAGATGAACCTGGATCATTCCCGGACCGGTTTCTTTGCCGCGATGCTTTTTGGGATCGTCTTTTCCATCGGCTGGACCCCCTGTGTGGGCGCCTTTCTGGGCTCAGCGCTGATGATGGCCGCCTCCAGCGGTGATACATTAAAGGGCATTCTGATGCTCTTATCATTTTCCCTCGGCCTCGGTATTCCTTTTGTGGTCTCGGCCATTTTGATTGATCGGATGAAATCCACCTTTGATTTTATTAAACGGCATTATCAGATCATCAATCGGATTTCCGGCGGACTGCTGGTTGTCATCGGCCTGCTGATGGCTACCGGGCTACTGGGATATTTTCTGTCACTTTTAACTTTTTAAGGAGCATGTTATGACGAAACAAACTAAAACAATTATCGGCATCAGTATTTTTGCCGCCTTTCTGGCCCTGGCTTATTGGGGATATTCGGCTTTGTCCCAAACCTATACTCCTCAAAATCCGTCATCAAACAGTAACGACACAACTCAGACCGATGCGCTCCAGACAGCCCCGGATTTCACGGTCTTCGATCAGGATGGGAATCCGGTAAAACTGTCTGATTTTGCCGGAAAACCGGTGGTTCTCAACTTCTGGGCCTCCTGGTGCCCGCCCTGCAAAAGCGAAATGCCCCATTTCAATACCGTCTATCAAAATCAAAAAGATGAAGTGGTCTTTCTGATGGTCAATCAGACTGACGGGCAGCGGGAAACAAAGGCAAAGGGACTTCAATACGTCACCGATCAGGGCTTTGCCTTCCCCGTTTATTTTGATACCGAACTGGAGGCCAGCATTACCTATGGCATCTCTTCCCTTCCCACCACCCTGTTTATTAACCCCGACGGTAAAATTGTCAACGGCTATCGTGGTGCCATTGATGAAGCCACCCTGCTTGCCGGCATTGATTCAATAAAAAATTAGGAGCCAACTATGTATCTTAAACTAATTATCGGAACCCTTGTGGGTGGCGCTTTGGGCCTCCTCTATTACAAACTGGTGGGCTGCCCCAACGGCAGCTGCCCGATTACCGCTAAACCCCATCGAACTGCCATTTACGGAGCCATTCTCGGTTTTATGATCAGTTCTTCATTTTAAACCAAAAGAAAAAACGATTGATTATCAACCGTTTTTTTTTATTTAAATATAATCCGAGAAGTAAATCTTCTCATTGGCGATGATACTCTCCAGAAGGGCAACCGTTTTTTTGCTGGCCTCCAGCCGTTCAATCTGCTGGAGATAGGTGGGCCGCTTATAGCCCAGCAGCATGCAGGTCAAAATGCCAATTTCCAGTTTGACCCTGTTTTCCGAGGGTTCATCAACTAAAACCGGGGGCTCACCGGGCCTGAACTTGACGGTGAAGCTGCGATTATTCCACTCCAGCACGGTGTCGATAATGTCAAAGGTCACCGATTCATTAATTTCGGTGTTGGAAAAGTGATATTGCTTGAAAAATCCTTCAAAATCCACAATTCGGGCCATAATATAGGGACGGATGGTTTCTTTCATATCACTGTCACCGAATAAAAACGATACCGTATGGTTATTATAATTATTGCCGACTACCTCATTGATCATCGATTCATGGGCAGCAATATAGCCCCAGAGCCCTTTTCTGGCTTCCTGGTTGAGATACACCATCTCTTTGACATGAAATACATCGTTTTCGATCAGATAAACCAGATAGCCCCGCGGCCGGTCATCTACCCCATAATAAACAGCCACCGTCACATCTTCCACATCCCAGCGCCAGTATTCCTCCCAGACCAGTTCATTGCGTACCAGACAACCATGGGTTTGTCTGGCAAAGGCCTCGTGAAGGGCGATGAGATCGGGACTGTTTTCCTTGACCCGTTTCACCCGTCCCGGCACATCAATATCCCGGGGCAGCTGATTATCCCGGATATGAAAGGTCATCTTATCCGAAACCACCTCCCAGCCCTTATGACGATAGAGCGGGTGTGAATAGGGGAATAAAAAGGAAATGCACTGATTACGTCCGTACATCGTTTCCAGGCTTTTTTTCATCAACCCGGACATCAGGCCCAGCCCCATGTATTCGGGATAGGTGGCCACCCCGGTAATATACCCCATCTCATAAATACTGCCGCTGATATTGACTTGCAGCGGATAAACGGCGATCTGTGCCGCCAATCGATCGTCCTCAAACCAGCCGATAACCTCCGCTTTTTCGAGAATCGGAAACTTCGACCGCTTGATTTCATCATGTTTCCAACCCACTTTTAACAGCTGTTCATCCGTCACCTGAAAGGCATACCTGAGAATGTCATTAAACTGCGTTAAATCTTTGGCTTCCAACCGCCTTAGTTCCAGATCTTTTCTTATCTCTTTATTCATAGAACTCTCCTTGTTTTTTACCTATCTGTATCATTTTATACCCCAATGATTAAAGTAAAATCAATCTCCATTTATGGTATACTAAAAAATAACCGATTAAGCGAGGTATTAATATGCTAAACGAACACGAGATTCAATTTATCCAATCAATCCTGACCTTTTGGGATCATTTAAATCCGCGTCAACAGTCGATGCTCTTAGAAAATGCCAATCCGGTGAAATACCACCGTGGGGAAAACATCCATCGGGGCGATAATGACTGTGTGGGGGTACTCTTGATAAAAAGCGGTGAATTGCGCACCTATATTTTGTCGGAAGATGGAAGGGATATTACCCTTTACCGCCTGGGCCCTGAAGATATCTGTATCTTATCCGCTTCCTGTATTTTACAAAACATTACCTTTGATGTCCATATTGACGCTGAAAAAGACTGCGAGATCGTTCTGATCAATTCTTCAATCTTTCAACAGATCGCCAGCGAAAATGTTTATGCTGAAAATTTTTCATATAAGGCTGCCATTGATCGGTTTTCTGACGTCATGTGGGCGATGCAACAGATTCTCTTTATGAGTTTTGATAAACGCCTGACCGTCTTCCTGCTGGATGAGGTTGCCCGCACCGGTTCCAATACCATTGTGATGACCCACGAGCAAATTGCCAAATATATCGGTTCGGCCCGGGAAGTGGTCTCCCGGATGCTGAAATATTTTGAAAACGAAGGTTACGTCAACCTGTCCCGGGGAAAAATTGAAGTGATTGATAAGGTTCAATTGAAGGAAATTATTTAGACGAATCAACTGTGTAACATCAAATCTCATCCAAAAAATTTAAAAGAGCAACAGCTTATACTATTGCTCTTTTTTTATTAGTTATTCAGCTAACATCTCTAAAATATCTGCCTTTGATTTTGCTCCCACGGCTTTTTTTACCACCACTCCGCCCTTGATAACGGCTAGGGTTGGGATGCTCATGACTTTAAATTCTGCGGCCAGTTGCTGTTGTTCGTCGACGTTAATTTTGCCAACCTTGATGGTGAAAACCTCATCGGCGATTTCGTCAATGATCGGTGAAACCATTTTACAAGGGCCACACCAGGATGCCCAAAAATCCAATAATACCGGTTTATCTGAATTGATTACTTCCTGTTGAAAATTATCTTTGGTGATTGTTACTGCGCTCATATCTTTAATCTCCTTAATCGTTATTGTGTTATACCTTTATTATAGCCATTTCTGCTTTTCAAACCGTAACCTGGTCACAAAATTGCCGATTTTATTAAATTTTTAATGCCCCCGATATTTCTTCTTTTTCTGTGGACAGCAACCCGTTTAACATACTTTTCAATAATTTTATAAATTAGTTTCAGGGAAACCTCTTGAAAACGAAGCCAACTAAAACATATTGCCTATCTAGTTTTCCAAATAGCCATTGGGTGGTTTTTGACCCGCCCTAGAATCTTCTCATCTTCAAAGAGTAGCTCTGGCATATATTCCCCACTTTCAAATCTATCTAGAAATTCCTTCTCTTCCTTTGTCAGGATCATCAAATCAGAAATATACGCTTTAACAATTTTCTTAGCTGTCTCCAAGTCAAAATCATCTTTGGTTTTAATAACTGGTAAGAGATCTGTTTTGATTTTTCTTTTTGTAATCGAATCAATCCCTTTCGTATCAAAGATCTTGTTAATTTCCTTTGCTGATATGGCTGCATAAAAGATAATGCATTTTTTCAGTATCTCTTTTTCCGAATGATCAAAAATACTATGACGAATCATATTTTTTATATCATATAAATCCCTGGCTGCTGCTCTATTCAGTAGTGCATTAAACTTGCTTCCATAAATCTCAAGTGGTGCCAACGTTCTCACTTTATACGCGCCGGAAAAATGTTCTGTAATGATTGATCTTTCTTCTACTTCAAGTATATGGGCACGTAATGAATAATTGATTTCAATTTTAATGTTATCTCTATTCCCGCTGGCTCCCATGTAGTCATAGACCCAAGAATCTAGGCTATGCGGATTCTTCGTCTTGGGATTCATTGCATAGCCCTGGGACAACATGTAGCGATCAATTGTACGATTAATAATTTCCCGTCTTTCAAGCATTTCTTCCCTGCTGTTCGTGATCAAATAATCCATGTCAATATCTACAGAAAGTCGCGGCAAGTTAAAAATCGTAAGGTTAATTGCCGTCCCACCTTTCAAAGCAAGACTATCTTTAAGAACTGGGTTTTTATTCAAATACTCCAAAATATCCGCAAGCCTTGTTACCTTTTCTAAGGTATCTCTTACAAATCCCAGTTCTTCAGCTTTCTTCCCTAAATATATGATGTCGTAATTAGGCAAGTATTTCATCTCCCTCATCGCTTATTTCAAATAACCCTTCCGGTACCATCAGTTCCCACTCACTGTTGTAAGAACTTTCCGACTTAGCTTCAAGTATCAGGTACCTTCTGCTTTTTCCGATTTTATCTTTACAATACTCGATAAATTCCTTTGAAAGCTGCATCTCATCCCGATAATGTTCGAGGAGATAACCTACCCGTTGATAAAGACCCTGTGTATCGTAGATATCAAGGTAACGTTTCAACTTCGTTTCATCTAAATAATAGATTCCTTCAAGGCAATTAAAAATTTCCTCAAAGCCACCTATCTTGTTGTAGTCACGAATACTGTCGATGACGGTTCTTTCTAAGTCGGTGATTCTAACACCGATAGTGTTCTTAGCTGCTACTACACCTTCTTTTGTTCGTGAAGCAACATATTTGTATGTCATCCGATCATATTGAAAGTGATTAAACTTCTTTTCTGAAGAAACATAAACTTCATAAAATACCTGATTTGCCAGCCCATAATATTCAAAAGCACTATGATGTGAGATATAAGCCGTATCAGTTATCGCGCAAGCGATTTGGTAACGCGTTGCTACCAGTTGATCTGTTGTTGGATTGACCACAGAATAGATATTTTTCCGTATCTTTTTGACCAGACCCTTTTTCATAAAACGTTCAATTTGCGAATAGGCCGTCTTCTCATTACCGACAAGTCTCTTTACATCAACGATTGTAAACACCGGATACTTCGCCAATTCAGTAAACACACCCACAGATCTCACCTCTTTTTACTTTCGGCAGGATTGTCTTTATAATTAAAGAATATCACTCCATTTTTAAAATTATTATTCACTTAATCCGCATTAAAAAAACAAACCTCATTTTTTAATTTTATCACGTTATCCTTTGAAAATAAAGAAAATTGTTCTATTAATAAAACTCATCGCGTGAAATAAGGGTATCACTTCCATCCTATATTTATCAGTTAGCGTCAGGGAGTCTTTTTGAAGTGATTAAAAAGGTTCAATTAAAGAATCATGTTTAGGCTGAGTAAACGACTTACCCGCAAAACCACACAAAAAAATCAAAGAGCAGCCGACTTCACTGCTACTCTTTTCTCTGCTACTCAATTTTTCGAACATTCAACCACTGAATCTAAGTCATCAGCCTTTGATTTAACCTCACTACTTTTTTAAACACTACGCATCTTAATGCCCGCGATGTTTCTGCTTTTTCTTTTCCTGCCGTAGTTCAAATTGCTGCTGTTTTTCTGCTTCCGTTTTCTCCCGGTTAAACGCTTTCCGGGTTATCTTTTTGTTTTCCTGTTCTTCCTTTAAGGCCTGTTGAGCCTTGGTGCCAATGCTTTTCGCGGCCACCTGTCGATGGATATCCCGTTGCATCCGCTTGGGGTTAATCCGCTTTTCCGGCGCTTTTTCATCCGTAATCGGCTGGCTGAATTGGAGTCGGTTATAATTTTTAAGCAGAAAATCGTAGATTTCCCCATCCTTGGGTTCCGAGCCGAAGGTTACCTTGGCCACTTTCAGCATGTTGCCATCCAAGCTTTCAAAGACGCCAACCCAAAAGGGGTCGTCAAAAAAAACCGTTAATTTAACTGTTACTTTGTCCATATTCAATTCCTCCTAGAAATAGTGACAAAGAACGGACAACCTTAGGAGGCAGGTTACTGACAGGATGATCCTGCGTCTGGACTACCAACCAGAACTGTGTTTTTATCTTATGGTGTTATTATAACACGATGGCCCCATTCATCAAGTATTTTAACTTGATGAATGGGGCCCATCACAAAATTCTATACTTGCATCTGCACTGATCGGTTTATAAAAACTTTATTTGTGAAAAATCAATGCAGCCGTCATCGCTGACCATTTTTGAATCGGCGTGGACATATTCAATTTTTCCGACAAACATTTCATGAGAACCGGTGACGATAGAATCCACAATGGTGCATTCAATATTAACCGGGCAATCGGAAAGAATCGGGGCATTGACGAATTTAGCTTCTTCCAGATTAACCTTCATCACGGCCAGCTTATCCTCGTCCCGTTTACTGTGGCTGCCCAGATATTTAAAGGTTTCTTCATAGGCTTGATCCACCAGATTCACCACAAAACAGCCGGATTCTTTAATCAGATGATAGGAATACCGGGAGGGAACAATCCCTACCATGACCATTGGTGGATCATAACTGCAATTTCCGCAGTAGCCCACCGCCAGGGCATTGTTTTCGCCATTTAATCCCCGACAGGATACCAGCACCTTAGCGACTGGATTCAAACACGACTTCATATTTCCTCTTACTTTGTACATCATTTTCTCCTTTTTTTTATTTTTAAATATTAACCTGACTGCCGGTGGCCAGGTAGTTAACCTGATCTCCCAGCATGGTTTTGAGCATTTGATAAGGCTCATCGCCGGTACAATGACCGGTATAATAGATGGCCGCAGTCTTTTTGAGTTCGTTGCCAATTTCTTCGATCAATGCTGTTGCTTCCGGTTTTTTTCGGGAGCGGTTGTAAAGATGAAACCCGCCAATGACAACGGTGGGCAGCAGATCATAATTTAACGCCATATGATCGAGAATATTGACAATCCCCCGATGGGCACAGCCCGCCACCAGCACCAGCTGGTTTTTTTCGCGGATGATCAGGTTCTGTTCATGACAAAAATCATCGACCATCCGCTGCCCATCTTTTTCCATCAGCAGGTCAGCGTTGGCCGTGGAGCGACAGCGTTCTCCCTGAACATTTGCAAAGATACATAATTCATCATCAATCACAAAATCATCCTCCAAAAAGACAAAACGCGGGTTGGCATACAATTCCTGATCCAAACCAATATAAGCCTCACCATTGGCGCGTTTAGAAAAATGATTTTCAAAGGCTTTACCATTGATATAAATCACAGCCTGGTCATTGATCTCCAGAAATTTTTTTAACCCGCCACCATGATCATAATGACCGTGACTGATGACCAGGGCATCCACCTGGGAAAGATCAACCCCCAGTTTATTGGCATTTTCGGCAAATAAACTGCTGGCGCCCACATCAAACAGCAATTTATGGGTTTCTGTTTCAATGTATAAACTCAATCCATGTTCATTTTTAAATGCTTCTGAAATCGATTTGTTTTCAACCAATGTTATAATTTTCATGTTACCACTCCAAACCTTTTATTGATTTGTTTCCGTTGCTTCGACACGATCTGAGGCTGTCACCGCTTCATCCGTTTGACTCGTCGCTATTTTCTTTACCGTTTTTTTATTGCTTCTTCCACAGCCACAACCTTTTCCGAATCCATAAGCATTTATTCCTGAGCAACGTCCCAATCCTTTTCCGCTACCAGAACCCCGTCCATGGGGGCCGGTTCGATCTCTTCCTGGCATTTTGGCACCTCCTTGCATTAATGACATATGTTATTTATACTATAATTATAAGATATATCAAACATCTGTCAATCATTATTTTGAATCCCTTTAAGCTAATGAACCGCGCAACCAAAAAGACACCGAATTGAAAATAAACATTTCCGCTTCGGTGTCCGCTGGTCGATCAAACGTTATAGCTTGACTAGAATTTTTCCCCGCCGTGATACGGCATTTGTTGTGAAAACCCCTGCTTCAGCCCGTTCACTGACAAAGGCGACTACCTTTTCTTGTAATCCGGTGGTATCCTTCCCGTGGAAATTCAAGCGGGAGATCAGCTCTTCCACGGCATCCTCGATCGATGACTCTTCCGGATGCACATCCTGCTGCACTTCAAAAGCAAGACTATACTCCTGGGCATAAAGCCAGTTAAGATTATAGATAATATCGCTGCGCCAGATGGGCATTTCCTCGTCATAAAGTTCATTCCAGAGTTCATTGAAGGCATCGCTGTCCCGTCTTCCGGCCCAGCCACTGAAATAAACATACTTTTTAGCACAGGACATCGCTTTCTTAAACAGCTCGGCATTATGAACCCCGGGACACATGGAAATGAAGACCAGATCAAAGGCACCCTGCCAGCCCATCTGCTCCACGTCCACCGCTTCCCAGGGCATTTGAACAACTTCCAGACCGCTAATCGCTTCCGTTTCAATGCGTTCTCGTATCGTCGACGACATCCCCAGGGTTGGTTCCAGGGCGGTTACCTGTGCTTTTTTTTCGGCGAAGGCAAAAGAAAAAGCACCAGGCCCGGCACCAATGTCGAGAATGGTCATCCCTTCCAGGGACAGCCCCTGATTTTCAAACCATTTAATCACATCACCGGTTCTTTTTTTCCCCCGCTCACCTTTAACGTTGGTTTTAAACTTTTCCGCCCGTTTTTCCCACAGCTCAACACTATGGGCTGGTCCTTCACTGCCGGGGTTTTTGCCGTAAAGCATGGCCTTGTCCCAAACCGTTTCCCAATACGATGCTTCTCTTAATTTTAATATTTCTTCCATTTTTTATACCTTTCTAAGCTATTCAATATTTTATTCACTGCACATTCGCAATTATTTACTGTTAAACCAGGTCACTCAATGATTCTTTTAGCAATTGTTTGGTATATTTTTCCCATAAAAGTTAGCATCAGCTACGGTATCATTAACCAAGAATGGCCCTCCGCTCACTGTCAAGCACCTTATTCAAACTGAGCCTGATACATCTGCCAATAACTGCCGCCCTTCTCCATCAGTTCCTGATGGGTTCCTTGTTCTACCACATTTCCCTGCTCCACCACTAGAATCAGATCAGCATTCTGGATCGTTGATAGCCGATGAGCGATGACAAAACAGGTTTTATCTTTCATCAGCTGGCGCATGGCCGCCTGGATCTTTTTCTCGGTGCGGGTATCGACGTTGGAGGTGGCCTCATCGAGGATCAACATTTTGGCATCTAACAGCATTGCCCGGGCGATCGTTAAGAGCTGCTTCTGCCCCTTGGAAATATTCGTGTCCTCGCCTTTTAAGACAGTTTCATAGCCATGAGGAAGATGCTCAATAAATGAATGAATTCGCGCTGCTTTAGCTGCCTGCACCACCTCTTCCCTGGTAACATTTTCTCTGCCGTAGGTCAGGTTCTCATAAACACTGCCATGAAAAATCCAGGTATCCTGAAGCACCATGGCGAATGATTTTCTCAAGCTGTCCCGGGTCAGCTCCTGGACCTCATTGCCATCCACATAGATATTCCCGGCGTCGGTATCATAAAAGCGCATCAGCAGATTGATGATGGTGGTTTTTCCGGCACCAGTCGGGCCGACGATGGCAATCAGCTTACCCGCCTCAGCCTTTAGACTTAAGTTTTTGATTATCACCTGATTGGCATCATAGCTAAAGCGAACGTTTTTAAGAACGATATCGCCATTTACATTGGTCAGCTCCGTCATTTTTTTTGTATCCTTGGCCTCAGACAATTCATTTAGTAGGGCGAATACCCGCTCAGCGGCTGCCAGCGACGATTGCAGATCGTTCATGATATTGGCCATTTCATTAATCGGCCCGGAAAACTTGCGGGAGTACAGCACAAAGGACGAAATCTGCCCAATCGACATCGCTCCGGCCAGATATAATAGCGCCCCAAAGACACTGATGCAGGCCAAAGACAGGTTATTAATAAAATTAATGGTGGGAAAAATCATACTGCCATAGTATTCGGCATTATAATAGGCCTCCACGGCTTCTTTATTCCTAACATTGAATTTCTCAATCGTATGCTCTTCCTGGTCATAGATTTTTAAGGTCTTTTGGCCCGACACCATTTCTTCCACAAAACCATTGAGCTCTCCTAATTTTTGGGATCGCCGACTAAAAAGAGGGCGGGTCTTTTTAACCAGATAGCGTGACATAAAGATCGACGCCGGTACCGTAAAAGCAAAAATAATCACCAGTTTGGGCGAGATCGCCAACATCATAAAAAACGATCCCAGGACGGTGATGACCGCTGAAGCTACCTGAATCAGGTCACTGGAAATCGAACTGTTGACGGTATCAATGTCATAGGTAATCCGGCTGATGACATCGCCGGTCTGGTGTACATCAAAATAACCGACGGGCAAATCCAGCAGCTTATTGAAGACATCCTTGCGCATCGCATAGGTAACTTGACGGCTGACCCGGATCATCAGTACTTCCAGGATATAGGTCAGTCCGGCTGAGCCGATATAAAAGACCACCATCCAGAAGGCATAATAAAACACCTGACTGAAATTGACCTTGCCGATTCCCAATTCGATGGCATCAATGGCGTAGCCGGAAAGCAATGGCCCCACCAGCGCCAGCAGGTTGCTCCCGATGGTTAAGGCAATGGCGGCAAACAACCGCCACTTGTAACGCATCAGGTAGCCACCCAACTGGATCAGGGTACCTTTGCGGTTTTGCGGTTTCTCAAATTTTTGTGATCGTCTCATCTCAGGATACCCCCATCTGGGAATAGCTGATTTCCCGATAAACGTCACAGCTCCTGATCAGCTGCTGATGCTTGCCCAGGCCGATGACCGCACCATTTTCAAGCACCAGAATGACATCGGCATGGCGGATTGAACTGACCCGCTGAGCCACGATAATAATGGTGGTGTCGTCAAATTTTTCTTTGATGGCCTTGCGGAAGGCGGCATCGGTTTGATAATCCAGGGCGCTGGATGAATCATCTAACACCAGTATTTCCGGCCGGGAAGCCAGCGCCCGGGCAATCAGGATCCGCTGTTTTTGACCACCGCTGAGGTTGGCCCCTTTGATGGTCAGCTGTTCTTCGGATTTAGCGGATTTTTCATCCACAAATTCTGTGGCCCCGGCACCGTCAATGGCCGCGGTAATGGCCTCTTTAGACAAATTTCTGCCCAGATCGATGTTTTCCTCAATGGTGGCTTCAAAAATCATATCATTCTGAAAGACCACCCCGAACTTCTTATGCAATTCCCGGGGATCCATCGACCGGACATCATGGCCATCAATGGTGATGCTCCCCTCGTCGACATCATAAAGCCGCATCAGCAAGTTTAGCAGGGTCGTTTTCCCGGCGCCGGTTTCACCGATGATTCCCAAAGTTTCCCCTTTTGCCAGTGCTAAAGAAATATTGGTCAGATTGGGTTCTTCTTTATTATACGAAAAGGTGACATTCTGAAATTCTACAAAGGCGCCCTTTTTAGCAGCTTCAGTTAGTTCGTCCACTTCCAGAACTGCCAATGCATCGACACTTTCGAGTGCCTGGACGATCCGATCGGCCGAAGCCGTCGCCTTTGGCCACATCTCAAACATTCTGGAAATGGCTAAAACGGCATGCAGAATAATGGTGAAATACGTCATAAAGGCGAGGATGATTCCCACTTCTGAGGTACCGTTATTGACACCATAGGCGCCAACCACCACTACCCCGACCAAACCCAGATTCAGACAGATATTCATGGCCGGCGAAATCACCGCCACCGTCATCCGGGCTTTTTTCTCGCGGTTTACGACATCGGTATTAATCACCTCAAACCGTTTTTTCTCATAGTCTGTTTTAGATAGGGACTTAATGACCCGGATCCCGTTGATATCCTCTCTGACGAGCCGGACGAAACTGTCAAAAGTCTGTTGCAGACCGGCAAAAAGCGGCATGCTTTTTCTCGAAACCAGGGTAATCAGCACCACCATAATGGGCATAATCCCAATCAGTACCATTGCCAGCACCGGGTCGAGGGTCATCGTAATAATGATTCCGCCAACCAGCATAATCGGCGCCCGCACCCCCAGCCTTTGGATCCGGATGATCATCTGATGAATGATGTAGGTATCGGATGTTAACCTGGAAATTACTGACGGTTTGGTCAGGGTATCCATCTGGTGATTGGAAAAATACATCACCCTGGCAAAAAGATCATGGCGGATCACCTCGGTGGCATCACTGGCCACCCTGGCTGCCATCCGATTGGCAATAATGTTAAAGACCATCCCGATGATGGCACAGACCACCATCACACCGCCCCAATAAAAAATTGGCAGCCGTTCATTTAACGGGATCACCTGATCAATAATCGTGGCCAGTATTGAGGGAATAATCAAATCCATGATCGAACCGGTAAATTTAAAGAAAACCCCAAAAGCCATCCGGCCGTAAAAAGGCTTTAAATACAGAGTGATGATTTTTTTCACAAGTTTTCCCTTTCTTCGTTTTACAATTGATTCTTAAATTTATTCACACTGCTATCATTTTAACCGTTTTATTATTTTTTTTCACTAATATTTTTTTGAATTAAATTTTTATTGGCGACAGAAACAATTCAAACCACAAAAAAAACAACCCGATCGTTGTTTTTTTTTAGCTTATTGCTGCTCCAATTCCAGCAGCTGTCTTTTTATTTCAAGTCCCCCGCCATAACCCACCAGGCTGCCACCGCTACCAATCACCCGGTGACAGGGAATAACAATAGCAATGGGATTCCGGTTATTGGCCCCACCCACGGCCCGACAGGCTTTGGCATTGCCAATCGCCCGGGCCATGTCCTGATAGCTGACAACCGCACCATAAGGAATATCCTGTAAAGCTTTCCAGACCAGTTGCTGAAAGGCGGTACCTTGGGGTGCCAGCGGCAAATCAAAGCTTTTTCGCTGGCCGATAAAATACTCCTGCAGCTGATCGTTGGCCTGTGTGAGCAAGGGGGTCTCCCGGGCATTGACTTTCTCCGGCAATGACTCGCCAAACATCACGGCGGTGATGGCGTGTCCATTTTCCGTAATCACCATTTTACCCAATGGGGTTTGATAAATAAATCCGTTCCCTGAACTACCTGCTACTAACATTTTCATTCACTCCTTCCGATAAAACAAAGCGGAAAAACACCCCTATCTGGCCTGCTGAGTGATGCCAAGCCCGCCCGGATAAAATCAGACAGCTGGTGTGTCCGGCATCCCATCTGCAATGATCAATATTTAATCACGCCCAGCGCCTCTAAAATCGAACTGATCTGAATCCCAATAATACAAAGCGGGGCAAGGTATTTGATCATGATGATAAATAGTTTCTCCCGTTTAAAAGGCGAAGAGCGTTTGACCTCGTCGGTGATGCTCTTTGTTTCCAGCACATGACCAACCAGAATACAGGTGAAAAACGCCCCCACTGCCAATACAAACCCGATTCTACTTGAAATCTCACTGAATTTATCTACATAATTCTTCCAATCAGTTTCTATTTCTTTTGATGAACTTCCCCGCTCTCGTTTGCTTAGCGATTTCCATATTAATTCGCACCTTTCTATTTTAACTATTTTGATATTTTTTCCACTACTTTTTGTCGACACCGTCCACATCTTCGAATAATTTACGTAATAACCGACCTTGTGGTATCGGCAATACGAATAGTAACCCTTGCTTTGTACCAACTCTGACCAGTTTTTTTAAAACTCCTTGATCTTTCCGGTGGCATACTGCAATATCCGCAGCGCATCAAACGCCTCCACAGTTCCGGATTTCCCGACATCTGCCGCCTGGATTTCTGCTGGCGTTCCAGTTTTATTGCCTGTTGCAATCCTTAATGCCAGCAGTGCATCATATGCTTGTACCAAGCCATTCACATCAACATCACCCAGCACAACGCTGGCGATTATCTGTACGGTATAGGTCACCGTCTTACCATTAACCGTCACACTGAGCACCTGGTTTGATGCTGGTGATTCACTGCTAAAACCGGTGATGTTTTCTGTTGTTATGGTTTCGACTTTTGTACTGCCATCACTATAGGTTCCGCTCACTTGCAAGCCACTGATATCTAAAGCTTCACCCGTATTATATATCAGTTTCGAAGCTGGATTTGTGATGACAATGTTTTCCAGCCTCGCCGGTTGAATCCCTTCAGTAAAGGCTTTGATACAGAGATTCGAATCCCTCTCGGTCGAAATATCATACCAATAATTGACCCCATTAAAACTGATAAAACTTTCATTTGGATTGGCATTGGCCGCAGTGCAATAGTTGGTAATAGGTTTTTCGATCGGTATCGGCCTGTCATTGTTTGGCGTTAAATATTTAATCACGACCGAATACAACTGTCCTTCTTCAATCTGAACCGGACGATCCAGTGCGATTGTATGATAACCGTCTCGTGACATTAAAACAGTTTTGGTTGACTGCAATGTTCCACTTGTTGGTTCAGTGGTGTTTACATTTGTATAGATACTAATCTCAAGCGTCGTCCCCGGGCTTAACGCATAGGTGCTGATTGCAGTCAGATTTTCACTGGCAACGGCCCGAAAAATGTTTGCGCCCCAGGCAGCATTACCATTGTTATCATAACCCATGGCACTGGTACTGCCAAAGGGATCATACTGATAAACTCGGCTGTAGTTACTGGTTGATTCCGCGCTGTGAAAAGCCGTCACTTCGCTTCCGGCATAGGTATCATAATAAGACATATAAAAATATCCGCCATCGCCCCAATTCGTTCCCCAACTGTTGCGAATAATCCAGGCTCCATTACCCGGCGGCACTTTATTAAATTGATTGCGGTCAAAGTTGTCATCCCAACCGACAATCGCTACGTTGTGATTGATGCCTTCATTCCCATCATAAAAAAGGGTCGCCAAGTCACTATTATAATACGTCGCACTATCAAAAGAACCTGCATACATACCAGTCATCAGGGCCCCGCCTGCCATCAGCGCCTCTTTGATTTCAGAGGGATTCTTTGAAATATTTTCGACATCCTGGACATGGTAAGCAGGACTTAGGTCAATTTTTTGTACCGACCCATAAGGATCGTCACTCTCGTTAACCGGCCCGCTCCATCGGGCAAAATAGGCGGTAGCCATCGCTTCATTCCCGCCATCATAAGGACCCCAATTAAACCCATGATTCCAGATTAAATTATTTTCAGAAAGATCGATTGTATCACCATTATTAATATGAGACTCTAACGAAGCCATGCTCGCAAAAGACCAACAGGTTCCATAAGGACTTTGATTTCGTATCGGTGTCACACGATCAGTGGTACGCAGGTCAAAAGTTGCCGGCAGATCCATGGTCTGGATCATTGCCGTCATTTCTGATCCTTCGTAACGTTTTAATGGTGGCGGAATATATCCCTGATTGTGGTTTTCTTCACTCAAAGTATACATCTTCTCCTGCTCATGCTCGACCATATATTGGACGAATTCCGGATTTGGGATGGCTTCACGCAGAACTGGGATGTTATCATTTTCTTGTGCTGAGATACTGCCCGAAAACAGCAAAATCAGCACGAACCCTAAGGCTAACAGCAAAGCGGTTTTGATCATTTTATTTTTCATTTCAGCTCCCTTTTGGAAAAAGGTAGTGTCATCTGCGACACTACCTTTTTCTGATACTAAATTTCTTTTATTTTTCTTCAAACGCATGATCAGTTGCCCCGGGTGCCGGGTCCCCTGTGGGAACCATTAATATCTTGATCGCTTCCAAGCGATAACCAAAACCTGCTGTTCCAGCACTTTTACCATTTTTGGCCCAATCCAGCCATCCAAAGTTTTGTGCATGAACTTGATAATATATATCAAATTTGTCCGCATCATTTCCCGTAAGCTTTAGCTGAATGGCTTCCAGTCGCAAAGATTGCCCTGAGGTTCCACTCATGATACCGTTGCTTTTGAATCCCTGCCACCCAATATTTTCAACATGGGTCTGGTATTCAATCCCCAGATCATAGTCCTGGCTGTCAGCTTTAATTTCGATTCCCTCTAAGCGTAGAGACTTTCCGCTGGTACCGCTCGGATCGCCATCTGTCTTCCATTCTTGCCAGCCCTCATTCTGCACATGCGTTCGATAGGTGCAGGCAGGATTTTCTTTGGGAACCTCGTTCGTTTGAACGGTAACCTTGCAGGTTGCCGTCTTATCGCCAACCTTCGCCGTAATCATAGTCGTGCCTGCCTTGTTCCCGGTCACGATTCCATCTTTTACTGACGCCACATTACTGTCGGAAGATTCCCAGTTCACGGGATTATCCAGATCCTCATTAGCATTACTAAAAATTACTTTCAATTCCTGGTTTTCTCCTACAGAAATAACCATTCCGGTTTTATTTAAACGGATTTCTTGCTCGTCCATTGGTTTTGTCACCGTGATAGAACCATTTGTGATCGCCGTGGAAACCGCCTCACCAGTTCCTGATACAAATTCTTTCACTTCAACCTTTACTGGCGTTCCGATGGTGTCATCCACCCCTTCAAATGTCAGTTCGAATAAACTTCCGCCAAAAGTAAGCGGTGACGAGGCATTGATATAACCAATGGTCACCTTTCCGGCTGCTGCATCGTTAGCATTGATGACGATCGATCCCGCCCCATTCTCAATTTCAAAAGTTTTCAGGTCATCACCTTTTGCTAAATTGTCTTTCTCCGGCTGCACATATTTGATTTTTGTCGGATCAAAACTGAACACAAACTGCAATGCACTAACATTTGACCCGGGGTCCATCGATACATCAAGTGTTGTATTTTCATCAATCCCAGTGACACCATGATTCACCGATATTTTTACCGGTGCGTCCTGGGCATTAACTAAACCTGTCGGCGAAAACGCCATAAATATACAAACAACCAACAGTCCCGTTATAAATATTTTCGGGAATTTTTTTCTCTGCATTTTTTACTCCTTTATTTCTGTCATGAATCATTTGTCGAATATTTGCTATAATACTGTTGTTTTCCCGGTGGCAAATTGGAGTATTCGAAGGCTTTCAAAGGCTGAAGCCATCCCGTTTCCATCAATGTCAGCCGCCGTTTTTTGAGTCGCCGTTGGCACGATCTTTCCCGTCGCTATTTGCAAAGCCATTAGGGCATCATAGGCACTGATCATCCCATCACCATTAATATCACCCATGATAATCCCTGAAATTTTAATTGCGCCATTGCTGACGACTGGTATCAGTTCAAACCCCGTCAAGTCGGTTAATTCTAATGAAGTCAGAGTAATTGGTAAACTCTGATCCGCCATACCCTCTTTTATTTTAAATTCAAGTTCAAGAAAAGCACCTGCTTCTGTGAGCATTTTTTGATTGATATAACCAATGGTCACCTGATTACCAGCCAAATTAGTAACGATGGTTCCACCCTGAGCCATCGTTCCAGCGTTTGTCCCTAAATATTCTAATTTTGCATTGTCAAAACCGACAATAAAGCGGGCCGCACTAATTGTCGAATTATTGGAAACATCCACTTTTACAATGACATTTTTTCCTGGTGCACCAGTCACCGTTCCAACGCTTAAATTAACCACTTCTCCCATGGTTTTTATTTTAGTCCCGGTACTGGCTTCGGATTCAATGGCGTTGACAAGAGATTTAACGGTAAAGGTATACTCGCTTTTAGCCGTCAGGCCTTCCACCTTAAAGCTGGTTCCGGTAATCGGATCGGCATTGACCTTCACGCCATTTTTATAAACATTATAGGACGAGGCCCCCACAACGGCATCCCAAGCGAGCGTTGCCGAATTATTGCTAATCTCAGAGGTTTTCAAATTGACCGGCGCTACCGGCTTGACAATGACATAATTGCCAATACTGCTGGTCACCGCTTTTTCATTGGCATCCTTCATTTCGACATAGAGGGTATAGGTGCCCACCGCCTGAGGTTTAAATATCGCCGTGTTACCTACTGTAAAATCGCTGATAAAATTATTTGTCGTTCCTAACCGGTAATAGAATTTATACTGATAAGGGGCTACTCCCCCAGCTCCGATTGCGGTCAGCTTAATGTCGGTATTGGTACCCTGCCCTGACGCTTTATCGGTGGTAAAGCTGCTTACATAAGGATTTGAAAAGATGGCGTAATCTGAAATATTCCGGGAGACAATGTTGCCATTCTTATCTTTGATGTCAACAAAAAGGGTATAGGTGCCGGGTGCTGCCGGTTTGAATATCGCCGTTTCAGCGGCTAAATAGTCCCGGATTACCTTTTCCTCAGTGCCCAGTCGATAATAGAATTTATATTGATAGGGCGCTGTTCCGCCAACTCCGACGGCAATCAGATTAATATCGGTATCGACATATTGTCCGGAGGTTTTATCCGCGGTAAAACTGCTGACCTTAAAATAGCCGGAACTCACAAACAGGTATCCATAATTGTTAGCATACGTTTGTGCATAGGAACCTGCCGCTCCATAAATAGTAAGGTTTCCCGAATATCTGAATACATAGGAGCCCATCGCTGTTACCGTTTCCGGTATAATCACCTTAACCAGATGCGTACAGTCGCCGAACGCCAAATAACCAATACTGGTGACCCCTTCCGGAATATTGATGCTGGCCAGGTTTGCACACTGATAAAAGGCAGCATCGCCAATGCTCGTCACCCCCGCCGGAATAACAAAACTGGTGGCCCCTTCAGGACACCGGACCAGGTTTGCACCGTTGCTGTTAAAAAGCATGCCGTTGACACTGGAATACATCGGATTGTCGGCAGAAACCGTAATGCTCTTAAGACTGAGGCAACCGTCAAAGACACCACTTCCAATGCTCTGGACACTTTGGGGGATACTGATCCCGGTTAAACTGGCACAATTTCCAAAGGCATTGTCATCAATAACCGCAACCCCATCAGGAATGCTCATTGTCGCAATACTGGCACAACCGTAAAAGGCATTGCCGCCAATCCGGATGACGGTCTTGGGAATACTGATCGACCGGAGATTATTACAGTTATAAAATGCGCTATTATCAATTGTCGTTAAGCCCTCGACCAGGTTTACCGTTGTCAGGCTAGTACAGCCAGAAAAGGCCGAACTTCCGATTGTGACGACATTTTGTGGAATCGTAATGGTTACCAAACCACAATTGGCAAAAGCCATCGAGCCGATATTCAGGACATTGTTTGGAATAGCAATGGCCGACAAATTTGTGCAATCTTGAAAAGCGTATCCACCAATCCCGGTTAGGCTTTCCGGCAGCTTCACCGTTGACAAACTGCTGCAGTTTTGAAAAGCATATTCGGGAATTCTGGTGATCCCTTCTCCAAACGTCAGATTAATCAGATTATCGCAACCGGCAAAGGCATAAGTGCCGATATTTGTGGCACTTTTAGGGGTGATAATTACCATCAGGTTATTGCAGTTATTAAAGGCGTAAGTTCCAATTCTTGTGACCCCTTCCGGGATGTTAATTTTCATCAAATTGGTGCAGTCGCTAAATGCATAATCATCAATGGTGATCACTCCATCATTAAGGACCACGTTGGCCAGATTGGTACAGGCGGCAAAGGCATAGGGCGCAATTGTAGTGACACTAGATGGCGTAGTGACCGTAGCAACCCCTCCAGGACAGGCAAGCAGTTTATCCCCTCCCTTGTTATACAACAAGCCTTCAATGCTTGAAAATTTTAAATTCTCAGCTGCAACTTCGATTCTGACCAGACTTAAGCAGCCTTCAAAAACATGATTTCCCAGATTGATCAGATCTTTGGGGATTTTTATGGCCGTTAATGACTCGCAATTTTCAAACGCATAGTCCCCGATGGTTTTCATGCTTTCGGGAATGGTGATGGTTTTAAGACTTGAACAGTCATCAAAACCGTGGGCATCAATGTATGTCACCCCTTCAGGAATAACGACACTGGTTATGGTTAAAACTTGAAAACTATACCCAGCAATTCCCACGACCTTTTTTCCGCCTAACGTCGCCGGAATTGTCACATCTCCGCCGGTTCCGGTATATCTGTAAATATATACCCCGCCGGTAGTATCGTAATAGGTATAATTGGGATCGGTCGCACTGGTCTGAAGCTCCTGTGGAGCGATCGTTTCCTTGATATCTCCGTTTGTCGCTGCATCGGACACTTCGTCCCGAGTCGCCAATATCGGCTGGTTTTCCGAAACATCATTCTCATTCGCACCGGATACTGCCACGGCGCCATTATTATCTGGAACCGCGACTTCCTGCTTGACCGGCGCAACATTGCTCTCACTCGTCTGTTCTGCCATGACTCCAACCGGTACCAATCCGGTTATCAGCAGCAACATTAACAATCCACTCAAACCCTGTTTAAAACCCTTTTTCATATTCTTCTCCATTCTTTGAAACACTTGATCCGATCACCTGCTTTGGTCAATTCCACGGCAGTCCAAACCGAAATTAAACTGCCGGAATTTTCATCAGTTCACATCAGTATCCATTCGCGTTAAAATGTCGATATTTTCCCGGTAGCAAATTGCAAAATTCGCAATGCATCAAAGGCTTCAACGCTACCAGACTTCCCAACATCGGCAGCCTTGATTTCTGCTGCCGTTCCAGCTTTTTTGCCGGTCGCAATCTGCAGGGCCATCAGGGCATCAAAGGCCGAAACGCTTCCGTTTCCATCGACATCGCCAAGTAGGCGTTCTGTTGGAACGGAAGAAATGGTCAAATTAAAGGTCTTTGTGACGCCACAATAATTGATAGTTGCTACCGTTGTCCCGGATGTTTTTCCTGAGATGATGATATTCTGGCCATCATGGGTAACTGTTGCCAATTCCGGATTGGCTAGAGTCATCGTGGTTGCCGGCATGTCCAAGACGCCAAGCGGTTTAGCCGTCCATGTAATCGGTTCTCCCTGATTCACTGTGAGGTCTTCAACCTGCAGCAATGACATCCGATCTGTGGCGGAAACAGCCGTATTCCACAAATCAAACTCCGTTAATTGTTTCGCCAGACTTCTGATCGGTTCAATATCCGATAATGCCGTGTTGTAGCTAAGGTCTAAAACTTTCAGGGACGTACCCCCTTCCAGGCCTTTTATACTGGTAATGTTATAGTTCTCTAGGTCCAATTCCTCTACTGCTGCCAGTTCAGCTGCTGAAATAACGCCATCTTTATTAGCATCAACACCAACACGGAATAAAGCTGCCGAAAGATTGGGGTCTTCAAATGTGATTCCATCTGCTGGTGGAGCATTCACCCTGACGGTGAAAGATTTGGCGCTTTGACCCAAACTGAGTGTGATTTGAGCCGTACCGGCTTTTTTCCCTGCCAGTTTGATGCTTGGTTCACTCCATTGTGAATTATCAATGGTCGCAATCACTACCGATTGATCCGATGAAGTAACGGTAAATTCTTCGCTTAATCCCATTGGCTTAATCACCTTAAACGCGCTAAAGCCGACGGCACAGTTTTGATCCTCTAACCGGACAAAACTCATTTTATCAGCATCGGATACCACCGTATCCCTTAGCTCCAATGTTTCCAATTCGCTCAGGCTCTTTAAGGGTTCAATATTACTCAGTCTTGTATTCCCATACAGATAGAGGTACTTTAGATTGGTAGCATATTCCAGACCCGAGAGATCGGTAATGTCCCAATAACCTAGAGACATCCCCCCGTATCGTTTCATTTCCTCCTGAGTAATGGAACCATCACCATTTTGATCAACACCTTGACTGATCAACGCTCCAACCAGGCGATCATCTTTAAACTGAATCGCACCCGCCGGCGGGGCGTTCACTGTCACTGTAAATATTTTGGTTTCCGAACCAAGATGAAGACTGATTTGGGCGGTACCGGCTTTTTTACCTTCCAGTTTGATACTTGCTCCCCCATCCTGTAAATTTATAATCGTTGCTGACACGACGGTATCATCCGATGAGCTGACATAAAATTCCTCGCTTAGCCCCTTGGGTTCGATGATCTGAAAGGTCGTAAATCCGATCACACAATTCTGATCCGATAAGTTAACAAAACTCATTATATCGGCATCGGATACAGCTGTTTCATTTAAATTCAATGTATACAGTTTGGTTAAGCCTTTAAGTGGTTCAATGTTACTGAGATTATTGTTTCCATCCAAATAAAGCCAATTCAGCTCGGTTCCATATTCCAAGCCGGTGAGATCCGTGATATTCTGATACCCTAAGGACAATCCGTTACACCCCTTCATTTCCTGTTGGGTGATGGCACCATCCTTGTTTTGATCAACGCCCTGGCTAAACAAGGCACTGACCAGGTTATCATCTTTAAACTGAATCGCCTCTTCCGGTGCGGGGTTCACCGTTACCGTGAATGTTTTGGTTTCATTTCCAATTCCGAAACTGACTTGGGCGTTGCCGGCTTTTTTACCCACTAACTTAATCTTCGGTTCCCACACCTTTGATAGATCAATCGATGCAACGACCACCGTTTCATCCGATGAGCTGACGCTATAGGCCTCGCTTAACCCCCCTGGTTTGATAAACTGAAACGCCGTAAACCCGACCGCACAGGTTTGATCGGCCATACGAACAAAACTTAACTTATCGGCATCGGACACACTGGTACCATTTAAACCTAGGGTTCCTAGCTTATTTAAAGATTTAATCGGTTCAATATTGCTGAGATTTGCATTTCCATCCAGATTTAGGTAAGACAGCTCCGTGCCATATTCCAGGCCTGACAAGTTGGTAATATTTTGGTTGCCTAAATATAATCCCCCTTGCTTTCCTCGCTGCTGCATTTCTTCCTGGGTAATGGCTCCGTCACCATTTTTATCTACTCCCAGATTGATCAGTGCTTTAAATAAATTTGCATCGGGAAACGAAATAATTCCCTCCGGCGGAGCATTGACCGTTACCGTAAAAGATTTGGTTACAGTGCCGAGCCTAAAGCTAATCTGGGCAGTACCGGCTTTTTTTGCCTCCAGCTTAATCTTCGGTTCCCATTGATCTGATGTGTCAATCGACGCAACGACTACCGTTTCGTCAGATGAGCTGACGCTATAGGCATTGCTTACACCAATTGGTTTAATCACTTTATAAGCCGTAAACCCGATCGCACAGGTCTGATTCGCCAAGTGAATAAAACTCATGCGATCACCATCAGATACCGCTGTATTCGCTAAATTTAAAGTTTCCAGTTTGGTCAGGTTTCTTAGCGGCTCAATATTGCTAAGCGTTGCATTTCCATCCAGATAAAGGTTAGTCAGCTCCGTGGCATATTCCAGACCTGTCAGGTTAGTGATATTCTCATAACCAAGAAACAAGTATGGCTGATTTCTCATTTCTTCCTGGGTAATCACGCCATCACCATTCTTGTCCACACTGCGATTAATCAACGCTTTATAAAGATTTTCATCAGGAAATGTAATGACGCCATCCGGAGGGGCATTGACGGTTACCATAAAAGACTTGGTCTCAGTTCCAATGCTAAAGTTAATCTCGGCAATACCGGCTTTTTTCCCTTCCACTTTTATCTTCGGTGCCCATGGCTCAGTTATATCAATCGACGCCACCACTACTGCTTCATCCGATGAACTGACAGTATAAACATCGCTTAAACCGATCGGTTCGATGACATGGAAAGTTGTCGCACCGATAGCGCAGCTTTTATTTTTAAAATGGATAAAACTGATTTTATCGGCATCAGAAACGCTGGTCCCACTTAAGTTCAGGGTTTTCAATCCCGTCAAACATCTAAGCGGTTCAATGTTGCTGAGGCTTTGATTCCAACATAATTCAAGAGAGGTGAGATTACTGGCATATTCGAGCCCTGTCAGATCAGTGATATCCTGACTGCCAAGAAACAAGTATGTTGGATTCTTCATTTCTTCCTGAGTAATCACACCATCCCCATTCTGATCAACGCCCTGATTGATCAGAGCTTTTAATAGGTTTTCATCAGGAAACACAATGGCACCATCTGGCGGAGCATTGACGGTTACCGCAAAAGATCTGGTTGCGGTTCCTAAACTAAGATTGATCTGGGCAGTGCCAGTTTTTTTAGCCATCACTTTGATGCTTGGATCATACAAATTATCAATCGAAGCAATGGCAATCGTTTCATCCGATGAACTAACAGTGAAAGCATTACTTAAACCTCGGGGGGTTATAACTTTAAAGCTGGTAAACCCTACAGCACAACTTTGGTCAGATAACCGAACCAAACTCAGTTTATCGGCATCGGAAACGCCGGTATTGTATAAATAAAGCAACTCCAACTTCATTAAACCTTTGATCGGATCAATATTGACAAGGTCCGGATTGTCACACAAGTTAAGATCATACAGTTCCGTGGCATATTCCAGGCCAGTGAGGTTGGTGATGTTCTTATAATCTAAATACAGCCATGTCAAACTTTTTATTTCATCCTGGGTAATGACGCCATCGCCGTTCTGATCAATCCCCTGATTGATCAGTGCATTAAACAAATTTGCATCAGGAAAGTTTATTTCCCCTTCAACAGCTTCACTGGTGTTTATTTCTTCATTGACTGCTACGGCCAGATTATTTACTATCGGCCCCTGCTGTGTTTGTGCGGAAAAGGGTTGCTCAGCAACAGCCGCAGCCAGCCCGTTTGCATCCGCATCATTATTTTCTTCGGCATACAAATTTGTCGGCAACACCATTCCCAACACCAACACCAATACCATTAATTTCACTAAAACTTTTTTCATGCTCGTTACTCCTCCCAATAAAACATTTGACTAGAAAATTTTTCACTATTACTGTTTCTATTTCTATTTTTATTATAACCAAATTATGATTAATTACATTTCCATCAATAACCTGATTAGAACTTTGTAATTTTTCCTGTAGCAAACTGTAAAATCCGTAACGCATCAAAGGCTTCAACTTTTCCAGAATTGCCAACATCACCAGCCTTTATCTCCTCTGCTGTTCCATCTTTTTTACCGGTGGCAATTTGTAATGCCATAAGGGCATCAAAAGCCGTAACTTTTCCGTTCCCATCCACATCACCGAGTATCCGTTCAGTCATTGTCGGCATTACTGTCAAACTAAACGTCCTTGTCGCACCCTCGTAATTCACTGTTGCCAGTGTTGTTCCAGCATTTTTTCCGGTAATGTAGATATCTTCATAATAATAATCATAAGTTTCTGCAATATCAGGATTGGCTAAAGTAATAGCAGTTTGCGGCACTTCCAGCACTCCAATGGGTTGAGCTTTCCAGGTAATCCGTTCTGCTTGATTCAAGGTAAGATCATCCAGGCGGAGTAACGACATCCGCTTTTCTGGTGAAACCCCGGTATTATACAAATAGAGATGAGTTAACTGATTAGCTAGCAAACGGACTGGTTCTATATCAACCAATTCTGGATTGTCCGATAATGAAAGGTATTTTAATGCGGTCGCACCTTCCAATCCGCTTAAATTGACAATGCCACAATAGTCAAGATTCAATTCTTCCACGACAGTCAATTCCTGACCAGTAATCACACCATCATTATTGGCATCAACACCCTCTCTGATCAACGCCGCTGAAAGATTGGGATCTTCAAATCTGACCGCATCACCAGGCAATGCACCAACTGTGACCTGGAAAGATTGACTACCACCTTCTGTCATCGTAACAGTGATGGTCGCTGTTCCTTGTTTTTTATAAATAAGTCTCATCTGCGGTTCTAATGAAGGTATGATTGAAGCCTCCACGATATCCGAATTTGAGGAAGTGATGGTATAGTCAGAAGCTAAGCCTCTTGGATAAATGGTGGTGATTGAACCGTACCCTTCAAAACCGGTAATATCTGCTAACTTTAACAGCTTCGCTTTATCCGCATCCGTTACAGCGGTACCATTCAACGATACATATTCAAGCTTTGACAGACCCAATAATGGCGTAATGTCACTGAGTTGATAGTGGTAATTAATCACAAGTGATTCTAACTCTGTTGCAAACTCCATCCCCTCAAGAGTTGTAATACTTCCATTCTGATTGCCATTAAAATTGAAATATAAATAATTGACGTTTTTCATCTCATTTTGAGTAATCGCACCGTCGCTATTTTCATCAACCCCATTGCTGATTAATGCATTGAACAAATTAACATCTTCGAATTGAATTGTTCCTTCTGGGGCTGCCTTCACAGTTACCGTGAATTCTTTCTTTTCCAGACCCAACCCCACTGTAATTTTTGCCGTTCCGATCTTTTGCGGCACAAGCTTTATTTGACCACTACCATTCGAATAATCAATGGATGCCGAGACAATGTCGTCATCCGATGAGCTGATCGTATAATCATCACTCAGATATTGCGGCTTAATAACCATGTACGGGTTTGATCCAAGAACACAGCTTTGATCTTCCAATCTAACGAAACTCATTTTATCTGCATTTGAAACCATTGTTTCCCTTAAATCCAAGTACTCCAATTGTGTTAGCCCTTTGATTGGATCAATGTTTTTGAGACCTGAGTTCCCACAAAGAACAAGCTCTCTTAATTCGGTGGCGTATTCTAAACCTGTCAGATCAGTAATTTGATAGTAATACAAATAGAGGTATTCCTGGGTTTTCATTTCTTCTTGGGTAATGGCACCATCATTATTGATATCAACGCCGCTGTTTAACAAAGCATTGAATAAATTCGCATCATTAAACGATATGGTTCCTTCCGGCTGAGCATTGACCGTCATCGTAAACGACTTTATTTCGGAACCAATACCAACATTAATCTGAACGGTTCCTGGTTTTTTAGTCTCCAGTTTTATATATGACTGGTTTGATGAAGTCCCGTTATTAATCGTTGCAGCCACGATGGTTTCATCCGATGAAGTAACAGTGTAGCTGTCAGTTAAACCGTATGGGTAGAGATACTGAATATAATCCATCCCGCTAATACCGTTACGATCAGATAATCGAAGAAAACTGATCCGATCTGCATCTGAAACTTTTGTTCCCATCAAATCTAGTCTATATAATTGTGTTAGTCCTTTCAGGGGATCGATATTATTGAGGATAGTATTCCCACTTAGATCGATATCATTTAATGATGTGGCATATTCAAGGCCCGCCAGGTTGGTAATATTCTGGTTATTTAAATCCAGCCAGCTTTGATTTTTCATTTCTTCCTGAGTGATGGCGCCATCGCTATTTTGATCGAAACCGCGATTAATCAGGCCATTATAGAGATTTGCATCCGGAAACTGGATGGTTCCTTCCGGCTGGGCGTTCACCGTTACTGTGAAAGATTTTTCTTCTGTTCCAATCAATACCGTTATTACAGCTGTCCCCGTTTTTTTAGCGGTCAGTTTAATCTTGCCTTCACCGGTTGAATTATCAATGGTTGAACTTGCAACTGCTTCATCCGACGAGCTGACCACGTAATCATCGCTTAATCCATAGGGTTTGATGACTTGAAACGTGCTAAAACCTTCGGCGCAAGTCTGATCGGATAAACGCATAAAACTCATTCGGTCTGCATCGGAAACCTTTGTACCCCGCAAATCGACGTGATACAATTGTGTAAAACCTTTGATCGGATCAATGTTACTGAGTTCGGTATTGCCATTTAATTCGATTCCATTTATCACGGTGGCGTATTCTAATCCGGAAAGGTTGGTAATATTCTGGTCAGCTAAACTAAACCAGCTTCTTTTCTTTAATTCTACCTGGGTAATGGCACCATCACTGTTTTCGTCAACCCCTTGATTGATCAGAGCATTTAATAAATTAACATCCGCAAACTGAATGGTTCCTGCCGGCGGATTATTAACCGTCACCGTAAAGGTTTTGGTCACGGTGCCAATATTGACGGTGATTTGGGCTGACCCTATTTTTTTGGCTTCCATTTTAATCCTAGTTTCCCAGCTATTTGAATGATCAATGGATGCCGAAGCTATTGATGCATCTGACGAACTGACGGTATAGCTATCACTTAAACCTGTTGGTTTAATGACCTGAAATGTCGCAAATCCTAAAACACAGTTTTGATCGGATAAATGGACAAAACTCATTTTATCAGTATCCGAAACACCAGTGTCTTCTAAATTTAATGTTGTTAACTTCGTTAAGCCTTTGATTGGATCAACGTTGACAAGGTCGGGATTGCCACTCAAATCGAGCCAATCCAACTCGGTGGCATATTCTAACCCTGATAGATTTGTGATATTCTGATAGCTTAACGAAATACCAGAAAAACGATGTATTTCTTCCTCGGTTATTACCCCGTCATTATTCTCATCGACTCCCCTATTTAACAATGCATTTAATAAATTAGGATCTTCAAAATTTATGGTTCCTGCCGGTGAGGCATTTACCGTTACGATAAATGATTTGGATTCGTTTCCAATTTTGACATTGATTTCTGCTGTTCCGGTCTTTTTACCCTCCAATTTGATTTTCGTCTGCCACCAATCTGATTGATCAATGGAGGCTGTCACAACCGTCTCGTCCGATGAGTTAACGGTAAATGTATTACTTAACCCCTGTGGGTTAATAATTTGGAATATCGTACATCCTAAAACGCAATTTTGATTTGATAAACGCACAAAACTCATTCGATCAACATCCGAAACACTGGTATTACTTAAATCCAAGGTTTGTAAATTCGTCAGACCTTTAATCGCTTCAATATTACTCAGATTAGTATTATCATATAGATAAAGATAATCTAACGCCGTGGCATATTCCAGACCCGATAGACTGGTAAGATTCCAACCGCCTAAATTTAGCCAGGATTGATCTTTCATTTCATCCTGAGTGATAGCGCCATCATTATTTTGATCAACCCCTTGATTGATCAGAGCACTTAATAAATTAACATCCTCAAACTGAATCGTCCCTTCCGGCGGGGTACCCACCGTCACTGTAAAAGATTTGGATTCTGACCCAATATTGACACTGATTTGGGCTGTGCCGATATTTTTAGAATCAAGATTAATTTTTGTTTCATTATTAAAGTTATCAATGGAAGCAACCACGATCGATTCGTCCGATGAACTGACTGAATAACTATCAGTTAAACCCCTTGGTTTAACAACCTGAAACGTCTTAAACCCCAGTGCGCAGTTTTGATCAGATAAACGGACAAAACTCATTTTATCGGCATCCGAAACGCCGGTATTTCTTAAATTAAGTTCTTCCAACTTTGTTAAACCCTTGATCGGTTCCACATTGACAAGACTGGGATTTCCACTCAGATCCAACTGAGTCAGTTCTGTGGCATATTCCAATCCAGTTAGACTTGTAATATCACAATTGTTTAACGATATTCCGCCAAATCCCTTGATTTCTTGCTGTGTGATGGCGCCGTCACCATTTCGATCGATGCCCCTATATAACAAAGCACTTGATAAATTAGGATCTTCAAAATTGATGGTTCCTTCTGGTTGGGGATTTACTGTTACTGTAAATTCTTTTGTTACGGCACCAAGCGCTAAACTAATCTGAGCCGATCCAACTTTCTTTCCTTCCAGTTTTATTTGCCCTTGAAAATTGGTATTATCAATCACTGTTCCGACAACAGATTCATCCGATGACACAATGGTAAACGCATCACTGATACCCTCCGGTTCGATATATTGAGAAGCACTCATGCCGATCGTCAGATTTTGATCCGATAAACTGATAAAACTCATTTTATCGGCATCTGAAACACTAGTGTTATGTAAAAATAAATAATTTAAATTTGACAAACCTTTAATGGAATCAACATTGCTAAGCTCTGGATTATTACCAAGTACCAGATGTGTTAATCCAGTTGCATATTCCAGTCCAGACAGATTGGTGATCTGCTGGTTTTGCAAATCCAGAAAAGTTATAACTTTCATTTCCTCCTGGTTAATCATGCCATCAAAATTGGTGTCAACCCCATTGTTTATCAAGACATGATATAAATTTTCATCCTGAAACTGGATGGTTCCTGCCGGTGGAGGATTCACCGTTACTGTAAATGCTTTGGTTTCGCTACCAATGCTTATACTTACCTGGGCGACCCCTATTTTTTTCGACTCCAGTTTAATTTTTGTATCCCACCAATTCGAATTATCAATAGAAGCCACTACAATCGATTCATCCGACGAACTAATGGTATATGCATCACTTAAACCAGTTGGTTTAAGTTCTTGAAATGTCGTAAATCCGAGACTACAGTTCTGGTCTGATAAACGGAGAAAACTCATTCTATCGGCATCTGAAACACCGGTGTTTCCCAGATCCAATGTTTTTAAATTCGTTAATCCTTTAATTGACTCAATATTGGTGATCTCAGTGTTCCCGTATAAATTGAGACTACTTAATTCAGTGGCATAATTCAGACCCTCAAGATTTGTGATGTTCTGGTTAACTAAATCTAACCAGGTCCTGATTTTCATTTCTTCCTGTGTGATGACACCGTCACCATTTTGATCGACCTCATTTTCCAGCAGTGCCTTGAATAAATTGGGATCCGGGAAGTTAATTTCACCCTCAATTAGATTATTTGTATCATTTGCATTGATTGCCTCATTTAACGGAGTTACTCCATCGATTTTTTCTTCAGCAAATAAGATCGTCGGCAACACCATTACAAACAATAACGCCAAAACCATTAAACTTTTTATTATCTTTTTCATAATTTCTTTCCTCCATTTTAATTGTTTTTGTAGTACTTAATTCAAATTATCCAATACCATTTTTCTTAGAATATCGTAATCTTGCCAGTCGCATACTGGAGAATTCCCAGCCATCGACCTTCACTTAGCCATTAAACCAGCGATAAACAAGAAACGCGACTTATTCTTCAACATGTATCGGAGTACTAAAGCACAAAAAAATAACCACCATCATCAAACGAATTAAAAATGTGGTTATTTTACTTATTCTAACTATCATCATATTATTTTCTCCTCATCTTCAAAATTACATAAGTTTCTTTATGATTAATCCAATTAGTTTTGCAGAGGTTTAAGCTAAGAAATTTATTTATTATGCAACGTTAGAATGATGAGCATAACTTCTCACAAATGTTATCTTTTTTAATTGTCGTAAAACTTATCATATCGATAGCGCTTTATTTTTTATGTTTCAATTCAATTGGAAATACTTTTTTTGTTTTTCCTGATTTTCAAAAATGCCAAGACCCCCAATCCAATAATTACCAGAAAGATGATGATTATTAGGATCGCAGTTATTATTGTATTTGTATTTTCCGCTGCTGATTTTTCCGACTCCCCAACAATATCCATTTCGTAGGAAATAGTTTTATCGCCCTGAGTCGCAGTAACCGTCACCTTGCCATTGCCGGTGGCCTTTATGGTTCCGGTGGCATCCACTTCTGCAATTTTTGAATCTGAAGTGATCCAGGTAATCGGCTGAGTTGCATCCAATACTTTAAACTCATCATAATGAAGCAACGCTACTGTTTCGCCCTTCTTGATTTCACTCGCAGGTGTTCCGGTCATATTGTTACTTTCTGAATTATCTGTGCTAGCTGAACCTGTATCTTCTCCCTGTTGGGAGATACCATTTTCACCAGTGATTGCCGCCACTTGAGCTACGGTTACACCAATCGGCGAGCCCAGATTATTGACAAACTCCGGTACTTCAACATTTACTTGTGTTGCCCCTGCTTCCTTGACCTTAAAATTCAAGTTTAATAGAGCGCCGCCTTCTTGAACATCTTCAGTCGAAATATAAACAAATACAATTTTTCCCTCCCCGGCATTATTGCTGTTTACATCTAATAATCCCCCGCTGGATTTTTCATGATCCGCAAGGGCATTTCCGATACTATAACCGTTATACTCCAGTTTTGTCGGATCAAAACTGGCTACAAATTGACCCGCTCCAAATCCAGAATCAGGGGTCACTGCTATGCTAGCCACTGCGGACTCCCCGGCGTTACCTGAAATCTCATTAACACTAATTTCAGCTGCACTAACTGAGCTAACGCCTAAAAAAAACCCAAATAAAACCGATAGGCAGCCGATGGCCAAGATATTTTTTAATTTTTTCATTATTACCCCCATTATTTTTTTATTAATTGCGAATACTGTTTTTCGTGTAAAACAGTATTCGCAATTAATAGTCCAGTTAAATACAACACTTCTTATTTTTTTATTGAAGAGGCAGGAAAATTCCTGCCTCTTTGTCCATTCTCACCATTTCAATAGCATTTTAAATGATTATCTTTCTGTCATCTTTTACTGATTTTTTTCAAAAGCATGGTCTGTTAAGCCTGGTGCGGAGTCCCCTTTGGGAACGATCTGAATTTTTATGGCTTCTAATCGCAAGCCGAAACCTTCAGTCCCTGCACTTTCACCATTTTTTGCCCAATCAAGCCAACCAAAGTTTTGTGCATGAACTTGATAGTAAATATCAAACTTATCTGCATCTGCGCCGGTTAGTTTTAATTGAATCCCTTCCAGCCGCAACGATTGACCATATGTCCCACTGGTTTCGCCATTGCTTTTAAAGCCCTGCCAGCCAATATTTTGCACGTGGGTCTGGTATTCAACACCAATGTCATAATCTTCACTGTCAACTTTTACCTGGATACCTTCTAAACGCAAACTTTGTCCGCTGGTACCACTACTTTCTCCAACTGATTTCCATCCCTGCCAGCCGACATTCTGGACGTGGGTTTGATAACTACAATTGGGCATCTTTAATACTACCGGATCATCCTGAGCTGATTTAACAGTTACCTCACAGCTTGCTGTCTTATCACCGACTTTGGCTGTGATGGTTGCTTTGCCTGCCTTGACCGCCGTCACTTCACCGGTTGTTGCATTTACTTTTGCAATGCTGTCATCCGAGCTTGTCCAGGTCACGGCTTTACTGCTTGTTGTGTCAACCGGATTGTAGGATACGGTTAAGTTATCTTTACTGCCCTCGTTTAAAGTGAGATTGCTTTTTGAAACTTCGATTGAGACAAGTGGTCTCGATGGTGTTGATGGACGAGGGGTTTGATTTCCTTCAACAATTTTTTCTATCTTAACTGTGTCATTTGATAAACTTATGGTAATCGTAACTGCGCTGACCCCTTCTTGGACTAAAATTTGCCCGTTTTCCTCATCGACTATATCATCATTTCCGTTGACAATATTAATTAGACGTTCAATTTCATCCTCACCATTTTTCACAATCAACTTATGTTCACCTAATGGCACGTTACTAAACGTGAAGTAACCATTTGCATCAGTAGTTGTTTCAATATAATCTGAATGAATCCCAACCTTCGTGTAAGGCATTGGTTTTCCGTCTGCGTCCAAAAGCTGACTGGTCAGGGATACTGTCTTACCGGATGGTTTAACCGTTACTGTACAACTAACCGCTTCTATGCCCTCAACTACTGATTTGGCGGTTATTGTCGCGGTTCCTTCTTTTTCTGCTTTCACTTTTCCGTCATGATCGACCGTTGCGATTTCTGTGTCTGAACTTGTCCAGGTAACAGTTTTGACATCAGTGGTCGCTATCGGATCATATGTTACTTTTACTGGATGACTGGTATCACCTTGAATTAAAGTCATCTCTTTCATAATACTAATTGCTTTAAGCGGGTTTGGTAATATTTCAACTTCACAGGTTGCCGTTTTACCACCCACCGTTGCCGTAATGGTGGCTTCTCCCACATTAACTCCGGTAACCACTCCATCAACAACGGTTGCTACATCTTTTTTAGAGGATTCCCAGGTTACTGTTCTAACATCCGTTGTATCTGTTGGATTGTAAATCACTGTCAGACTTTCTGTTTCACCTCTTTTAATGCCAGTTTTATTAGTATTTAAAGATATATTTACGAGTGGAACCTTAACAGTCACTAGATATGTTGCTGTAAACTTACCTACTTTTGCTGTAATCGTGGCTGTTCCTGCACCTTTAGCCGTGACAAGCCCGGTATCGCTGACAGTTGCTACTTTGTCATCAGAGCTTGCCCAGATTACATCTTTTACATCGGTGGTGTTTTCAGGAGTATATGTAACTTCTAATTGCTGCGTATCCGTTACCCCAACTGTTAATTCACCGGCTTTTTTGTTCAGACCAATGCCCGTCAACGGCTGCTTGACAGTGACTGCATAAGTATCTTTAAGATTTCCCACGGTTGCCGTAATCGTCGCGGTGCCCGGGCCAACTGCTGTTACGAGCCCCGAACTATTAACAGTTGCTACTTTGTCATCTGAACTGGTCCAGGTTACGACTTTTGAATCCGTTGTATCACTTGGTGTATAACTTACCTTTAGTTGTTCTGTTTTTTTGACGCCAATGATCAATTCACCGGCTTCTTTATCTAACTCAATTTTTGTTAAGCTACTTATTACGTTTACGTCGCAGGTAGATTTAAACTCAAAGCTGTCTCCTTTTGTCGTTGCCGTAATGGTGGCTTGACCGGTTTTTAACGCCGTAACTTTTCCATTGGCATCCACCGCAGCTACTGAACTATCTGAAGAAGTCCAGCTTAGTGCCCCCTTATTGTCTGCATCTGCTGGCTGGTAGGTCACTACCAGGCTTTCATTGGCCCCTTTTTCCAGAGTTGTTTGCGTTTTGATCAGGATTCCTGTCAATTCTTTCGGCACGGTCACCACACAGGTTGCCGTTTTACCGCCGACTGTGGCTGTAATGGTGGCTGTTCCCGAATTTTTCGCGGTTACCACCCCACCAGCAACGGTTGCCACCTCTTGATTTGACGATGACCAGCTAATGGTTTTATCATCGGTAGTATCGACTGGCAGAATGGTGGCCGCTAAGGTTTCGGTTTTTCCACTTTTAATTTCAGTTGCAGTTTTTCCTAATGTAATTTCACTAATGTGAATCTCCGAAATTGTGTACGCACAGGTCGCATTTTTTTCTCCCACGGTGGCCGTAATCGTGGCTGTTCCAGCTTTTATCCCGGTTACCTTGCCGTCTTGATCGACCGTTGCAACGCTGGTATCTGAACTGGTCCAGGTTACGGTTTTAACATCGGTTGTTCCTGCCGGATCATAGCTGACTGTCAGTATTTCACTGGCATTTTTATTTAATGCACTTGTCGTTTTATTAAGAGATATTCCCTTCAATGGAACTTTAACCGTTGCCACATAGGTTGCTGTTTTATTTCCGACCGTCGCAGTAATGGTTGCATTTCCAGCTCCCACTGCCGTTACCAGACCGGTTTTGCTGACGGTGGCAACCTTGTCATTTGAGGTCGTCCAGGACACGTCCTTTGCATCGGTTGTGTCCACTGGATCGTAAATCACTGTTAATTGCTGGGTGCTCGTACCTCCGATAGTCAGGTCACTTGCCGTGACATCAAGACTGATGCCAGTTAATGGCACGGTTACCGTGACTAAACAAGTATCAGTATATTCTTTTTCACCAACTGTTACCGTTGCCGTTATGGTCGCTGTCCCGGCCTTTAGTGCGATGATTTCCCCGGTAGAAGGTTCCACGGTTGCCGTATCATAATCAGAGGAAGACCAAATTAGATCGCCTTTATCTATTGCATCCGCCGGTTGATATGTCACGTCCAGGGTTTTTGTTTCGCCTTTTTTAAGAGACAGCGTTTCATTGATTGAGATCCCTGTTAATTCTTTCGGCACGGTCACAACACAGGTTTTTGTAAAACTACCGACCGTTGCGGTAATGGTTGCTGTTCCCGGTGCAATTGCCGTGACGTTCCCTTGATTATCAACGGTGGCAATATTTGGGTTCAATGATTGCCAGGTCACGGTTTTATCATCGGTGGTCGTCGCAGGATCATAGGTAACGCTTAATTGTTCACTCTTACCGACTGAAATCGTCGTTGCATCCTTGCTTAAAGTGATGCCGGTAAGCGGTGTACTTGGGGTATTTACGGTAATGGCACCATTTTTCGTTACTTCAGTATTGATATCACTACCGTCGTCGGTAGTAATCTCCTTGACGGTTATATCAACCGGAGTATTGGTAACCCCTTGCAGACCCTCAAATGAGAGTCTGAATAGACTCCCTTCAAAGGTTAGCGGCGTTAAATTCATATAGCCAATTGTAATCTGACCCGCAGCAGCAGCATTTTCATTTACTACTAGACTACCGGCATCATTATCTAATTCAAATGCTTTTAATTCTGCCCCTTTCGTATCACCAGGTTTTGCCGGTGCTTTGTACTTAACCTTTGTCGGATCAAACTTAAAAACCAGCTGCAATGCCGCAACGTTTGAATCGGCCCCGATCGAGACATCCAATGTAGTTGTCTCCCCGACATTTATCGTCGCCGAATTCATAGAAACAGGGATTGGTGGTGCTGCTGCATTAACAACCCCAAATGATCCGTAGCTCAGGATCAGGCAAATAACCAATAGCAACGCTGTTGCTCTTTGTGGCAGTGTCTTCTTTCTCAATTTAAACTCCTCCATTTTATCAAATTACTTCTCTTTCGGATAAATCGTGTATTTATTTCAAGCCCATCGTTTTTCAGATGGAAAAGCGCTGATTAAAAACCAGCAATCTTACCGGTTGCCACCTGAAGAATCCGAAGCGCCTCAAAAGCGGTGACGGAACCGTTGCCATCGATATCGGCAGCATATTTCTGGTTAGCTGTTGGTATTATTTTTTGGGTTGCGATCTGTAACGCCGTTAACGCATCAAACGCTCTGATTTCACCATCACCATTGACATCCCCCAATTTTATGTTCTTAACTTGAATTTCTCCGTTTGTAATCATCGGGATTAAATCAAAGCCATTTTCATCGACTAATTCCTTGGAACTCAGAGTTATGGGCAGATTTTGATCCTCTACACCCTCTTTAATTTTAAACTCGAGTTCGATAAATGTGCCTTGTTCCACTAGCGGTGTCAGGTTCATATAACCGATGGTCACTTCATTACCCACCAGGTTTGAAACGATCGTGCCTTCCTCTGCGATGCTGCCGGCACGGGCAGTCACGTATTCCAATTTTTGACTGTCAAACCCTGCGATCAGCTGACTGGCACTAATGGTCGAATTTCCGGAAATATCAACTTTCAAAATGACATTTTTTCCTGCTGCTCCGGTAGCCGTTCCAACTGACAGATTTACCGGATTTCCCATTGTCTTAACGCTAACAGGTGAACTACTTTCAGATTCCTGGCCGTTGCCAACTGATCGAACGATAAATGCATACTGGGTTTTTGGAGTTAAGCCTTCCACCTTGCACTGTGGCTCCGTAATCGGTGCTGTGTTGACAATCATGCCGTCTTTGTAAACATTGTAAGATTCTGCCCCCTGGGCCACATCCCAGGCCAGGGTGGCACTGTTATTGGTCCGCTCTGTATTTCTGAAGTTGGCCGGTGCCAGTGGACCAATTTTAATGCTGCAGGTTGAAGTTAAACTTCCAACCTTCGCTGCGATTGTCGCTGTTCCAGCTTTCACAGCTGTTACTATACCGTTATTGTTAACCGTTGCGACAGAACTGTCCGATGTGGTCCAGGTCACGGTTTTATCATCGGTAGTATCTACCGGGTTATAAGTGACCGCTAAATTATCCGTCCCATTGATTTTTAAAACCGACGCTGTTTTATTTAAACTGATCTGTGTCAGGGGGATCTTGACTGTTACCGCGCACTCTGCAATTTTAGATCCAACAGTTGCCCGGATGGTCGCGGTTCCCCCGCCAATCGCATTTATCAGGCCATTGGTATCCACCGTGGCCACATTTGTATTGGAGGACATCCAGGTCACGGTTTTAGCATCGGTTGTATCCACCGGATTATAGGTCACACTTAATTGATCGCTTGCACCTTTAACCATCGATGCCGATATTTTATTCAATGCAATGTTTGTGAGTGGTACCGTAACCGTCGCTGAATAGATTGCGGTAAAGTTTCCGACCGTAGCGGTTATATCACAGGCACCGCCGCCAATTGCTGTGACCAGTCCGGTATCATTGACTGTTGCGACTTGTCCATTTGAAGAACTCCAGGTAATGGTTTTATCATCCGTCGTATTGGCTGGGTCGTAACTGACTGCAAGCTGCTCGGTTCCGCCTTTAACAATTGTCCCGGTTGTCTTATTCAAAGCGATCCCGGTTAATGGAACCTCAATCGAAACAGCGCCTGACTTTACGGTTGTCTCAATGGGAATGCCCACATCATTAACCATTTCTTTGACAACGATACCAATATCAATTGGCGGCGTTCCAACGGCACCAGGCAATACCTCAAATGACAATTTAAAAATATTTCCTCCGGCGGTGTACGGAGCCATATTTATATAGCCGATGGTCACCTGTCCCGCCAAGGCATCATTGGTATTGGTCACCAATGAACCTGCCCCATTATCCAGTTCAAAAGCTTTCAAATCCTGACCTTTAGTGTCACTTGCTTTTACCGGTGCCACATAACGCAGTTTAGCCGGATCAAAATTAAAAACAAGCTGTGCTGCACTAAAATCTGATCCCGGATCGATGGACACATCCATCGTTACTGTCGTTCCGACTGCTGCTACTGCATTATTCATCGAGACCTGATAAATGGGTTCGGCATTTACAATCGCAAACGGACCAAATCCCCAAATCATACTGACCATTGACAAGAATATTAAAATTTTCTGTGAAAACTTCCTTTTTTCCATTTTCTTCCTCCTTGGTTATATTATTTTCCAACTTTAAAAAATACTATAATTTTCAGTCTCCTTTCAAAACTACCTCCAACCGTTCACGCTTCCTCAACAGCGGTCCTGCCATCCAAAAACCGATCAATTTGGCATACTTAGCCAGATCGTAGAAGATTCTACCAGCTTCATATTTCTGCTAAAAAATCCACAAAAACGAAAATACAACTGTGTCAATCATAGATTCCATAATAATATCAATGTAGTTTTTCGGAATTTTTTTCATTGCAGTTGCCTTGTAAAAAATATCTATTCTTTTGAATTGAAATTTAGTCAACTATATATTTTAAATCTTTCTAATCAACTATTGCCTTTAAAGATTTCATTAACCATAACAATCATCTTTTCTTTTTTTACTTAATTTAATTCATTCCTTATAAGATTTTTTTCATTGCTTAAAATTCAATTGTAATACGCATTTAATGCATTTTTTTTACTTAAACTCGTATTTTTTATTCGTTTCTTCAAATCTATAGGATTTTATCATGAAAAAATTAATAAATCAACGTGTGGCAACTTGTGTGCCATGTTTTTTATCATTTTTTTGAAATTGATTTTATCTACAATTAACCGATTATTTAGCAAATGTCAAACTTTTAAATTTTTCATAAAATATCTTTCATCAGTACTTTTTGTTCAATAATTATGCTCATGCGTAATTATTTTACTCCAACGCCTAATGGTAGCTTGCAATGGGACACGCACAATGGGAACCAAAACCGCACTATAGCGCATAGGAGAAGGCGCACAGGAAGACGCACAAAGAGACGGTTTTTTATCCTTGAATGTTTATTCGTTTATCACAAGAAGAATCGTCCCTGATTGTTTACTATTAATTTTGAACACAGCACCATCCGTGTTGACCTGATTTTCAGCAGCGCACAAAGAAAAAGGACTATCCATAATGGATGCCCTTTTTTGAAGCTTATAATTCTTTTGTCTGTGATAAGATTGATTATTTCAACGCCCCTTATAATGAGTTAAACGCTCAAACTTCGCACATAATAATCGACCTACATCATTGTCATTTTGATATTTGAAATAAAGGTGCCACTTCCTGTTTTCCTTTTTCAATGATTCCAGTCACGCAAGTTAAGATCGTAGCGCTGCTAAACGAAAGTTATCATCGCAAAGCTATAGGGGCCTAACCAAACGGAAAGCCAGCCTAGTTGCATAAATACCGTAGTAATTACTATGTGCAACGTACTGAAGCGTTGCACATTTTTATTTTAGCCGGAAAACTTAATATTTGGCAAACTCACTGAAAAGTGAGGCCGCAAAAGGAAAGGGCCTAAGAAAATTTTATATGACAACCATTTTCAATATATTCTTTTTAAAAAACCATGTTGAAACTGGCGAAGCGTTGCTCTTTTTATTTGAAGGGAAAGATCGAAAATGAAAACTGTCAAGAAATTAATAAGTGTATTACCCAGTGCCGTTTTTATGCTAAGTTATCTTTCGACCGGTTTGGTGTCTGCCGCCAATCCCGAACATTATCCGAATGATCCATATTTAGGCACTTCCTGGCAGTATGCCAAGGTCGGGATTGATAATACCTGGGATGCTATTGATTCTGAGCATGAAATCGTGGTAGCAGTTTTGGATACGGGTTTGGTTGTCAATCTCTCTGATTGGTTAAATGCCAATTGAAGTCCGGACTGTTGGTCATCACCCCCAGGGGGTTATCATAAATAACCATGCCGTCTTTCATCGGTTCAATCACCAGGGTCTTCCCGGTTTTATCGGTAATAATCCAGTGTAGCGGCGTAATCACGTTCATCATCTTAAGCGGTGTACTGACAATATTTAATTGTGGGATCGCCGCCTTCACTTCTTCAAGGGTTGAGAAGTTAGTCAACAGCCAGCCGACCATTTCGTGGGGAGCCAGATTAATGCGATCGGGAACGATCCCATCGCTATACGCCGCATAACCCGGAAAATATAAACTGGCACAGGCCAGTCCTGCTTCATTCAGGCCATCGGCAAAAAGATAGGTACCCAGATTCCGGCCGATTCCCATCATCGCATATTAAACCGGCCTGGTCGTTTGATCCACCTCCGACACTAATGGAAACTTCCTTGGCACAAAGATCAGCTCGGGATCTAATGAAAAAGCAAAATCCATGGTTCTGGCCAACGTATTAATCTGGTTTGTGGTCATCACAGTAAGGCTTGTACACATAAAGAATTACCTGCTTTCTACTTTTTAAATTATTATATCTGTTTTTATAACAATAGTAACTGCGGTAAAAAGAAAGTAGCACCCATATGTTTATAACCTGGTAGTAGGCATCGATTCCTAACAAATTATACGCACTATACGCACTTTTTGTTATTTTATTTTGTTCTGTCAAAATAAAATATATTATTCTGGTTTTATTTTATTAATGACCTGATACCCTGGCGGCAGGCCCCGACAGCTCCTTATTCTCGGTGTCCTGGTACTAGTCGGTGCCGGAGGGATTTTTTACATCACCAACGGCCTGGAGGCCGGGGAAAACCTGGTGATCAATCCCGTCGATCTGAAGGGCATTGAAGATGGCACCTATGCCGACGTTTACCAGGCCGGGCTACCTTTTCATGGTGTGTTAAAGAGTGGCACCGATGTAATCTTTGGTGCTACTTTCTGATCTTTTTTCCAATAAGACCAGCTAATAAGTTAAGCTGCAATAAATCAAAAAAAAACAACCCCATCGTTGTCTTTTTATCTTCAAGCTTATTGCTGCTCCAATTCCAGCAGCTGTCTTTTTATTTCAAGTCCCCCGCCATAACCCACCAGGCTGCCATCGCTACCAATCACCCGGTGACAGGGAATAACAATAGCAATGGGATTCCGGTTATTGGCCCCACCCACGGCCCGGCAGGCTTTGGCATTGCCAATCGCCCGGGCAATGTCCTGGTAGCTTACGACCGCTCCGTAGGGAATATCCTGGAGCGCTTTCCAGACCTTCTGCTGAAAGTCGGTGCCTTTAGGCTGAAGCGGCAGGTCAAATTTTTTTCGTTTTCCGGCAAAATACTCCTGCAGCTGACTGCTGGCCTGTTTAAGCAAGGGGGTCTCGCTGTCATTGACTTCCCCCGGCAATGACTCGCCAAACATCACGGCAGTGATGGCGTGTCCATTTTCCGTTATCACAATTTTACCCAATAGGGTTTGATAAATAAATCCGTTTTCCATGGTTTCCTTTCGATCCGGGTTCTGACGAACACCTGATAACGCAGTTCACTACTTTAATCACTGCGGCCAGCTTGTGATGCCGCGGTATTGCTTTTTCACTTTTGTCTGCAGAAACACAGTGATGGCTTTTAGGGGACACGGGTTGACACATCGATAATAAAGCGTGTCTTGACCCTGCTGGGCAATTTTCCTATCCACCAGCTGCCGATTTTTCTGCTATTTTTCATCCTCGTGCTGCAATAAATATTCAGCCAAAGCCGCATCGCCCAGCGGCCGACTCATCAGGTAGCCCTGAATCCAGTCGCAATGTTTATCTTTGAGAAAATCAAGCTGGAGAATTTCCTCCACCCCTTCGGCCACCACCTGAATGCCAAGACCATGAACCATCTCGATGATACTGCCGACAATCCGATTGTTTTTATCTTCCTTTTGAAGCAACGCGATAAAGGAGCGATCAATTTTAAGTACGTCAATGGGCAACTGCAGCAGATAGCTCAGCGAGGAGTAACCGGTTCCAAAATCGTCCAGGGAGATCATCACGCCAAATTTCTTCAAGTCACGAATAGTGTCAATCGCCTGTTCCATATTGCCGATAAACACCGACTCCGTAATCTCAAAGGTCAGTCTTTCCGGTGGTGTGCCGGTTTCCCGGAACACGGCCTTAACGCCGGCCAGAAAATCCGGGCGCTTCATTTGCACAGCCGAAATATTAACCGCAATGTGGATGTCGATGTCATACCGTTCCCGGACTTCCTTGATTTTTGCGCAGGCCTGTCGCAACACCCATTCCCCCAGCTCACCAATGAAACCGATTTCTTCGGCCATGGGAATAAACTCGGCGGGTGAAACCAGCCCCCGGCCCGGCGCTTCCCAGCGTAGAAGCGCTTCAAAGCTCGCTTTTTTTTGATCCGCCACATCGACAATGGGCTGATATTCGACAAAAAACATTTCTTTTTCAAAGGCTTCAATCATCTGGTTTTCCAGTTCCATCTTATAGAGCACTTCGCTCCTCATTTCTTTGCGGTAGAACTGAATGCAGTTTTTTCCCGTCGCCTTGGCCTTGTACATCGCCGTATCGGCAGCTTTTAGCAGATCGCTGCTGGTGCTGGCATCCACCGGCCAAATAGCAATGCCAAAACTGGCCGTAATAATCACCGATTTGTCATCCAGCCGGAAGGGATTTCCCAGCAGGTTCTGAAGTTTTTGGGTATCCACAAAGATCTTTTCGTTAGAAATCTGGCGGCGAATCAGAATCGCCAGTTCATCGCCACCTAAACGGCCCAGCAGATCCTTATCGTCCATGGCATTTCTTAACCGGGTGGTGAGCTGTTGCAGCAGCAAATCCCCGGCCCCATGCCCCATCGAATCGTTGATTTTTTTGAAATTATCGAGATCGATGAAGACCAGGGCAAAGTGATGCGGGTTCTCCTTATTCAGATCAATCATCAGGTCAATCTGCTCCAGGATCATCTTCCGATTGGGCATTCCGGTGAGAGTATCGGTATACGCCAAAAATTCCAACCGTTCCTGGTTGGCTTCAAATTCGGTATTATAGAAAAGCAACAAGTCATTTTGCGCTTTGAGCTGCTGATGATGGGCAAAGACGTCCTCATAGAGTTGGTTGATGTCTTCCTTCTGACTGACGGTGTCAGCATAAATGGCTGATTTTTTCACCAGGATCTGTTGATAGATCCGGTTGGTCACAACACTGGCCACAATAATGCACAAAAGCACCGCCACGAGGGTCAGGTTAAAGGCATCATCAATTTGAATCGATGCGATTGGATAATACAACAAACTGACCGGAAAGAAAACCACTCCGCCAACGATCATGTAGTAAAACAAGGTTCGTTGGATCATCGTGTTGGACATGATGATCATGATCAGGATAATCATCCAGAAAATGATGGTAATCCGTTCATAATAAGCCACAAAGGTCACCAATAAACCCAGCAGCAGGGCGATACTCATAAAGTGCGTTTTCAGCCGGGTATCCTGTTCCAGGCGAATCAGTATCATCATAAAAAGGCCGCAGAAAAACAGGCTGCTGGTGGCGATCACCACCATAATCAGGCGCTCCTGCCAGTAAGTACCAATGATCCCACTGATCACTGCTGCCATCAGCAGCATTGGTCCCAGCATCGACAACATCAAAATCGTTTCGTTTACTTTAATTTTCTCCCGATCATCCGCTTCGGCAATCAGATTGACTATTTTTTCAAAATAAAATTTCATAGTGATAAAAAATTCACTCCTTTTTTGGCGGGCACTGACTGACTAAAACTTTTTTTCTAAGCACCAGTCATTCTAATTCTTATTATACACGATTTGAAATTAAAAACAAAAAATGTGATCAATCTTTCCTCATCTTTGATTAATTATTCTGCTATCATTAAATAACAATTCTATCATTGCAGCAAGGTAAAGAGAGTGGCACCACTGACGAAAAAAATTAATTTTTGCTTAATGGTTACCTACTTGCTTGACTGTCTACAATAGATCGATTATAATTTGGAAAATAATCACATTGTAATATATTAATTATTAATATATTAATATATTAATAATCCTTGTGGCAATAATTGAATAAGGTTTCGGCAAAATTATCGAAAGATAATGACGCAAAGCTATAGGGGCTTAACCAAATGGAAAGCCAGCCAGTTGCATACATACAGTGAGATAACTATGTGCAACGTTCCTATACGTTGCACATTTTTTATTTTGATAGAAAAACTTAATATTTGGCAAACTCATTGAAAAGTGAGGACGCAAAACTAAAGGGCCTAAGTAGTTTTATATGGCAGCCAGTTGCAAAACAGTCTCTTTTACAAGACTTTAAAAGCAACGCGGCAAAACGTTGCTTTTTTAATTTGGAAGGAGAACAAGAAAATGAAAAGTATCAGGAAATTAAGAAGTGTATTGGTCGGTGTAGTTTTTATTATGAGTTATCTACCAACTGGTTTAGTGTCTGCCGCCAATAACGAAAATTATCCTAATGATCCTTATTTAGGTACTTCCTGGCAGTATGCCAAGATCGGGATTGATGATACCTGGAATGCCATTGATGCCGAGAATGAAATCGTGGTGGCGGTTTTGGATACCGGTTTAGATGTCAATCTGACTGATTTAGAGGGCCGGATCACGGATGGATATGATTTTCTAAGAAATACTTCCGATATGATTGATACGCAAGGACATGGCACGATGGTGAGTAGTAGTATCGCGGCCGTGGCCAATAATGGAATCGGGATTGCCGGATCGGCCGGTCTGGCAAATGTCAAGATTGCCCCCTATCGGATTGGCGATGCGACCCTTGATAACAACGCAATCTATGCTGCGATTATTGATGCTGCAAACCGGCAAGAGGTTCAGATTATCAATTTAAGTATTGGTTCGTATGAGTATAATGCAAGTCATGCAGAGGCCATTACTTATGCAATCAGCAAGGGCAAGATAATTATTGCGGCGGCAGGAAATCATGGCGAAGAGGTCGCCGGGGTTGATCCTTATTATTATCCAGCCTCTTATTCAGGCGTTATCTCGGTCGGTTCGATGGGTTTAAACGGCGAGATTGCGGCTTTTTCGCAGTTTAATGATGCGGTCGATTTTTATGCACCGGGCGAAAGCTTGATGGTGCTGCGCCCTGGCGACAGTTATGGTTGGGAGGATGGCACATCTTTTTCAGCGGCAATTGTATCCGGTATTTGTGCGAATTTACTGGCCCAGGATCCTTCATTAACGGCGGATGAGCTTGAGTCATTATTAAAAGAAACCGCACTGAGTTTTAGTGAAACCGGGCCAGCATACGGCTATGGTCTGGTACAGGCGGATAAAGCGTTGGATGAATTAAAGAGTCGCTCGGCTTTGGCTTATATTCACGAGCATACCAGCATGGCAATAAATCTGTGGCAATTTCGTTAAGATCACTAAAATAAAATGACTATTCCTCGTTTTATTTTGTTGAAATTGATTCTTGTGATCAAAGTGGCACCGCTACCTAAAATTCGTAATGTGACCACATACTTAAAATAATCACAACCATCTGATCTTCATCAACCTTGTAAACTAAACGGTGTTGTTGATTAATTCGTCGCGAATAAAAATCTTTATACTGTCCGCTTAACTTCTCATATGATGGTGGATTTTGATAAGGGTTTTCTTTTAGTAGGGTAATCAAACGATCTACATTATTCTTTAAAGCTGGTTTCTCTTTAACCTTAACCTTATCTTTCTGTGCTGTCTTTAATAATACTATTCGATACTTACTCACCACTCAAAATCCTCATAATCTTCTGCAGACAGACTAAGACCCTCATCTAAACGTTCTTTCATGCCCGGAATACCCATCAAATAGAGTGTTTCTTGCATACTGTTATAATCAGCTTCACTAATAATTACAGCATTTCCTTTTTTAGTATTGACATTGATTACATCATTATACTCAACGGCTGAATTTAAATACTCAAACAAACTCTTTCGTAAATTCGTAGCATTAATATTTATCATCTTTACCACCTCCGCTCACTTACTTCCTCTTGTTTGCGTACATTATAGCGTACGTTTAATGAAAAGTCAATCTCAACAAAGCAAAAGTTGGTGACCTTACTTAAAAACAGAGTATTTAAAGACCAGTTCGCTGAAATATCCACTGTCACTTTTACACTCCACCTCTCAATAAGTTAGTTGAATAAGAGAGTGGCACCGCTATTCGAGGACTTACTTGACCATATAACAAAATACGTGTATAATTTTGTTATATAAGGAGGTGTTTATCATGCCCATAATCAAATCCAGTGCTGAACTACGAAACAATTACAATGAAATCTCAAAATTCTGTCATAATTATTCGGAACCCGTTTTCATTACCAAAAACGGAAAAGGCGATCTTGCCGTAATGAGCATTGAAGCCTATGAGGAAATGAACAGCCGCTTTGAATTATATGGACTAATAAAAGACGGAATGGATGATATTGCAAATAGCAATACCCGGCCCTTCTCTGAGGCAATCTCTTCCATCCGGGGCAAACGCAACAAATGATCTATGAAGTATACATCACAGCTGCCGCTGAACGAGATCTTTTAAGAGCCTCAGACCATATCGAATTCGTTCTCAAAAATCCCAAAGCTGCCGATGACCTGCTAGACGAAGCTGAAGCACTGATTAACGCCCTTGCTGACTTTCCTAATAAATTTAAGCTGGTGGATGATCCGGTTTTAGCTTCCTGGGGAATCCATTTTGTCATGGTAAACGGTTACCTTGCTTTTTACATTTTATCAGAAGAAACACATCGGGTTACCGTTGTGCGTTTTTTGTTTCAGAAGAGCAACTGGTCAGCCATCCTGGGCCGCGGTTTCTCACTAATTTAATATTCAATCCCGCACAAAAAAAAGAAACCCCCGAAAGGAACGCCAGATGACCAAGGTTAAAATTATTTTGAAGATAATCGTTAAAGGGCTTTACTTTACTCAGCTGCTGATTTTTTTTAGCGCCGTTTGTCTGGGCATTTACCTTTTTGCCGACACCGACCGAGTCGTCCAAGGGTTTGCCCGGTATCTGGTGGTTGAGAAAAACATCCAGCCCGCCGATGTGATCGTCGTGACCAGCGGCGAAGAAGACGCGCTGCGCATCGCTGAAGGCATCCGATTATTTAAAGAAGGTTATAGCAATTTTATTATCTTTTCCGGATACAATCAAAATAACAAAATGATTCATGAAGCCATGGCCGCCGCCGGCCTTGCTGATACGACCTATACCATTGACGATCAGGCCACGTCCACCATTGAAAACGCAACCTGTCAGGAAGCCTATGTTAGCGACCATCAGGTGCAATCGATGCTGGTTGTTTTTTCCCCGCCCCAATCCAGAAGAGGGCTGCTGGCTTTTCAACATACATTTAAAGATAAACCCATTTACGTCAGTTATTCAGACAACTCCAGCTACCAACCAGAGCAGCTTTTTGACAGCAAGGTGACCCGGGAAATGTTTAATAGCCAGGCCCCCAAGTTTGTCTATTATTTTTTTAAATATTCATTTTTAAACGGAATCTAATATAGCCTTACACATCTGCTAACCTGTCTTGCCCTCAGAGTGTGGTGCCGCTTCTATCATAAGTTCATAAATTAGTGGCAGGCACCACTACTTCTTTAGATGGCAACTTCGCTCACAGAGATGCTTTCTCCGATTGCCCGCATGGTATAGTTTTCTTTTAATGCCAGTTGAATGAACTCTTTTTTATAACTGCTTAATGCTCTTTTTCTTGATCCTGATTTTATTGCATCATAGATTTCATCATCCTGGGTAATTTCTTTTAGTAGTTCATCCAATGTTTTTTTAGTCATTTTTTTAGCGGTGACCGTTTTGATTGGGGTGGTACTTTTCTCCTTGTTTTCAACCCGATCCGAACCTTCAAAAATGCGCAGAGAGTAGCACCGTTACTACTAGTACCGCTACCTATGTATGTTAAAGACCACCCGACCGCTACCTGATTACTACTATTGACAAGTTAAGAGAGTGGCACCGCTACCCCCGCTACCCCAGTGGCACCGCTACCAGAAGATTTACCTTTACCTTTGTGTTGCTAATAGGCACATTAAGTGATATGATTGACGTGCAATGATAAAATGAAATAAGGAGGGCTAATCATGCCTAAGACAAGTATGAACATCCGAATGGATAGTGAAATTAAACACGAGGCAAAAAAGTTGTTTGCAGAATTTGGATTGGATATGACAACGGCAGTGAATCTCTTTTTAAGACAATCGATCAGAGAGCATCGAATTCCTTTTGAAATTAGACTTGAAGTATCCAATCAGGATACGATTTCTGCAATTCAAGAAGCAGAAGAATTATTAAATGATCCAAAGACGAAACACTTCACGAGTACCGAAGAGCTTTTTAAGGAGTTAAACCGTTGAAAAAATATGAGCTTGTAATCACATCAAGGTTTAAAAAAGATTACAAAGCTGCAATTAAAAATGGGTGTAGGCAGGAGTTATTAGAAAACGTCATCTCTGCACTTATGTATGGCGAATTACACTACCCTGAACTTCTGTAATAAAGTTTATAAGTTGGTGTCAGGTATCAGGTACCAATACCAAGAGAGTGGCACCGTTAACTTAACTAGGCTCACATCTTTTTCTATTGACGATTTAATCAAACGAGCGTATAATCAAAGTAAGGAAACCAAGCTTTTGCACTTTTTAAGAAAGGAACCTAAATTTATGTTAAACTCCCGAATAAAACAAAACAATCCATTATTCGAAAAAAAACGAATCCACATTTCTTCTAAGCGGCAAATTACCATTCCAGCCAAATACTATGAAGCTCTTGGATTAACAAAGGAACTTGATTGCATTTACTCTAATGGCATGCTTATCCTTACTCCTGTTAAAAAAGATGAACTAGCCTTCTCGGAAGAAATACTTGCCGATTTAATTGATCAAGGCTATGCTGGTGAAAAATTACTTTCTGAATTTAAAAAAATAACACATCAGATTCGACCGGCGATAGAAAAAATGATCGAAGAAGCCGACGCCCTTGCAAAAGCAAGCTCAGTTAACTATGTTGATCCAACTGATGCAATCTTTGGAACTGATGAACTGGAGTCTTAAAAATGCTTCCAGTGATCTACACACCCATCGCAGAAAGATTCTTTAAAAAAAGCCGCTCAAAAATGCTTTCAAAAAAGCGATTATGAGCATCCGCGAGAATCCTGATATTGGAGAAGCCAAAACCGGTGACTTAAAAGGACTCTGTTGCCTTGATCTGTATCACAACCGGACAAACTATGAACTCGCCTACCGCATATCTCAATTAGAAAATGGTGATATCGTTGTCATAATCATGGCCGGAACACGTGAAAACTTCTATCAAGAACTAAAGCGTTATTTGAAATAATGGTGCCACTTCCTGATCTTCTTTTTCAATAAGACCAGCTCATAAGTTAAGCTGAAAAGTTAAGAGAGTGGGAAACCTCCGAAAAACGAAGGCACCTGTAAATCTATACAATAACACGAATAAATATGCTCGTTCTAATCTCACAACAAACTTTATTGATCAACTCCCCGAGAATAGCAACTAAAATAGCTAATAACGGGTATAAACAAATC
>NZ_JBGSHG010000125.1:0-27538 GCF_041752335.1 Acetobacterium sp. | reverse complement strand
CGTCACGTCCAGATTTCCGTTGGCGATGGCCGCCATCACATTTGCGACCTCTTCCATCGGTTTTGCCATGACTCCAAGAATACCATTCATGCCACTGATCACTTCATTCCAGGCGCCGCTAAATTTGGTTTCATCAGCCCGGACATCCAGATCTCCCTGCATCGCTGCCGTCGTCAGCACGATGGCGTCACCAATCAGGTTATCAATGGTATTTTTAACCTCTGTAAAACTTTCATCAATGGCTTTAAACTGCTCATAAACTTCGTTTGTATCCTGTCCCGATTCCTCCATATACAAATCCAAGTCAAGATTTCCTTGAGCTAACCGATGCAAGTTGTCTGCCAATCGGGTTACAGCGTCACTTGTGTACTTATTGACACTCATTATCGGCGTTGTATCATGAGACACATCCACATAACCAATTTTTTCACCTTTTTTATTGATCAGCTGCATTGTATCCATTCGGTAATATCGATCCCTGAATTCAAAGCTATGTTCAGAATAGCCAAGCTCATTTAATCGATCGCCACCGGCAATTAATGCTTTGACGCCACAGTCTTCAGTATGACACATTTCCAGATTACATGAATTGCAGGGCACCCCGCGTATTTCTTCCCGTTGATTCGCTGTCCCGGTCAATTTCATTAAATCCTCTAGAATTTTATTAACAAAGACCATTTTCATATCTTTGTCAATCGATGTAATTCGGTACGGAAGAGCATCGAGAATAGCTAAATAATATTCCATATTTGATGTAACCGTCTCCATGGCCTGATTTGCCTGTACCAGAGCCTTTTTGTAATCGCCCTTCATGTCATTTTCAATAGAGCGATCAAAATACTCTTTTTTCTCGACTAATTCTGGCATTGTTACAAGATACCTGAGGAGTTTTTTCATCGACTTTTGAACTGCTGATAAATTATTTCCCATAAGGTCTTTATCTGATAGCGGAGTGATGATCTCTGACAGATCACCATCCGCCATTTTTTTTGCAATGTCTGACTGCACCCTGCTGTTTTCAGCAAGCAATGAAAGAGCATAAGTGATTTCTCCCAACTGATCCTGGGGTTTGTCAGATCTGAGGGCAACTTCAATGTCCCCCTCCGCCATCTGGATAGCGGCCTCAACCAGGCTACTTATTCTGTGCGAGGTTTCTTTTATTCCGAGCACAATCACACCAACAATAACCACTAAACCGATTACATAAATCAGCAGTAAACTATTTTGGATAGCCACAAACTGATCACTATTCTGACTCGTGACCACCATCGCAATACCTGCCATCGCACTAAATATTAATGCCACTGGTAAAACAACCGTCATCAGGATCTTTGACAACAAACTCTTTTCATGTTTCATTCTGTTTCTCCTTCTGATTTTATATCAAATTAATATAATTCTTAAGTTTTATTTTTATACCCAGCTTTTTATCAAATAATTACCCCGCGATCCTTAAAAAAGGAGCTGCTACTCTTCACCGCCTCAGTATGCTTAATTAAAACATTTTACTCATGTTCAACATTATAGCGAACTATTTTAAAAACTTCAATTGTTATTTGAATTATGATTTAAATACGTCTATTTACCTGCTATTATATTGTCGTCAGCATTCACACATACTTTAGTTTCATTTAAGGCAAAGCTTATCAAGCAAGTTTCTCTTTTCTATAAAAAGCAAACCAGCTGAGGTTTGCTTCAGCTGGTTCTTTAAAAAATAACCTAATTTATTTTTTTCTAATGGGAACTGCTATAGACCAATTCATTTTCTTCAAAGTCAAAGGTATTATTAATGTGTCCCAGAATAATAAGCACCTTGCTTACGTTTTCAAAATAAACTGCATCGTATTTGGCACTGCCAATATCAAAGCCCTTTAGCGTGGGTAATAATTCTTCAGCACGTTCAGGATTACTCTCCACTGTAGTACACAGTTTGTAGAGTTTTTTGAACTGATATTCCTCCACCAGATAAAACCCACCGTCATCAACCCCATTTTGAATATTCTCTAAAAACCAGCGATGAATCTGGTTTGTTTTTTTAAACCGTCCCATCACTTCAGAAGCCACTGCCCAGGGTTTTAGTCGCAATTGTTTGAGGTCCACACCCTTGTCACATTTATATAAAATACTTTCTAATCCCACGTTACTTCCTCCATTTATCGATCGGTCTTCCTTTTAACAGTCACTCTCGATTTTAAAATTATTTTCTAAAAAATCATCCTGTTTTTATATCATTCATTGATGTTGATCTTCTGTCTATCATTTTACCCACCAAGTTTCATTTAGTCAATTACAATAAATCATTGGATCAATTTATTTTCTATTAGAAATTAATCTAGGAAGAATTTTCATTTTTCCTGATGCATGGTATAATAAAACAAATTGCGAAATAAGGAGAAAAAAATGAGAAATCGAGTAGGTAACTTATTGTGGGGGCTTTTATTGGTCGTTATCGGCCTTGGTTTTGCTGGAAATGTATTTGGTCTGTGGAATTTTGAATTATTTTTTGCCGGCTGGTGGACCTTATTTATCATTGTTCCCTGTGCCATCAGTATGGTGCAAAACGGCGTACAGCTTTGGAATACGATCGGTCTGGGGATTGGGGTGTTACTATTTATTTCCGCCCAAGGCTATTTCAACGGTGCTTTGCTGGGCGACCTGATTTTTCCAATCATTATTATTGCCATTGGTTTGAGCATTATGTTTAAAGACCGCCTCAGTAAAAATGCCAAGCTGATTCAGGGCATGACCAAGGATGGACTTCCGGATTATTCAGCAGTCTTTGGCGGCCAGGAGATTAACTTTCCCGGGGAAGAATTCCACGGCGCCAGTCTGACTGCGATTTTTGGCAGTGTTTCCCTTGATTTGCGCCAGGCGATTATTAACGAAGATATTTATATCTCAGCTACTGCGGTCTTTGGCGGTATTGATATGCTGATGCCCAGCAATGTCCGGGTGGAAATGTCCACCACGCCGATTTTTGGCGGAGCATCAAATAAGACCAACCGACCACTGGGCGAAAACCCGCCGACCATTTACATCAATAGCACGAATATCTTTGGGGGGACAGAAGTCAAATGAATACCAATCAAAGTTGGATTAAATACCTGGCCATTGCCTTTGGTCTGGTGCTGGCATTGGGAATCATCTCCAGCATTGTCAATGGTGGCGTCGCCATCATGCGGGGGGTTGGCCTGATTGAAAACAAAACCCAAATCAATGAGCAAGGTGAAGCCCACTTTCAGCAGGATTTCACCGGTGCGTTGGAATCAGTTTTTATTAATTTCAATGCCGGCAATATTACTCTTCAGACCGGCGATGCCTTCCGGGTTGAAGGATCCAATGTCCCCAAAAGTCTAGTTGCCACCCTTGATAATGGCAAGCTTGTCATTGAAGATAAAGGGAATACCAATATTATTCCTAATCTGATTGGCAAGAATCACATGCCTGATCTCCTGGTTACCATTCCCCGTGACACCCGCTTGAAAAAACTGGAACTTGAGATTGGCGCCGGTCGCGGTGAATTGTCTGAGTTGATCACCGATGAATTGACTATCAAACAGGGCGCCGGTGAAATTGTGGCCGATCAGCTCCAGGCAAATTCTGGTAAACTTAGTGGTGGCGCTGGCGCCGTTCATTTTACTGACGCCCAACTCAATGATTTTGAGATCGACGGCGGCGTCGGAGTCATCGATATCCAGGGGCTTGTCACCGGTGATCTGGAAATCAACTGTGGTGTCGGCCAGACCAGTCTGGACATTGATGCCAGTGTTGATAACTATTTTATCACCGCAGACCAGGGTCTTGGTCCCATTACCATCAACGACCGGAATATTTCAGAAACAGGTACCGGTTCAAAATCTGCACCCCATCGCATCGATATCGACGGTGGTGTCGGACCCGTCAATTTAACATTTAAATAACCAATAAAAAAACACGTTAAACGTGTTTTTTTATTGGCAAAAACGACTACCTATCTGACAAAATGCATATATACTTTTTTAAAGGGATTTGGCTCCGCAACAACACCCTTACCGTTTTCAATAAGACGCATCAGCCAAACCATGTTAGTTGCGGTAACCTCAATGGTCTGGGCGCCTTCAGTATCCTGGGCTGCTTCACCGGCGGTACGGCCATGAATAACATTCCAATAGTTTCCTGTTGCCATAACCATTTCTGAGTAGGTGATATAGTGATTCAATTGATCGATGGTTGCTACTCCACCAGAACGTCTGACCGCAACCATGGCTCCGGCTACCTTATGACGAAATAATCCGCCATTAGCTCCGGCCACGTAGAAGGCCCGATCCAAAAACGACTTCATATTTCCACTTATGCCAGAAAAGTGAACTGGACTGGCAAAAATTACACCATCAGCTTCTTTAATCTTTTGAATCCCTTCATTCACAACATCTTTTGTAAAGATACACTGTTCATTTTTATTCTTGCCGCAGGCACTACAGCCAGTACAACCCTGCACCGCTTTCATGCCAACATTGAAAATCTCAAAATCAATGCTTTCCTGAGCGAAAATTTCACCTGCGATACTCAGCGCCGTAAATGTATTGCCTTCACCATGAGGACTTCCATTAATCCCAATTACTTTCATTTCTAACCTCCCGAAGCGCTATGCTCCATCTGTTCTATTTTGCTGCTTTTAGTATACCACATTTTTTCAAAATCAAAACAGCTAATCTTCAGATTCGAGAAAAACAGAGCCCTCGAAATTTCTATCTTTAACCCCCATTGATTCTGTGTTATACTTGAAACATTATTCTTTAAGGAGGGTATTATGACTGGATACATTCTAAGATTTCTAAAGCTGAATTTTGGTCTCTTTCTTTACGGATTGGGGATTATCGTGACCATGCGAGCAAATATCGGTTATGCTCCCTGGGAGGTTCTACACAGCGGGATCAGTCAGACCCTGGGGGTCAGTCTCGGCCTGGTGAACACAGCTGTGGGGGCCATCATTGTAGCAATTGTCTTTCTTTTAGGTGAAAAAATCGGGCTGGGTACCATTTTCAACATGTTTATGATTGGTCTCTTTTTGGATCTCATCCTATTTTTAGACGTTATCCCACTTTTTAATAATTTTTGGATAGGAACCCTGGTTCACATTTTTGGTCTCTTTATTATTTCACTGGGGACATACTTTTATATTTCCTCTGCTTTTGGTGCCGGGCCTCGGGACAGCCTGATGGTGGCAGTAACCCGAAAAACCGGATTGCCGGTTGGCCTGTGTCGGGGCATTGTGGAGGTTAGTGTTGTCCTGATGGGCTGGCTTCTGGGGGGCATGGTTGGTTTAGGCACGGTGATTTCGGCTTTGGCTATCGGTTTATGTGTCCAAATCACCTTTAAACTATTGAAATTTGATCCTACTCAGGTAAAGCACGAAACCTTCGGCGTCATGTTTCACAATCTTCGCAATCTGAAGAAACACAATTAACCCGGCCTTACCCATTAACGGATTGGCCGGGTCAATTTCCTGACATATTTTATTTCAGTTTTCATCTTCAATCATATTAACGAAAACTCTGGCAATTTCCGGATCGAATTGGGTGCCAGAACATCGGTTAATTTCTTCAATGGCTTCTTCTACCGTGAGATCATTCATATGCAGCCGCATCTTCGTCATCGCATCATAGGCGTCAGCAATGGCAATGATCCGGGCTTCTAATGAAATTTCTTCGCCTTTTAGTCCTTTGGGGTAGCCGCTTCCGTCCCAGTGCTCATGGTGTTCCAGTATATGATCCGCTATTTCGGCAAATTCATTGGCGGAACTTAAAATTCGGTATCCAATTTCGGGATGGCGCCGTATTTCTATCCAATCCTGTTCACTCAGTTTTTCTGTCTTGTCAAGAATACCCTCGGCAATCCCAATCTTACCAATATCGTGCATCAGGCTGGCGGTCTGAAGATCATGGGAATTCTTGGAATTTAGTCCAATTTTAGTTCCCACCTCAGCCGACAATCGACTAACCCGTTCCGAATGGAACATTTCTTTCTGATATTTATCAAATAAGGTCTCAATCACCATACTGACAGTTTTATTCCGCATTCCCAGGCTTTCTGTCAGTTTACGCCGATACATATAGTCTTCAGCTCTTTTGAAAATCCGCTGAATATCTTCTTCCTCATCCAGCTTTGTTTCAAAACCAAATGAAATGGAAAGTTCTATGGTGCCGACTTTTTCTGTTTTGGCCAGTTCTTCTATGCGTGTTATGATTTCTTCTGCTTCAACTTGATGTGTTTTTGGAAGCAGCACGACAAATTCGTCACCGCCCAATCTAGCCACCACATCATCGATGCGACAGGCTTTGGTAATCGTCGCAGCGGCTTTTTTTAATAACTCATCCCCCATGACGTGTCCGAAACTGTCGTTTACCAGTTTCAGTCCGTTGACATCACCCATTATCAAAGATAAGGGTAAATTTCTTGGGGTGTCCATTCGAGCGAGTTCTTCTTCATAATATCGGCGATTATAAAGACCGGTGAGCTGATCATGATAACTCAAATACTCAATCTGATCGAGTTTCTGCTTTTTCTCGGTATAATCCCGAAACACCAGAACGACCCCGAGGACATCGCTGTTTTCATCAATAATGGGAGCGGCACTATCTTCAATGGTTCGCTCGCTGCCGTCTTTGGCAATCAGCAATGTATGATTATCCAGCTCCCGGATTTCTTTCGTTTTAATAACTTCCGCAACTATATTTCCTGCTTTTTCCCGATTGACATCGTTGATGATGTTAAATACGGTTTCGATCGGCTGCCCTAATGCTTCGTTTTTGGTCCAGCCGGTTAGGTCTTCAGCCACCCGATTAATAAACAAAACCTGGCCATCCTGATCACAGGAGATAACCCCATCCCCCACGGATACCAACGTTGTTTCAAGCAGTTTACTTTCCTTTGCCAGTTCTGCTTCCAGGCGTTTACTTTCGGCAATGTCCATTCCCACGCCGGTAAAATACTTCTTTCCGTCAAGGTTCATGACCACTCCATTGGAACGAATCAGAAGTTTTTTTCCGCCTTTGGTAATGAGATTGGCCTCCACCTCGCCATAACCCTTTTTAAACACCTCATCGACAGCCACCATGACCCTGACCAGATCATCACCTTCAAACCACTGATCCATCGTCATATGCGCCAGCTCTTCGTCTGAATAACCGGTCATTTCTTCATGCTTTTTATTCCATTTGATCAGTCTTCCCGCTTCGTCGTAGACGTAAAGATAACCCGGAATACTTTCAAACAAAGCCTTAATAAAAATCATTTCCCGTTCCAGTTCAGCTTTAGCAGTAATCAGCTGATCATTTAACTCCTTTAGGGCATAGGTGCGTTCTGCCACCCTTTTTTCCAGCTCCCTGTTTTCTTTTCGCAATGCATCACTATCGATCTGCAACCCGGTGATATCCACCACAATCGAGAGTAAATAATTCCGGCCATCCAATGAGATGGGACTTGAGCGCACCTCAACGTCTCTAATTTCTCCATTGGCGCCACGATGCTTAAAATAAAACTGATTGCGCTCGCTATTTTTTGCCAGTTCTAGTTCTTTCTTAAGCTGATCTTCACTGAGACAATTGAAATGGGTGATTTTAAAGGTAATCATCTCTTCATGGGTTTTACCGTAGAACAAACAGGCTGAACGATTGCAGTCTTTAATTTTAAGCGTGTCCTGTTCAATCAAAAGCATAATTTCCTGATTGTTTCGAAAAAGCTCTTCAAAAAATAATTCTTTATTTTTTAATGGCCCTGCTTTTTGATCATCCAATTTAATCACCCCATTTAATTTTTTTACTTAATTTCGATTCACCCATCGCTTTTATTTATGATTATTATGTAATTATATCTACCCGCTAATGGCGCTTTTTAACCATGCTGAATATTTTAAACGGCCATTCTTAAATTCTCTGAACCAGATTGTCATTTATCGAATTAAAAAAGCAGCAAAACAATGTTCGCTGCTTTTTTAAAAATTCAGATCATTTTTTTTAATCGGTATCACACCTGACATCTCGCCAATGACATTGATGAGCTGGGTATCAGTTGGAATTACAATCTTAGCATTATTTTTCAGCGCAATTTCGGTGGTTTGTAATTGTTTTAAAATTTGGGCATTGCCAATGAAATACTTTTCTGCCGCTTCGTTTACTAATTTGATTGCAAAAGCTTCACCCTCCGCTTCAAGAATTCGAGCTTGTTTAATGCCTTCAGCTTTTTTAATCTCCGCACGTTTTACGCCATCTGCTGTAGTTTCAGCAGCAGTAGCAAAATCAATCGCAGCGACTTTTTCATTTTCAGCTTTGACCACCTTATTCATGGTCTCCTGCACATCCTGGGGCGGATCAATTTCTCGTAATTCTGCTCTGACAATGTCAATACCCCATTTATCGGTTTCTTCTTTCAATGTCTTCAGCAAATCCGTGTTAATGATGCTGCGTTCACTATTGGCAGATTTCAAGGTCATGGTACCAATAATATTTCGCAATGTAGTTCTGGCTAAATTGACGATTTGCACCTTATAATTATTAACATTATAAACCGAGTTTTTGACACTCTCTTCGTCAGATTTCACCTTGAAATAAATCTGCGCATCAACAGTAGCATTCAAATTGTCATTGGTGATGATAACCTGTGGCTCAGCGTTAAACATTTGCTCCGTAACATTGACGACAAAAATTCGTTGCACGCCAATAATAATCCAGTGAAAACCTGGTTCGGCATATTTTGCGTACTTTCCCAGTGTTTCAATTAGCCCCCGACTTGTCGGGCGAATAATACGAATGCCGGCCAGAAAAAATGCTAATAAAAGAACTGGAATTATTAAAAAATAAACCATCTCTTGTTACTCCTTTCTAATACTCTCCCAGGGGAAAATACTCCCCGCTTTCGGACATACCAATGGGATAGCGACAGCGGCTTAGCCAACTTTGGGTAGAAAGCTCAGAGATCGGCGGCATGTCCAGGCAATGTTCGAATCCTTCCCTGACGATCGCCACAACCTGCTGATCAATATCTGTGGCTACCGTGTCAAATACTTCCCAGCCTTTTTCAGGCAGGTGAAGCAAGATAATCTGGGTTTTATCTCCCCGGGTGCAGGTATCCAACACTTTAAAATGCGAACCCGCTTCCAACACACATAAACCCCAATTGGTATCATGCTCATAAGCTTGCATATTGGCATAATGGTTGGACAGGATTGCCAGACGATGGGTGGTAACCATACCACCCCGACGTAGACTGGCATCGGTAAACCCCAACTCTTTCAATATCATTCCCACCTTATATTTTGATCCCAAATCGCCCAGATTGCTGTCCCGAATCAATAGGGTGATTCCCGGATAGGTAAACTCGACGACCTTTTCCAATTCTTCCAGTTTTTTATACTTATCTGTTAACATTGTACCATCCATCGCTTTTAATCGACTGCAGCCTTGTTTGTGCTTAAACCCGCTTCGATTTTAGTATCTTCTTAACTTCTATATTTATCGTCAACAATCTTCCCATAATTAAGAGTAAATATTTGTCCTATCTGATCACTGTAATTATTTATTTCGGCCGGGAATACCACTTTCGCAAGGTACATTGACCTGACATTTCCCACAGCCATACCGAGGGGTGAATTTTTCCGCAGTTTTATCAAGAAAAATGCTGCAGAGACGATGGTCTTTTCCTTTTTCGATGGAGATGGCCTGCACTGGGCATTGTTTGACACAAGCACCGCATTGGGTGCAATAGGCATTATAAATTTCATAAGGTCGCTGATTGGGTTCCAACTGTAATTCCGTGACCAGACTGCCAAATCTTCCGGCAATTCCTTTTTCCGTGATCAACCCCTTTGAAAGACCAAAGGTCCCCAATCCTGAGAGATAGGCAATATGGCGTTCTGACCAGTTACTGGTAAACGCCAGGGGTTCGCCGCAGAGCTCTTCAATGGGTTCGGTTATGCTAAAAAATTTTTTATCCATAGCTGGTACAATGGTGGCATAGCCAGCCTGTTTTAGGCTTATTTCCAACTGCAATAACAGGGCTCTCAATAACCGATGGCCTTCAACCCGACCGACCAGCCATCCCCATGACGGCCAGATTTTCTGTTCCCGGTTACTGGCTTTCACGGCCTCGCTATAGGGCAGAAAAAATGAAATCACCGTATGCGCTGTGGGCAACCATTCCCGGGGATTCCGGAAATGACAACCGATTACCTCCGGTTTCTTAAGTATTGCAAATACCTCGTCACGGGCTTCACAAAAACCGAAAATTGGGGCATCATAGATTCTCTTTCCGACTAGTTCAGGGGGTGCTTCACTATCCATCTTTATCTGGTTATCTGCTGAATTTCCAATAAAGTCTTCCGCAAGCTGTATTATTTCTGTTTTGTCCATTTTAAGCCTCTCGATCAGATTCGTCTAATTTATTCAATTATAAACCAATCTACTGCCTTTGTAAATTTTTAAGTTTCAAAATTTCAAAATAATTGTTATAAATTCCACAGAATAGACTTTATTTCGTAAATTTGAATTGTTTTAAAATAATCCATACCGATACTCTTTTTTAAGAAACACCTCATCAATGTGCGTCCTTAAATCTGCTGTTTGACTCAACCCTGTTGTTGTAAAATTTCCGCAATTGCTGCTGCGTCAAGCGGTTTGTAGTAATAATAGCCCTGGATCAGATCACACTGCGATGTTTTTAAAAAAGATACCTGATTTTCATCCTCAACCCCTTCAGCCACCACCGACAGACCAAGACTTTTGCCCAGCTGGATAATCGCTTTCGCAATAGCCTGATCCTTATGATTTGATCCAATCCCATCGACGAACTGCTTGTCCATTTTCAGCCGATCCAGCGGCAGCATTTTTAGACGACCCAGGGATGAATACTCGGTTCCAAAGTCATCGATGGCGATGGAAACCCCAATTTCCTTCAGACCATTGAGTTTGCAGATAATTTCATTTAATTCTAAAATAGCAGTACTTTCAGTAATTTCAATTTCCAGATACTCGGGTTTAAGACCGGTTCTTTTGAGAATTCCCTCGATCTGACTAATCAGATTCGGATTTTTAAATTGACTGGCCGAAATATTAACAGCCATCAGGATCGGTTCGATACCCATTTCCTGCCAGGCTTTATTTTGCCGACAGGCTGTTTCAAGCACCCATTCTCCGATGGGATTAATCAAACTGGTCTTTTCAGCCAGCGGAATCACCACCCCCGGGGAAATCAACCCCAACTCCGGATGTTGCCAACGTAAGAGCGATTCGACACCAGTAACCTTTCCGGTGCTCAAACATACCTGCGGTTGATATTGAATAAATAATTCGCCTTTTTCCAGGGCACGATAGAGGAAATTCGTCAGCTGATTCTGACGATTCACGGCTTCTTTCATATCAGCAGAACATAGCAGATATTGATTCCGGCCTTTTTCTTTGGCTTTGTACTTGGCAATGTCGGCATTCATGATCAGCGCTTCCGGATCTCCACCGTCCATCGGATAGAGTGCAATCCCGGCACTGGCGGTCATAAAAAACTCCTGACCCTTGAGGATAAAGGGTTCATTAAATAGATTCATCAATTTTTCGGCAATCCCTGACATTTCGTCTTTGTTTTTCACATGACTGATCATGATTAAGAATTCATCGCCGCTAAAACGAGAAACCAGATCCGTTTTAGCCACAACACCCTTGATCTTTTCCCCGACCAGATAGAGAAGTTCATCTCCCATTTCATGGCCAACTGTATTGTTGACCGTTTTAAACGAATCCAGATCCAGGAAAATAATCCCTAAATAGGTGTCGGTAAACTCTTGTTTGACCATGCTGAAATACAGATAGTTCGTAAACAGATTCCGATTTGCCAACTTGGTAATCTCGTCATAATGTGCCAGATAACTTAGTTCCTTCTCCGAGTCGATCCGAGAAATGGTATCGCCAAGAATGTTCGCAATGATTTTGGCGAAATTCAGGTGGTCATCCTGCCATTCCTGTATCCTTGTCTCTGTCTCAAGTCCCCAGAATCCAATAATTTTTTCTTTGCTGGCAATCGGCGCAATAAGCTGAGATCTAGGAAACTTAACATCCATATTAATGAGCTCAGCATTGACAAATTCCGGAAGTTTGCTGATATCTGATGCCACAAACAATTCATTACCCAGAATTTTTTCCATTCGCCAGTGACTGGAATCAATGGGAAGGTTTTGGATCCGATCTTGACTGGATTCGATCCCAGGACGACAATAATCCTGGAGACATGAAAATGTTTTATGGTCCAGGTCAAATAAACAGATATAAGTCCGATCAACTAAAAAGAACTCACAGCTCGTTCTTAACAAATAATCGATATTCTCCGTAAAATTCTGCTGGTTGATTCCCACACAATCAGATGAAATTTGGGTGATCAGTTCCTGCAGTTTCATTTTTTCAGCTGCTTCATCAAGCCTTAATAAAAATAGTTTGTTAACATAGGAGCATAACCAAATGCCAATACAAAACATCCCGATTCTAACCGAATAATCAACCCCACTTACGCTTACATAGGTTAACGGCACCATCACCCAAACAATAATCTGAGTTAAAATGATGGATACGCTCATGATTCCCAGCAGGATTTTCTCTTTGAATACTAAAAAAGCGATAATTAGAATAAATGGAAAAGCCCAAATTGTGACTGCTCCAAATTCAATAAACTGCAGGGTGATGACGGGAATCAGTACTGCCAGCCATGATACACTAAGAAAGTCCTTTCGCTGATCCGAAAGTTTCAGCCTTTGCAGAATCTGAATCATCAAGCCGCCACAGATCAGGATAGCACTAAGAATCAAAACTTCCACAATGCTTGATTCCTTGCCGATAAGATACTGGGACACAAAATTAAGCATCCCACCAAACATCATAGCGATGGAAAGATACCCATAAACTTTTTTTATTGAAATAATATTTAACGTCTTGCTTTCCTGTTTTTCCGATCGAGCACTAGGCAAATCCGATAAAACCGGATTGCTCGGTTCTTTGGACGATTTTAAAAAAACATAGAGCCCTGCTAATATATAAACGACAAAAAATATAAAAAAAACGATTGAAAATAATAATACCCTGTTATCCATGAATCACCTCGATCAAGTCATTCTATTGATTTAGCTGAATTATAACATTTTTTTGTTTAATTGTCAGAAAAAAAGAACAATGGTTTTAATACATGAAAAAGCGCACCTTCTAATGCCAGACTTCTCTGCTGTCATTAGCGGTGCGCTCGATGATAATCTTAAACTAGCTTTTTCTTATACTCGATGAATTCATCATAGGTCGATAAACGATCGATGATGCCTTCCTCTCCGATTTCAATAATTCGATTGGCCACGGTTTGCATAAACTGATGGTCATGGCTGGCAAAAAGTAAGATGCCTTTGAAGTCAATCAGACCATTATTGACGGCGGTGATCGATTCCAGATCGAGGTGATTAGTTGGTTGATCGAGAACCAGTACGTTTGAGCCAAACATCATGATTTTGGATAGCATGCAGCGTACCTTTTCGCCCCCGGAGAGAACCTGTACTTCTTTGTAAATATCATCGCCGGAAAAAAGCATCCGTCCCAGAAAACCGCGAATATAGGTTTCCGTGATTTCTTCGGTGTATTGTTGCAGCCATTGGCAGATGTTCAGAGTACAGCCGTTAAAATAGTCACTGTTATCTTTAGGGAAATAAGACTGGGTGGTACTGACGCCCCATTTGAAACTGCCTTCGTCCGGCTCAATTTCTTCCATCAGAATCTTAAACAGAGTCGTCATGGCAATCTCGTTGTCTGCCACAAAAGCAATCTTATCATCCTTATTGACCCGGAAACTGACGTTGTTGAGAACTTTAACACCATCGATGGTTTTTGATAAATGCTCGACGGTTAAAATTTCTTTACCGGGCTCACGATCGATCTGGAAACCAACCCAGGGATATTTTCGGGATGATGAGGGCATGTCTTCGATGTTCAGCTTATCCAGCATTTTCTTACGGGAGGTCGCCTGTTTGGATTTGGATTTATTGGCCGAGAACCGGGCAATAAAGTTCTGCAGTTCTTTTGCCTTATCTTCATTTTTCTTATTCTGATCTTTTAATAATCGCTGAATCAATTGGCTGGATTCATACCAGAAATCATAGTTCCCAACATAAACCTTGATCTTGGCAAAATCAATATCGACAATATGGGTACAGACATTATTCAAGAAATAGCGGTCATGGGATACCACAATAACGGTTCCATCATAGTCCATTAAGAATTCTTCCAGCCATTCCACCGCCTGAATATCCAAATGGTTGGTGGGCTCATCCAGTAAGATGATCTCCGGCTTGCCGAATAAAGCCTGGGCCAATAAAACCTTGACCTTTTCGTTCCCGGTTAGGCTATCCATGTTGGCATCCAGAATGTCAACCTTAAGACCAAGGCCCTGGATAATCCGCGATGCATCGGATTCGGTTTCCCAGCCGCCCATTTCGGCAAACTCACCTTCAAGTTCGCCAGCCCGGATGCCATCCGCATCGGAAAAATCTTCTTTCATGTATAAGGCATCTTTTTCTTTCATGACCGCATAAAGATGCTGATTTCCCATCATAATGGTGTCAAGAACCGAAAACGCATCGAAGGCATAATGATCCTGTTTTAGCACCGACATCCGCATGTTTTCGGGAATAAAGACATTACCAGTTGATGGTTCGAGCTCTCCTGACAAGATTTTTAAAAAGGTGGTCTTTCCGGCGCCATTCGCCCCGATGACCCCATAGCAATTCCCCGGGGTAAATTTTATATTTACATTGGAAAAAAGATTTGTTCCGCTAAAATTCAAACTTAGTTCTGATACTGTTATCATTAATTGATAATCCTCCACTTGTTTTTATTATAAAGCACATTAATATTCAATAAATGAATTCTTGAATATTCCCTGTTTCTTTTTCGTTGTGTAGAGATGTGCCTACTTATCCTGTTATGAAACTTTATGCATACTCATAATTGGAACTTTCACCTTAAAAAGCTACATTAGGGTAGAGTTAATAGCTTCGCGTAAAGAAGAGGCCTTTATCAAAATACTGATAAAAAGCCTCTACCATAGATTATTATATTATATCCTTTTTCAATCCCATTTTCCAGTCTTTTTTTTGCAAAATATTCTGAATACATTCTGAGAATATAATTTATGGCATTCAAATGAAAGTTGAAGATAAAAACTGGTTCTCAGACAAGATTTTAGATTTAACGTTGAACCATTTGAAAATACTTTTTATTTCTTTGATTTCTTCTCTTTCTTAATCTTCTTTTCCTTTTTTGATCGAGACTTGTCGTCTTCATATCCATAATAGTGGGAATTCTTTTTGAATTTTACTTTTGTCAAAACAACACCTAATAGTACACCACCGACTTTGTCGATGTTTTTTTTTGCTTCAACAATTACTGATTTTTTTGTTTCATTAGCAGCAATAACGAGTATCTCACCATCAGTTACTCTAGATACTATGCTTGCATCGGCAAAGTTCAAAACCGGTGGAGTATCTATTAAAATTATATCGTACTCTTTCCTGCATGCTAAAATCATTTTTTCAAAAGCATCAGAATTCAATAGTTCTGTTGGCGAAACTTGTCGATCACCGGCAGTTAGGATATCAAACTTTTCAAGATTATTTACTTTATTTAACACTGAATCAAGAATTAATCCTTCAACTAACATATTTGATAAACCAGGCTGATTTTCTTTGATATCAAAAATCTTCCCCACCCGCGGGAGTCTCAAATCTGCATCAATCAAAAGTACCCGCTTGCCGGACTGTGCCAGTGTTATAGCTAAATTACATATGGTTGTTGTTTTACCTTCTTCTTTAGCACCACTCGTGAATAAAATAACCTGATATTTATTCTGAAAATTTATAAAATTTAAATTAGTTCTTAACAGTTTGTAACTTTCAGTTACATGTGATGAGGGATTACTTAATATTATTAAACTTGATAAGTTCATTATCTAGCCTCCCCCTTGAATTCTGGAATACTCCCCAAAACAGACACCCCAATAAGGCTCTTAATTTCGTCTTCATCTTTAACGGTATCATTAGCTAAAAACATTACAATCACAATGAATAATGAGAAAATAAGACCTAAAACACCACCGATAATTGCATTTTGTAATTTGTTCGGTGCAATAGGTTTTGCTGGTACAAAGGCTTGATCCAAAATACGAATATTTTCAACACCGACAATTTGAGAAACAGCTATGGTCAGCTGCTTTGCTAATTCATCAGAAACCTTTTTTGCAATTTCAGGATCTGGATATCGAAAGCCAACCGTGAATAAACGAGAGTTTTCTACAGTTTCAATAACAATATTATTGCGAAACTTCTTGTATGACATAACCATCGGATCCTCCGATGAGTCACCTTCGATGTTATTTGAATTATTCAAGGATTCACTGTCAGAAATACTCAATCCGGTGTTTTTTATAACTGCATCAATCACCAGACGCGTTAATGCGATCTGCTTATAATCGATAATCAACTGACTATCCGCTTCAAGCTGACCGACTGAAATACCAATACTTCCTAATCCTGAATCTTCTTGTCCGATATATAAAACTGTTTTAGCTTCATAAATAGGCGTAACAAAATTTGCTGTAATAAAGTAAGTCACACCAGAACCCATAATTGTCAATAATAGTATAAGCCACCATCTTTTAAAGAAAATCCTAATCAGCTCTTTAAAATCAACCTCTTTTGTTGCCTCCATTATTTACACCTCCCGTTTTATTGCCTTTGCCTATTTCCAATTTTCTAAATTCATTTCTTCTTTTTTATCAAATAAGTTTTTTATCATGTCCAAATCTTCTTGCCGATACAATTCATACCATAATCCATCGATCACCTCAGAATATGTAGGTAGGCGGTAATTCTCATAGACAATATCATTATCAGCTTTGCTCATTTTGATATAGTCTATAATCTTATTCAGATTTGCATCCGTCTTTATTCCCTGGTCGTAATAAGTTGTGACCAATTTGATTTTCTCTTTCGTACTAATTGATTTCAAATCTTCCATCAATGAAATCACAACCTCCTGTTGTCTGCCAATACGCCCATAATCAACATCACTGTCACTCCTGAACCGTACATAGAAAAGCGCATCTTTTCCATTTAGCGTTTGACTGCCCTGATCAATAGCAAGGGAATTATCATCGTAAAGAAACTGTTTCTTCGCATTGATTTCGACACCGCCGACGTCATCGATAATGCTTGAAAATGTATCAAAATTCAATTTAACAGAAAAATCTAGTTTTACTCCCAGTAGTTCTTCTACGACTTGATTAATAAGCTGCTCGCCTTCATAAGCATAGGCATGATTAATTTTAGTCATACCATATCCTGGGACATCAACTCTTAAATCTCTTGGTATCGATACGATGACCATTTTTTTTACCGTTGGGTCATACTTGATCACCATTATTATGTCGCTTCTTCCTTCTTCTGTTGTTTTATCATCAATTCCGTAGATCGCAAAAACAACTGTTTTTCTAGTATCAATAAATTTTAATAAATCCTCGTTGTTTTTATTTAGTACATCTTCTATCGACAAACTTGCTTCTTCATTAAATGAGCTATTTGATTCATTATCTGATTCTGTCCGATTGTTTGAATTATCACTTGTAAATACGTAAGCAAATACCCCAATAATTAGAAGAATCAATCCAACTGATATTACTGCATTTTTTTTTTTCTTCATTCGAATAGCTCTTTTCTTGCTTCAATGTATAATAATTTCAATATTTGCATAAATTGTATTAATAGTTTACTACTCAATGTTTTTAATGTGTATCGCTATGCTTAAAAGATATCATTTAATTCTTTCTTTTTCGCAATTTCTTTGACTTTACTGTTAACTTCATCACTATTTCTATACGTGGGTACAATTTTTCTTACCATACTGATGAGGTTATTAACATTGGGTGATTTTAGGGCCTCTGACAACTCATCGAGGGATTGCTTAAGCTGAACATAATCAATATCAATGGGTTTGCCGACATGGATTTTTTCGCATTTTGTGCCAATTAATCCCTCTTCATCCATCAGAAGTTCTTCATACAACTTTTCTCCTGGCCTCAAACCGGTTATCTCGATTTTAATATCTTCATCCAACTTTAGTCCTGAAAGCTTGATCAAGTCGACTGCTAAATCATAAATTCTTATCGGTTCCCCCATATCGAGAACAAATATTTCTCCACCGATTGCAATGGCTCCAGACTGAATCACCAATTGAGCCGCTTCTGAAATTGTCATAAAATAACGAATGATGTCTTTATGGGTAACCGTTATAGGCCCACCTTCTTTTATTTGTTTTTTAAAAAGTGGCACAACTGATCCATTGCTATCAAGAACGTTTCCAAATCTAACCGCCGTAAACTTGGTAGTACTCTGTTTTGCTAGGCCTTGAATAATCATCTCACAGATACGTTTGCTCGCGCCCATAATATTCGTTGGATTAACAGCCTTATCTGTTGAAATTAATACAAAACGATCAGCACCATATTCATGAGCCGCCTCTGCAACATTTTTGGTGCCAAACGCATTATTTTTTATTGCCTCCCCAGGTGAGTGTTCCATCAGGGGGACATGTTTATGAGCTGCTGCATGAAAGATCACATCAGGACGATTGCTACCGATGATTGTGAATATATTTTCCCGATCTCTAACCGACGCAATAATGACGTCTAGGTTTAGCTTATTCCCATATTCTTTAATTAGTTCATTCTGAATTTCATATGCATTGTTCTCATAGTTATCAATAATAATAAGTTTTCCCGGGTTAAATTTAGCAATTTGCCTGCATAACTCAGATCCAATTGAACCACCACCACCCGTGACGAGAACCGTTTTACTTTCAATGTAACTGATTATTTCCGTAACATGCAGATTCACCGAGTCTCTTCCAAGCAAATCTTCAATCTCGACACCTCTGATTTTATTAAGTGAAACTTGACCATCAATCACTTCGCGAATGCCTGGCATGATACGGACGTTGGCATTTGTCCGCTTGCATTCTGCTATAACCATTCTTACCGTATACGGGCCCGCAGTTGGCACCGCAATGATGATTTCATTTATCTTGAACTTGTGGACAATGCTGTAGATGTCATGATAATTACCTAGAACTTTTACCCCAGAAATACTCTTGTTCAATTTATTTTCGTCGTCATCGATAAAACCAATAATCTGACCGTAATTTGATGTGTGGTTTTTGATCTCTGTTGCTATTAGCGTAGCGGTTGCACCACTCCCAATAATCAATATTTTCTTATCATGTTCAATTTTATTAAATGAGTTCCTATTTTTCAAACTTCGAATAATCCGATAACTAAAACGCACACCGCCAACAAAGGCAATTTCTAAGATCATCGCTGTTAAATAAATACCAAAGAACATTCTCTCACCCATGAAGATAAGATAAGCTGTTCCTAAAATAGCACCCACAAACCCTGCTATTATAATTTTCATGAATTCATCAACCGATGCATATGACCACAAACTGCTGTACAATTCGAAATACCGGTATATAAGAATTTTTCCCACCGTCAAAACAATACTGCTATTTAAATAAATGGTAAGAACTTCTGCTGGTATATGACCCTCAAACTGCAATAAAAGCGCCGCAATAAAAGCGATGTTCACAAAAATAATATCCGATAGAACTAGAAATAATTGTCTGCTAGTTTTTTTTTGCATGGTACTCCTCGCTTTTTCTTAACAACTTTTTAATCTCAGATCATAAATCAATATCGTTCTATGTATAATTATTCAGATCTTAATTTATATGCTAGAATTCAAACCACAGTTAAAACAACTGCAATTTTTTCTTTTGACCAATATTAAAATCCCCAAGGACTGAATCCATAATCATTGCTCTAGGATTTTCAATAAACAATAAATCTGCGCATCGACTACCGAAAGCTTTGTAAACAATTTCATAAGCCATCTTCATTACAGGTGGACGTTTGTCTAAATTATGCCCATCTGAAGCAACTATATGAGCGAGACCATCTTTAATCAACTTAAATGCTTTTTTTCTTGTTTTTTTATCCACGATATAGCTTGCTGTAATTTGGCAATATATCCCTCTTTTCACAAGATCCTCAAGCATTTGAGGTTGATTTTTAAAAATTTGATATCTTTCAACGTGGGCTAGCACAATTCTGTAACCATTTTCTTGAAGGTCTCGAATCATCATTTCATGAAATGGATAGAATTGATAGACCGGTAGCTCCAGGAGCAGATAACGGGTATTCCCCATCGTATAGGCCTTTCCAGTTTTTATTGCGTCAACATCTTCTTCACTTAAATATATCTCATTTCCTAAATGCATTTTGAAGTCAACCATATTTGTTGCAACGTACTCTTTCAATACACCATATTTTTCTATGACATTTTCATTCTGATAGAGCGGTGTGTTAAAATGGGGCGTTAGTATCATCTCTTTTACACCGTCATTATTTGCAACACGCAACATCTGTATAGCCGTATCCATGTCCTTAGCGCCGTCATCAACTCCCGGAACTAAATGTATATGAGTATCAATCAATGATATCACTCTTTCTATTAGGGATTGAATTACGAATATGGAGCAATTTTTAGAAATAAATCCCCAAATTAACAATAAATTTTCAAAATAGACTCGATTCAAAATTTCAACTAAACTATTCTCTATCCTGAACTCCGACTTTTCGCATTGTCATGATCTGTTCTGAATACTCTGTCTGTTTCAAATCATTAAGTGTATTCACAATGAAAACCATATGTTTTCTCGCTTCCTCTATCATATTCTTGAATCTTTTATACTCATTTGAATCAACTTTGAATATCTCTAACTGTTTTTTGTAAATTTCGATATAGTTTTTTTCAAGCTGTAGAGCAAATTGCAAGAACTCCTTTTCTGATGATAAGTCTACATTAGTGGCGTATGTTGTAACATAATCTACTTGCTCTTGCGAAAGCATCGCTACTGTTTCGTTTAATTGAATGTTATTAAATTGAGCATCACTTGAAAGGTCAATCATCAGTCGTTTATGTTTAAATTCTTCCTGGGCAAATCCTAAAACAACCGATTTTAGCTTGCCGGAACTAAATTCAGAGAATTTTTTGTACAACTCTGCTCCTTCTTCTTCTATCTTAGCAAGCATTAAAAACCATTCCTGCAAAGTTATTATCATCTTTTCGCTTTTGACTTCATGTTTAAATTCAGAAACAATTGTCGGAATCGAATCTGCTGCAAAGTTACTTTGATCGCGGTCATCATCAAATAAACCTTGATTTGAAAAGTCTGTCTCGTTAGCAAGCAACTCCCCTGAATTAATAACATCATCATTTGAAGCTATACTTTCTTCAGATACCATGAATTTATAAAGATTATTTTCGCCGTTTAATTGTGAAGGTTCAAAGTCAATATTGCTGCTTCCGATAGTTTCTCCACTACTCTGAGCTGACACAGTTTCATTCTTATCTCTAAAATGAAACTGCATCGTGTTAATACCTGGCAATTTGATTGACTTATCATAGCTTAACGATTCAGTTAATTCCGATTTGTCTAAGCGATTACGCGTTTGACTGTTGTCAATAACCGATTCCTGGTCATTAAATAGTGAGTGCACCTTGTCAATAGTTGCATCATTATTGCTTAACAGAGTATATGGGTTATCATTTCTGCTTTCTTCATCATTAAAAAGAGATTGAACTTTATTACTTAAATTGTTTTCCCTAACTTTCGTTGGAGTAGTTGACAATTCCTTATTTAGTGAGCTTAATACTAACTTTGACTTCTCAATTTCTTCATTTGTTCTTTGTAGCTGATCATTAGCACTATATAATTCATCGTTAGTCTGTTTTAATTCTATCTTCATGGTATCTAATTCACTTTTAATTGCTTCCAGGTTTTGTCTCAAAAGTTCTGGTAGCTCATTTTCTTTTGCTAATTCGGCTCTAACACTGTTTAATTCTGCTTTCGCGGTTTCTATTTCATTTTTCAAAATTTCAAAGAGGTTGTCGTTAATCCGCAATTCATTTCTACTTGATCCAACTTGTTCATTAACATTCTTTAATTCGTCCTTAGCTGCTTTCAAAAGCAAATCTTGATTCACTAGTTCGCTTTTAATGAATGTCAACTTATCATTTAAAATAGCTAACTCTTCTTTCTCCTTTTCAAGCAGATGCTCATTATTCTTTAACTCACTTTGCCCGAATGCCAACTTATCCTTGACACTCTGTAACTCTTCTTTTGACTCCGTCAGAAGAAGACCGTTTCGTTCTAATTCGTTTTTATTAATCACTGATCTTTCACTGACAATTCGCAACTCTTCTTCTACTGTCTTTAGGCGATTTTTTTTGTCCTCCAGATCACTTTTACCAAGTTCCAGTCTTTCTTCGATTTTCTGCAACTCTTCATTAGCTGCACTAAGCAGGTGCTCTTTATGTTCCATTTCACTTTTATCGAGCACCAATTTTTCACTGACACTCTTTAGCTCTTCACTAGCTTTTTGAAGCAGACGATTTTGGTACTCAAAATCACTTTTACAAAGTGCCAATTTTTCATTAACGCTCTGCAACTCTTCATTAGATACCTCCAGAAGGAGATTATTGCTCTGCCATTCGTTTCTGTCCGAAATTAATTTTTCATTGACAGTCTTCAAATTTTCATTAGATATTTCGATCAGTTTTTCATTCATCTCAATATCATTTTTAGCATTTTCCAGAACTTCACTAAAAGTTTCTAATTCTCTCTTAGAAATTTCAAGCATTTCACTGTTAGTCTGCAATTGACTCTCAATTTCAGATAGCTCCTGAGATCTGTAGCTAATCGTTCTCTCTAGTTTTAGAACCTCCCTATACTCATCTTTATTTACTTGAATATTCATTTTCTCATCTAGATTTATTGGATATCTTTCGTCCTTTGCGGTTCCTTGTGACTGAACTTTTGCCCCATTCTCAAAAATTATTATATACAATGCGGGTTCCTTGTTAGAATTCTCCAACGGCCCAACGGTAATATTTACAAGCAAATTCCCACCCAAAGTTTTAATACTTATCTCGGGTGTATAAATAATTTTTTGTTGAGCAACAGCCTCCTTTAACGCAATCCCTAATTCCCGTCGCAATCCAACTCGAGACATTTTTAATACATTACTAATTCCATGATATCCTGGCACAGGTTCCAAAAACATGCCTGTTTGTCCGTGAATAAACAGAATATGTCCTAACTCATTAACGACAACTGCTGCGGGTGCAAATAGTTTTAGAAGTGTCCTTTCCGTTAACCAACGCAAGGATTTACTTACTGGCTTGGATGCTCTAAAACTGGTTGCTCGAAATTCCTCATTCCAGTCCGTCATCAGTTCAATAAATTGATCATTTACTCTAAAACGCGGATAGTTAAATTCCTCTCTTTTCACGTTTTCACATTCTTTCTTTAGCTCTGACATCATACTTTACTCCTTTCGAAAAATTTGCTGTTCTAATTATTAAACTTTCCCGACAAGAACCCTCAAAATATCCGCGACTTATTTCTTAGTAGGCGATCAGATTTCATTCTTGCACTTATGAATAGCTTTTCATTCTTATCTTCCCATCCAATATCGTGCTATTTAGCGATTCGACAAATGCTTATCTGAATTATTGTCTGATACACTTAAAACTCGAATTTTCAAGTTGTAAATTAAATTGTAACGAAATTATGTCTAAATAGAACTAATGCCATTAGTTCTATTCATTTCTTTACAAGATTATATCAGTGTTTTAAAGGATTGTCAAAGCATTTATATCTAAATTGTAACCAAATTCTAACATTTTTTCTACATTCGAATAAATCTATGATGTGAATACTAATAATTGTGTGTTTCACGTGTGCGACTCGACTTACAAACGAAAACATATACATTTTTCATTCTATCGCGATTCAATATAAGCGTTACCCTAATCTCGACTGAATAAATCTCGAGTATATACTTTGTCCACTACATCTTTAATCTCATCCGTTAATCTGTTCGCGACAATGATATCAGAAATTTGTTTAAACTCTTCTAGATCAGTAATCACCCTGGAGTTAAAAAAACAATCACTATGAAGTGTTGGTTCGTACACTAAAACTTCTATGCCTTGGGCTTTTATGCGTTTCATCACACCTTGAATTGCAGATTCGCGAAAATTGTCCGAATCTATTTTCATTGTGAGTCGATAAATCCCTACAGTTTTAGGATTTCTCTTAATTATCATTTCTGCAATGTGATCTTTTCTTGTCCTATTTGCATCAACAATAGCCGACATAATGTTCTGAGGAATGTCAGCATAATTCGCAAGCAATTGTTTTGTGTCTTTAGGCAAGCAGTATCCACCGTATCCAAATGAAGGATTATTATAATGATTTCCAATTCTAGGATCTGAACCGACCCCATTGATAATATCACGGGTACTTAATCCTCTAATCTCAGCATATGAATCTAACTCATTAAAGTATGCAACCCTTAGAGCAAGATACGTATTTGAAAAAAGTTTTATTGCTTCCGCTTCGGTTGATTCTGTATAAATGATATTGATTTCTTTTTTTATTGCGCCTTGTTCAAGTAACCTAGCAAAAATTCTAGCTCTTTCCGATACTTCACCGATTACTATTCTTGATGGATACAGATTATCATAAAGCGCTTTCCCCTCTCTCAAGAATTCCGGAGAAAAGATGATATTATCTGTTTTAAATTTTTCTTTGATTGCCGCTGTATAGCCAACAGGCACTGTTGATTTTATAATCATAATGGCATCCGGATTAATTTTCATAACACTAGCTATAACATCTTCGACTGTTTGAGTATTAAAATAGTTCTTTTCAGGATCGTAGTTTGTTGGGGTAGAAATAATAATATACTCAGCACTTTTAAACGCAATCTCGCATTCAGTAGTCGCAAATAAGTTTAGTTCTTTTTGTTCAAGATATTCTTCTATTTCACGATCAATAATTGGAGATTTTTTATGATTTATCATCTCAACTTTGTCTTTTAGTATATCAAATGCGATTACTTCGTTATTTTGCGCGAGTAGAATCGCATTAGACAATCCTACATAACCAGTTCCTGCAATTGTGATCTTCATGTAAACACCTCTCCTGTTCTAATCAAGACAATCAGCATTTTTACTTTAAACAGTCTATCTAATTAAAAATACCTAAAAAACTGATATCGTTACCTCTATTTGTCGGTATAGTAAATGGGCCTTGATTAGCAATAACAATTGCTCCACCTCCATAAAGACTAGTACTGCCTCCAGTATAGAGCGGTGTGGACAATTCATCAAATTCCTCTTCCGCATTAAAACCAAAATAGCCTCCATCAGCCTTCAATAACATGGCCGCCCGGAAATTTGTAATAAAATCACCAAATGTTAGCAGCGGATCAATGTGTTTTTGAACCGTTCGTTCCACCGCTTCTGTAGCCGTTCCTCTATCTGTTATGATTTCATTAAATACCTTCACATTATGTCCTGTTTCTCCTAAAGCAGCATCTATTTGGGTGCGTAGGTATTGAGAAAAGAAAAAGGAAAGAACGTAATTGGACGAAGATGCATCATCTAAAACATCATACCTCATCAGGGACAAACCATTTTTTATCTTTTCATCGTTGTTATAGAGATTCACATTCTGGATGACATAGCTTTCGCCAGATGCCTGCGCGGACTCAATCATCTTTGCATACATCCCTACTGCCGCCTCGGATAGGGTTTCATCAAGCCAAATCTCCATTCCTTCACCTTCTTCAACAATTCCATTGCAATTAAAATTAACCATGTGTTGAAATTGGTATACTATAGTTGAATAAAACTGAGACATGTCAATGGTATTATTCACCTGAGTAATCGTCGGATTGGTGTCAGCATACAGAATTTCCATTTTATTCGAGTCTGCCTCATCATATAAATCACCCGCATAAAAATAACCTGTGTAATAAGTTGAATTCGGACTGGAGCCTGTATAGCCATCCTGTAAGTCAAAGCAAAGGATTGCAATTTTTCCATCACCGTTAACGTCAGGTGCGGTATAGAAATTCTCCGTTATTAATGGATAAATAATATCGTCAAATTCACTGCCTATTGACCGTGCGGTATCGTCCGATATCACGACTTCAATTGCATTGATATCCACCCACACCTGAACGTAAGAACCAATATAAGCAAGCCTGGCTTGGGTTATATCCATACTATCTGTTGCAAAATTGTAGGTGTAAAAGTCTCTGACCTTGTTAAGCTCTTCGACTTCACTTGTTTCCAGCATCGAAGGCTCAATAGGCCGCTCTTCCGGATTTGATTTAAACGGAAGAACTGCATCCCTTGCAAATGCCTGCTGGTTTGAAATTGTTGTTTCCATAACTTCAGTTGTCGTAATCAAAGCTCCGGTTGGCTGCGAATCGATTAAGTCCTCAGACTCATTGCTGACTATAATCCGATTCCCTAATAAGACATTTCCCTCAGAATCCACACTGGCAATCGCTGTTACTACCTCAGAGAATGGGCTTTCATTAACACCGGAGCTAGCTTTGACTTTGAAATAGTAACGCCTTCCCCCATCAAGTCCCTTCACAGTATAGCTTGTTCCAGTTATGTCACCATCAACTTTCATGAAATAGTCATCTGTATCAACTGCCTCATAGAGTGTATAGCTTTTTGCTTCGTCAACAGGCATCCATGATAATGAAATCTCTTCTTTTCCGACTTTTGTTTCGAGCCCTTCCGGTGCCAGTAGCGCAGATGAAGGTTTGATTAACCTAATTTCAATGGCTTCCAGTCGGTAACTGTAGCCTTCCGTCCCAGCAGGTTCGCCATCTCTCGCCCAGTTCGTTTCCCAGCCCAAATTTTGGATATGAGTTCGGTACTCCACCGAATAACCTGGCATATTTATCAGCCGAATTTGAATTCCCTCCAGTCGGAGGCTAAGTCCTTCAGTTCCAGAAGTTGCACCATTTTTTGATCCGTCTGTTTCCCATCCAATATTTTGGATATGGGTGCGGTATTCAACTCCAGCACCAGCTGGCAGCTCATCCCCAGTTAGCTTGATCTGAATCCCCTCAAGCCTGAGGCCTAGCCCCTCAGTACCTGCTCTGCCACCATCTTGAGCCCAGTTTGTTTCCCATCCAATATTTTGAACATGGGTCCGATAACAGATGCCACTAACTGCAGCGATATTAAACGACTTCCCCTGATCAGAAGGGATGGTATTTGTAAATTGAACAGCATTCCCTGCCGCTAACACTCCAGGCCAAACGAATAACAAAGCCATGATTAGAATCGTCAGCATACGAACACTCATTCTTTTCATATTCTTTGCCTTCTTTCATAAATTTGAATATTAGCTAACCATTTGTGTTTGTCAATCAAAAAGTTTAGCGTTTGGTCTCGAAAAGTTGTGCACTTGCCAACACAATTTTGTTCATTAGCAGATGGTCGTCCAATCTCTTTTTAACAGAGTACCATCTGCGCAACTTTTGAATACTTTTTGCC
>NZ_JBGSHG010000124.1:0-12133 GCF_041752335.1 Acetobacterium sp. | reverse complement strand
TTTAATGGTATCAATGGGAACCGGCCGTTTTTCACAGGCCTTAATCATGCCATTGAATATTTTATTTTTATCGAAGGCTGTTCGTTGACCGCCTTTTTTAACAACAATCAGCGGGATGTTTTCGACCCGTTCGTAGGTCGTGAAACGTTTATTGCAGCGATTGCACTCCCTGCGTCTGCGGATCATTGTTCCTTCTTCGGATGGTCGTGAGTCGACCACCTTGCTGTCATCGAACGCACAATACGGACATTTCATAAGTATTATTCTTGGGTCAGGAAATCTGGAATTGAAAATTCGCCAACCGAATCATTGGCACTCTTAACAACTTTTTTAATAACGGCTTTCTTTTCTTTTTCGCCGCCAGATAAAAAGCCTGTCGCAATAACTGTAATTTTGATTTCATCGCCTAAGGATTCGTCAATGGTTGCCCCAAAAATAACGTTGGCATCTGGGTCAGAAGCTTCTCTGGCAATACTGGCAGCCTTATCGACTTCAAATAAAGAAAGATCTTCGCCAGCGGTAATATTAAGCAGCACCCCGGTTGCTCCATCGATCTGAGTTTCCAGCAAGGGACTGAGAATCGCCTGTTTAGCAGCTTCTTCCGCACGGTTATCACCTGTAGCACGACCAACACCCATATGAGCCAGGCCAGTATCTTTCATAATGGTTTTAACATCGGCAAAATCAAGACTGATCAGTCCTGGCATAGCGATCAGATCCGAGATGCTTTTGACGCCCTGGAGTAACACATCGTCGGCCAGTTTGAAGGCATCTTTGAGAGAGGTTGATTTATCAGCCATTCTTAATAGTCGGTCATTTGGGATCGTTACCAGAGAGTCAACATTTTCCTGTAAAAACTCACTGGCAATCTGGGCATTACGCATCCGTACCCGGCCTTCGAAAGAGAAAGGTTTGGTAACAACACCAATAGTTAAAATTCCCATGTCTTTTGCGATTTTTGCAATAATCGGAGCCGCACCGGAGCCGGTTCCGCCACCCATACCGGCTGTTAAAAACAGCAGATCGGTATCTTTGATCATATCTGCTATGGCATCCTTACTTTCTTCTGCCGCTTTCTGACCAATCTCAGGATTTCCCCCGGAACCAAGTCCCTGGGTAATTTTTTCCCCGATTTGAAGTTTCTTTTCAGATAAAGCCAAGGCCAGGGCTTGTTTATCGGTATTAATCGCAATAAAATCCACGCCCTTCATTCCGGCTTCAATCATCCGATTAATGGCGTTATTTCCACCACCACCGACACCTATAACACGAATTTTTGCAAAATTATCGTAATTCCCATCTAATTCAAACACTTTTATTCCTCCTCTTACTAAACAGCTTTCTCGTTCTAAATTAATTTCTCGTGTATCTTTTTTCCCGAAACTTTTGAATTGTTTCAGTTGCTTTTTCATCTTTAATAACACTTCTTCCCCTTATTCATGGCAGCAGAAATGTTCACTCCTTTATATTAACCTTTATTTACAAATTTTTCAACTATTGAATAATAAATTAAGTAAAATAACACCATTATTTTATTGTCAAACAAAATAATAAGCAGAAATCATAAGAAGTGCAAAAACTTCTAACGGGGTTTGATGACTGGCTTTGTACCCGCTGCTAAATTAATAATCATATTGCTGGTGTTTTTGTCCAGGTTTGTTTGGATATAAGCTTTATTATCCACATAACTATTATAATCCCATAGAATGAAAACCGTCCCATTTTTCGTGACAATTTCATAGGTGTTCACATCAGTCATCCGCACTTCGGAGATTTTCCCCAAATTGTCATCATTTTTTAAATCTTCCAGAATGTTCATCACGGTGTCAAAACGCCAATAAGGCTCGATCACCACTTCTTTGCCAATTTCTGAGATCGTAACGGCATCACTACCGAAGACCAGCGGGATATCTGTTTTTCTTAAGTACTCCCCATCTTCAATCAGTTTTTTGTCTTCGGTAAGATAATAAACCTTATTATCGTAATTAACGGCACAAATTGGTATCGATTCCACCATCCGGATCAGAATCTTATTCGGCATGATCTTGGAAATTTCCAATTCGTCCAAATTCATCAAGGCATTAATATTATAATTTGCCTGATTGACATCAATCAAAAAAATACTTTCCCCAATACTTATTCCTGATGCTTCAACCACAGTCTGGACATCAACAATTTCGTTTCCAACCACTTCAATTTCGGCCACGTTAAAAATTCCCAGATTGACAGCCTGATAAACGCCGAAACTAATAACGCCAATTACCCCTAAAATAATCAGGATTGTAACCAGCCCTTTCATCAGTCGTTTGCGTTTATTTATTTTTCGCTGTCGCCGTCGCTGTTCCCGGAGTTCCTGCTTTGACAGCTCGTGATTTTGTGGTTTTTTTATGCTTTTTTCTTTGGGTTTTTTCTTCTTTGATCGTTTCATTAATTCTCCATTAATTTATTTATTTCGTCATAAATCCGATCTCCGGCATTAATAATGCTTTGTTTTTTGACTATTTGGCTCATTTTCAGGCGTTTTTCCTCGTCTTCCAATAACGATTCCACAGTTTGGATCAGTAGCGCCCCAGTTAGTTCTTTATCTTTGATGAGAACCCCTCCGCCCGGATCACTAATCACCCGGGCATTGAATTCCTGATGATTGCCGGCTGCCATGGGGTAAGGAACCAGAATTGAAGGCACCCCCACCGCTTGAATTTCAGCCACCGACATCGCTCCAGAACGGCTGATCACAAGATCAGCTGCCCCTAAAAGGCGATGAACCTCATTGCTGTAGGCGTCAATAATAACATGACCGGATGGTGAGCGCCCCAGGTTTTCGACTTCTTGTTTGATAGACTCATACTGATCTTTTCCGGTTAAATGATAAATTACCCGATCATCTCGATTTTTATACGATGCGATCAATGACAGGGCGCTTTGATTGATGGAACCGGCACCCTGGCTGCCGCCCATAATCAAGATCATTTTTTGTGAATCTGAAAGGTTCAGGTTCTTCCGCAATTCGCCTCGGTCAATCTGATGATATTCAGATCGCACCGGATTTCCAGCCAGAAAGGTTCGTTCCTGAGGAAAATACTTTTCAGCCTCTTTGAAACTGATGGCAATCCGATCCACCCGTTTCCCCAGCATCAGATTTGTTTTGCCGGGGTAGGCATTCTGTTCATGAATCATTGTTTTGATTTTCCGGCGGCTGGCGATTAGGAGTAGCGGACCGGCGGTAAAACCGCCGGTTCCAATAACCAGATCCGGCTGATGTTTCTTGATTATTTTTTTAGCATCGCTAAGCCCGTCAAAAATCCCTTTAATTGCCGCCAGGGTTTCCAATGAAGCTTTTCGTTCAAATCCCCTGACCCGAATATACTCAATCGGATATCCAAACTGGGGAATAATATTTTTTTCCATCCCCACCATCGATCCGATGAAGATTATTTCTGCCCCAGGGTTTTCGCTTTTTATTTTTTCAGCAATAGCCAGACCCGGATATATATGTCCCCCGGTTCCGCCCGCTGCAATAAGTACTTTCACAGTCTACCTCGCAATCTTTTTCTTGGTTAGTACTGGTTTTCTATTTTGCTCCAGTTTCTTGCCCAGATCAACATTTCTGGAGATATTTAATATCGGGCCCATCATCGCAAACAGAATGATCATCGAGGAGCCGCCAGCACTGATAAAGGGCAAGGCCATTCCGGTTACCGGGATAATCGCCGAGGCAACGCCGATATTTACCAAAACCTGGAATGCCAGCAACAGCATTACGCTGCTGGTATACAAATAGGCAAAGGTATCCTGGGATTTCTGGGCAATTTGGAAGCCCCGCCAGATAACAAAGGCAAACAGACCCAAAACCAGTAAACATCCGATAAAACCAAATTCTTCAGCAATATTGGCAAAGATAAAGTCATTTTGCAACTCCGGCAAAAATAGATACTTTTGTTTGCCATTCCCCAGACCCCGGCCAAAAATCCCTCCGGTACCGATGGCTAAAAGCGACTGGGAGATCTGGTAATCATACCCCCCTTTGCCCAAAAAAACATTAAAACGATCCAACCGCCAGGGTTCGGCAATCATTAAACCAGCCACCGCCAATAATCCAAATCCCAGATAGGGATAAAAGAGCTTGAATTTAATGCCGCCAAAATAAAGCACCCCGCCAGCTGCCAGAGCGATGGCCATGGCTGCACTCAAAGACGGCTCAATAGCAGTCAGGCCACAGATCAGTCCCAGGGGAAGCATACAATTGAGTAAAAACGGTATGTTTTCTTTAATAATGCCCGGTCTTCGGGAAATAATGGTACTGAAATAAAGAATAACAGCGACCTTGGCCAATTCAGAAGGCTGAAAGGTAGTTACTTTTAAATCAATCCACCGCCTCGCATCATTTACCTTTAAACCAATCCCCGGAATTAAAACGATAATCAGGAGAAAAACAGAAATCACAATACCGACAAGATAGTATTTTTTATAAACCCGGTAATCAATCTTGCTCATGACCCCCATGACGGTTACACCTAAAATGACAAAAACCAATTGTTTCAAGAACAGAGCATAACCTTTTTCCCCACTAATCGTGGATGAGTACATGCTGGCACTGAATACCATGATAACCCCAATGCCCGCCAACAACATCAGCGCAATCAAAAAGGGGCGATCTATTTTTCCATTTTTCATGGTTTACTCCTTGGATTCTTATTGATTTTCGGTCACCAGTCGTTTAAAAACCCGACCTCGAATTTCATAGTTGTCAAACATATCCCAGCTGGCACAAGCCGGTGATAATAAAACCGTATCACCGGATCCTGCTGCTGCTTTGGCACAGGCCACCGCTTCCTCGTAATTGTCAACTTTAGTAATGGCCGTAAAACCCTTGGCATTGGCCGTTTTAATCAGATCATCGGCGGTCACGCCTAAAACGATGAGTCGTTTGACCCGCTTTGCCACCAGTTCCATCAGCTCGGAATAATCTTCCTTTTTATCATAGCCTCCAGCCAGCAGAATAATCGGTTCTTTCACCGCATTAAGAGCCGTAATGGTGGCATTGGTATTGGTGCCTTTGGAGTCGTTAATATAGGTCACCCCAGCAAAACAGCCCACCATTTCCAGCCGGTGTTCCACTCCTTTAAAGGTTTTAAGTACCTGGACAATGACTTCCAGCTCAACTCCTGAAAAATAGGCCAGGGTCAGCGCTGCCAGGGCATTCATGGTATTGTGAGGACCGATGATCCCCAGCTCGTCTTCCCGACAGACCGCAATCGTATCCTGGCCGTTATTAATATGGATTTCGCCATTTAAACACCAGGCACCATAATTCACGGTTTTTTTATAACTGAAGAGCGCTTTTTTTGAAAGCGCTTTTTCACCTAATTCGCAGACTAAGGGGTCGTCCCCATTTAATACCAGCAGGTCTTCAACCCTTTGATTTTCAAATATCCGCCCTTTGGCGGCCACATAATTTTCCATGGTCAGGTGACGATCCAGATGATCTGGGGTCAGATTGAGAATCGCCGCCGCCTGAGGCCGAAAGGTATGGATGGTCTCCAATTGGAAACTGCTGATTTCGGTCACAAATACCTCGTCTTCGGTGGCGCTGTCCACATAGTTAGTAATCGGATCGCCAATATTTCCCACCACATAGGTTCCCCGGCCTGAAGCTTTGAATATTTCACCCAACAGGGTGGTAGTGGTGGTTTTTCCATTGGTTCCAGTAATCGCAATAAAAGGTGTTCTTGTCAATCGATAGGCCGCTTCAACCTCTCCAGTGACAGGAATACCCTGTTCGTAGGCAGCTTGAATGATCGGGATAATCAACGGCACCCCGGGGCTTACCACCACCTCATCAATTACCTGTAAAACCGCCGGACTTGGCTGAATACCAAAAATCGATTCAAAATCCGAATTTTTTTCATAATCGAGAATCTGGGGAAATTCTTTTAAGACAATGCCAGATGCCCGGGTATCGGTTAATACCACTGCTTCGCCATGATTTAATAATAATTCTGTGACAGCTACACCACTCCGGGCGGCTCCGATCACCAAAGTCCTTTTTCTCATAATGCGCTTCTCCTATCCTAAACAAATAAATGCAATGGTTACAAAAATGGCGGTGGCAACCCAAAAGACGGTGACAACCCGGGTTTCGCTCCAACCAGACAATTCGAAATGATGATGAATGGGAGCCATCTTAAAAAAACGTTTTCCCCCGGTGGATTTAAAATAGCCCACCTGGATGACAACTGATAAGGCCTCGATGACAAACAAGGCTCCGGCGATGAGCAGAAAAATCTGCAGCTGGGTAATAATTGCCATGACTACAACAGCTCCCCCCAATGCCATCGAACCAGTGTCTCCCATAAAGATATCAGCTGGATTTGAATTATGTCTTAAGAAACCCAAGCATCCCCCAATAATGGCACCAATAAAAATACTGGTACTGGCCTGGGGCAGAACCAGAGAACCGACAAAAAAGAAAATGGCGACAATCAGACTTACCCCCGATGCCAATCCGTCCAATCCGTCAGTTAAATTTACTGCATTGACAATGGCTACCACGGCGATAAAGGTAAATGGCACATACCAGATCCCGAAATCAACGGTCTGGTTCATTAACGGCACCACCAGTTCCGAACCAATCGCCGGTGAATAATAAGCATAGAGGGCAATCGCCACAGCGCCAATACACTGGAGCACTATTTTCTGCCAGGCCCGCAGACCCAGATTATGCTTTTTGGCGACCTTGATATAGTCATCAATAAAGCCCACCGCTCCAAAATAGAGCATCACCAGTATTGGGAAGAAATCCCAGTTTCCGATCAGCGCTGACAAGAGAATAAACGAAACCAATACCCCCAATTGAATCACCAGTCCGCCCATAGTTGGGGTTCCTGATTTCTCAAGATGGCTTTGGGGGCCTTCTTCTCTGATGGCCTGACCAAATTTCAGGCGTTTGAGCATGGGGATAAACCGGGGAGTCACAAAATATACAACAAAAAAAGAAATCAGCAGACTGATCAGTCCCGTTTGTAAAATTGTCATTTCCATTATTGACCGCCTTCCTTAATAAAATCAACAACCCGTTCCAGACCCATTCCCCGGGAGGCTTTAATCAGAACGACATCTTCGGGCTGAACAATCTCTTTTAAACATGCTCCGGCTGCCAATGCATCGGAAACCTGATAGACCTGTCCGGCATTTTCATAGCCCCGACAAATCTCTTGACCCAGTTTGCCAACCCCGATTAAAATATCCGCCTTATCCCTGGCGTAGCTACCCACTTCAAGGTGAGCCGCCGGGCCATATTCGCCCATTTCCAGCATATCGCCGAGAATCGCAATTTTCCGCTTGTAGTCGCGACCCAAGGTTGCTAGCACATCCAGGGAAGCCCGCATGGCATCAGGATTGGCATTGTATGAGTCATTAATAACTTTGATTTCCCCCACTGTGAAAATATCCATCCGATTGACGCTGGGAACAAAGGCATCGAGCCCTCTCTGAATGTCCGCTTGGGTCATTTTATAGAAATATCCTAAGCCAATGGCTACCAGACAATTATAAACATTATGTTCACCAGGATAATTAAATGTGAAGACTTCGTTTCGATCTTCCCATTTCACCTGTATTTCCAGACCAGACTGACTGGACGTGTAGTTCAGCGCTTTGACAGTATGCTCACCTTTCAAGCCAAAGGTTTTAACCAGGTAACGGTTTTTTTCATCTTTTATTTTTTTTAAAAATTCATCATCCCCATTGACATAGGCAACCCCTGCACTGGTTAAGGTTTGAAGGATTTCTCTTTTAGCCAGATAAATATTCTCCTGGGTTTTGAGGCGTTCAATATGACTGAGCCCCACATTAGTAATTACACTGATATCTGGATCAACCAGCTGGATTGATTTCGAAATATCCCCCAGATGATCCATTCCCATTTCAATAACTGCAATCTGATGGTCTGATTCCAAATTACACAGGGTCTGGGGAATTCCGTATTCATTATTAAAGTTCCCTTCTGTTTTTAAGGTATGATACTTTTGTGAAAGCACCGCTGCCACCAGATCCTTGGTGGTCGTTTTACCGCTGCTGCCGGTAATGGCGATCACCGGGATGCTATAGCGATGCCGGTTAAAACCAGCCAGAGCTTTCATGGCCGCTAATGTGGAAACGACATAAATAACCGTCATTTTCGCTGGAAACGATCGCTTTCTTTCCTCGGTCAGACAAACCCTGCCGCCATTTGAACAGGCCTGACTGATATAGTCGTGGCCGTTATTTGTTTCCCCAATTATAGGCACATATAAGTCATTGTTGTTTATTTTTCGGCTGTCAATAGCAACATTTGTAATTGCCAGCGAACGTGTTCCCTGGAGCAATTCCCCCCGGGTAATGTGGAGTATTTCATCAATACTGATACTTTCCATGGATATTACCTGAACTTTCTTTTTATTTTAGTTCGATCTTACTCAATTCGAGTCAATTTTGCAACCCGATCATCTGTCCAAAAAGACCCTGATATTATATCAAACTTTAAACATAAAGAAAAGCAAGGATTTCCCCCTCGCTTTTCTTTTAATCTTCTATGGGGTAAACGTCACGCTGACGTCACTGCCCAGATCCACAACGGTTGTTGCTGCCGGAGTCTGACTTGACGCAAAACCATTACCTGTTATTTTAAGGTTTAACCCCAATCCAGTGAGGATTTCATTGGCACTTTGAATGGATAATCCTTTTAAGTCAGGAATAATAACCGTTCCTGCCGCCGCGCTGTCCGCATTTCCCAATGCCAAGATCAATTCACTATTAGGATCATAGATCGAATTGGTTGGAAGGCTTTGATTCGCAACCGTAGTCCCGCTGGTGGCCGGATCAACGACGTATTTTATCCCTTTTTCATTGAGAATGCTGGCGGCGAAATCGATGTTCTGACCGACCAGATCGGGAACTGTGATCGTTCCCTTTTGAATTTCTTCAGTTGCTGCCCCACTGAGGGTGGTATCGGCCGAGTTGTAATTCAGCGCCTGTTTCATTAAACTGATGGCAGTTGGTGCCGCACTGGTACTCCCATAGGCACCTGCTGCCGGTTCGTCCAAGACAACATAGACAGAATATTTGGGATCTTCCACCGGGGAAAAGCAATAAAAAGAGGTGACATACTTTGAACTGGAATATTCACCATTGATGAACTTTTCGGCCGTCCCTGTTTTTCCACCAATACTGTAACCTTCTGAAAGAGCCGTCATATCGGAATCGTAACCCACCACCTTACGCATGATTTCTCTGGTAGCTGCCGATGTTTCCTTAGAAATAATCTGTTTTGGGGATTCAATTGCCTGTCCCTTAGTTTCACTGGAAATAATCGTCGGTTTGACATAATAGCCATCATTGACGACACTATTTATCGCACTGACGATTTGAATCGGCGTTACCGCCAAACCCTGTCCAAATGAAAAGGTGGCATAATCCACTTCATTGATCCCACCATTAGCGGTGGATAAACGATTGACAATTCCGGCTTCTTCGCCGTCGAGCTCAATCCCGGTGGTTTCTCCCAGACCAAAATTATAAACATACTGATAGAAAACATCCGGATTCAATTTTTCAATAATCTGAACCAGCCCCGGATTACAGGAATGGGCAATGGCATCAGAAACCGTCTCGGCTCCGTGTGGTCCGGTGGCGCAATTAATCACCGCATCCCCAATTTGGATCGATCCATCACAATACACCACCGTATCTGGGGTGACCACCCCTTCTTCCAGAGCGGCGGCCCCGGTCAGTGCTTTAAAAGTGGAACCCGGTTCGTAGATAAAACTGACTGCCTGGTTCTTATACATTTCAGCCAGTTTATCCTGATCTGTTTTTCCGGTCAGATCCGCCGCATGGGTCGCTGCAAAATTAGGATCCAGAGTAAATGGATCATTGAGATTATAATCGGGGGTAGTCGCCATGGCCACTACTTCTCCGGTTTTAGTTTCCATCACAATGGCGGTAACACTTTTAGTTTTCCAGGTCGCCGCTGCTTCCTCTACTGCCTTTTCAGCCATCAGCTGAATATTACTGTCAATGGTTAAGACAATATCCTCTCCCTGTACCGGTTCCTTAAGAATCTTTGTCTGGGACGGAATCTGATTACCATCGGCATCTTTTTGAAAATAAACAACCCCATCCTCGCCGCTTAACACATCTTCATAGGTTGCTTCGACGCCGTAGAGTCCACTATAATCGGTCCCGGTAAAACCGAGGATATAGGAAGCAAAATTTCCATTGGTATAATAACGGCGGTAATCATCAAGCAATTCAATCCCGTTATAGCTTTGGATTTCGCCTTCTTCATCTTTAATTGCTTCCGCTTCCCTAATTTCCAAGGCCAGGGTATTGTCGACCTTCCCTAAAATCAGAACCGGCTGATTTTCTTTTCGGGTAGCTTTGTCGTAAAGCGACTCATAATCGTAATCCAGATCTTTGGAGATAGCTGACGCCACTGCTTCAGCATCTTTGATACTGATCGGTTCAAAATACAAGGTCCCATCCTCAATACTCACGCCAGCAAAATTATGGCTGAGCACAATAACTGCAGCTCCCTGACTGATACCGGTTTTTACTTCAACAATGTCATTCTCCAGAACTGAGATCTTTGTCTGTACCTCTTCAACCTTCAAACCCAGTTTGCTGCCTAATGTTTTGGCCAGCCGCTCCGGATCTTCCACCTCATAGGGAATCACGTTTACCGCAGTGGCTGACGAATCTTTGGCCAGAACATTTTTGTTCCGATCATAAATATCCCCTCGCGATGCCTTAATTGGCACTTCTTCAACCAGCTGGTCCACTTGCCTTTCATATTTTCCGGTCGAATTTACAATTTGCAGGGAAAACAATTTCCCAATAACAATAATTAAGCACAATGAAAGTACAACCATGGCAATCATGATGCGATTCTGCTTGCCGACCGGTCCAATCTCTCGTTGTGCCTTCTTTTTTATATTCACATTTTTTCTCCAAATTTTTATTTAGTTAAGCTTACCTGATTCAGCTTAAATAAACCCTAACTTAAAATAAATTTTCAAACCAGCTCTTAACAATTTGTGAATCTGTCATCAATGACTCTTCCTTTTTTTTGGTCACCAATTCCCGACGATATTGTTCCTGAACTGGTTCGCTCATACCATAACCTCTGGCTTGAGCCTCAATCGATTGAAGATTCATATTGGTTACCAACTGACCTTCTTTGCTGTCATTAACTTGTATGGCATCCTCCAGATTTTTCTGGAGTTCTCTAATTTCTGTATTTTTTTCGGTGATCAGTGCATGCTGAAATAATATGCCGACCATCGCCACAAACGCAATCAAACCAATAAGCATCACATAAGAGCTTGTGGTCATATGTTTTTCTTTCTGTTTAGGCATTTTCATTCTTTTTTCTGTGGTCACCATGGAATGCTCCTTTGCTTAGCTTTCTGTTTCCAGCTTTTCAACAATCCGTAGCTTCGCACTTCGAGAACGCCGATTTTCTTCCAGCTCATCAATCCCCGGAACAATCGGCTTTCTTGAAATAAGCTTCACTTCCGGAAATTTTCCACAAACACATTGGGGAAAATCCGGCGGGCATGTGCAGGGATTGGCTTTGTTTTTAAAGAGATGCTTAACCACCCGATCCTCCAGTGAATGAAAGGTAATAACACACATTCTTCCCCCTGGTTTCAGGGCTTCAAGACCCTGGGTTAAAGCATCTTCCAATATTTTTAATTCCCCATTGACTTCCAGTCGAATGGCCTGGAATGTTTTTCTTGAGGGATGTTTTTCTTTAAAACGTTCCTTGGGAGGATAAGCATTTTTGACAATTTCACTTAACTCCAAAGTGGTGGTGATTCGCGCAAGCGTTCTGGCTCTAACGATGGATTTTACGATTTGGCTGGCAAATTTTTCTTCTCCATAAAGAAACAGTATTTTTTTTAGTTCCCCGGGAGCATAGTCGTTTACCACCATTTCGGCAGTTAGCTCAGCCGACTGGTTCATCCGCATGTCCAGAGGACCATCGTTATGATAAGAAAAGCCTCGGGTATCGTCATCCAGTTGAAATGACGAAACCCCGAGGTCATATAGAATACCGTCGATTCCAAAGAGATGGAGGCCCTTTAGAACC
>NZ_JBGSHG010000123.1:0-58411 GCF_041752335.1 Acetobacterium sp. | reverse complement strand
TTTCCTTTCTATAGGGTGGGTGGATTCCCCCCTTAAAGGTTCCATGTTTTACATTCATCTTAAGTCAAACACCCCTCAAATTAAATTTTTTACACAAGAGAAACTGTATACTTGTATATATAGGCAGTATCATAACATATATATTATTTTTTTTCCATACGTATTGATAAATTTGTTTAAAATAGTACTGTACCCACCGGGCCCATAAAAAAAATGGTAATTTATAGTCCTAAAAGTATAATTTTTAGACTATAATTACCATTTTAAAGTGACCATTTATAAGATCAAAATCATAAATGCATTAAATAGCATTTGTTACTATATTAACAAATAACTTTTTCAGTTGAACATTTTGTCATAAAGGGTATTATTTTGTCATCTTCCTAGGCCAGGAAGGTTTTGTACCCCTTATAGCACATGTATAGATCAATTTTTGACGCTAATTCAAAGGGCGAATGCATACTCAGCAGGGCCGGACCACAATCCAGTACATCCATACCATATTCTGCCAGAATATGGGCAATGGTACCTCCACCACCAAGATCCACCCGGCCAAGTTCACCCATCTGCCAGATAACACCAGCCGCATCGAGAGATTGTCTCATTTTTCCCATAAATTCAGCATGGGCATCGTTAGAACCTGATTTCCCTCTTGCCCCACCGTACTTTGACAAAACCATTCCTTTGCTAATATATGGGGCATTTCCTTTATCATGGGTACCAGTAAAATTTGGATCGACACCGGCAGTGACGTCAGCGGAAAGCATTTCTGAATTCATAAAGCACCGACGCAAGGCCATTTCAGGTTTTTTCACTGCCATCAGATCGATTATCTCGGCTACTGCGTTCTCGAAGAAACGAGAATGCATGCCCGTATTGCCGACACTGCCAATTTCTTCCTTATCTGCCAGAATCACACAAAGGGTGCGCTCCGGTGCCTCTTCCCGGTCAAGAATAGCGCGCAGCGCGGTATAGGCACAGATACGGTCATCCTGACCATATCCGCCAATCAGACTTTCATCAAAACCAACGTTTCGGGCTGCTCCTGCCGGTACCACTTCCAGTTCGGCGGTAGCAAAATCTTCTTCCAGCATCCCGTATTTTGTGTAAAGGTGATTGAGAATATTTAGTTTAACTCCGTCTTTGAGATCTTTTTCGGGATAAGGCTGGCTGCCAACAATAATATTCAGCCCTTCCCCGGTGATCCCTTCTGTCATTTTTTTGGTATTTTGTTCCTGCGATAAATGAGGTAATAGGTCAGTGATACAAAAAACCGGATCCTCTGGCGCTTCCCCGATGGAAATATTAATCGTCTCCCCATCTTTTTTCACCACCGTGCCATGCATAGCCAGGGGTATGGTCACCCAGTGGTATTTTTTTATTCCGCCGTAATAGTGGGTTTTGAAAAAGGCCATATCGTCACTTTCATACAGTGGCGATGGCTTTAAATCAAGCCGGGGCGAGTCAATATGAGCCCCGATAATGGCCATCCCTTTCTCGATCGAGTCTCGGCCGGCCACAAAGAAAACCACAGTTTTATCTTTGTGAACCATGTAAACTTTATCCCCGGGATTTATTTTTCCGACTTTCTGATAGGCTTCCAGTGGTTTGAATCCGGCTTTTTCGGCCAGATCAACACTCAGCGTCACGCATTGTCGTTCGGTTTTTCCAGCGGTCAGAAATTGGATATAGTCTTCACCGATTGCTTTGACCTTTACCATTTCCTCATCGCTGAGGTCTTTCCAAGCCAGTTCCCATTTTTTACCCAGCTGCTCCTGAAGCAGAGCCCCAGGACTCTTTTCATTGTCTTTATTTTTCATCACAATATCCTCCTTAATTTCAAGCTGATTATGATCCATATTTACTTGTCGACGATTTCGATATTATCCAGTTGTGCTCTTAAATTTGTTCTCACAGCCGATAGATACTCAGCGCGCAGTGTCATTTGCTCATCCGATTCATCTTCAGTCAGCCCGCATTCTTTTTTCTTGCGGGCCAATTCGTTGATCCGATCAATTTTTTCTTTAGTTATCATTTTTTCTCCTCTATTTCTTCATCTCAATTTTTATATTTTTACAAGTTGTTTATCCAACAGGCGTTGGAGGCTGAGCAGGACACCCAGCTTACCATGAAAATGAGTCAAGCCGCCCTGAAAATACACATAATAAGGTTCCCGCATCGGGGCATCAGCTGAGAGCTCAATCGAAGAGCCCTGAATAAAAGCACCGGCTGCCATAATAATGGGATCCGAATACCCTGGCATATCCCAGGGTTCTGGAGTGGCCTGACTGTCCACCGGGGCTGCTTCCTGAATCGCCCGACAAAATGTTTTCACCGCTTCGGCGGTTTTTAAACAGACACTCTGAATGATATCACTACGATAGTCGATCACTTCAGGACAAACGGCAAAGCCCAGCTTTTTATAGCAAGCTGCCAAAAGCACCGCCGACTTAATTGCCTGGGCTACCACCGTCGGAGCCAAAAACAGACCTTGTAGCAAGGTTCGGTTAATGCCCAGAGTCGCACCCGTTTCTCTGGCTACGCCGGGAGCAGCCAGACGGCAGGCAGCCAGGTGAACCAGATCCGCTCGGCCAGCTACATAACCGCCGGTCGGAGCTAAGCCGCCGCCGGGGTTTTTGATCAGCGAACCGGCCATCAGATCGGCACCAATAGACACCGGCTCGACCCGGTCCATAAATTCGCCATAGCAATTGTCGACAAAAACAATCACATCTGCTTTAATCGCGCGAATTTTTTTTATCATCGCCGCCATGTCATCAATGCTAAGCGCCGCCCGCCAGCTATAACCGGTGGATCGCTGCAGATAGATCATTTTCGTATTTGCGGTAATGGCGGCAAGAATGGCTGCTTCGTCAAAACTCCCGTCAGACAGCAATTCAATCTGATCATAGCTGACCCCAAATTCTTTAATGGTTCCCTGGCCCATACAGGCCTCTTCCAGTCCAATAACGCTGCGAATGGTATCATAAGGCGAACCGGTAATCGCCAGCAAGTGGTCGCCGGGGCGCAATACCCCATATAGTGCCAACGAAATCGCGTGGGTTCCCGATGAAATATGCGGTCGCACCAAGGCGTCTTCGGCACCAAAAACATCGGCATAGATGGTTTCGACAACTTCCCGTCCGACGTCGTCATAGCCATAGCCGGTAGACACAGTGAAGTGTCGGTCTCCCAGTCCCGCCTTCTGCATCGCTTTGATAACCCGATACTGATGAAGTTCGGAAAGATCATCCCGTTTTTTCAGTTGGGAATGGACTTCATTTTCAGCTTTTTTTACGAAATCGATGACTTTTGCTGAAATTTCAAATTCCTGCTCAAGATAGGTTTTAATGTCTTTTTGTATGTTCAAACAATTACTCACTTTCATTTATTGGTTCGAATTGAGGCAGAATCAGATTAAGGCATTCCTCAACCTGGGTCGCCAAATCTTTGGTTTCATTCATTTTCAGCCATTGAATCCGTTCATCTTTCCGAAACCAGGTCATTTGACGTTTGGCATAGTGCCGCGAATCCCGTTTTAAAATAGTGACCGCTTCGGCCAGAGTAGACGTTCCTTCCAGATAAGGTTTCAACTCCTTATAGCCAATCGCCTTCAATGCCGTCAGGTTCCAGTCATATCCCCTTTCAACCAGCATTTTGGTCTCATCGATAAGACCTTCCTCGACCATCAGGTCAACCCGGCGGTTAATCCGATCATAAAGAGTCTCCCGGTCCCAGTCCAAACCCAGAATCACATAATCATAGGGAACATCATGTTTTTTTGTCTCTTCATCAAAATGAGATTTTGGTTTGCCAGTGAGCTCATAAATTTCCAGCGCCCGGATGATCCGGTTCAGATTATTGGGGTGAACGATTTCTGCCGTAATCGGATCTACTGATTTAAGTCGCTCATACAAGGCTTCCTTCCCCAGAACTTCCGCTTCGGCCGTTAGTCGCCACCGTATTATTTCATCGCTGTCCTTTTTTTGAAAATCCCAGGGCAAGGTGAGACTGTTGATGTATAATCCGGTCCCCCCTATTATAATAGGAAGCTTTCCTTTTACAAGAATGGCTTCAATGGCTGCCAGTGCTGCTGCTTTATACTTTGCCACACTGAAATCTTCATCCGGGGAGACACAGTCAACCAGGTGATGGGGTACCCCCTGCATTTCGTCTAAAGTAACCTTGGCTGTGCCAATGTTCATATATTTATAGATTTGCATGGAGTCAGCAGAAATGATTTCCCCACCCAGTTTTTTAGCAAGCGCCACGCCCAAGGCGGTTTTTCCGCTGGCCGTTGGCCCTACTAATACTAATACTTTGGGTTTTTTTGCTTCCATCTTATATCACCCGTTTGAATAATTTCATTAATTCGTATTCCTTTAATCTCATTATGATCGGGCGGCCATGGGGACAGGTATAGGGATTACTGAGTTTCATCAGATTTTCAAGAAGTTTTCTGATTTCAACTGGAGTCAAAGATTGCCCCCCCTTGATGGCTGCTTTACAAGCCATAGTAATGATTCTATTTTTTGCTTTTTCGGAAAAAACTGAATTGGCATTAATATTATCGTCACTTTCAAAAATATTTTCTTCAATCATCGCTTTTAATAAGTCCGGGCTTTGAGGATCCCCCAACAATACCGGAACACTGCGCACCAGCAGGGTATCTTCGCCAAAAATATCACAGTCATAGCCCAATCTTTTATACTCGGCCAGTCCATTCTCAATCCCCACTAAATCTTTGGGCCGGATTTTTAAAGGTACCGGAGTCATCAGTCCCTGACTGGGAAGGCCCTCCTTGCGATCAAAAATTTCCATCAGTTCCTGAGTTAAGAACGCTTCGTGGGCGGCATGTTGATCGAGAAGATAGATTTCTTTGTCGCCCTCCAGAAGAATATAAACATTAAATAGCTGTCCTACAATTTTCATTTTTGCCAGATCTCTAACATCTTTTTTTTGAACCTGTAAAGGATTCGTTTCCAAAATGCTTTTTTCTGGATTTGCCTTGTCAAACTCAAATATCCCTGAGGCTTCTACAACACGATTGTGAAGATCCGATGCGCCTCTTCCATCTTTCCTGATTTGTGTTGATGGCGGCTCTTTTGATTTAACCTCTGATATCGCTGAAATAACAGGAGTTAGCCGAGAATCTTCGGGCCTTTTGGGGATCGGCTCTTTTGTTTCACTGATACTCTGCTGCTGATCAAAACCGTCTGTCAATCGGTTTATGTTCATCGGTCTTACCAAATTGAGATCCTCCCTTAAAGCCGCTGCAGGGGTTTTCCGCAACATGGTCTCAATGCTAGCTTGATCTTCGATCTGGGTTATTAGCATCGATGACACCGGCGCCTCGGTTTCGCCGTTTTGATTATCTAATTCATCATCCTCTAACTCACAGTTGTCAGCTATCTTGGTATCAAAACTATTTTTTTTCTCATTATTTTTAAGGTAATCATTATCCGCTGTCCCCAGCTCAACAATCAGATTGGTGTTTTTGAGGGTTTCCCGGATCCCCTGCTTAAAGAGCAGACAGACCAGACTTTCATTTAAAATTTTTACTTCGGTTTTAGCCGGATGGATGTTTACGTCCAGCATCCGGCCGGGTAGTTCAATAAAGATAATACCAAGGGGATGCTGATGTTTCATGCTATAGCCCTCATAGGCTTCATCCAGTGCCTGAGCCAGCCGATTGTTTTTGATATAACGTCCATTAATAAAAAACACCTGATCTTCGCGATGGTTTCGCATGGTTTTAAGGTTTCCCACAAATCCTTCCAGCTTCATGGGTTTGTTTTCATAACTCAGAGCAATCAGATTATCTGCCGTATCAACCCCATATAATCCCTTGACCACATCCATCACCTTCCCAGTACCTGGCGTATCAAGAACAATTCGCCCATTTGTGCTAAACTGAAAGCGAATCTCCGGATGGGAAGTGGCAATTTTCTCCAACAGATCCCGGACAATTGTTTCTTCTTTTTTGTCCTTTTCCATATGTTTTCGACGGGCCGGGGTATTGTAGAACAAATCTCTCACCGTGATTTCGGTGCCGCGATTATAGGCGCAAACCCGCTGATTGATCAGCTTTCCCCCTTCAAACAGGGTTAAGCTTCCAACCTCTTCGTGCTCGAACCGGGTGGTGATCTGCACCTTGGACACCGCTGACACACTGGACAAGGCCTCGCCTCTAAATCCCAGTGATTCGATGGATTCCAAGTCATCGATGGTTGATAATTTGCTGGTGGCATGGCGTTTAAAAGCCAACGGAATCTCGTTATAGGCAATCCCACAGCCATTGTCCCGGACTGTAATCCGATTTTTTCCGCCGGCTTCAACGATCACGGTAATCTGGTCAGCACCGGCATCAATGGCATTTTCCACCAATTCTTTCACTACCGATACCGGACGGATAATCACCTCACCGGCCGCTATTTTATTAATTGTCTCATTGTTTAACATCTTAATTATCATGGAAAATATTATATCATAAGAAAATAAGACCGTCGACAAAACCTGGTAGAAAAAAAGGGAGCTGTCATTTGACAGCTCCCTTAATAATGGAGTGGTCTCCAGTTATACTTCACCTTTCAAACTAGGCATCCATGCTCAGTTGTACATTAGAATCACTTTTTGGTCTGTTTAATATCGGTTTGCATTCTGGCAACTCAATTCCCAATGCTTCTCTCAGCACTTCTTCAATAGTTGAAACATGAATGATGGTTAAGGCATTTCGTACTTCCTCAGGAATATCACTAACATCTTTTTCATTGTCTTTTGGCAACAAAATTTTTGTGATGCCACTGCGTTGAGCTGCGATAACCTTTTCCTTGATGCCGCCAACTGGCAACACCTGACCGCTTAAGGTAATTTCCCCAGTCATAGAAAGCTTTGAATCCACTGGCTTGCCCAAAATTAGTGAAGCCAATGCCGTGGTTAGAGTAACTCCCGCCGATGGTCCATCTTTTGGTGTTGAACCAGATGGTACATGAATATGGGTGTCATTTTTAAAATAGTCAAAGCCGTTAGCCAAATCACCCAAACGGGATCTGATCAGGCTCATCGCAATGGTGGCACTTTCTTTCATAACATCACCCAGTTGACCAGTTAAGGTCAGCTTGCCACTACCTGGCATCAGGCTTGCTTCGGTAAAGAGAATTTCTCCGCCGACAGCTGTCCATGCCATACCGGTTACGACACCCGGTTTGTTATTCTCGCCAGCTTTTTCGTGACGTCTGGTTTTGTTCCCCAATACTTCGCTGATGTTTTGGGTTGTCACAACAAATGGAAGTTCAACTTTTTTCGAGACAATTTTTTCCGAAACAACTCGGGCAATCTTTGCCAGTTGTTTAGTCAAGCCACGGACGCCGGCTTCAGCGGTGTAATTTTCAACGATCGCTTCAACAGCTGTTTCTTCAATCTGAAGCATTTCAGTGGTCAACCCATGATCTTTTAATACTATGGGCAGTAAGTGATCGATGGCAATCCGTTTCTTTTCACCGTTGGTATAACTCGACAGCTGAATAATTTCGGCACGATCCAAGAGTGGTGCTGGGATAGTGCTAAGGTCATTGGCTGTTGCAATAAAGAACACCTCGGATAAATCGTAGGGAATTTCCAGATAGTTATCTGAGAAAGTACAGTTTTGCTCAGGATCTAAAACTTCCAGTAACGCTGAACCGGGATCACCCTGAAGAGACACGCCCATTTTGTCAATTTCATCTAAAATGAAAACCGGATTCTTTGCTTCGCCATTGGCAATTCCTTTAATGATACGTCCTGGCATAGCTCCCAGATAAGTTTTACGATGTCCCCGAATTTCGGCTTCATCCCGAACGCCACCCAGGCTAGCTCGCACGTATTTACGATCTAACGCTTCGGCAATACTCTTTCCTAAACTGGTTTTACCGGTACCCGGAGGTCCCACAAGTAAAAGGATTGAGCCTTGTTTATCTTCTTTTAATTTCATCACGGCCAAATGTTCAATGATTCGTTTTTTTACATCATCAATACCAAAGTGGTGAGACTCCAGTACCTGTCTGGCGTGTTCAATATCGATTTCTTTTTTCTCGCTGATCCAGGGTAGTTCCAAAAGCAAATCTAGATAATTCATGATGACATTGCTTTCACCCCCGTTTGGCGGTGAATTTTCGAATTTTCGTACTTCTTTTAATGCGATTTTTTTTACATCCGCAGGCATATCTGAGTCCAGCACTTTTTTCCGGTAATCGGCTTCTTCTTCAAGTTCCTCATCCAGTTCGCCTAGTTCAGCTTTAATATTTTTCAACTGTTCCCGAAGCATGGCTTCACGATAGGTTTTATCTTTACGCTGGGAATATTTTTTGCTGATTTCCAGCTGCAGGTGTACGGAATCCTTTTCCCGGATGATATAGTCAATAAAACTCAAGGTCCGCTCTTTCAGCGAATCAATCTCTAAGAGAACCTGCTTGCTTTTTAACGGAATGCCCATCATTGGGATCGTGTAACCCATAATCTCTTCTAACGAAGGCAATCCTTCCAGGATGCTGACAAAGTATTCAGCCCCTTTAAAATTATGACTTAAATCTTTCATCAAGCCCTTAATGTACATGATCATTTCCTGCTCTTCGTCAGCACTAATATCCGTGACATCTTCCTGAATCGTGTAAGAAGCAGTAATCTGTTTTTCTTCAAAGGTAAAATCCAGAACTTTAACGCGATTAATGGTAGTAATATCAATAATAAACCCATTATCGGATTTTTGGATATTGTCAAATTTCATTAACACACCGATACGATAAAAAGAATCAGCCGTTAATTGAACGAGTCCTTTATAATCCTTTGTTGACAAACCAATGGCCAGGGTATTATTCTTAATGATCAATTCTTTGATATTGTTGCCAATATCCTCGTTCACAAAAATACGATTTGAAATCCCCGGATAAATCACAGTTTCTGTGATCGGGATTAATGGTGCGTTTTTGATTTCTAGGGTACTCATTTTCTTCCTCCTCATCCTCTAATTGATTTGTTTTGTTTATTAAAGGATTTTGTTTAGTAAGGTGATCAATTGATCTAGCTCTTCATCGGTGAGACTGTTTTTAATACGTTCAATAACTTGAATCTGGGTCCTTTCCTCGGATCTGGCAATTGATTGTCCCTTAGGTGTAAGATAGATAAAATACACCCTGCCGTCCTCTGGTGAACGTTCCCGATACACACAGCCCATGGAAATAAATTTACTAATCAATTCGGTAATCGTCGGTTTCGAATTCTGTGTTTCCTGTGCCAATTGGCTGAAGGTTACCCGATAATTGTTGTCGATGACTTTCAGATAATATTTCTGTTTTGAGGTCACATCTTGTGCCTGACATTGGCAGGTTTCATTTTCATGAAAAGCTGCATTTAGTTTCAGCAGTTTATGATAAGCCTCATACAATTCATTTTTCTTACATGTCATATTATCACCCAACTTTTTCATTAGTTAGCATTTACCTAACTATTTAGTATCAGTATAGCTCCCCATTCCGCTATTGTCAACAAAAGGATGTTCTTATTCAGAATCGTTAAGATTTTCTTAATTTTCAATCATCTTTATGTAATGTCAAATTTGACATTACTTGGCTTTTTTCAGAGCTGACTTGAATTAATTTGCTAAAATCTTAAATCCATACCCTTTATCCATCTGCATATTGACAAAAATCCCTTGAAAGGCTATGATTTTAGAATATAAATTAATTTGGACCTAAAGGAGACTATTATGGAAAAAACCCCTTTGGCTTCCGTGGCTGGTAAATCGATTTACACCGCGGATTTAGATGCCTTAATAAAACAATTACCCCAGGAACAAGCGAATCAGTTTACTTCAAAAGAAGGACGACGTCAATTACTGGAAGAACTCATCGCCCAGGAACTTTTTTATTTAGAAGGTAAGGAAGCAAAGGTTGACGAGAGTGAAGAGTTTCAGAAAATGCTCATTGATGCCGAAGAAAAACTTCTAAAAACCCATATGATTGCTAAATTCATGATGGACATCACCGTACCGGATGAAGAAGTGCAGAATTTCTACGATGAAAACCCAAACCAGTTCATTGCCCCAGACAGTATTCGAGCCAGCCATATTCTTTTACCCAATGAGGAACAAGCGGTCACCATTATTGACGAAATCAAAAACGGCAAATCCTTTGAAGCAGCTGCAAAAGAATATTCTATTTGTCCTTCTAATGATAAAGGTGGAGATCTGAGCTATTTTTCCAAAGGCCAGATGGTTCCCGAATTTGAAACCGCGGCCTTTGCCCTGGAAGTGGATGAAATGACGGAACTGCCGGTACAAACCCAGTTTGGCTTCCACATTATCAAGCTGACTGACCGTAAAATTGCTCAAACGATCCCCTTTGATGCCGTTAAGGAAAATGCCCGCAATTACTTATTACGGGAAAAACAGAACAAGGCATTTATCGGCAAGGTCGAAGACCTCAAACAAAAATATCCAGTTAAAATGGAAACCAGTACGCTATAACAAAAAGACCGAAGCATAATAATTGCTTCGGTCTTTTTATGTTGATACTCTTGGTATAACGTTTTTTACTTTCTATTCTTCGTCCTGATCCTTACAACAACACCCTTTTCCAATAAATCGGTGGCCAATGATGAACCCTGCAATCGTAAAGGCAATCGTGAGAGCAACTAAGGCACAAGGAACAATTTTATCCTTATGAGCCATTACACAACATTGGCTGTCTTCATTCTTATTACAACACATTTTATTTCCCCCAGCTTTCTTTATTATATCTGCTTCATACCCTTATTTTTGGTTTTCAACCACGGAGGTTTTCGACACCCCGCAATAGCTTATCTAACTGACTTCGGGATTTACTGTTTTTACTATCTGTTAACCGATGGAAAAATCCAGCCGGTCACTTAGCCGGCTGGATCCTTTTTAAACCGAGATATCCAATAACTGCCCAATATTGGGGTCGGGTGCGGGGCCAGTTACAGCGGCTACCGGTGTACTTGTTTCCGCCATCGCCACCATATCAGTCATTTGCTCGGTCCCAGTCTCCATGGCCATCTTCATCACCGATATACTCGCCTGTTGAGCGACCTGCATTTGACTCATTCCCATCGAAAGTGCTGCAATATCCATGTTCATTCCACCTTTCTTTCGGGTGATTCATATACGTCATGAATCAACTCCATTAAATTCACACTCTGCCGCTTATTCATGTGCAGAACGTTCTTATATCAGTTATCGTATTAATTTGTATTTACTTAAAGATTATATCACAATTTCAGAAATAATCCTTTAATGTCGATCAATTGATAGGATATCTGCAGGTATTAATTATATAAATATCATGGCCAGGATAAAAATCGCTGCCATCGCTGTCACTCCCATAATCAGGGTCAATAGTGTCTGTGTTTTGTAGCCATCCTGGGGTTCCATTCCGCCAAAGTTTGTCACTACCCAAAAGTAACTGTCATTCGCATGGGATACGGTCATCCCGCCGGCGCCAATAGCCAGCACTGCCAGAACGGCGGCCATCGGACTGGTTAGACCTAAGGCTGACATCATCGAGGCCGGATCCGAATAGATTCCCATGATCCCAGCTGTGGTTGTTATTGCAACGGTTGAAGATCCTTGGGCGGTTTTTAAGATCGCCGCAATTAAGAATGGGAAAAAAATCCCTACCCGAGAAATGAAGCCCGCATTCGCCTGAATAAAGTCGACAAAGCCGGCGGCCACAATTACCTTACCTAAAACCCCGCCAGCAGCTGTGACAAAAAGGATCTGTCCCACCACCTTTAAGGTTTCATTGGTCAGTTCATAAAATTCAGCCATTTTTTTTGTTGAAATTAAGAGTCCCAACGCAGCTAGCAAACCTGCCGTCAAAGCAATTATCGGTGTCCCTAAAAAAATCAAAAGCTGTCCCGGCATTCCGGCAATGGCAAGCAGGCTAGTAAGTGACCCCAGTGCCATCAGTAAAATGGGTACTAGAATGGGTGAAAGCGAAGCCACACCGCTGGGAACTTCACCATACTCGGAAACCAGTTCCGTTACACTTTTTTGATAATCCAGATTCCCCATTTCATCGCGTGAGCTGACTTTTCTGCCAATAAATTTGGCAAATATCAGGGCTGCAATCAAAGTTGGTATCGATACCAGGGCGCCCATACCAATGACCAGCAACAAATTATTACCGACGCCCAGGGATCCTGCTGCTGCAATTGGTCCCGGTGTTGGTGGAATAAAAACGTGAGCGGTATAAAGCCCAGCTGATAAAGCTACGGTCATGGCCACTGACGAAGTTCTGGTTTTAGCCCACATTGCCTTACGAATTGGATTCAGGATCACAAACCCGCTGTCGCAAAAAACAGGCACCGCCACAATCCATCCCATAATCATTAAGGCCAGCTCCGGATTTTTAGGGCCAACCGCCTTTATTACCATGTCTGCGAGCTTAATCGCTGCTCCAGTTTTCTCCAGTATCAATCCAATTAAAGCACCTAGTATAATCACAATACCGATGCTTGTGAAAATCCCTGCAAACCCTGATCCCAAAATTCCAGGAATCTCTGCAAGCGGCAGTCCGAAAACCAGAGCAAGTATCAATGAAACGCCCATAATTGCTAAAAAAGGATGAACGCCCCATCTAGAAATGGCAAAAATCATCAAACTTATTGCGATCACAAATGTAATCATCATAACTAAACCCGTCATAAAAACCCCTTTCACTGATTTTTCTTTTAGATGATTGCGAAACTCACCTCGCTTTCAGCTGAATCAGCATTTCTTTTGCTGTTAAAATATGTTATGATTTAAAAATGCAATAACGTATCATAAAAGAATAGCGAAGGAGAATAATTTTGAAAAAGAAACTGTACTTATTAGGTGTTTTTATCCTTTGTGTCGTGACCCTGTCCGGCTGCACTCTTTCATCTGAAAAAAAATCCGAGACCCTGGGTCTGGAATCCACCGACCGTTATGAACTCCTGATTGGGCTGAACGATGTAGGTACTGGCAAACAGATCATGGACACTCAGGAGGCCATTGAAATTATTAAAATGAAACTATTAAATCATGTCAGCGGTGTCACCATTACAGTGTCTAATGGTTACTATTATGTGGGAGCTTTTATTGTTGATGAAACGACATTGAATTGCGTGATTTATGGTGCCGATGACGCATCAATCACCGCCGTAGTTGACGAAATCACCAGTGATATGAACGTCTCCGTGCTGGTATCAAAAACCCCCAGCAAATACCGTTTAATCACACCATAAAAGATTTCGAGGCAATCAAGCAAAATGTCCTTATTTCTTCAGAACACCTGCTGTCATGCTGATCGGATTCAGTATTTATTTTTTGTTCTAACTATATCAATAACTTCCCATATGTTATCAATCATAAAAGTGGGCTTGCACTTTTCAAGTGCAAAAGGCGTATTATATCCCCATTTCACGGCAACCACATCCACCCCAACCTTATGACATGCTTCAATATCACGAACTTCATCCCCAACATATAACATTTCGTCCGGGTTGATATCATGCTTTCGCAAAACTTTTTTAATTTTTTTTGACTTGGACATGAGTGCGGAACACATGATAAATTCAATCTCATGACTGATGTCATAGGTTATTAAAAAATCAGAAACTGTTTTTTTTATATTTGAGGTGAGAATGCCAATATGATTGGTTTCCTTTCGCAGGGCTGTAAAGAAATCGTGAATATCCGATGCAAAAGCATGAATTTCGGTTGATTCCTTTCGCATCATCTTTTGTCCATCCCGGAGCGCCCGGGGAAATTGATAAAAGGGGATATCAACGATTTCTTTAATTTCTTTGACATGAAGATTCTTGATATGCTGTAATTCTTCCATCGTAACGGTGCTGTATTTATACTTTGTTGCCAGTTCATTGTATATATTAAAGGCTTTCTCTTCAGTATCCGCAAGGGTACCGTCAAAATCGAAAACCACACATTTATAGGTCATAGATGACTCCTCTGATTTAGTTGTTGTTTATTTCATATCCATTCACTTTACTTTTTAACTTTTTTCCTAAGGATTCGTGATAAAAGTAGTAATCTAAATTCAATCGCTGGGCTTCATGCATGGCCGCACTGCCAAAACGGATCAAATCTTCTTTTGTGTTTGCATATTCCGGATATTTAGATATGCCGATATGGTTTCTTAATGTAAATGAATTACCTTCAATGACAAAGGGGCTTTTCAGCAAATCGACAACCAATTGACAAATTTCCATAATTATTTTAATGCCCGCATCACAAGGATAAAACAAAACAAACTGATCCGTATACCGACGGACAAAGAGCCCATACTTCCCAATAGCGCCATATAACCGTTCGCTTAAAGACTGCACTAGCTGATCTTCGATATCTTGCCCGAAAGCATCCCCAACTACATGAATCCCCTCAACATGAATAAAAATCAAAGCCAGATTCTTATCAGAGTTGTTCCCATTTTTATTAAAATAGTTTTCCAAAACCTGTTCCAATTTATAACGATTGGGGAGTTTTGTTACCTGGTCCTGGATAAAAGCAGCTTCTAGTGCTTTTCGTTTTTCAATGGTTTCGGTGACGTCGATTCCAAGCAGAATATTCGTGTTTTTTCCATCTCTTCTGGAAAAAGTGGCATGATCCCACTGAATATAATGAATATCACCTCTGTAATCCTTAAATGGCAATGGTCGTCTAAAATCCAGGTTTTCATTAACAAATTTTCGATGGGCACGATTAAGATTTCCAAAAATATCCCGCAGACTTTTATTTTCGATATCGTCATAGGTAATTCCACTTAATTGCTGCACCACATGGTTAAAACTCTCGACTTCAAAACTACTGTTGAATTCAATAAATAATAGCCTGCTATTATTTAGCACCTTATCGGTAAAAATAAGCTGAGCATTCAATTCTTCCCTTAAATCGACCTGCTTTGTAACATCCTGAAGAATCCCGATGGTTCGCAGATGCTCATTGTCTTTTGTAAAATAATGTCGGATTCTTAAGTAGATATCCCGGATTTCTCCCCGGTTATTTTTTATCCGATAATGGGTATCAACCTTTTCCTGTGCTTGAAATGCCCGCAAAAAAGCTTTCCAAACCCGGTTCTGATCATCTTCATAAGCCATCCAGTAGATGATGTCAAGATTGGGTTCAACTTCCCCTTCTTCATAGCCAAGTATACTATAAAGTTCCCTGGACCAGTAGATTTTTTTTGTTAAATAATTCATTTCCCAATAGCCCAGATGGGCAAGATGCTGGATTTCCAGGAGTTCTTCTTTCTGCTGGCTAATATACTCATCCTTTTCGTAGGTTTTTTTTAAATCCGTGCCGGTTACGACCATATAGCTTTTTTCTTGTCCTTTTTTTCTGCCTATTTTCAACGGCTTAAATACCAGATGAATCGGAATCACCTCACCGCTTTTGTGAAAAAATTTAATATCCTTTTCGAATACGCCTTTTTCAGCAATCGCTTTTTTCAGTTCATCGTGTTCGTCTTCAAAAACATAGTCCATGGGAATGCGCTGGATACTTTTGCCAATAATTTTATCTGCCGGTTTCCCCTGGTATTTTAAAAATGTTTCGTTTGCCTTATATATAATTCCTTCTTTATCAACCACAACGATGCTGTCCGTTACCTGATTAAATACACCCTGAAACATTTTTTCAGCCTGTTCCCATTCTTCCCGCCTTCTTTTGAATTTAACGAGATGGTAACCTATTGCCCCAGTCAAACTAAAAAAAACAATGGCTCCAAAAATTACCATCGCTATTATATTCTCTCCAGAAAAAAAATTTATCTCATTCAGCATAGCGAACACCTTACTTTCTGATGTATCATGTTATCGGCATTACACCCAATAATATTTTTTACTAAAGATGACCTTCATGATATTTGCCTTCAATTCACAAATATATTATAATACAACCTGTCAACAAAATCCATTGCTGACTGTTATTATTTTCAGAATTGAAAACTGGGAATTTCAAAATCCAGTAAAAAATTTGACAAATGACACATAAGTGACCGTTTTCTGACTTGGCAAACATTCTTTAATCAATTCATAAGTAATCTGATATTCTAAGAAGCATTCATCAAAATTAAAAAATTATCTTAAATGCTTTGACAAACTGAAAATTAATGTTACAATATGTTTATCACTTCACTAGACTACAGTAATGAAGTATTTGTTTGAACAAGGAGGTTCACATGCTTTTTAATTATACCATCGACGGATTCGAAAACATTCAACACCAGGATTATTTCGCGTTGCAGCAAATCAACCATAAACTTATGTCACTTTATCGCTCTTTTGGATATCATCAAATTTCCACCCCCACCTTTGAAACCTACGATCTGTATGTCAATGAAGATTCCATACCCAGTGATGATCTTTTCAAGCTGGTCAATCATCTAGGTAAGGTTCTCGTCCTGAAGCCGGATGCTACGCTGCCAGTCACCCGGATGGCCGCCATGAACCACCCCAATTCCCAGGATGTCATCAAATTCTCTTACGAGACCAACATCTATCGAAATTTTTCATCACCAGAAATCATCAAAAAAGAAATCACCCAAATCGGGATTGAATACTTCGGCAACAACAGTCCGGAATGCGACGGCGAAGTGATTGCCCTGGCGATCCGTTCACTGTTGGAAAATGGCATTAAGGACGTGCACATTGATCTGGGCCATGTGGGATTCATCAATTTTCTTTTTGACGATCTGGCCTTTTCCGACAAAGAAAAAGCGACCCTATTTAAATACATCGAAAACAAAAACATTGGCGATATCGCTGACTATCTGGAAAAACTGGCATTGCCTGATGATAAAAAAGCCATCATTCTTAAACTGCCGCTGCTCTATGGCGAACCTAAAACCGTATTAAAGCAGATGGAAGCCTTGTGCGTCAATGACAAAATGCGGCAGGTCGTAGCAAAAATTTCTGAAATCTACGCTCATCTGGAAGTCATTGGCCTGGCCGACTATGTAAGTTTTGATCTTGGATTCACCAATCAGATGAACTATTACAGCGACATCAACTTTAAAGGTTATATCAACAGCTGTGGTGAACCGGTGATCAGCGGCGGACGTTACAACCATTTGTCAGAAAAATTCGGTATTCCCCGTCCGGCCTGTGGTTTTGCCATCGATCTGCTCAAGGTGATTGATTACATGGAACAACACCAGCTGCTCCCCCAGGATGATCAGAATATCCATGTGCTTTTTTATGAAAAGTCACAAAAATCCGATGCCCACAAAATAGCTGAGCAACTGCGCTCAAAAGGATCAATAGTTGAAGTTTTCCTGATGAACGATACTAAAGAAATCCATGTGTCGTCATTCCAGGAGAATGCCCTTTATAAGAATGCCGCGCTGTACTTCCTGACTGACGGCAAACTCTTATCTGAAAGCAACGGAAAATTCTTAGAAATCAAAGCAATTGGTTCTGAAAGTGAGGTGGCGTAAATGATAATCCGATTCGCTCTGGCCAAAGGTCGGGTGGCTAAAAAAGCAATTGAGCTGTTAATTGATCTGGGTTACGTTTTTGAAGATTACTCGGAAAAAAGCCGAAAGCTTATTTTCACCGACACCACTGGAACGATTGAGTTTTTTCTGGTAAAATCTCCGGATGTTCCCACCTATGTGGAAAAAGGCGCGGCTGATATCGGCATTGTCGGCAAGGATGTGCTGCTGGAGCACCCAGCCCAGGTTTATGAGATGCTGAACTTAAACATCGGCAAATGCAAAATGTGTGTGGCTGGCTTTGAAAACCACCCGATCCCCTATGGCAAAAAAATGGTGGTGGGCACCAAATATCCGGTCATCGCTAAAGATTATTTTCATACCAAGAACCAACTGGTGGACATCATTAAAATCAATGGCTCGGTGGAGCTGGCTCCGCTGATTGGTCTGGCCGACTGTATCGTTGATATTGTCGAGAGTGGCAGCACTTTGAAAGAAAACGGACTATCGGTACTGGCAGAAATCTGCGAGATCAGCTCCCGACTGATCGTCAATCAGGTCAGCCTGAAGACTAAGCGAGTAATGATCGATCCCATCATCAAAGCATTTGAAAACCAGCTGTAGATTACTAAAGAGAGGAATAAAATGAAAACTATCATCTTTAAACAAGGCATAGACCTTGATACCATATTGAAGCGCAACGAAGATGAGCGGGAGGATATTCGCAACGCCGTTCTGGAAATTATCAAAGGGGTAAAAAAAGAAGGCAACGCCGCTCTTTTATATTATACTCAGGCGCTTGATCACTGTGTCCTCACTCACTTGCAGGTGACCGAAGCAGAGATTGATGAAGCTTTTGACACGGTTCCCGATGAACTTCTGGATATCATCCGGGAGGCCGCCCAGAACATTCGCGATTTTCACGAAAAACAGCTGGAAACAACCTGGACCTACACGCCTAAACCCGGGGTCATCCTAGGCCAACATATCACCCCGATTGAACGGGTGGGACTCTACGTCCCCGGCGGTAAAGCCACCTACCCCTCGACCGTCCTGATGGATGCCATACCGGCACTAGTGGCCGGGGTAAAATCCCTGGTGATGGTGACCCCGCCGGGTCGAGATGGGAAAATTAACCCCACGATCCTGGCGGCGGCCAAAATTGCCGGTGTCCACGAAATTTATAAACTCGGCGGCGCACAAGCGATTGCCGCTCTGGCCTACGGCACTGAAACCATCAAACCAGTTAATAAAATTGTCGGACCCGGTAATATTTATGTGGCCACTGCTAAAAAAGAAGTATTTGGTAAGGTCGATATTGACATGATTGCCGGACCCAGCGAGGTGCTGATCATTGCCGATGAAAATGCCAACCCGGTTTATGCGGCCGCCGACCTGCTGTCTCAGGCCGAGCACGACGAACTGGCGATGCCGATTCTGGTGACCACCTCAGCCGAACTGGGAGAACAAGTCATTGAAGAAGTCTACCGCCAGATCAGTGAAGACCTTAACCGCAAAGAAATCGCCAAAAAATCAGTCGATGATTATGGCTTTGTGTTTATTGTCAAGGATCTCGACGAAGCCTTTGAGCTGTCCAACCAGATTGCTCCCGAACATCTGGAGCTGCTCATCAAAGACCCCATGAATTCGCTGGAAAAGATAAAAAATGCCGGCGCCATCTTTATGGGTGCTTACACCCCAGAACCTCTGGGTGATTATTTTGCCGGACCCAACCACACCCTGCCGACTTCCGGCACAGCCAAATTCTCCTCACCTCTGGGAGTCTATGACTATCTGAAAAAATCCAGCATTCTATCCTATGATCAGGCCGCATTACAGTCAGTCTATCCAAAGATTGCCGCCTTTGCCCGTTCCGAAGGATTGGATGCCCATGCCAAAGCAGTTGAAAGGCGGTTTGAAGACTAATGGAATCACTAATAAGAAAAAATATCCAGCAATTAATTGCCTACAAGGTCGACGCCCCGCAGTTTGAAATCATCGTCAATGCCAATGAAAGTCCCTATGACTTTCCCATGCAGCTCAAACGAAAGTTTAGCGACGACATCTGTAACACTGATTTAAACCGCTACCCGGAGGCCTGTTTTCCGGAACTGATTGAAGCCATCACCGACTACACCGGTGTCCCGGGCGAAGGCATTATCTGCGGCTCCGGCTCTGACGAGCTGATTGCGATGATCAACCAGGCCTTTGTGGATCCTGGTGACGTGGTGGTCTCCCATTCGCCCTCCTTTTCGATGTATGATATCTGGGCCACCATTGCCAATGCCAGACATATTATGGTACCCGATCTGCCGGGACACATTCCTGATGTAGAGGGTATGATTACGGCCGCCTGCGAGAATCAGGCGAAACTGCTTTATATCTGTAACCCCAACAATCCTACCGGTTACATTTTTAGTCGCGCGGATATAATCAAAATGTTGGATTCTGTCCCTTCGCTGGTGATCCTGGACGAAGCCTATATCGAGTTCTTCGGTGAATCTAGTGTTGATCTGCTCGAAAAATACCCCCGCTTGCTGGTGCTGCGAACCTTGTCCAAAGCCTTCGGTCTGGCTGGCATCCGCTGTGGCTATGCTTTGGGTAATAAAGAAATTATTGATATTCTTTACAAGGTTAAAGGGCCCTACAACCTCAATGTTTTAACCCAGAAATTGGCCGTCATCGCCTTAAAAAATCGCGATGCGATCCTGCGCAATCTGGAAATTTTAAGGGCAGAGCGACAAAAAACAATGCGTGTGCTGGAAACTTTTCCCGGCCTGACCCTTTATCCATCCGGCGCCAATTTTATATATTTTGAAACCGACCGGGCTGAGGCCATCTATGAAGCGCTCTTGAAACGGAATATTCTGATCAAACGCTTTGTTGAAACCGACGCCACTCCCGGCAGTATTCGTTTTTCCATGGGCAAACCCCAGGAAAACCAAAAGATTCTGGATATTATCAAGGAGGTCGTGTACAATGAAGCGTAAAAGCACATTAAGCCGGTCCACAACCGAGACCGAAATTTCACTTTCACTCAATATTGATGGATCCGGTCTGGCCAAGATCAACACCGGCGTTGGGTTTTTTGATCATATGCTGACGCTCTTTACTAAACATGGCAAATTTGATCTGACCATCGATGCCCATGGTGACGAAGCTGACAACCACCATGCCATTGAAGACATTGGTATTCTGCTAGGCAAAGCCTTTTATGATGCGTTGGGTGACAAGGCCGGCATCAATCGCTATGCCTTTGCCTTCACCCCCATGGATGAGGCCCTATGCCGCACCTGTGTGGACATCAGCGGCCGCAGTTACCTTGTTTTCGATGTCCCACTGACCCGGGAATTTATTGGCGACTTTGAAACTGAAATGCTGGAGGAATTCTTCCTAGCCTTTACCAGCAACAGCAAAATAACCCTCCATGTGACTTCCCTCTACGGCAAGAACAACCACCATATTGTGGAAGGAATTTTCAAATCGCTGGGGCGAACGTTAAAAGATGCCTGCTCGATCGAAGCTGGCAACACCGAAATTCCATCCACTAAAGGAATAATAGAATAACAGGAGGACAACCATTGATCGCAATTGTCGACTACGATGTCGGAAATTTAAAAAATGTCTATACAGCTCTGGGTGATGTCGGTCTTTCCGGCACCATCACCCGCGATAAAAAGGTACTTGATGCAGCTGACGCCATCATTCTACCAGGGGTTGGAGCTTTCTCTGACGCCATGGACAACCTGAGGAAATTTGATCTCATTGATGCCCTTAATGACAATGTCAAAAAGGGCAAGATCTTGATGGGCATCTGCCTCGGCATGCAGCTGCTTTTTGATAAAAGCTATGAGGACGGTGAATTTTCCGGACTCTCCTATATCCCCGGAGAAATCGTCAAATTCGACGCTCCCGGGATAAAAATTCCCCATATGGGTTGGAACAATCTGGTGATCAACCAAGGCAGCCCGTTGGTCAAAAACATTGGCCCCGAAGACTATGTCTACTTTGTCCATTCCTACTATGCCAATCCGGAGAACTTTGATGATGTCGTGGCTTATGCTGAATACAGTGTCAAGGTACCCGCAATTGTCAAGAAGGACAACGTCATTGGCATGCAGTTTCATCCGGAGAAAAGCTCCAACGTGGGCTTCCAACTACTAACGAACTTTAAGGAGATGATATCATGATTGTATTTCCGGCCATCGATTTAAAAAACGGCAAATGCGTCCGCCTGATGCAAGGGCAGAAAGATGCTGAGACCATTTATTTTGACAACCCGGTGGATGTCGCCCTGAAATGGCAGTCCAAGGGCGCCCAGTATCTGCATCTGGTGGATCTGGATGGTGCCTTTGACGGCCAACCGAAAAATCTGGAACTGGTAAAAGACATTGTTGCCGCTCTGGATATTCCGGTGGAACTTGGCGGTGGTATTAGAACGCTGGAAATTGCTAAGGACTATATCGACAGTGGCGTTGCCCGGATCATCATTGGTACCCAGGCCGTTAAAGATTTCGACTTTATTGTTAAACTCCTGGATCTCTATGATGAAAAAGTCTGCGTTTCCATTGATGCTAAAAACGGTTTAGTCTGCACCGAAGGCTGGGTCGAAAGCAGCAATATTGAAGCTCTTGAACTGGCCAGCAACCTGGAAAAACTGGGTCTGTCGACGCTGGTTTACACCGACATATCAAAAGACGGCATGATGACTGGTCCTAATTTTGAGATGCTCAAGGTGCTCAATGATAATTTGAAAATTGATATCATCGCTTCTGGCGGCATCGCTAAATCAGCAGACCTGATCCGACTTCAGGAAATGGGCCTTTACGGCGCCATTACCGGAAAAGCCCTATATGAAGGAGCCATCGATCTGGAAAAACTGTTGCAAGAGGAGCTCAAATCATGCTGACCAAACGGATCATCCCCTGCCTGGACGTGGATCATGGCCGGGTGGTAAAAGGTAAAAAATTTCAGAATATTCAGGATGTCGCCGATCCGGTCGAACTGGGGCGGTACTACTCCGACCAGGGCGCCGACGAACTGGTTTTCTACGATATCACCGCCAGCTATGAAGATCGCGATATTTTTATTCATATTGTTGAAAAAGTGGCTGAAGCTATCCGCATCCCCTTTACCATTGGTGGCGGTATCAGCAAAGTCGAAGATTTTCGTAAAGTGCTGATGGCTGGCGCCGATAAGGTTTCGGTTAATTCATCAGCCGTTAAAAACCCTCAGCTGATCCGCGAAGCCGCCCTTCGTTTTGGCGCCCAATGTGTGGTTTTATCCATCGATGCCAAACGCAATAATAAGGGTTCCTGGGATGTCTATGTAAAAGGTGGCCGGGAAAACACCGGCATCGATGCGATTGAATGGGCCAAACAGGGTCAGGATCTGGGTGCCGGAGAAATCTGTATCAACTCCATCGATACCGATGGGGTTAAAAAAGGCTATGATCTGGAACTTAACCAGAAACTTTCCAGTCTTCTTACCATTCCTATTATTGCCTCTGGCGGGGCCGGAAAAATGGAAGACTTTGCCGAAGTATTAAAAGTAGGCGCCGATGCCGCTCTGGCAGCATCCGTATTTCACTATAAAGAAATTCCCATTGTTGATTTAAAAAATTTTCTACACGATCAGCAAATACCTGTCAGACGGGTATAGAAAGGCAAAAACATGGATTTAGAAAAAATAAAATATAACGAAGCGGGATTGGTTCCTGCCATCGTTCAGGATTATGAAACCCGTCAGGTACTGATGATGGCCTGGATGAATGAGGAAGCGTTGAAATTAACTCTCGATACTAAAAAAGCCACCTTTTACAGCCGCAGCCGACAGGCTCTGTGGGTAAAGGGCGAAACTTCCGGCAACACTCAGGCAGTGGTTAAAATCAACTACGATTGCGACGGCGATACGCTCCTGCTCCAGGTAAATCCAAACGGACCAGCCTGTCATACCGGAAATACTTCCTGTTTCTACCGCAGCTTAGCCATTGATCAAGATGCCAACCTCGGTAATATGGAAATATTAACGATGCTTTATGACCTCATTGCCGACCGTAAAACAAACCCTCTTGCCGGTTCTTATACCAACTACCTGTTTGAAAAAGGCGTAGATAAAATCTGTAAAAAAATTGGCGAAGAAGCGGCTGAAACAATTATTGCCGCTAAGAACAATGATCCCGCTGAGCTGATCTACGAAGCTTCGGATCTTATCTACCACTTGCTGGTGTTACTCAACAACCAGAATGTGGATCTGGAATCGTTATTCCAGGAACTGACCAAACGCCATAAATAAGCATTCGTAAAGCCGATTAAATGATCATTTAATCGGCTTTTTTAGTAAATTTCAAACAAAAATGGACGTTTGTCACGCCCCCCGATCGCTCAAATTAACAGCAATCACCCCCGCAAAAACTGCGATTGGTCATTTTTGCTTTCATTAGCATCATCACCAGCTCATCTTGGGTCATCCCCGACCAATTCGCTAAATCAAGATTTGATGGATAAGAACCTTTGCGCTTGATTTCGCCATCCACTACTGTAATTGGCAGAGCACTCTTCCCATTTTTTGAGACAATCTCACTGACTTCCTTATTCCTGGCAAATACTTCCGAGTTCTCAATCAAACCATATCGCAGCACTTTTTTACCTTCGCTTGTTAACGCCCGAAGCATCGTTTTAATCCTTAATACTTCGCGATCTGCTCCTGAACCACAGCCATTGCCACTATTGCATATTTCCGGATCGTATATCTCAATTGTTTTCATTTTCTCCACTTCAGTTCATTTTAATTTTGACTAAAATCAAACAGCACTCACATGAACTGCCTTTCATATTAGTATGATTCTAAAATAATCTAATTGCGAAATTCTGTCAAGTTATATTGTTAATCTCTTAAGCTATTATACAGCTACTTTATGACTATCACTTTTCTTATTATTGAATAATAGTATAATGAAAACCTATATTTATATTGCGTTCTCAACTATAATCGTGTATAATATAAACACTCCGAAGTTTAAGTTTTCTAAGGTATTTTACTATGACCTTAAACCCGTAGGGTATGATCGGAAACGATTATGTCTCCCATTGTGGAAAAGGGGCTTGACAAGATTTTTATTTTGTCATTTTGCATTTTTTAAGTGCAGAAAAAAAAGGCCATTCCAACCGGAGTGGTCTTTTTTTCCCTGAACGTCCCTGAATTTTATTTATTTGTAACCGAAATACATAAATCAGGACACTTTCTTTTAGGCAACAAAGCCGGACTAACCAACCGGTTTTGTTGTTATTTTTGGATAATTTTTTTCAACAGTAAAACAGTCCCCGATAATCATTTCTGACTCAGGGATTGTTTTTTTATGAACAGCTTAAAATCAACCCCCTGCAACAGGAGGAAAAATAGCCATGTACCCATCTTCATTGATGGGTACGACAAGCATGGCATCGACCTTCCCGTCAACCCCATCTACAATAAGTGCTGCAATTTCTGGAGCGGTAATACCGAGTTTGTCGATGACATCCTGTCCTGTCATTCCTGGAGTATAATCCATTTCGACAATCTTTCCCCGGCCTTCACGAAAAGTTGCAAATAATTTTATCTTGATTGCCATATTTCCTCCTAAAACGAAAGGGACGATCCAAGATCGTCCCTTAAATTTATTTTATAATAAACCTAATTTTTCAAGACGTTCTTCCGTAGGAATACCATCTTCATCCCATCCACGTTCTTTGTAATAAAGTGGAAGTAATTCGCCCAGTTTATGAACCCAGCCTTTTGTCGGTCCATCAGGCATTTCTTCTTCCAGAAAACGCGGTGGCAAAGTATCTTCTTCTGATGAAATACCAGCTTCTAAATTGAAGAGTTTTTCCAGATTCCAGATTCGTTCTCCAGCTAACAATACATCATCTGCTGTCCAATCGGTTCCTAATGTTTCATTTAACATATCCGCATATTCTTTTGCGCCGAGGGCAAATGAAGTAAATAAACATAAACCAGTGGAGTCGATCACAGCCGTCAAATCCTGGAAGATTTTTGCCCAGGTTGGTTTTCCTGCTAATTCAAAACGATCCAATTTTTCTGGTAAGCCAAGGATTTCTGGCGAAATCAGGTAGCCACGAACATGACATCCGCCACGGTTGGAGGTTGCATATTGAAGACCCATTCCCTGGATTCCACGAGGATCATAGGCTGGTAAATCCTGTTTTTTAACCGACATAGAATATTCTGGCACACCAAAGAAATCAGCCAATCGGTAAGAACCGCGGGCCAGTAAATCTCCAAAACCTTCGCGGTTACCCATTTTTTTGAGCCAGTGAACAACAGATTCAGCATTGCCGAATTTCAAGATCACATCATCATCCAACATTTCGTCAGTGATATAACCACGTTGATATAATTCCATGGCAGCAGCTAAGGTAGCGCCAGCAGAGATAGTATCTAAGCCCAGTTCATTACACCAGTAGTTGGCATTAATAACTACTTCCATATCATCTATTCCCAGATCCCCGGCAAATACCCAAAGCGTTTCATATTCAGGTCCGCCGATTCCATCGGGGCTATGCTCACTTTTGACCCATCGGCCACAGCCAATTGGGCAGTGGTGACAAGGATTACGTTTGATCAGATATTTTTCTGTCATGGTTTCGCCACTAACTGCTTCTGCATCCGGATCTTGGCCCGTCTGGAAGTTTTTCGTTGGGTAAACACCATGTTCATTGATAATATTAACTAATACAGCTGTTCCATAAGTTGGCAAACCACCACCAGTAACACCGTTTTCTTTTAATAAGGTACGACATTCTTTGGTAACTGCCTTTAATCCATCCGGATTAGCAATTTCTGGTCTTAAATTCCCTTTAACGGTAATGGCTTTTAAGTTTTTTGCGCCCATGACCGCACCAACACCAGAACGACCAGCTGCCCGATCTTTTTCATTCATAATGGCAGCCATTTGAGACAGTTTCTCACCTGCTGGTCCAATAGTTAGTACCTTGGCTCCCGCATGTTTTTCTAAAAGCACATCACTTACTTCCGAAGTATATTTTCCCCAAAGATCAAGAGCCGGTAAAATTTCAACCTTTTCTTCATCAATATTGATATAAACAGGAAGACTCGCCTTACCTTCAACAATAATGGCGTCATAGCCAGCATATTTCAAGTAGGCTCCCCAGTCTCCACCAGAGTTTGAAGAAGCAATACAGCCTGTCAGCGGTGATTTGGTAACGACCATATATCGGCCACCAGTAGGAGTCGCCGTACCAGACAGCGGACCATTGATAAAAATAATCTTATTTTCTGCCGCAAAAGGATCAACCTGTGGATCAACCTCATCCATAAACAGCTTTGTTCCTAAACCACGACCACCAATATATTTTTTTGCCAACTCAAAATCCAGATCTTCAGTTGTCACTTCATTGGTCGTCAAATTGACACGTAAAATTTTCCCCATGTAACCAAACATTTCGTACGCCTCCTAAATTTTATTTATTTATAACCACTATCATTATACCCAAATTTTACCTTTTATTCAATCGATTAAAGTAAAGTTAATGACAAGCGCAAAAATTTATAGCTATTTTAGGTTTCCCGGCGCGATTTTTGATCAATTTTTGAGCAGAAATTTTATCAGTCCGCCAGACCGATAGTTTTCAGGATGTTATAACCCAGTCTACGTTCCTGTCCATCAAAAGGATAGGCATGCATAACAATCATCGGATTGAAATTTAGCTCGATAATTCCATAGTTTGATTCGGGACTATTGTAATCTTCTAAGATAATATCAATCCCGCAAAATTTAGCATTAAAAGCCTTAGCGGCCTTTAAAGCAATTTCAGAAAAATAGGGGTGCATTTTTTCAGTGAAGTCAATACTGTCCCCGCCGGTACTGATATTGGAATTTCCCCGGAGAAATATCATTTCCCCTTTCTTGGGGATCGACTGATTAGACAAAGCCTGTTTTTTGAGAAACATCAGAGACTGATCGTCCAGTTCAATTTTTTTAAGCGGACTGGTATGTCCATCGCCCCGATAAGGATGTTTGTTTTTTTCGTCAATGAGTTTTTGGATGGTGGAAATCCCATCGCCAACCACATTGGCCGGGCGACGGTGCAACACTGCCACTACCTCATCTCCCATGGTCAGGAAGCGATACTCCAACCCAGGCAAATATTCTTCGATTAAGATGGTATCGTCATGTTCAAAGGCAATCCGGGCACCTTCTAAAAGTTCATCTAAGGTTCCTCCCTGATCAAAAATAGATATACCCAAACCGAAATTGGTGGACTTGGGCTTGATCACAACTTTTTCACCAACATACTTGTTTATTTTTTGTTTTGCCTCCTGCAAAGAAAAATACTCTATCCCATCAGGAACTGGCAACCCGTTTTCTTGAAGTATTTTTTTTGTAACCACCTTATTCTCCATTAACAAAGGTGTTATATAAGTATCCATACTCGTCTTTGTCGCCTGTTTGACATATTCCCGGCGGCCGTTTTTTTCCAGTCTCACAATATTGTCAGTCGCATCCATGGGTATCACTTTAATCCCCCGGGTCAGAGCTTCTTTGATTAAAACCTGAGTGGACATTTCCCAATTTTCAAAACCTTTGAGACGATAGTGATCCGCATCTGACTGCTTTTTATAAACTTTCGCCATTTCCAGATTGGCATCAAGACAGCCTTTTTCCTGCATTAATAATTTTAATCGATGGGCATAGGTAGTATCCGGATTTCTGACCCGGTTCTGCATTTCTTTGATGCAATGCTCCTGTTTTAAACCCAGGTATTCATTAACTTCAGCAACCTTATCCAAAATATCCTCAGCCCAGGCTGTTTTAAGCGTCCAGTGTCGGTGATCCAGCAATTCCAAATCCGGTTCAAGCCCCTTTTCAGCAACCATTACCTCATTAATGAGCGCTTCCTGCTGCCAGGTATCGAAAAATTCTTCCCCTTCTAATAATAAAAAGAGCATAAAGATATTCATAAACTCCAGATCGATTTTTGCTATTCCGCATTTATCAAAAACGTTGATATCAATCGTACGTATTTCCAGATATTGAACGCCATCCTTTTCCAGAGATTCCAGAACATTACGATAATCGCTTGGTTTTAAGCGAATCTGCGCATACAGTTCTTTGGCTTCAGAAATGTCACCGCGTTCCACAAACTCATTGATGCTCCTGATATAATCCGGGATGGAACGATAATCCGGATACAAATCGATTTTATTTTTATAACCGCTGCAATTACCATTACGTGCCGATATTCCCCCGGAACTCAGATAGGTATCATTGCCACAATCACCCATACATTGGAGACACTCTTCAATATAAGAATTATGCAAACCTGGGGTACAACCCATTAAATAGATTATCAGCCATCTGTAACGCAAAAAATTGCGTAATACCTTCAAATAAATACGATCTTTGAACTCCTGATAAGTCTCCTGTGAGTCCAATGCCTTCCAGATCGTAGTCAGAAGTTCCTCACTAAAAGAAAAATTATAATGAATCCCTGAAATGAGCTGTCGCTTTCCACCATACTTAACCATCAGTATTTCTCGGTATTTCTTTGCTTTTTCACCTTCTTCACCCTGGTAAGACGCAATCGGAATCTGATCATCATCCGGCACATCACAGGGCATGGAGTAAGGCCACAGCAATTCATTATTTTCACCAATCTCACCAATCACAATATCGGTTAACGTTTCGAGAAAGTCATAGGTTTCATCAACTGAACTAAATACCGGGGTAACCAACTCAACCTGACTTTCAGAAAAATCAGTTGTGATATATGGGTTCTCAAGTTTATCGCCAAAAATCAGGGGATGTGGTGTCATTGCCAGTTTTCCCTGCTGAGTAATCCGGAGTGCTTCGCGTTCTAGTCCAAACCCCGCTGTTAGAATATTTTCCGGTGTCATTGTTTTTAATATTTCGATCATGCTCATAGCCTTTCCGTTATCGTACAGATAATTCAGTGTGAACTGTACAAAATTGCTTTAATTATACCATAAAAGAAATTAATTATAACTAACCATTTCCCTTTGATTGCTGGGGAATACTTAATATTTTTTATGATATATCCGCAGAATTTAATCAAAATACCCCCATGATATCAGTTTCGTTTCATTTGAGTGTTATTTCTGTTTTATTAGACTATTGACAAATAAAACAGAAAATGTTAGAATTCATTTATTGAGTTAGTATCTTCTAACTCTTTTTTAAAAAATCAGTTGTTAGATGATTCTAACCAAATAGGAGGGTAATCATGTTATTATCAATGGCGACACCCGGAGAAAAGAATTGCATTAAAAAAATCACCGGTAAAGATACTACTCATCAATTTTTGGCAAGCCTCGGCTTTGTTGAAGGGGCTGATGTTACAATTGTATCAGAACTTGCCGGCAACATTATTTTGAATATCAAAGATACGCGAATTGCCATCGACAAGAGCATGGCAAACCGCATTATAATTTAAGGAGGTCAACATGAAAACACTGAGATCATTAAAATGTGGTGAATCTGCAAGGGTTGTCAAACTTCACGGCAATGGCCCTATCAAACGTCGGATTATGGATATGGGAATTACTAAAGGCATCCGCGTTTCTGTGCGCAAGGTTGCACCATTAGGTGATCCCATTGAAATAACAGTTCTGGGATATGAGCTGAGCATTCGCAAGCTAGACGCGGAATTAATAGAAGTTTTTTAGCCTGGTACAAAAATAACATTCCAATTTTGTGCTGGTAACCTATTATCGGCTAAAGCCGCCTATTTACAAACATGTAAATAATTTACATTCCCGATCGTCACTAGCGACACATTATCTTTACTTAAACTCAAATTATTTCTTAACTCACCGACAGCGTCTGCTGTCAAATTTTTTACTTACCATGTTAGACTAATCTATCAATTAAAAGGAGTACCTGTATGAACTTAAAAATAGCATTAGTTGGAAATCCCAACTGCGGTAAAACAACCATGTTCAATGCGCTCACCGGGAGTTCCCAGTATGTGGGAAACTGGCCCGGTGTAACCGTGGAAAAAAAAGCTGGAAAATTGAAAAATCACAATGATGTGGAAATCATCGATTTACCTGGCATCTACTCCCTGTCCCCTTATACGCTGGAAGAAGTTATTTCCAGAAACTATCTGTTGACAGAAAAGCCTGACGTTATCATCAATATTGTTGACAGTAGCAATATCGAAAGAAATTTATACCTGACCACCCAATTGCTTGAAATGGGTATCCCAATGATTCTTGCCCTAAATATGACCGATATTATCCGAAAAAAGGGTGACATCATCAATATTAAAGCCCTCTCGAAGCGACTGGGATGTGAGGTTCTGGAAACATCGGCTGTCAAAAGTGAAGGATGTACTGAAGTTGCCCAAAAAGCTATTGACCTGGCAAAAACAAAACTAAAGCCAAAACCACTCCAGTTGTTTTCGACCGAAGTTTCAGAAACCCTCAGACAGATTAAATCCATTATTCAAGAATACAAACCCATGGAAAATACCGACTATTATGCAATCAAACTTTTTGAACGGGATGAAAAAGTTCTTGAACAACTCAACCTCAGTGAATCTGCTCTGCAAAAGATCACTGCTCTCACTGAAGCCTGCGAAAAAGCCATGGATGATGACAGCGAAAGTATCGTTACCTATGAACGCTATCAAGCGATCAGCCGAATTGTTTCTGATACGGTCAAGAAAAAAGCAAACACTGGCATGTCAACCTCGGATAAGATTGACCGGGTTGTCACGAATCGATTACTGGCCCTCCCAATTTTTGCCGGGATTATGTTTCTAATGTATTTTGTTTCCGTCTCTACGGTTGGTGCCTGGGTTACCGACTGGACTAATGATGTGCTTTTCGGTGAAATCATTACCCCTGGAGTTGAAGGTTTTCTTTTATCCATTGGCACCGCCGATTGGCTCAACTCTATGATTCTTGATGGGATCATTGGCGGAGTTGGCGCGGTTTTGGGTTTTGTCCCTCAGATGTTTGTGCTCTTCTTTTTTCTTGCCATACTGGAAGACTGCGGTTACATGGCTCGAGTTGCTTTTATCATGGATCGTATTTTTAGAAAATTCGGACTTTCTGGCAAGTCCTTTATTCCGTTATTGATTGGAACCGGCTGCAGTGTTCCTGGTATCATGGCCTCCCGAACCATTGAGAACGAACGTGATCGAAAAATGACAATTATGACCACCTCGTTTATCCCCTGTTCGGCTAAACTGCCGATCATTGCCCTGATTGCCGGTGCCTTATTCCCAGGATCAGTTTGGATTGCTCCTTCGGCCTACTTTATCGGAGTCGCGGCTATTATTGTCTCAGGCATCATTCTCAAAAAAACTCAGGGATTTTCGGGAGATCCAGCCCCCTTTATCATGGAACTTCCCACCTATCATGTGCCCGGTGCCAAAGGGGTTCTGATCCACATGTGGGAACGGGGAAAGTCCTTTATTAAAAAAGCTGGTACTGTTATCTTTGTGGCCAGCATCACTATCTGGTTCTTATCGACCTTTAATTTTGCTCTGGAAATGGTAGAAACCAGCGATTCCATCCTGGCTTCCCTCGGTATGATTGTTGCACCAGTCTTTATTCCCCTGGGTTTTGGCACCTGGGAAGCAACCGTTGCCACCATTACCGGTCTCATTGCCAAAGAAACCGTGGTTAGTACCTTTGGGGTACTCTTTGGTTTTGCCGAAGTGGCCGAAGATGGTGCCGAACTCTGGCCCCAGATCCAAATGGCCTTTACCCAGATGGCGGCTTTCTCGTTTCTGGTCTTTAACCTGCTCTGTGCTCCCTGCTTTGCCGCCATCGGTGCGATTCACAGGGAAATGGGCAGCACTAAATGGACATTGATTGCCGTGGGTTATCAGACTGCTTTTGCCTATACTATCGCTCTAATAATTTATCAACTGGGCATATTCTTTACCGGCGGTGGATTTGGCATCGGCACTGTCGCTGCGATAATGATGATTGTTGTCCTTCTCTATCTGCTTTTTAGAAAACCGGTCATCAAAACAAAAGCCGGCCAAAAACAATTGACACCAATAAAAGAAATTTAACTTTCATAATATCTGAATATCTGAATCCAGACGAAAATAATGGTCATTTTTGTCTGGATTTTGTATTATTTACTGCAACCCCAACTCTTTTTTAAGTTTAGCCAATTCCGCATCGACAGAAGTATTTCCGCTTTCACCATATTTTTCTTCCAGAGCTTCTGCGGGGTCAACCGGCTCAATGTTCAGTTCGGCCATGGCATTGGCTTCATCCAGCATCCGATCGGCCTTTGCTTCCATTCGGGTAAAAGCGTCCATGGCATCCTCAGTTTGATTGGCTGAACTGCTGGCTTCATTGATTATTTCCTGGGTTTTGGCAATCGAAACCTTGGACTTGATCATGGTTCGTCGTGCCTGTAGGGTTTGGATATCCGCTGCCAGCTTATCATGCATCTGCCGCATTTTCATGGCATTTTCATGGGCAGCGGCATACACATTCATCAGTTCAGAGTCGTGATTTTCCAGCTCCTGTCTTTTCTTAATAAAAATTCGGGCATCCCCTTCATTCCCAGCCACCAGGGCTTTTTTGGCCAGGTCGGCATATTTTTCCACCTCAGCCTTGTTGCTGTCTAGCAAGCGTTTAGTTCGGGTTTCTTCGCCCATGATTTCTGCGGTACTGCGCTTCACTTCGGCCAGATCTTCCAACAGATCAATTAAATACTGGTCGATCATTATGGCCGGATCTTCCATCTTATCCAGTAGTTCGTTGATGTTGGCTCGGATTATATCACTGAATCGTTCTAAAATTGCCATCGCTTTCCTCCTTTTTTTACTCATGACTCTTTGTGCTCATCTTGCTGATCGGGCGGATTATCCTGATATTTTTTCGCCAGGTCTTCGATTTCCACATCGTCAAACTTTTCCAACGGGGTATTTAGCATTTCTGCTGTCTGCTTTGCCTCCAGATTTTTCTGATTTTTCGCATGCCGCCACCAAACGAATAATAGAATGGCTATTATCGCCACCCCAAAGACAATGCCAATGGTAGTCATGGCCGAGATCCATGGTGACTTGGTAACGGTCATGATCCGCTCGGCTGCATCCCGGAAGGAATTGCTGAAAAATTCTTCATCAGTGAGATTGCTGTCATAATAATTGCGGTCAATATAATCCAGCAGAATATCAGCGGCTTCCGTATCAATGACCGTTTTTGCCTGAGTCCCAGCCACATAACGATCCATATAGAAATCATTATATTCATAAAAAACAAAGAGCAGATGAGCCTCATCGGAAAACAACTCATCATAAAGGGCATTTGCATAACTGTCCAATTCACTTTCGGAAGGGTTATGAGAACCATTGACGTTATCAATGATCACCACATGCGGTTGCACCCCAGTTTCCTGATAAAAGTATTTTAGCCCTTCCTCCATTTTTGTCTGGTTATTAATCCATCCCAGTTCGTCGCTATAGTATTCGGTTTCGTTGACTGAACCGGCCGGCAATGGCTGCCGAGCCACAGTTGATTTAGTGATTTCAGATGAGCCCGTAAAAACGGATGCCACAAAAACACCAATAATCAACAAGAAAATCAAAACGATCACCAGAATGATCAGGAACGCTCCGCAGCCGCAGCCCATCGGACCACCACTACTTCCATAGTTGCTGCCTCTGGAATTCATTCTGGGACCACTGCCAAAAAAACCACCCCCGGAACTACTGCCAAAGCTGCCAAATCCGCCACTGCCGCCACTTCGGTGGCTGCTTCCAAAGCCGCCGCTGCGACCACCACTGCTACGGCTGCCGCCACTGGAGCCGCCACTGCTGCGCCCCCCTGAACCGCCACTTCTTCCCATGATACCCCCTCCATTTGTTTACGCGTTGTTACAATTGCTATCTACCCCAAACCGCACCAATCATTCATCCTTAACCGCCGTAAAAAAAGAAGCCTAAACGATCTATTTTCTGATAAAATAACCATATTGCAAACCAACATTATCAAAGGAGAAACTACCACCAATGGCTAAACAAAAAGAAGTGAAAACCAATGCCATGCGCATTTTGGATAAATTAAAAATTGACTATATCCACCAAAGTTATGAATGCAACGAATTTGTGGACGGGTTGCAGACCGCCGATCTGCTGAAGCTACCTTATGAACGAGTCTATAAGACCCTGGTGACTGAAGGAAAAAGCAAAAATTATTTTGTTTTTGTGATCCCCATCGATAAGGAGCTGGATATGAAGAAAGCCGCCAAAGCAGTTGGCGAAAAGGCGGTGGCGATGATTCATCTAAGAGATCTGACTGCGATCACCGGCTATGTCCGGGGTGGCTGCACCGCCATTGGCATGAAAAAAAAGTTTAAAACCGTCATCAACGACACCGCCAAAGAACTGGACACAATCTACATCAGCGGCGGGAAAATCGGGCTGCAGATTCAATTACGACCCGATGACTTCTGCACCGCGGCCGCGGCTGTTTATGGGGATGTCATCACTCCCTGAGTCGTGGGAACATTTTGACTGACCAGAAGTTTGCATCTGCTTAGGATTCAATAAACAAATCCTCGATTGTCACTCCCTGATCAAATTTTGCCAACTGGAGCCATATAAACGACAAACTCCTCATCACCATCAACATTTAATAACTGGTCCGCACTTTGCTGATTGTAGGCAGCGATGGCACAGGTTCCCGCGCCGATAGCTTCACAGGCCAGATAAAGGTTTTGACAGACGTGTCCGGCATCCAAGGCAATCACCTTGTACGAGGCCTCGGCATAGCGCCATTCCATCCGATAGGGAATGGTTGTCCAGATAAAAGTGACCGCACCCGATCCGGCAAATTGCTGATTGAGGGCCGCATCAATCATCCGTTCTTTCAGTTGCTCCGGCGTTGCTTCCAGCACCAATTGGTGCTGCGACGGCAGATAGCGATAGATCCCCGGTTCCAGGTCATCGACATTGAACACCACCAGATAGGTTTCCAGCGCATGACGATTTCCTGCCGAAGGAACGGTTCTCAGGGCATTTTTCTGACGCCACTCACGAACCCCCTGGGTGGACCAGAGCAAAAAAGACAACTCTTCTATGGACAAGGCCTGGTGTGTAAATTTCCGACGTGATTCCCGGTGTAAAATGGCAGATTTTAAGGGAACTTCCCCGATCCCAAAAGCTTCTGGTTCAAGCAAGGGAATTTTCTTTGCGTCCGGTGGCGCTGGTTTTTCAATCGGTGGCACCGGCACCCCGATGTTCTGATCGGTTCTGCGAAAATCGGTTTCCTGACGAATATCATCTTTTAAGAAGTACTTTAAGGTTCTCTTGCTTTCAGTTTTCACAAATTTAACCTGCCTTTCATATTCTTGGGGATAATCTTAGTAGGTAACTAGTTACTTACCCTCCCCTTCGCCCTTAAATCACTCACAATGCAGAAACGCTCAGACGTTCTTTGCTTTTATCAAACAAAATAGTATAAAAGCCAATTTTTTGAAGCTTGGCTTGATCATCAAGAAGTTGGAATCGGCTCCTGCAGAATATAAAATCATCATAGATTACAAAGCCTAATCGGCTATCGGGTACTCCAGTTCTGCAGTTCAACGATGTTTCCTTCGGGATCGGTGGCGTATACGATGGTTGCTACCACATTATTGGGATAGTCGGCGACAATCTGCTCGCCAACCTGACCACCACCGGCAGCCCGTAATTTTTCGAGCACCGCCGCCACGTCGTCCACCTCAAAAGCGATATGCCCAAAACCGGTCCGGTTAATCTGTGGTAATCCGCCCTCAACCCAATCATTATAGGAAAAAATTTCCAGGGTTGGCAGTTTGTCTTCATAGCCTGGTAAACAGAGATGTTCACCCCGTATATGGGCGCCCCTGATCCCCGTCATCCGATCGATCCAGTCCCCTTGCATATCCCGCTCCGGAGGTACCGGGACACATCCAAAAACTTCCTGATAAAACAGGGACAATTTCTTCCAGTCTTTGGCAATAATGTTGGTGTGGGTAAATTTAATTTTCATGGTTCTCCTTCTTTGTTTAGAATTAATCAAGCAGCAGTTATTAACGGGAGTATGAGGGGACGGGTTTACGTGCGATAACTTCACGATCAAACCGTGGTGGTCAATTTAGATACCTATGCCGATATGGTTTTCGTGCGATAACTTCACGATCAAACTTCTCAGGTTTCAATCCACACGCCCCGCGGGGGGCGCGACTAAAAAACACTGACTGAACCGCCTATAAGTTAAGTATGCATGGCTACTGGAGCTGTAATAGACCAACTAATAAAAGTCAATAGTAAATTTGATTTTTTTGAAAAAATATAGATGAAAAAAAATGGCATGGCAAACAAGCCATCAAAAAATCCGAACAATGGCCCAAAATCAGCTAATCAAAATTTACAGGGTTATGCGACCAAAGTGAGACCGGAACGATTGCTGTTTCGCAAGATCTGATGATCTTCGGGGCACCTGAATTCGTATGGTTTTTGATCACGGAGAACCGCAAAGATGTAATGAAGCAGCTTATTCACAACAGCAACAAGAGCCACCTTTTTCTTCTTGTTCTGGCACTTCTTCTGATAGTAATCCCGCAAAACGGGATTGATCGGATCGCCTTTTATGGCGAGACTCATATTCAGAAACGGACAGCGTTTATATTGCCTCGAATGAATTTAAATTCCAATATGGCGAGACTCATATTTTTAAGTTATCCCGGCATGAAATCCGCAAAACCCGATTTAAATTCCAATATGGCGAGACTCATATCTGTGCAGTGTCTGATTTATAAGCGGCTAATCCCCACATTTAAATTCCAATATGGCGAGACTCATATGTGGGTTTTTCGGTCTATCGTTGGCCTTAAAAGCAATTTAAATTCCAATATGGCGAGACTCATATGGTAAAACAATTAATACTTGTCCGCCGATCTTACCCATTTAAATTCCAATATGGCGAGACTCATATATTACCAAAAGGATTCTCAGTGCCTCGGTAAATTAATTTAAATTCCAATATGGCGAGACTCATATATTTATTCGTGGCGGAGGTGGACGGGAAAAAAGCAAATTTAAATTCCAATATGGCGAGACTCATATAGATATGGCGACCGCTATGGGGACTGATGCGAAAAGATTTAAATTCCAATATGGCGAGACTCATATGCAACAGTGGTGGCCATTTCAATTACTTTCCCGAATTTAAATTCCAATATGGCGAGACTCATATCTAAATTGATCGTGATGTTTCCATCAATGGTGGCTCATTTAAATTCCAATATGGCGAGACTCATATTCCACCCAGGTTGGGGCCTTGTCTGAGTAATCCGAATTTAAATTCCAATATGGCGAGACTCATATCAAAGCAATGAGCGGATTGACCGATTAATAAGAATCATTTAAATTCCAATATAGCGAGACTCATATCATAGCTCTCTAGTGCTAACATAGGCGCTCCACCATTTAAATTCCAATATGGCGAGACTCATATTTTGCACCCGCTGTTTTGCCAACTGCCCCGGATAATATTTAAATTCCAATATGGCGAGACTCATATTTGATGGCGACGGCTTGAAAGTTACCGATTTGACACATTTAAATTCCAATATGGCGAGACTCATATGTTTCCTATTTCATATCCTTTTTTCTTCGGATAAGAATTTAAATTCCAATATGGCGAGACTCATATTGTCGGTGTTCCGGTTTAGTCGGATCTGAATGACCAATTTAAATTCCAATATGGCGAGACTCATATATAGTGTTGACCACCATAATTCACAATATATGATTCATTTAAATTCCAATATGGCGAGACTCATATAAAACTAGGTTCAAAACAAACAAATACATTCATCCAATTTAAATTCCAATATGGCGAGACTCATATGATGGCCAGCGGCGCGATGATCCACCAGATAACCATTTAAATTCCAATATGGCGAGACTCATATTTAGCAGCTGAACAAGCCGCAACCGAAGCGGACTAATTTAAATTCCAATATGGCGAGACTCATATCACCGGAACCAGAAAACCTGGACTGGATCAACCAAAATTTAAATTCCAATATGGCGAGACTCATATCACGTAAGCTGCGATTATGGAACCCAAAACCCAAATTTAAATTCCAATATGGCGAGACTCATATTGCTGCTGACAACCGTTGAATCGACGCCAATGATCCATTTAAATTCCAATATGGCGAGACTCATATTTTCACCTCGATCAACGGGCAAACATGACATTTTTCATTTAAATTCCAATATGGCGAGACTCATATTATTTACAAAGCTAATAATCAGGTAACAGATATGACAATTTAAATTCCAATATGGCGAGACTCATATTTAGGTTTTGTTTTTAAAGATAGAATTCAAGATAATTTAAATTCCAATATGGCGAGACTCATATTATATCCCATTGCTTCCACCTCCTAACTTTTAAGAATTTAAATTCCAATATGGCGAGACTCATATAGCTACTATCATATGTTTTTAATTCAGCGCAGACTAATTTAAATTCCAATATGGCGAGACTCATATCGTTTTTAGCGGCCAACGTGGCCACGGCTATAACCAATTTAAATTCCAATATGGCGAGACTCATATGTGCCACCCAGATCGTGAATTCGCGATATTTCTTAAATTTAAATTCCAATATGGCGAGACTCATATGATTATGCTAAATATCCATGATACGATCAAATGTTCATTTAAATTCCAATATGGCGAGACTCATATCAAAGGCCGCCTCTGTATCTTGCGCCGAAGCAAACAATTTAAATTCCAATATGGCGAGACTCATATTCAGTTTCTAAGATCCAGTACATAAAATCAATCAATATTTAAATTCCAATATGGCGAGACTCATATCTCCTTGTAATCAAAGCCCGTGGCCATTAGGCCGCATTTAAATTCCAATATGGCGAGACTCATATTCTGATTGCAACCGCTGACGATCTAGAACTACCACATTTAAATTCCAATATGGCGAGACTCATATGTACCAGGCACTTACAACAAGCGGATCATTAAGGAATTTAAATTCCAATATGGCGAGACTCATATAACTGGAATCAGCGGACATAACGGGTTTTTATCATCATTTAAATTCCAATATGGCGAGACTCATATGGAATAGTTTAAACTCATCGTATTTGACCGAATGCATTTAAATTCCAATATGGCGAGACTCATATAAACAATTTTTGGCATCATCTGAACAACTAAAAAAAATTTAAATTCCAATATGGCGAGACTCATATTTGTATAACTGCCAACTTGACAGCATTTTTTTATCAATTTAAATTCCAATATGGCGAGACTCATATGGGATTTGTTCCGGAGAATGAAGTTTGTGGAACCGTATTTAAATTCCAATATGGCGAGACTCATATTAACGTCTTTTTCGTCTATATCACGTTCAATCATCATTTAAATTCCAATATGGCGAGACTCATATGAAAACAACATCGCACTTTCAATTGATGAAAATCTCAATTTAAATTCCAATATGGCGAGACTCATATTTCCCCGGTCATTTTATTTTGAGTTGCCTTTATATATTTAAATTCCAATATGGCGAGACTCATATAACATTAAAGCGAAACTTACCAGCCACATTGACTGCATTTAAATTCCAATATGGCGAGACTCATATAATTTGTTCATTAGTATAGAAGGTTGGCTCATACTCATTTAAATTCCAATATGGCGAGACTCATATTGAATAAGAAGTTGAACAACAAAGCAGAATTTACCGATTTAAATTCCAATATGGCGAGACTCATATCTGATGTTGCGGCCCTCAAAGAAGAAGAAAAGCGACATTTAAATTCCAATATGGCGAGACTCATATCGTTTTATTAGTTTTATGCCTTATTATATATAATAAATTTAAATTCCAATATGGCGAGACTCATATGGTATTGCAGCTGAATTATATCGAGTGTATCACCCATTTAAATTCCAATATGGCGAGACTCATATGTTTGTTATGAAAGGGCGACAGCTCTTCTTAAGAACATTTAAATTCCAATATGGCGAGACTCATATAATGTACAGCGGTGTTTTTTATGAACGGTTTATACATTTAAATTCCAATATGGCGAGACTCATATAAAGTATTTCGCAATTTCTTCATTACCTTTATTCGATTTAAATTCCAATATGGCGAGACTCATATGATTTTCATCAATTGAAAGTGCGATGTTGTTTTCGAATTTAAATTCCAATATGGCGAGACTCATATTTTCGGGTTCTGCTTACTTTAATTAGGTAAAATTAATTTAAATTCCAATATGGCGAGACTCATATTGGCACTGTTGGCGAGGGGTTGCGCCTGGAAGCAATCATTTAAATTCCAATATGGCGAGACTCATATGAGTAATGAAAACCTTAATGATACCACGATCCTTAATTTAAATTCCAATATGGCGAGACTCATATATGTTTCCCCAATAGCTTGCCTACCGCTTCGACCTCATTTAAATTCCAATATGGCGAGACTCATATGGCGTTTTTCCGGATCGCATATGTCAACCGAACCGGAATTTAAATTCCAATATGGCGAGACTCATATATACTTCTATTGCTACTGCAGTGCTTGCATCCAGAATTTAAATTCCAATATGGCGAGACTCATATCAGCACTTGCCATTGATAAAGGAAAGCCGGTAAAATATTTAAATTCCAATATGGCGAGACTCATATCAACGGCAAGAAATTATATTCATATGATATTTTAGATTTAAATTCCAATATGGCGAGACTCATATAGAAATAATCATGGGGGTGTGATATGGCGGTATTTAATTTAAATTCCAATATGGCGAGACTCATATTAATGGCACTGTTGTGCGGGGGGTATAATTTTGAATATTTAAATTCCAATATGGCGAGACTCATATATATTTGCAGTCACTCAAATACGCATAGCAATGCAATTTAAATTCCAATATGGCGAGACTCATATATACAAGTGTTGGCTCTAACGGCCTGTCTGGTTCTTCATTTAAATTCCAATATGGCGAGACTCATATCCTCTCTAGCAATCTTGCCAGCTCGTTTACTTGCCCATTTAAATTCCAATATGGCGAGACTCATATGAAAAACAATGAGCTATAAAGGCGTGAGTTGGATCAAATTTAAATTCCAATATGGCGAGACTCATATTACCATTCTCGGTTGAGCATGATGCGATGGAACCTGATTTAAATTCCAATATGGCGAGACTCATATTCTGTAACTTTGTAAGTGGATTCAGCCCTGGTCAATTTAAATTCCAATATGGCGAGACTCATATGGCCGGTGCTATTGCCGGTCGAACCAACAAGACCAAATTTAAATTCCAATATGGCGAGACTCATATCAGTGACCTCTGCCCCCCACCCGTAATTTTCTATAATTTAAATTCCAATATGGCGAGACTCATATGACAGCCTATAAGAAAATCAAACCCTCACAAAAGCATTTAAATTCCAATATGGCGAGACTCATATTGATTGTGATAACAAGACAGAAAATAACCAACCAAAAATTTAAATTCCAATATGGCGAGACTCATATTTTGCGAAACGGTTTATGTGAACGATGATAACTATCATTTAAATTCCAATATGGCGAGACTCATATTAATTTTGTATTTACGTCTGAAACGGCATTCGTTCATTTAAATTCCAATATGGCGAGACTCATATTTAATGACCAGGGCTTCAAGCCGAAGCCCCTTTCCTGATTTAAATTCCAATATGGCGAGACTCATATTCCTACAATCCTTTCAGCATTGCGATTACTTTTCTTATTTAAATTCCAATATGGCGAGACTCATATATTATTAAGCATTGAGGTTGAGATCGATCTCCACAATTTAAATTCCAATATGGCGAGACTCATATAATCAAAGTGAATATTGGAACGTGGTTTTATATGAATTTAAATTCCAATATGGCGAGACTCATATATGGTTAATTTATTTCCGTCAATTTCTTTTCCATAATTTAAATTCCAATATGGCGAGACTCATATACAACTAATAGTAATGCTGCGTTTGGTATCGACACCATTTAAATTCCAATATGGCGAGACTCATATGCTCATAGTGTTCAGAGCTTGCGAATTCGTCCAATACATTTAAATTCCAATATGGCGAGACTCATATGTGCATTTTCCGCAATTTGCTATAATTTGCATGCGTATTTAAATTCCAATATGGCGAGACTCATATCAATAGGAGTTGAGGAAGAAATCACAGTTAACGCATTTAAATTCCAATATGGCGAGACTCATATGGTGTTCTCGGAGTTTAAAGACAAAGGATTCAAGCATTTAAATTCCAATATGGCGAGACTCATATTAGCGGCGGCCGGATCGGTGGGAGTGGCTACAACTAATTTAAATTCCAATATGGCGAGACTCATATATAATCACAATCGATTCAGCCCTCAGTGATTGCCCCGATTTAAATTCCAATATGGCGAGACTCATATGATTATCGGGGAGAATTTTATACACTAACGAAGGAGATTTAAATTCCAATATGGCGAGACTCATATGAACAATTCATGACGGATAGCGGTGAGCTATCATCATTTAAATTCCAATATGGCGAGACTCATATTTTTTTCACCTTCCCGAGTATATGGACCTCATCGGCATTTAAATTCCAATATGGCGAGACTCATATCTAAATCGCCGAATCCCTTGATCATATCCGTTAAATTTATTTAAATTCCAATATGGCGAGACTCATATAAAATAAGACCCTAACAGAACTCCTTAGAATGATCTGATTTAAATTCCAATATGGCGAGACTCATATAGAAATTGAAATCACACAAAGCAAGTATAAAAGCGATTTAAATTCCAATATGGCGAGACTCATATAGATTTGCTCTCGGTCAATGTAGTTCTTTAATGTCATTTAAATTCCAATATGGCGAGACTCATATTAGATAACATCCTTTTCCACGCCATTGACAATAAACGATTTAAATTCCAATATGGCGAGACTCATATCTATCGTCGTTTTTACGAAAGACTCAAAGAGCTTTCCTATTTAAATTCCAATATGGCGAGACTCATATTAACTCCTTGCGTCCCTTGCAATCCTTGAATACCTATTTAAATTCCAATATGGCGAGACTCATATTTCCTCATCGATTTTGTCAGCGATTGACATTTGAATTATTTAAATTCCAATATGGCGAGACTCATATTGAACAGCAACGGCAACTTGGCTTGCTTCATCTAGATTTAAATTCCAATATGGCGAGACTCATATTCCGATATTGTGAACTTGCCCGTAATCGTCTGTTATATTTAAATTCCAATATGGCGAGACTCATATGCTACGTCCTCGGCTGCTCCAATGTATGCAAACTTATTTAAATTCCAATATGGCGAGACTCATATTATTTCAAAACCACAATCAGGGCAAATGTAAACTATTTAAATTCCAATATGGCGAGACTCATATATGTGACTGACACATCTGTTACCCCAGCTACACTAATTTAAATTCCAATATGGCGAGACTCATATTTTCTTATTGCCGCGCCAAGTGCAAAGGCAAGGTTTCCATTTAAATTCCAATATGGCGAGACTCATATATCATCAAGCCCCCGAAATAAGATCTTTTGTCCGGTATTTAAATTCCAATATGGCGAGACTCATATGAAAGTGTCCCATTTCTTGAAGCACTCATTTGAAATTTAAATTCCAATATGGCGAGACTCATATACCGAGTATGTCCCTGTCTGTCCCTCTTTATTTTCATTTAAATTCCAATATGGCGAGACTCATATCAAAAGGACCCAAACAAATCGAGATCATTAACAAATTTAAATTCCAATATGGCGAGACTCATATGGCCACGCCTGGACTAAAACGCTCTCGATGAAATCATTTAAATTCCAATATGGCGAGACTCATATGTCCAATGATTCAAGTCGTTCTTTTTTTCGATCTTCATTTAAATTCCAATATGGCGAGACTCATATCGGGAAACGGATCGAGGGAATCCAGATTCAATTAACATTTAAATTCCAATATGGCGAGACTCATATATAGTCCGATTAATCACATACGGATTAAATAACTCATTTAAATTCCAATATGGCGAGACTCATATGATATCAAGCGTGATCTCGGCAAACCTGATTTCTCTATTTAAATTCCAATATGGCGAGACTCATATGAAACCGAACGGGATGCGCTGTCAATGGCACTATTATTTAAATTCCAATATGGCGAGACTCATATCGTCTTCATTGAATTTTGACTGAATGATTTTTTCATATTTAAATTCCAATATGGCGAGACTCATATCAATATAACCGATTTGAGGTTAAATTCGTCTTATTGATTTAAATTCCAATATGGCGAGACTCATATATACTTGCCGCCAGGGTATAAGATAAATGTTACTGTATTTAAATTCCAATATGGCGAGACTCATATACTTACAGTATGCAAGTATGGCCACAAAACTAAATCATTTAAATTCCAATATGGCGAGACTCATATGGCGAGACTCCTGATTTTGCGTTTTACCAGAATAAATTTAAATTCCAATATGGCGAGACTCATATAGATATCGAAGTGGTTCTTGAAAGGGGGATTAAACAATTTAAATTCCAATATGGCGAGACTCATATTCAGAATGCAGTTGATTTTCTGGTTAATGTATTCCATTTAAATTCCAATATGGCGAGACTCATATTTATTATTCAGGTCTTCAATGCCTTGTCAACAGAATTTAAATTCCAATATGGCGAGACTCATATCTTTTGGACCTCATAGGCCGTATGGTAATAACCAGATTTAAATTCCAATATGGCGAGACTCATATCGGTTCACCGCAGATCGGACACGATGGCATTTCATCATTTAAATTCCAATATGGCGAGACTCATATTGCGATTCAGCAGTTTAACGGGTTCGATGTTACCCATTTAAATTCCAATATGGCGAGACTCATATCGCAAAGCCTTTGAAAAAGAAGAGGATGCGAAATTGATTTAAATTCCAATATGGCGAGACTCATATGATTTTCGTTGATACCAGTGAAGCCAATAATGAAAATTTAAATTCCAATATGGCGAGACTCATATGAGAATTCTGAGGGAACCTTAGACGGAACCTATGAATTTAAATTCCAATATGGCGAGACTCATATGGGGACACTGAACGGCCACAGTGCGTACATTGGCAAATTTAAATTCCAATATGGCGAGACTCATATCCGCTTCTGATTATGGCGCTTATTAAGTCCGTTTCAAAGGCCCCTTTTGTCGACCTCTGTAATTCAGCGAATGCAAATTCAATTTTTTTAACTAATTTCTCATTAAGCATTGTTCTTTTCCCATACTATCAGTAATTGTCAACCCCACCATATTTTTGCACGATCGTAGGTCGACAATTATAGAAAGTTATCTGTTTTATCATCTTCTCTTGCCCATAGTTCTTTTTTCAGCCATCGTTCATTTCGACTTTTAAACAGGATAACCGAATCGATGTCCTTACGAAGATATTCATTTAATTCATATCTCAAATTCAATATCTGAGGTTCCGATAATTCCCCTTCAAACACAGAATTTTGGATGTGGTTTAAATATTTCTTGCATATTTTAAAGGTCTTATTAAGTACCCGTTGTCCACCATTATCGCCGCAGATATCATATACAAGGATAACATACATTTCACTGCACCTCTACCACCAAATTTTAAATGGTTCGTATTCTTTTTCTCCCAACAGATGTTTAATCATCTTATAGCATTCCAACCGGATTAAATACTGATAAGACACCGATTTTTCCAGATCCCGATGTTTGATCGTCGTCTGCAATTTAGCATCCAATTCGGCTACAATTGTTTTAGAGGCTTCTTTGGTTAAATGCAAATAGTTCAAATTCTTTGTAAAACTCTTTTCTGTAATCTGATTGCGATTCAGCAAAGAAAAGATCAGACGATCTGCCAACAATGGTTTAAAAATCTCTGCGATATCCAAACATAATGAAAATCGCCTTGTTCCTGGTTCATGTAAAAAACTGATCGTCGGGTTTAATTGAGTCTGATAGATTTCTCCCAACACTTTAGTATAAACAAGGGTATTGACAAATGAAATCAGCGTATTGATCATATTGTCCGGCGGGTTTTTAACCCGTTTTGTAAAATCAACATCCTGGTCTATGATTTTATTCCAAACTGAATAATAGGTTTTGCGAATATTGCCTTCATATCCCATAAGTTCATTTATTTCTGTCGTTTTGGGTATGTTTTTTCGCAAATCTTCGATTGTCTCCATTTCAGTTTTGACATCTTTTCCCCGGCCATTATAATAACGTAAATTTCTGAATATATTATAGGAGGCGCCATCGATCAGGGCTCTTGCTATCTGCATTCTTTTTTCATTGTCCTGATAAAATTCAACCTGTTTAACAATGATATTCCCAGAAACCAACTGTTCTCTGGGATAGAAACTGCCTGTATAAAAGCTGTAATAATTAAAGAAATGTATGCTAACACCATATTTTGATAACAAATTGATCAAACTGGTGTTCAAACTCATTTCTGACATTACATAGAGATTCCCCATATTTTCAATGGGTAAATCCCTATTTCCATTCTCTTCACTCATAAACGTTATGGTATTATCTTTTCTCCGGATGATACCATCATTATAAAAATAATAATCTCGTTTCATCGTCACCCTAGCTTTCAAATAAAACACAAATCATGGTAGGCACATGCTTTGCAGATCGCCATTTTTTTAAATGGCGGCGGTATTTCTTCTTTTACGATCTTTGTAATATCGGCTAAAACTTTTTCAATTTCGACAACATCTTCTTCTGACAGCGATACTTCAACACTTTGTTTCAATAACGGATAATCAATTTTTGCGGTAATCCCGGCGGCACCTTTTTTCAGTAAATAATAGAGATAATATTTTACTTGGAGAATACTGGCTGTTTCAATTTTTCTGCTCTTTTTTACTTCGTGAAGAACTTTTTTTGTGCGGATATAGTCAATATTAATTACATTGTCGATATTGATATGCTTATCATCTCTGTTATAAGCGTTCTCATCAAGGAGTTTTCCTATTTTGACTTGATCACTATTTTGTTCCATTTGAATTTCATGATAAAAATACCAAAGTTTCCGATGGCAAACCTGGAAGTAATAAACCATCACACCGGTAATCTCTTTTTCCAAAACTAACACCTCCTTCACTATCACTTTTCATTTTCAAAAGAACTCAGCTTTTCTGGTGGTTTGAAAATCCATCTTGCGAAACCCCAGCAAGTCATCGTATTGACATTCCAAAACCTTTATCGATTCAAATTTTCCAATTTGAATCGGGGTATAAACCATGGCCTCTCCATGAGCTTTTGCCTTTTCGTAATTTTTTGCGTGATATGATTCTACTGAAAGGGTGTAGGCATATAGCTTTTCCTTTAAAGCCATTTTTTCTTTAGTATCAGTTTGGGAATGATTGATCTTTTCTGCCAATTCAAGTATTTCTTTCCTGTGAGCATCAAAAACCGTGCTGGGAATGATCTCCGCAGTTAGAATATTACGGAGTTTAATATCGTTTTGTTTTAATTGATAGGGTTTTATGGATGCAATCCAACCACATTTATCGATATAGGCCTGGTAATAATTAGAATTTTTTATTTTTTCGGTTGTGAGGTTGTTATTGATTAAAGCGAGTTTTTCTGCTTCGGTAATCGGTCCGTTCCAGTTCCCCAGGGCTTCCTTCGAAATGTTAAAAATATCCCAATCAATAAACCCGCGATTATTAATAATGAATAGATTCTCATTGATAACGCTATATACAAAGCAATTTGTCACACCAGTCGGTTTTACACCCTTGCGATTGCAACGTCCCAGTCTTTGCAGCAGGGAATTGAGATCCTGCAACTCTGTGAACAAATAGTCAAAATCAATGTCCAGACTCGCTTCCACCAGAGAGGTTGACACCCAGATCCCATTCTGAATATCAATGGTTTGGTCATCGGCGGCATAGGTTTTGCCAAAATCTTTAATCGCGGTTTCTTTAGCAGAGCGATCCCCCCGTGTGAATTTACTGTGCAGCAAAAATAATTCATCTTTCATCACCGTGTCTGTTTCACTGAGTTTTTCAAATATCTCCTGCGCTTTTTTTACGGTATTGCAAATGACCAGTATTTTATTGCCTTGTTCCAATTCCTTGTTGGTTTCATATTGGTTTAAAATATCGGTAACACTTAATTCCTCCGCCTTGACCTGAATATTATGCCGCAGGGTATTATCAAAAAAGCTCTGTTTGATCAACCCAGGAATTGCTTTATTCAGCTCATCTTCCACAAAAGGCGCTAGTGTGGCAGTTAAAATAGCAATCTTACCGCCAAGTTCGCAAATCCTCTTTAAACCCATCACCAGATAGGCCAACAAATCACTGTCATACATTTGTATTTCATCAATAACAATTTTTGAGTAGGACAAGGTTGTCAATTTAAGCTCATACCCCTGATATTTAAAAACGAAATCAAAAAGCTGATCCATGGTGGCGATATTTAATGGTATTGAATGTTTTAGCCCGCGATTACGATATTCTTCGACATCAAAATCCTCCCGATCAATTCCAGTCATTTCTGTTTTACTGTTATCCATCATTCCCAGATAGTAAGACAGTGAAGAAGAGTGGAGCAGTGCCACCCGTTCATCCAGTTTTTCGGTGACAATCTTTTTCTTTTGATCCGCTACAATGCGATGATAAATAGCATTAATGGCGGTTCTTAGTGGCAGCACAAAATAGCCTTTATGATTACCGATCCATAAAAGACCGGCTTCGGTTTTACCCATGCCGGTTTGTGCCACAGCAATGATATTTTCATTTATGTTTTTGATGCAGAAATTCTGTAAATCATTCCATTGGTACCCCAGGCGGTCGAGACCACTTTCTAAAAAATCATTGGGATATTCCGATACATAACCGCCACTGGCACTATAATCGCATTTGTGGAGCAGGCCTTTGATTATCACAACCTGATCATCTTCAGTCCACATATTTAATTTATATTGAAGACTATGCTTGACCGGATAACAAGTAAAATTCTTCAAGAGTGATTTACACAAATCTTTTTTATCTTTTAACACTTCATAAGGATCAGCATAATCGTGATGAAATAAAACGGCTTGGGCCACTTTATAGTAGTCTTCCTGGGTATCGAATGCCTTGGGATCAATCAGAAAAATCGATAAGATATTGTGATAAACTTCCCGCTCTAATGACATCCGGATTTTTTTGTCACTCATTACTCTATTTTGGAATTCGGCATTCGCCTTTCCAAAATCATGAAACCAACAGGCTTTTTTTGTTAGTTCATATACTTTTTTATTGTCAATATAGCCCAAGTTTTTGATCCGCTCCAATTCTCTTAACAGTTCAAGGCTATGCTCCTTTATGGTCTTATCAGGTTTAGCCTGGTAATCTTCTGGCTTCTTCATACTTCCCCCCACTCAAAAACTCAATTTAGATAAGATTAACAATAAACTCCTGATTATCGTACCGATCCAGCCAGATGGTATCACTCGTTTCTTCAATGCAATATTCAGACAAATATAACACTGATTTTTTGTTGAAAATGCGCTTCTCATCGATTATTTGATAGTTTTTGTTCAAGCCATATCGTGTGCCGCCTTCGCCTTTTGTCTCTTCGCCGATATTCAATGGTATAAGCAATCCTTTTTTAATGTCACGATAATCCAGGTACGCTGAATATGAACTCTTTACATCACAATCGTCATCCTGGACCAGTTCAACAATTTTTGCCTCGATTACTTCGACAAAATCTTCACTGCGTCCAATGGCTTTTAAATTGTAGATATTGTTCAGAATGTTTTCTAAAATACTGTCTTCGGCTGCCACGTGAATAATCAGTTCGATATTATTGAGTATTTCATAAAACTTCAGTGATGTTGTCAAGGAACGGAACTTTGAAATGGGTTTGGTGTAATGATTTTCTTTATACTTTTCAAACTCGTCTTTTATGTGTTTTTCGGTCGCTTTAATTTGTGATTCCCGTCGGCTGAGTTTAAGATATTCTTCCGATTTTTTATCTAGTCCGGCTTTTTTTCTTTTTAACGTTGCTTTACGTCGTTTGATCACTTCCAAAACCGATTTGATACGAACATTCCTGAATCCTTCAATTTGTTCATTAACATCTTTTAGATCAACAAACTCCTGATACAATGCTTCATCAAAAACCTTGATGGTTATTCGTTTTCGAAAACTGTTGCCCTGGGATTTTTGGGCGGCCGCAACCTTCTCAAAAGCTGTGGATAGCAGCTCCGGATTTCTCATTTTAACCAGAATCCCGCGGTCATCCATTGTTGAATTTAAAAAGCAATGATCGGTATAGGGTTCACGGTGCATTGATTCATATTTCCCCTGGATACTCAAATCCATGGGGTGATATTCTTTGTAGCCACAGGCATCATGGAGTGCGCCGATAACCGTTGAAAACGGTGGAAGTGGATAGGTCATTTTATTTGTGTCGCTTTCTTCCTTGCGATAATTGGCACTGCTCTGCTGCAACCGGATTCTTAATGCCTTCATAAAGATAACCTTCTTTCTAACTGTTTGTTATCACACACCATACCAGGCATCGATTTCTTTGTATAAATCGCCAAAGAATGCCGTCATCGATTTCGGCTTTAATTGTTCAACAATTTCATCCTCATTCAAAAACTCTTTGCCTTTAAGCAAACCACAGGTGAATCCTTTTTCCAGCTTTCCGATTAAGTCTTCACTTAATTCCAGATTTTCACCTTGAACCCGAACCACATTTTCAAAGTAATGGGTTTTACGGGGCGACATGCCGCCCACTATAAAAACCGGTTCAGCATTGTCCAGGTTTCCTTTGACAACCAGACTCAAATTTTCAACGGTTTCGATAATGGCTTTCACCCGGGCTGCCTTTTCTTCAGAGCTGGCTTCAGTGTTAAAATTATCATCTTTGCCAACCATTTCCAGATCAATGGTTAAGCTATATACTTTTAATGATTTATCATACTCATATTGGTACGGCATTAGTCCAGATTCCTTTGATTTTTCCTGTAAATTGATTCCCTTTTGCCGCGCTTCGGTACTGGCTAAATAAAGGTTATTGTGGAATCGGGTCTCATTGACAAAGTTATCGGTTGAAATTGCATCGGTAAGGTAGAAGGAGCTTTTGCGGATATAGGTCGTTCCTTTGGTGCTCATATAACCACCCTCTAATGCCTTGCAATTGGCGACGTTTAAATCTTCGGTTACCAATTTTTGCGTTGCACCGTCGACTTCCGTCTGGAGATCATCATATAAACCACTTTGTACCATCATCGCATTTTTTAGACTTTCACGACTCCGGATTGAATAGACTTTTCTATTCTTGAATACTTTCTGGACACTGGAAATATTACCCAAACCTTCTGAGTAGTTGGCTGTCATATTTGCCACAACAGTTAGTGTTAATGCTTTTTTCATGCCTGTGTTCCCCCTTCATTTTTTGTCTTATAATCAGTTCCGTTTCGCAATGCATTGATAAATGTATAGGCAATATCTTTATTATTTTCAAAATCTTCAAATAAATCATAGGCAAAATTAAACGAAACATCCGAATAATTGGATAATTGTAAAAGGATCTGACAGACCCGATCATAATCTTTAAAAACAATTGCACTGGTTAATTTTTGACGATATGTTTCAATTTTATTAGCCGGAATTTTTTTTACCACTTCTTTGGCACAGGCATAAGCGCCACTCATTTTCTTTTTCATCATTTCTCCCCCCTTACGGATTAACCAATTAATCTCAATAAACTGATTTGCTAAATAACCATTGCCATTTTTTTGTTTTAAGAATAATTCAATGAGTTCATCTGTTAATATTAAATTTAAAATACAATTGGTGACTTTTTCCTGCACATCGATGTAGTAATTATCATTTATTTTCAATGAAAAACAAAACGCTTTATAATCGATTTTTTCCATCGATTTAAAAATTTTCATGCTTTCTTTACGGATATAGAGGGTTTCAAAAAAATCACGTTCGCGATTTTTGTAAATCACTTCCACATCTTCATCGATAAAACCTGCCGAATGAATAATACTGTTGAACAAGGAATAACGAACATTCTGATTATTGTTTTTGTTTTCATCCTTATCTTTATGGACCTGACTGCTTAAAAAGGTATGTGTCTGTTTTAACTGCTTTAATGAGCGATTGGTATTGATAAAAAACGCCTCCCGATCGCCAATAAAAGCGAAAGGTATCCAGTCAAAGAGAAGGGAATCTACCCCAGTTTTTGTTTTTGCATTAAAATTATAGGCACTTGAACGACCTTTCTTCCCCACATCTACTGAATATCCTGTTAAGCGGCAGCAGTCGCAACTTTCATTGCACAATTGATAGGTATTATTGAAATTGGCATAGAGATTTTTCTTATACCGAAAACTCTCTTTGGTTAAACGCTCCCTGTTTTCTTCGATAGCTGTTAGAATCTCCTGTTTATTCTGGCCATCAAACTTCATTTTGCTAAAAACACTTTTCATAACCGTATTTCCCGCTAACCATGAATTGATTTCTTTCAATTCATCGTCAGTAAACTGCGATTTCTTCAGCTGTTCCTGGATCAGCAATGGGTATAAGTCTTTCGAATAAACTTTTCTGACAAAATCAAAATAGCTTGCTTCAGTCAAAAGCGCTTTTGCAAAACACAGATATTCAAAGCCTGTTTCACTTTCGTACACAATTAGCGACTGATCCTGTAAATCCGTTATAATCTCCACTTCATTGAGCAATTCAACTTCTTTTTCAACGCTGGGGATTGCCAGAAAGTCAAAATATTTCATCAATCCCAAAGCCGCTGCCGAATAACGCCACTCGGTAGCTGACAATTTAATGTAGGTTTTTTCGTCAATTATAAATTCTTCAATCACATTGAACCTCCTTTCAGAACAAATCCTGGGCAATTAATTCAAGCAATCCAAAACCGGCACTGTGACGGGAACCCATTCCGGCATCATAAAAATACTGAAGTAAATCAGACTCTGCTTCAAATTGAAACAACCCTGTCGAAACTGGTATAAATCGATTATAATGTTTTACTGGAACAGTTTTGCAATTTAAAGGTTTACATTTTAAGCTTTCGGCTTTGTTTTTTCCCAATCCTGCTCGGACAGCCTGGTTAACCAGTACCATTTTTAACTTTTCAAGAAACAAATCATCAGTATAAACATAATAATTGTCGGCATTTTGTTCGCGGTCATGGTCTCTGATACAAAGTCCAGAACCCAATGCGGTCTGAAAAATAACTTTATTGGTGACTATCTTTTCAGTCTTTTTTTCATGAATGGCAACTAGTTTCATTTCATTGCTGTAAGGTAATGGGAAGCTCTTGTTTTTTTGAGCAATAAAAGCTGAATACATAATCAAGGCAACCTTATCCTGATCAACAGCTGAAAATAAAACTTTCATCTGGGGTTTCCCCAATATAATTTTTTCTTTTTGAAAATCAGGTCTACTAAATACGATCGAGAAAGAAAACGACTTTGCAATGGTATCTTTATAAAAGCGATCAAAATACTCTCCGCCTTTTGCTTCAGTCAGTGATTTTTTTATAAAAGATATCATGATCTTCCGATAATCCAATGGTAATTCCAAATTTCTTAAACTAAAATTTAATTCGAGTTTCACTAGATTTCACCTCCTTTAATCCTGAAGAGCGCTGTAAATCACAATAAACGGCTGTTAAAAATAGAATCTTTTGACAAACTCTTACATAACAAATCCCTCCTGACAAATGCAAATAATGTCATACTTCTAATTTATAACCTTAATGCAGGATTTTTTTCAGCACAATGTAAATGATAATTAAGCATCTGGATTTAATTCCTTTTAACTTTATCTTAACATATCTTTTTATTATGACAAATTATTTTTCAACTTTTTTGTTTGATTTTCATTTTTTTATTATTATATATTTATTGTTGAGACAAATTTGGGATAGGTGAATTTTTTACTTAAAAAAATACACTACTTTTTGATATCTTGATCTTCTTCCTAAGCGCACAACCACCTGCTTAACCGTTTGGATGACTGTTCCCAATCCAGATTCTATTTATAATGACAGCTGTCTCCTCACACATGTTACATTATCCGGTTCATCAATTCATAAAGTTGACCATTGGTTTAATCTCATTTTTAAGTTTACCTGCAAAGCCCGGATCACTTATTCTCCCAGTAACACCAAATGATACTGGTTATTTTATTCATGGCGTTAAAAAATCAATTATTAGCACTCCAAATTCCTGGTTGGTTTTGAAAGCGCTGTTAGGATTAGCTTTGGTATTAACGAATTTTCAAGGTACTACAAAACATCATACGCATAAGTATTACTTATGCAATATCCTTCTGTTATTTCCTTCTAAAATTTTCCGCAAAAAAAGACAGCTATCACTAGCTGTCTTAACTATTTTTAATGGTCGGAGTGAGAGGATTTGAACCTCCGGCCTCATGGTCCCGAACCATGCGCTCTACCAAGCTGAGCCACACCCCGTAATATGTTGCATTTCCAACTTATCTATTGTAAACTATAATAGACAAAAATACAATCTCAAATTTAAATTTTTTCTATGTTAAGGAGGAACCCACCATGCACAAAAAGAATCCACTTTATCGTGTTGGCGCATTGGTTTTAGTCGCTGCGCTTATTCTGAGTATTCTTGTAGTCTATGCTTTATAAGCTAAATGAATATTCGTATTATTGCTGTTGGAAAAATAAAAGAAAAATACTTAACCCAGGCCATCCAGGAATACACCAAACGATTGAGCGCCTATTGCCGTCTGGAGATCATTGAAGTTAAAGATGAGAAAATCCCCGAGAATGCCAGCGAAGCTCAGCGACGAAAAGCCGTGGAAATTGAAGGCGGTCGAATTCTTTCCTATTTAAAAGACGAAGAAATTCTGGCTACCCTGGAGATACCAGGCGAGCAACTGGATTCACCGGCTTTTGCCAGAAAAATCGAAAACTATGGGATCCAGGGAAAAAGCCAGATCACTTTTGTCATTGGCGGATCCATCGGGCTTTCCCCTGAGATTACCAATCGCTCAAAATGGAAATGTTCCTTTTCTAAAATGACATTTCCCCACCAGTTGTTTCGGGTTATGCTGCTGGAGCAAATCTACCGTTCTTTTAAAATAATCCGTGGCGAAACGTATCATAAATAACAAATACAAATTATAAAATGGAGAGGTAAAACATGCCGGACTATGTACTAAAGGCCACCGCCGGAAACGGACAGATTCGGGTCTTTGCGGCGACAACACAAGGGCTCGCCGAAACTGCCCGGAGACTTCATCAAACCAGCCCAGCGGTTACCCAGGCTCTAGGCCGATTACTCACAGCAGGTTCGCTGATGGGTTCAATGATGAAAAATGCCGATGAACTAATCACTTTGAAAATCGCTGGAGACGGACCTTTGAGCGGCTTATTGGTAACGGCAGATGCTAAGGGCAATGTCAAAGGTTATCCTTATGTCAATGATCTGCACGATACGATGGAATCCCCTCTTCCCGTGTCCGAAGCGATTGGCGGCGGCGCCTTGAATATCATGAAGGATATTGGCCTGAAAGAACCCTACGTTGGCTATTCACCACTTATCAGCGGTGAAATTGCCGAAGATTTAACTTATTATTATGCCCAATCTGAACAGATTCCCACCTCGGTATCGCTAGGTGTTTTATTAAACGACGATGGCACCGTCCGACAGGCTGGCGGGTTTATTATTCAATTAATGCCCGACACCGATGATGCGGTAATCGATGCCCTTGAGACTGCTCTGTCCGATACCCCTTCTTTAACCAAGTTGCTGGATGAAGGCAAAACCCTGGAATCAATTATGGATGATTTGTTTAAAAACCTGGACTTAAAGGTTAACAAAACAGAAATCACCCGGTTTAGCTGCGATTGTTCCCGGCGACGCATCACCAAAGCGCTGACATCTATCGGTAAAGAAGATCTCATCGACATGATCTCGGATCAGGAAGATATTGAAATCAATTGTGACTTCTGCAAAGAAAAATATCTCTTTTCGACCTCCGATCTCCAATCAATCCTGACCCGGATTGAAGAAAACGAGGGCTGATATGTCTTTAAAAACCCGTTCCAGTGGTGTTCTAATGTCCGTTTCCTCCTTGCCGGGGGACTACGGCATTGGAACCTTAGGTACAGAGGCACGACATTTTGTCGATCTTCTCCAGTCGATGGGCTGCAATTATTGGCAAATTCTGCCAGTAGGACCAGTGGATGACTATTTCTCTCCTTATAATAGCACCTCGGCTTTTGCCGGGAATCCGCTTTTTATTGACCTGCAACTGCTATTTAAATGGGGCTTATTAACTGCGGATGAATTGTCTGCCAGCAAATCGGCGGATCCGCCCTATTCCATCAACTATCCTAATCTCATCGACAATCGCAACGCTATCTTCAAAATCGCCTATTCCCGATTATCGACCTCATTAAAAAACGACATCGACCAATACTGCCTCGCCAACCATGAATGGCTACCCGATTTTTCTTTATATACGGTGCTGTCTCAGCACTTTTCCGAAAAAAACTGGACCAAATGGAATAACCCGGATCTGGTCAAACGCCAGCCGGCTGCGCTGCTTTCCGTTACCAGCGCCTATCAAGATGAAATTGATTATCAGAATTTTCTGCAGTATCTTTATGATAAACAGTGGACGGCTCTGAAGACCTACGCCAATGGGAAAGGCATCAAAATAATTGGCGATATGCCCATTTATTTGGCTCACACCAGTGCCGATGTATGGTGTCATCCCGATCTTTTTCAATTGGATGCCAATGGTAGTTGCGTTGAAGTCGCCGGCGTGCCGCCGGATTATTTTGCTAAAGATGGTCAACTCTGGGGCAATCCGCTGTACCACTGGGATGTCATGAAAGCTGACAATTATGGCTGGTGGATGCGGCGCATCAAACACGCTCTGGAAAGTTTTGACATTGTTCGGATTGATCATTTTCGAGCCTTTTCGGCTTATTGTTCAATTCCGGCAACCGAGGAAACGGCTCGGAATGGCCGCTGGATTCCCGGCCCGGCGATGGATTTCTTTACGCAATTGCATAAAACCTTTCCCGAACCCAATATCATTGCCGAAGATCTGGGTCTGCAGGATGAAGACCTGGTCAAACTGTTAAAGGACACCGGCTTCCCCGGCATGCGGATCATGGAATTTGCCTTCATCGACGACCAGAACAATCTTCATCTGCCCCATAACTATAGCGCCAATACCGTGGCCTATTCAGGCACCCATGATAATAATACGCTACTGGGGACTTTTTTTGACTACACCCCGGAACATCGTCGTTATGCTTTTGACTACTGCGGCTATACTGATGCCTGGGAAAACCAATGGCAAATCGGCGGCCACCAGAGCCCTTCCTGTCGAGCCTTTATTCGCACTCTTTTTCAAAGTGCCGCCAATTTGGTGATCCTGCCGATTCAGGATGTTTGTGGATACGGCAGCGATACCCGGATGAATGAACCCGGTACGATGAAAAACAACTGGGTTTTCCGAATGACCCGGGAAGGCTTATCGCAAATTGATGTGGATTGGTATAATCACATCAATCAGCTCTATCAAAGAAAAGAGCCATCTGTCATCTGATTACGGACGATCGGGCTTAGAATTTTATGCTGCAATTTAACACTTTAGTGTACTAATGCGTTCTTTTCAGGATTTGCGAATCAGCGTTTTTAAAACAAGTGTCCGTAACCTTCAAACATTTCTTAATATAAACTTGCAATAAAAGCTTAACCTTTGGTATAATAAGCCCAGGTAAAAATTAGGAAAAAAAGAAAAAGGAGGACTTTACCTTGAAAAAAACTCTAGCATTA
>NZ_JBGSHG010000122.1:0-32286 GCF_041752335.1 Acetobacterium sp. | reverse complement strand
CCATCGACAACCTGATTAAAGGCGCCGCTGGCCAGGCAGTTCAGAATATGAATATCTGTTTTGGTCTGGCTGAAAAAACCGGCATCGATTTTATTGCCGATTTCCCAATCTAAACAAAAATTCGGATAAGTTATTATAATATGAGGAGTAAAGACATGAAAGTAATAAAGACAGGCGGAGTAACAACACCCACGGGTTTTAAAACCGGGGGGATCAATTGCGGCATCAAAAAGAGCGGGAAAAATGACCTGGCGATGATTGTTTCGGAAGTACCGGGGGCAACCAGTATTATGACAACAACGAATGTTGTCAAGGCAGCACCGATTCTCTGGTGTAACAAAGTCATGGCCAATCGCTATAAGCAGGCGGTAGTAGTCAATAGCGGCAACGCCAATGCCTGTACCGGGCAAAAGGGCGAAGCAGCGGTGGCCGCCACAGCCAGCAAGGCCGCCGCGGTTTTGGGTTTGCAGCCCGAGGATGTGCTGATCGCTTCAACCGGAGTGATCGGGGTGATCTTGCCAGTGGAAAAAATCCTATCTGGCATTGAGGCGTTGGGGCCAAAATTGGGAAACACTGAGGAAGACGGCGATATTGCTGCGAATACGATTCTCACCACCGATACGATTCAAAAGACCATCGCTGTCGAAGTGGAAATCGGTGGGAAGTCAGTGAAGATCGGCGGCATGGCCAAGGGCTCGGGGATGATTCATCCCAATATGGCCACGATGCTGTCCTTTGTGACCACCGATGCAAAAATTGAACCAACCCTGCTTGATAAACTGTTAAAAGAAACCACGGTGGATACCTACAATATGATCTCTGTGGATGGTGATACCAGTACTAACGATATGGTCACCGTGATTGCCAACGGTTTGGCCGGCAATCAGCCTTTGCAGGAAAATACCCCGGATTATGAGGTCTTTAAAGAAGCTTTTATCTATGTTCATAAAACCCTGGCAAAAAAAATCATTCGCGACGGTGAAGGCGCTTCCAAGTTTGTGGAAGTGGAAGTTCACGGCACCAAAACAAAGGATGATGCCCGCAAGCTGGCAAAATCGGTAATCACTTCCAGTCTGGTCAAAACAGCCTTATTTGGCGAAGATGCCAACTGGGGACGAGTGCTCTGTGCCTTGGGTTATTCCGGTGCCGACTTTGACCCATTAAAGGTTTCCCTGGTTTTTTCCAGTCAGGCCGGGATGATCACCCTTTTAAATGATGGGTCCCCGATTGCTTTTGATGAAGACGAAGCGAAGAAAGTCTTATCCGAAACCGACATTTATATTGCGGTTGAAATGGAAGATGGCGACGAAAAAGCTGTGGCCTGGGGTTGTGATCTGTCCTATGACTATGTTAAGATCAATGGCGATTACCGAAGTTAAAAAAGAAAAGAGTAATAAATGGAAAAATATATTGAAAAGGCCAAGATTCTGATTGAAGCCTTGCCCTATATCCAACAGTTTAAAAAGAAAACCATGGTCATTAAATATGGCGGCAGTTTTATGTATGATGAGGCCAGAAAACAGTCGGTTATGGATGACATTTCGCTGATGCGGCTGGTTGGCATCCGTCTGATTATTGTTCATGGTGGTGGCAAAGATATTTCCGGGATGCTAAGTGACTTAGAGATTCAAACCGAATTTGTCGAAGGTCTGCGGATCACCAACGAAAAGGTGGTAGAAATTGCCGAAATGGTCTTATCGGGAAAAATCAATAAAGAAATTGTGCAGCTGCTCCAGAATCGTGAAATGAATGCTGTCGGGCTTTCCGGCAAGGACGGCGGGATGATCAAGGTTAAAAAGAAATTTATCAATAATCTCGACATCGGCTTCGTCGGGGATATTATTCATGTCGATAACCGGCTCTTGAATACCCTGTTAAAAGACGACTATCTGCCGGTGATTGCGCCGATTGGCACTGATAAAACCGGCCAGAGCTATAATATTAATGCCGACCATGTGGCCTATGCCATAGCCAAAGCAATGAAGGCTGAAAAACTCATCTATCTGACCGATACCGATGGGGTCTACATGGATCCGGATAACCCGGATTCAATTATTCGGCGGTTATTTGCCGAAAATGTACCCACGCTGATTGAAGAAGGGATTATCTCCGGCGGGATGATTCCCAAGGTGGAAAACAGCGTCGACGCTCTGAACCAGGGGGTCAATTCAGTACATATTTTAGACGGCAAGGTGGAGCATTCCATGTTACTGGAACTGTTCACTGCCGCCGGGGTGGGAACGATGATTCGTCGTTCGATTATTTAGGAGGACAAAATGGATTTAATAACACGAGGAAACAATGTGATTATGGAAACCTATAAACGTTTTCCATTGGTATTTGATAAGGGTCAGGGCTGTGTGCTGACTGATCATGAGGGCAAAGAATATCTGGATTTTGTGGCCGGGATCGCTGTTGATGCGCTCGGTCATTCCCATCCGGGTCTGCTCGCAGCGATGCAGACGCAAATGGAAAAACTGGTGCATATTTCCAATCTTTACTGGTCTGAACCGGGAATTGAACTGGCCGAGATGCTGACCAAAGCCAGCGGACTGGACAAGGTTTTCTTTTGCAACAGTGGCGCGGAAGCCTGTGAAGCGGCCTTAAAACTGTGCCGGGTTTACGGCAAGCTCAAAAAAAATAAAGAGGCGGTAGAGATCATTGCCATGGAACAGTCTTTCCACGGACGAACCTATGCCGCGATTACCGCAACCGGTCAACCAAAATACCAGGAAAACCTGGAACCGCTGATGCCGGAAATCTCACATGTGCCTTATAATGATATCGATGCGCTGAAGGCTCAGATCAGCCCTAAAACCTGCGGCATTATTTTAGAACCAATTCAGGGCGAAGGGGGAATATACCCCGCCGATCTGGACTATTTAAAAGAAGTTCGAAAAATCTGTGATGAACAAAATATTGTGCTAATTTTTGACGAGGTGCAAACGGGGATTGGCCGTTCGGGAAAACTGTTTGCCTATCAGCAATACGGAGTTGTGCCGGATGTGGTGACCATGGCCAAAGGTTTAGGCGGCGGTGTCCCGATCGGGGGCATTATTGCCAAAGATCATGTGGCCGAAGTCTTTACCCCGGGAACCCATGCTTCCACCTTTGGTGGAAATCCATTTGTGACGGCCACTGCCAAATATGTCATTGAAACCCTGACTGCACCGGGATTTTTTGAATCAGTGGTTGAAAAAGGGGATTATCTGAAAAGCAAACTGGAAGCCTTGAAGAAAGACCATCCGGCCATTAAAGAGGTTCGCGGCATGGGACTGATTGTGGGGGCTCAGATTGATGCTGATCTGGGTGCCATCGTTGCCAAAGCGATGGAAAAAGGCTTACTCCTGATTACTGCCGGCAGCAATGCCATCCGTTTTGTACCACCCCTGGTGGTTTCCAAAGCAGAAATTGATCAGGCGGTTCAGATTTTCTCAGAGTGTCTTTAAAAATAAAACGGGGCGATTCGCCCTGTTTTATTTTTAATGTTTTTTCAATAAGATAGTAGCCTTTGTGCCTTTGTTCAATTTGCTGGTAATGACCAGTTTACCGCGATGAATGCTGACGATGCTGTCAATAATCGATAAGCCCAGGCCGGAACCGCCGGTTGATCGGGAACGATCACTGCTGATGCGGTAAAAGCGTTCTTTGATTTTTTCAAGTTCAGATGGGGGAATTCCACAGCCGGTATCGCTGACCGTAATTTTATTCATGGTTTTATTGTGAATCTGACAGCTCAGGGTGATGGTTCCACCAACCGGGGTGTATTTGCGGCTATTGTCCAGAAGACCCCGGATGGCCTGGATCAGGAGGCCTTCATTACCCCGGACAAAGGCGTGGTCACAGGATTTCATGATGTACTCATGGTCTGGATCAATCATTTGACACTGATAAAAAATTTTTTCCAATAGCATCGAAACATCGAGAATTATAAAATCTTGATCAAAATAATTGTTTTCAATTCGCGTAATCAACAGTAAATCTTCAACCATCTTATTCATACCCTGAATTTCATCGCGAATGGCCTCAATCGATTCATCCCGGAGCTGGGGGTCGTTTTTGCCCCAGTCCGATAAAATATCAATATAGCCCTGAATGACCGTCAGGGGAATTCGCAGCTCATGGGAGGCGTCAGAAACAAAGCGTTTCTGGTTATTAAAAGCCGACTCCAGTTTTCTAATCATCTGGTTTAGTGACATGATCAGTTGGTCCAGTTCATCCTTGTTGCCGGTTTCTTCGATCCGCACATTGAGGTTATTCTCGGTAATGTTCTTGGCTGTTTCCGAAATTTCAATCAGCGGTTTCAGGGTTTGCTTGGTGCCATAAATGCCAATCAAAATAATCGCAATCAATCCCAGAATACTGATGGCGATCATCAGCACAAACAAGGTGGTCATAAACACATAACTGTCATTGAGGTTTTTGATAATCTGGAGATAGATAATATCCCCATCCTCCAACACGTAGTAAGACCCCAGATAATAGTATTCGATCTGGTTGTAGCGCAGCGAGTTGACCGAGATCATCTGATCATTATCATCATTAAAGCTGAACTCGAAAAGACGGAAATTATATTTTTCCAGATTCTCGGCAACCAGCAGATCGGTCAGGATTTCCGAGGACTGATAAATATTGCCATGGTTATCTTTGAGTTGATAAGCAATCAGGGAATTATCCTTGACATAGGGGTACAGTTTGTCAGAGATAAATTCCAATCGCCCATCAGCTGGTAAACTGAGCAGGCTAGACATGTTTTCATCCAGAGTATTGATGACATAGTTATTAAACCTGATCATCGTCGATTTACTTTCAGTTAAAATCAGTTGCTGCGAAAAAAAGAACACCATTAAAAACGACAGGGTCAGCACCGCGGTGAGGGCCAAAATAAAAAAGAAAACGATGCGATGATATATTTTCAGTGGCTTTTTTCGACCAGGTATATTCAGCTTATCGAACCACATAGCCCCGCCCCCGAACCGTCTGGATCAGTTTTTCAGCAAAATCGCGATCGATCTTGTCCCGCAGATATTTAATATAAACATCGACAATATTATCCCCGCCGTCATAATCAAATCCCCAGACTTTGGTGAGTATCTGTTCCCGGGACTGCACCAGATCATGGTTGAGCACGAGATAATAAAACAGATCAAATTCAGTTCGGGATAAGGTAATCTCCTGGGACTGTCGTTTAACGCTGAAGGAGTCCAGATCGATTTCAATGTCTTTAAAAACCAGATGGGTGTTAAGCGACGCTTCCGGTGTATTTTTTCGGATATTGGCTTTGATCCGGGCCAGCAGCTCTTCAAAATTAAAGGGCTTGGTCACATAATCATCGGCGCCCAATTCAAAACCGGTTACCACATCACAAGTATCGTCCCTGGCGGTTAACAGGATGATCGGCAGATGATGATTTTGAGCTTTGATATATTTAAGAACATCGTAACCGGAGACCTCCGGCAGCATAATATCAAGTAAGATCAGATCAAAGGCAGGGTTCTGATGATAGGCTTCAATCCCTTCCCGACCGGTAAAAGCCTTAACCGTCGCAAAACCGGCGTGCTTAAGCTGCAGTTCAATGATTCGGGATATTTTCTTATCATCTTCAATAATGAGTATTTCTTTCATGGGAACCTCCATAACCAATCGATAAATAAAAAAGATAAAAGTGGTACCGAAAATTATTAAAGCAGATAAACAATTGGTCGGCACGGTAGTTTTCGATTATCTTAAAATAATATCATATTTTCCTTGTTTTATATAGCTTTAAGATTTCAGCTCTATAATTAGGTGTTGCTTATAATCAAAATTCAAAATATGGAAGGAGTCGCTTTATGCGTATACTATTTGTAGAAGACGAAAAGAAAATAACCGATGCACTCCAGGAATTATGTAAAATACAGAACATCGATTGTGACATTGCAAATGATGGGGAGGAAGGTCTGTTATTTGCACTGAATCCCATTTATGATGTCATTGTTTTAGATATTATGCTGCCGATCAAAAGCGGGATTGAAATTCTGCAACAGATCAGAGATCAGGGGATTAACACCCCGGTACTGATGCTGACGGCCAAGGGTACCATTGACGATAAGGTGAAAGGACTGGATTTAGGCGCCGATGACTATCTGATCAAACCATTTTCAGCCAAAGAACTATTTGCCCGAATTCGCGCCCTGGGACGTCGTCCTGACCACGGGATTAAAGGTGAAACGATAGTCTTTGAAGATGTGAGCTTCAATACCAAAAAGAACATCCTGCAAACCGAAAACAAGGAATTCAAGCTGTCGGTCAAGGAAGCGAAAATTTTGGAAATGCTGTTAAAACGGCCCAATCAGGTTTTCACCCGAGAGCAGATTTTGGACCGGGTATGGGGATTTGATAAAGAAGTCAATGAGAATAATATAGAAATATATGTTCATAATCTACGTAAAAAAATTGTTGATACCCAGGTTAAAATTGATACCATTCGAGGGGTAGGATATACGCTTGGGAAGAAATAGGTTGGAGAGTTAGAGTTCATGTTTAAAGAAATTAAACGAAAGATAACCTTGTTCAACACCCTGATCCTGGTAATTTTCATGTTTATGTTTATCTTTCTCTTGGGGTTTTTAGTGAACTGGAGTCTCAGTCTTTCTGGTGAGATGTATTTGACGACGGTGGCCAAGGAAATCATTTCAAACAACGGGCAAACGATCTCTCAACCGATTAATTCTGGGGACTCTGTTCATGATAAATTTGGTTATCAATTTATTATGTGGGACAGCAGCCGGGTTGTGAAATCGATGAAGGTGGAAGACCGCAATTTGATTATGCTGGGTTACGAGCTGGCCATTAAGAAAAATGAAAACCCGCAGTTTAATCTGCTGGTCTCGGAAAATGTCGAGTATCGGGTATATACGCTGCCGTATTCCAATAATTCCAACGACTATGTGCTCCAGGTCTTTCAGCAAATTTCCACGGAACGGTCGATTATTGCTTATGTCATTTCATTTTTGTTTTTAATTGGTTTAGGTTCCATTGCGGTACTGATTCCGATCTCTTATTTTTTGGCCGGTAAATCGCTGCAGCCCATTAAGGATACCTTTGAAGACCAGAAGAAATTTATCGCCAATGCTTCCCATGAACTGCGAACTCCGCTGACAGTTATCCAAACCAATGTTGAGGTGTTGAAACTCAAAGAAGATGACCAGATCAAGGATAATATGAAGTGGCTGAACAACATTGCCAGCGAAGGGGAAACCATGGCAAAACTCATTTCTGAATTATTACTGCTGGCTCAGGCCGAAAATCAGCGGTTGGCCATTGACAAGGAAGTTTTTGATTTATCTTCCATGTGTCAGCAAATGGTCGATCTGATGATCGAACTGGCCAATGAAAAAGAAATTGAGTTAAGTGAGAATATTTCACCAGGGATCCAATACCGGGGGGATGAAGAGCGGCTCAAACAGGCGGTGAGAATTTTAGTCGACAATGCCATTAAATATACACCGATGGGCGGAAAGGTGCAATTATGTCTGATCCAGGGAAAACGTCATCTGGTTATCGAGGTTAAAGATACTGGGATCGGGCTCACCGAAGAAGATAAGGCAAAAGTTTTCAGTCGCTTTTATCGGGTCGACGATGCCAGAAACCGGGAAACTGGCGGTGTCGGTCTCGGCTTGAATATTGCTGACTACATCGTTAAAAAACATAATGGCAAAATAAAAATTGACTCCATTCCCAACAAGGGGAGCACTTTTTCAATTGTTTTGCCTAAAAGTAATCAAAAGCCGGATTCAAAGAAGAATAATATTAAAGGGGATACCCTTCAATAAATGATTAATAAACGTACCCGTAACAAAAGTTCAATTTCTTTGTTGGTGTTGAGATCGTCCCGGATTTCCAGGAGGATCTTAAAAAAGAAAGAAATTGGGCTTTTTTTCGATCTCGATTATAATAAAGTCAACTATAATAAAATCATCAAATAACTTATAATGAAAAGGAATAAACATGAATATTTTACTATATCAACCAGAAATTCCCCAAAATACCGGAAACATTGCCAGAACTTGTGCATTGACGGAGACGAATCTTCATTTGATTAAACCACTGGGTTTTTCATTGGACGAAAAACACTTAAAACGAGCTGGCCTGGATTATTGGGAGCTCGTTAATGTGAGTGTCTACGACTCATTTGATCAGTTTCTGGAAAAGAACCCCGAGGCGAAACTGTATATTCTAACAACCAAAGCCACTAAGTTTTATCATCAGATTGACTATGATCAAAATGCGTTTTTGATGTTTGGAAAAGAAACCGCCGGAATCCCCCCGGAAATTCATGAGGCTCATCCCGATAACCGGTTTCGCATCCCGATGAGAAATCATGAAAAGGCTCGTTCCCTGAACCTTTCAAATGCTGTTAACATTGTCTTATATGAAGCGTTGCGACAACACGAATTTCAGGGACTAATTTAGTATGAAATTTCATGAAAATTTCATGAAAATAGCTGAAAATTACATTACTTTACCATGACAGTGTGTTATAATTAATTCAATTGAAATTAGGATGGTACCCAATGGATCAAGCAGGAAATAAAGAAAAGTTTTGGAAATCAAAATTTTGGAAGAAATACTCAAGCTATTTGTTCTTTGTTTTTCTAATCAGCGCAACAGCGATTGTGATCTTAACACAAGTTGATCCGGAGACCTTTTTAAGAACAATTAAGCAGGCCAATGGTTATTTTCTCCTCCTTGGGATTGGCTTTGTTTTTGGATACTGGATATTAGAAGCCCTGATGCTGCTAAAGCTGATGCGGCGTGATAACCCCAGAGAGACCTTTCATTTTGCCTGGACCGTGACCATGATCGGACAGTACTATAATTTAATCACCCCCAGTGCTACCGGGGGGCAGCCTCTTCAGCTCTATGAAATGTCCAAAAAAAACTATAGCTTTGGTTCGGGTACGGCAGTGCTGGTTCAAAAATATGCACTATATCAAGTGACGGTTACATTTATGGCCATCATCGCTACAATACTCAGTACTACGACATTGCACCAGAGCCTGGATGCGGCTAAATGGCTGATAGCCATTGGTTTAATTGTGAACATTGCCGGGGTTGTGCTGATATTTATTTTGGCCTTTAACGCCAACGCGGCAAAAGGAATTATGATGGCTTGCGTGGGGCTTTTATTAAAGCTTCGCATTCTAAAAAATGCCGAGAAATATGTTGAAAAGATCAATCACTTTATCAAAGAATATAAAATCGCCATTGATGCCTTAAAAAACAATAAAATGCAGACCTTAAAATTGTTTGCCCTTTCCATTTTACAGATTCTGATATTTTATGCAGTCAATTACTGTGTGTATCGTTCATTGGGCTTGAATGAGACCAATGCTGTCACCATCATTTCGCTTCAGGCTATTCTTTATGTAGCGGTGGCTTTTGTACCTACGCCGGGAGCCGCCGGAGGCGCAGAAGCAGGGTTTTTGCTTTTGTTTGGACCGATTTATGGACCCGGCAATACAGCGGTGGCGATGATAATCTGGCGTCTGATCACCTATTATTTCATTATTTTGTTTGGTGGAATATATCTTTCCATACACTCCGTCAGAGTTGGAAAAGATAAAGCCAAACAGATTGAAGAAGAGTGTGATGATCAAGTTGATAGCTTATAGAAAAACATTAAGAATAAGGAGAGTCCAGTGAAAAGAATTGGAATTCAGCAGATTATCGATCATGTTGCAGAAATGTGTATTGAAGCCAATACATTTTTATCAGCTGATATGATGGGAGGGCTGCGTCGAGCAAGAAAAACAGAGGAATCTGAAAATGGCAAAGAGATTCTCGAAACCATGCTCTGTAATTTTGAAGTAGCTAAAAATAAAAACATCCCCATTTGTCAGGATACTGGCATGGTTGTGATGTTTGTGTCTTTTGGGCAGGATCTGATCATCGCCGGAGGAAGCCTTGAAGAGGCCCTCCAGGCTGGGGTTGCCAAAGGCTATGAGGAAGGTTATCTGCGAAAATCTGTTGTTGCCGACCCTTTTATCCGAACGAATACCGGGAATAATACTCCAGCAGTGATTCATTATCAGGTTGTTCCCGGTGATGGATTAAAAATAAAAATCTTACCCAAGGGCTTTGGCAGCGAAAACACCAGCGCGCTGAAAATGCTCAAACCTTCAGATGGCATGGCCGGCGTTAAAGATTTTGTCCTCCAGACGGTGGAAACCGGCAGTCCCAATGCCTGCGCACCAATTGTGGTCGGGGTCGGGGTCGGTGGTACGATGGAAAAAGCGGCCATCATGGCAAAGGAAGCCCTCAGCCGGCCGTTGGGGAAACATAATCCGCTGGGACATATTGAAGCTCTGGAAGATTACCTTTTAGAAGCCAGCAATGCCCTGGGCATCGGGCCGATGGGTCTTGGCGGAATCAACACCGTGCTGGGCGTCAATGTGGAAGTCTTTCCGACCCATATCGCCGGGTTGCCGGTGGCGGTTAATATATCCTGTTATGTGAATCGACATGTGGAAAGGGAATTATAGAATGGCTGTTGTTGATATTAAAACACCTTTGAGTAAAAAGGAACGCAAGAAATTAAGAGTTGGTGATCATGTGCGGATTTCCGGGCTCATTTATACAGCTAGGGATGCGGCGCACAAGCGGATGATGGAAACACTGGAAAAGGGACAAGTTTTACCCATGGATTTCACCGATCAAATCATTTATTATGTCGGTCCCTGTCCGGCGAAACCCGGCGAAATTATTGGCTCAGCCGGACCAACCACCAGCGGCCGGATGGATATCTATACCCCGGAGCTTCTGGACCGCGGACTTGCTGGTATGATTGGCAAGGGCAATCGCAGTGAGCGGGTTATCAATAGCATGATGAGCAATGACGCCGTTTATTTTGCCTGTGTCGGTGGAGCTGGAGCGCTATTACAGGACTGTATCAAATCAGTTGAAATAATCGCCTATGAAGATCTCGAAACCGAAGCGATCCGAAAAATTAAAGTTGAAGATTTTCCGGCGATTGTCGTCATTGACACCCTGGGGAACAATTTATATGAAACTGAAAGAAAAAAATTTGCAAATAAACTATGGATTTAGTGGGAGGAAAAATGAAAAAAGCGGAAATGGTTATTGAAACGTCGTTGCGAGAGGGTGGTACCGACCCGATCTTCAGAATTGCTGGAGAAGCAGCAAACCGTACCAAAGAATTAGGCCCAGAAGCCGTCATTAATTCAACCATCGGAGCACTGATGGATGACAATGGCGAATTGGTGACATTCAAATCTGTCTATGATACCTTAAAAGGGCTGCCGAATAATCTGATTGCCGATTATTCAGGGCTGGCCGGTCAGCCGGATTTTTTAGAAAAGATTACTGAAGCTTGTTTTAAAGACTGTAAACCAGAAGGTCATATCCAGGCAGTGGCAACCCCAGGGGGAACTGGTGCGGTACGCCACTCTTTTTGTAATTATACCCAGCTGGGCGATACTATTTTACTGACTGATTGGTATTGGGCAGCTTATGCTACCATTGCTGATGAAAATCACAGAAAGGTGACTACCTTTCCCTTGTATAATGAAAAGGGCGGATTTAATTTAGCAGGCTGGGAAAAAAGTATCCTGGAACTGCTGGAAAAACAGCAGCGGGTTTTAACCGTTCTCAATACCCCAGCGCATAACCCCACCGGCTATACCATTTCGCTAGAAGAATGGGAAGCGATTAAGACCTTTGTAACCGAAACCGCCAAGGCTCAGCCCGAGTCAAAAATTATTCTGTTGGTGGATCTGGCCTACATCGATTTTGCCGGAGAAGGGGATGAAGCCCGTCAGTTTATGAAAATACTGACCGGAATGCCCAATAATGTGCTGACCCTCTATGCATTCAGCTGTTCAAAGGGTTATACCATGTACGGACTGAGAAACGGTGCCATTCTTTGTGTGGCACCCACTGAAGAAATCGCCAGTGAATTTGCTAATGCCTGCACCTATTCCAACCGCGGCAACTGGTCAAACGGTACCCGGGGAGCCATGGAAACCATCACTAAAATTTTTAGTAATGATGAATTGTATAACCAGGCCATGGCCGAACAGAGTTTCTATAAAAACATCTTACGACGCCGTGCCGCCGCCTTTGTGGAGGAAGCCCAAAAAATAGGCCTGGAAATGGTTACCTATTGCGATGGGTTCTTCATCAGTATCCCTTGTGATCAGCCAAAAGAAGTCAGCAGTCATTTAATGGAAAAAAACACATTTGTGGTTGCGTTGGGAAAAGGTCTTCGTTTTGCTCCCTGCGCTGTGTCAGAAGAAAAATGCCGGCGTTCACCCCAGCTAATCCTGGATGCGATCAAAGAGGTGGAAGGCTGTTAATAATTGGCCGTGCTATTGTTTATGAAATTTGAAAGGTGAAGAGATGAGAGTAAAAATCGTAGATGTTGCAAAAGAAGCAAACGTTTCCGTTGCAACAGTATCCCGAGTTGTTAATAATATTCCGTTAGTAAACGAAGAAACAAAGGAACGGGTATTGGAAGCCATCAAAAAAACCGGCTACAAACCCAATGCCATTGCCAGAAGTCTAAAAATTCAAAAAACCAATACCATGGGGATCATGATCCCAGATATTACCAATCCCTATTATACTGAGATCGTCCGTGGGGCCGAAGATGTTTGCGGCATCTATCATTATAATATCATTTTAAGTAATACCGATTTTGATCCGGAAAAAGAAAAAAAATCCCTGAATGTGCTGGTCGAAAAACAATGTGATGGGATCATCTATGTTGGCAAAGATCTTAGTGCTGAAATGCAGGCCGAACTGATTGATGCCCCCAGCGAAGTAGTTTTAGGCTGTATTCCTGATGATAGTGGCAATCTAAGCGGCGTTTTGATTAATAATGAAATGGCCGCTTATGAATTAGCCACCGAGCTGATAAAAATGGGCCATAAAAAATTCATGCTGTTTTTTGATGAGCTTGAAGAAGGCTATATTTATCAAGAAAGAAAAAAAGGTTTTATCAAAGCCTTTGAAGAAAATAACATTGAATTTGATGACAGTCGCATTCTGAGAGAAAAGCTGAGTCTTTCAGGCGGCTATACGATGATGCAGGAAGCTATTAATACAGGGGTCGATTTCACCTGTGTCTTCTGTTTTAATGACCAGACTGCTCTAGGGGCGATTCGCTGTGCTGAAGAAATGGGCAAAAAAATTCCTGACGACATTAGTATCTGTGGTTTCAATAACTTCTGGATTGCCGAATGGACCAGACCGCAGATTACGACGGTTGCCCAGCCGATGTACGATATCGGAGCCATTGCCATGCGGATGCTGATCAAATTATGTGAAAAAGACGGCGATCGCACTGTGAAAAATGTTTATGTACCCCATGAAGTTCATATTCGAGGTTCGGTCAATGAGCTTAAGAAATAGCAAGGTCTTCCATGAAATACATTGATTGGAAAGAAACGGACCCACAAACAAACCTGGCCTTTGAAGAGTATGTTTTTAATCAAATGGATAAAAACGAAAGTTATTTTCTCTTGTGGCAGAATGATAACGCGGTTATTGTGGGAAAACATCAGAACACCATTGAGGAAATCAACCAGGAGTACATCAGGGCGAACGAGATCAAGGTGGTTCGCCGTCTATCCGGGGGTGGAGCGGTTTACCATGATTTAGGAAATTTGAATTTTACCTTCATTGTCAATGAGGATGGTCAGCAACAATTTGATTTTCAGACCTTTACCCGTCCCCTGGTGGATGCCCTTAAAAATTTAGGGGTTAATGCAGAATTCAACAGCCGAAATGATATAGCCATCGATGGAAAAAAGTTTTCCGGCAACTCCCAGTACGCGAAAAGGGGCCGGATTCTTCACCACGGCACCATTTTGTTCAATTCAAATCTGGCTACCATCCAGAGTGCTCTAAAAGTAAAGAAGGACAAGATCGAATCCAAAGCGATCAAATCGGTTAAAAGCCGGGTCACCAACATTGCTGACTACCTGAACGAAGGTTACAGCCTTGATGATTTTAAAGCGGCACTGCTGAAAGCGATGTTTGAAAATGATGATTTGGAACAAATCACGCTTTTAGAGGAAGAAATCCAGGCTATCGAACAATTAAAAGCTGAAAAATATGCAACCTGGGATTGGAATTATGGAAAATCCCCCCAATATAACCTGAGAAAAGAACGAAAGTGCGACTTCGGTCTGATCACGTTGCTGCTCCAGGTTGTCAAGGGTGAAATCAAAGAGATTCATTTTTATGGCGATTATTTTGGCAATGGGGATATTCAAGAATTGGAAGCCCTGTTTACAGGGGTCAAGCCGACTGAAGAAACATTGTTGGAAGTATTGAAAAATATTGAACTGACCGATTATATTAATGGTCTGGATTCAAAAACACTAATTGATTTAATTTTATATTAAACACAGCAATTAGGCATTAGAATAGCTGGTCAGCGTGATTGATTTTGGATCATACTGCGTTGACCAGTTTTTTCTATTGACCATGAAGAAAGGAAGTTCATTGGAATCAAATATTACACGGATTAATTATAATGGCAAAGAAATTATTTTAATCGGAACGGCGCATGTTTCCAAAAACAGTGTCGATGAAGTCCGGGAAACGATAAAAATGGAGCAACCCGATTCCATTTGTATCGAATTGGATCAACAGCGCTACGAAGCAATCAACCAGAAAGACAAATGGTCGAATACCGACCTGGTTCAGATCATCAAAAGCAAACGGGCCGGTTTTATGTTTGTCAATATTCTGCTGTCCAACTATCAGCGAAAACTGGCTGAACAGTTCGGGATCGAATCCGGTCAGGAAATGATGGAAGGGATCGCCTGTGCAAAGGAGTACGGCGCGGAACTGGTATTGGCTGATCGCAGCATCCAGATTACCTTCAATCGGATCTGGCGGGGATGCAGTTTATGGGAAAAGGTCAAGGTGCTTTTTTCGATTGTGCTCAGCGTGGTGGATGATGAAGAAATTACTGAAGAAGATCTGGAAAATCTAAAATCAGATGATATGCTGACAGCTGCTCTTTCAGAAATGGGTTCGGCGTTTAAAGGTGTTAAAAAATATCTGGTCGATGAACGGGATCAATATCTGGCTTATAAAATAAAAAATGCCCCAGGAAATAAGGTTGTGGCAGTTCTTGGGGCTGCCCATGTGCCGGGGATAAAAGAAGAAATATTTAAAGACCAAAATATCGCAGAGTTGGAGGTTGTGCCTCCTAAATCCAACGTCGGAAAGGTGATCGGCTGGATGATACCCATCATTCTGCTGGTGCTGATTGCAGTGACCTTTATCGCTAACCCCAGTTCCGGCTGGGCGCAGGCAAAAACATGGATCCTTTGGAATGGTACTTTATCAGCTTTGGGAACCTTAATTGCCGGTGGGCATGTCATCTCGGTGCTGACAGCTTTTATTGCAGCACCGATTACCTCATTGAATCCATTACTGGCAGCTGGTTGGTTTGCCGGTATGACCGAAGCTCATTTTCGGAAACCAAAGGTGGAAGATTTTGAATCCCTGCCCAAAGATCTTGGTAGCATCAAAGGCCTTTGGCGAAATAAGGTTACTAAGGTATTGATGGTTGTGGTCTTCGCCAACCTTGGAAGTGTATTGGGAACCTGGTTGGGGGGACTCAATATCATCGGGATTTTTATCAATACTTTTTCATAAGATATGAATAAAACTCCTCTAAGCTCGTTTAAATATGCATCGGGTCTTAAAAAAACTTGTTAATGTTTACAAAATAATATATAATAAACAACATTAGGAATTTAGAAAGGAGAAGACTATGAAAAGAAAATTATTAGGTCTATCACTGGTTGTTTTACTGTTATCGGCACTTGTTCTGACTGGATGTTCCACCGGAGGATCCAAAACATCAGAAGATGCTTTAGCGGATGGCGTGTTAAGTGTGGGTGTAGATGATACCTACCTGCCAATGGAATTCAGAGATGATCAAAACGAACTTGTTGGGTTTGACATTGACTTCGCAAATGCTTTAGCAGAGGAATTAGGGGTTAAAGTGGAATTCCAGACAGTTGCCTGGGATGGTATTTTCAATGGCTTAAATGCCAAACAATATGATGCCATTATTTCAAGCACAAGTATTACACCAGAACGTCTTGAAGGCTTCAGCATGAGTGATCCTTACGTTGCCAACGGGATTGTAATTGTGTCAAGAAAAGATGCAACTCCAGTTAAAACTTTCAAAGAACTTGAAGGAAAAACCCTGGGTGCTCAAATTGAAACCACTGCTGATATTGCAGCAGAAAAATTAAAGCTGGATGAAGGCGTCAATGTTGAGATTAAAAAATTTGACGGTATGCTCGATGCATTCGCAGCGCTTCAAGGAAAACAAATCGATAACGTCATTACCGACGTCGGGGTAGCAATGTACTATGTTGCCCAAAATCCTGATCTGTATGTGGTCAGCTCTGATGTTTTAACCAATGAACCGATTGGAATAACCTCACGCTTGGCAGATACAGCTACAACTGAAAAGTTTAATGAAGCTATTAAAACATTACAGGAAAGCGGCAAGATGACAGAAATTTCGATGAAATGGTTTGGTCAGGATATGACAAAAGATATCGATACCAAACTGGTTGTCATTGAATAGGATTTCCAATAACTAAATAAATTAAATGGAATAGGACTTGGTACAGTTTCTGTGACAAGTCCTGTTCATATGTTTACAGGGTGACAGATCACGGGTTCTTCGATGATGATAATCATTTTAGACCCAAAAGAAGCAAGTCAACCTGTGTGTTTCTAAGATATAGTCTGAGCAAATATCCGTGAGGGTTGTAGACAAAGTAATTAAGCTGTTAATGTCTTTTTCAGTGATGCGGATTAATATTTTTAGGTATGGTTGAAAAAGGTTTTGTCTGCAGTCTGACATGGGTCAGAGTTCAAATTTCTATGACGGAGGGAAGATCAACGTGTTAAATGAAACCCAATTATGGGCAATTTTTGATGGAACCATTGTAACTTTAGAGATTGCAATTGTAGCAATTATTTTTGGTGCGATTTTTGGCGTAGTTGTCGCTCTGGGGCGGCTCTCGAAAAATAAGGCAGCCAATGCGCTATCATGGTTTTACATCTGGTTTTTCAGAGGAACGCCAATGTTGCTCCAATTATTTATTATTTATTATGCCATTCCGATTATTTATCTGGATGCGACGGGGGCAACATTCACAGTTAATCCTATGATTGCAGCTTTTGTAGCTTTTTCTTTAAATGCTACAGCATATCTGGCAGAGATTATTCGGGCGGCCATTGAATCTATCGATGGTGGGCAAATGGAAGCGTCAAAAGCTTTGGGAATGAGCTATCGCCAGGCAATGACAAAGATTATTATTCCCCAAACCTATAAGAGACTGGTAGCGCCCTTGGGCAACGAGCTGATTATGCTATTAAAAGATACCTCTCTGGTATCGACGATCGCGTTATTTGATTTATTAAGAACCACAAAAACAATGGCAAGTGCAACTGGGTCATGGATTTACTACATTTATGCAGCCGCCATTTATCTATTCTTAACAACGATTATCCAGGTAGTATTTGATAAGATGGAAAAGAAACTGGGAATTTACGAAAGATAGGGAAATGAATATGAGTATGGTAAAATTAGTAAACGTACGAAAATCCTTTGGAGATTTGGAAGTACTCAAGGGTATCAATCTTGAGGTTTTACAAGGCGAAGTAGTCTGTATAATCGGTGCCAGCGGCTCCGGAAAAAGTACCATGCTGCGTTGCCTTAATCAACTGGAACGGATATCAGACGGAGAAATTTATATTGAGGATGTGCTTACCGATAAACGCGCCAACAATAAGGATCAGATGAAGATAGATCCGGTGACGGTGCAGTCGTTGTGTGCTGACTTGGGCATGGTTTTCCAGAGCTTTAACCTGTTTCCTCATCTGACGGTAATTGATAATGTGACTATTGCCCCTCTGATTGTAAAAAAAATTGATAAAAAAATAGCTGAAACAAGAGCCTTAGATCTACTTAGTATGGTTGGTCTATCTGAAAAAAAAGACGAATACCCCTCTCGTTTATCCGGCGGTCAGCAACAGCGGGTGGCCATTGCCAGAGCCTTGGCCATGGATCCCAAAATCATGATGTTTGATGAACCGACATCAGCGCTTGATCCCGAACTGGTTGGCGAAGTTCTGGCAACTATGCGGCAACTGGCTGAAAAAGGGATGACAATGCTCATTGTTACCCATGAGATTGGCTTTGCCCGGGAAGTGGCAGATCGGGTTATTTTTATGGATGGCGGTGTGATCTGTGAAGAAGGAACCCCCGAAGAAGTGCTTCTTAATCCCAAAGAAGAGCGAACCAAAAGCTTTCTCAATAAAATTTTATAAATAACCCATATAACCCATAAAAAATTGTCGTTTCGACAATTTTTTTTTATTTGCTTTACAATACATGTCGTGATACAATCATCACATGCAAACTTTTGGAGGGATCAAAATGTTACTGGCAAATTATCATGTTCATTCAGATTATTGCGATGGCAAGAATACCCTTGAAGAAATGGTGCAAGCCGGAATTGCGGCAGGACTAACCAGTTTGGGTCTGTCAAGTCATTTTCCTCTGCCATTTACCAATAACTGGACAATGAAACAAGAAAAATTAGAGAATTATCTGGATGACATCAAAAATCTGAAAGAAAAGTATGCATCACAAATTGAACTTTACCGCGGCATGGAAATCGACTTTTTCATCGACCGTCAGGATATCAGCGATCTTGCCAAAGCCGTATTGCCCCGGCTGGACTATACCATTATGTCCATTCATACCCTGGGAAAAACAACCGGGGATGATGTTTCCTATATTGATGAATCCCAACGGGATTTTGCGCGGGGTATCGAAAAATATTATCAGGGTGATAATCAGGCGTTTATTTATGACTATTATCGGGGTATTAAAAATATGGTGAAAACCTTTGAACCCGATATCTTGGGGCATATTGATCTCATCAAAAAATACAACCAGAACAATTGCTTTTTTGATGAGAATGATAACTGGTATCAGGATACGGTTCGTTCCTGTCTCGATGGGATTGCCGAAACGAAGACGCGGATGGAAATTAATACCGGCGCAAATATGCGGGTTCCCGGGGTGGGACGTTATCCCTCTGATTGGATGATATCCGAAATGAAAAAACGACATATTCCCATCACAATCGGAGGCGACAGCCACTGCGTTGAGGGAATTGTCTATGGGTATAATCAGGCAGAAGTGTATTTAGAAGAATGTGGCTATCACGAATATTGGATACTAAAAAAAGGCCGATGGGAAGCACAGTCTCTGGGAGTGTAACATGGATAAGCTCGATCGAAATAAAATCCTGTACATTCTCATCGTGCTTGTTTTTTTGGGCGTTTTTTGGGGTTGGTATCATTTTAGAGAGGTCAACGATGCGACAATGCGGATATCGGATTCCATCTCCTTAAATGAAGATAAGGGCGAAGAGCACAAATCGGATCAGGGCGAAGTGATGGTCCATATCACAGGTGCTGTTAATCAGCCCGGTGTGGTTTTGTTAAATCAGAATGCTCGTCTGATTGAGGCTATTGAATTGGTGGGGGGGTTAACAGAAACCGCCGATGTCAATTCTCTTAATTTGGCCAGAAAATTGCAGGATGAAGAAAAAATTCATATACCCACCATTGGCGAAGTTTCGGAACCTGGGTCGGTCAGTGAAGATACGAAAATCAATATTAATACGGCCAGCCTGGAAGAATTGAAAAGTCTGCCAGGTGTAGGGGATGTTATTGCTCAGGGGATTATTGATTACCGGGAAAAGCATGGCGGTTTCAAGCAATTGGAAGAATTAAAGAATGTCACACGGATTGGTGATAAAATATATGAAGGATTATTCGAGTCAATAGTTATATGAAAAAGGTTACATACAAACATAATGATAAAAAATTATCAGAATAGTTTAAAAAAATAATTTATCTGTTTACAATATAATGATATGTGTTATACTTAATAACAGAAACAGTTTAAGGGGTTGAAGATGGAGTTATCAAACAGACAAAAAGAAATAATTGAGATTGTAAAAGAAAGGCAACCCGTAAAAAGCAACGAAATTTCGGAGCTGCTCAATATCAATCGGGCGACGATTCGACCTGATCTTAAAATACTGACCATGATGGGTATTTTAGAAGCAAAACGAAAAGTCGGCTATTATTATACGGGGCGGTCACTTTTGAATATTTTGGGTAGTTATATTAAAACTATCAATGTTATGGACATTCAAACGGAGCCGACAGTTGTTGAGGAAACATCATCAATCTACGACGGCATTATTACTATGTTTACAAAAAATGCCGGCACCTTGTATGTGGTTGATGGGAAGTATCTGTCCGGGATTGTGTCCCGAAAGGACTTTATAAAGGCCATGATTGGAAGAAAAGAGGTAGAATCGCTGCCGATCCCCATGATCATGACTCGGATGCCTAATATCATCTATCTGGAACCAACTGAAACCGTGTATGATGCCGCCTACAAAACGATGTTTTATGAGGTTGAATCGCTTCCCGTTGTTACAAAAGAAATTGACGAAAAGGGTGCTTCACGTTTAGTTTTGATTGGCAAGGTCTCCCGAACAAATATTACCCGCTATGTGGTGAACATGGGGAAAAGTGTAGAATAAAGAGGTTGAAAATTGAAGAGCATTGTAATTTTCGTCGTTTCCGATACACCCACCGAAATTGGTGAACTGCTGGTAAAAGCAGGAACAAGTGTATTTGAAAATTCCATCCGTGAAGTACGGTTTCATCCCTTTGTGGATGATAAACTGAGTATTGACTACCTGTTGGATTTGGCTAAACAGGAAAATGGATTGGTGGTGTATCGTTTTGCATCAATCGAACTAAAGCATCATATGGAAACAGAATCTGAAATTAAGGGTGTACCAATATATGATGTCATGGGGTCTTTGATGGAGACGCTGAGAAGTATTACCGGTGAAGAACCGGTCAGAAATCTGAGGGCTAGTCGGGAACTGGATGCTCATTATGTGAAAAAAATTGAAGCCATCGAGTTTGCTGTTAAATACGATGACGGTAAAAACACGTCTGACCTGGATCTGGCCGATATTATTCTGATAGGGGTATCTAGAACATCAAAAACACCAATCAGTATCTATTTGGCCAACAATAATTACAAGGTCGCTAATATTCCGTTAATGCCAGAGGTTGAACCGCCAAAGGAATTATTTGAGATTTCAAACAATAAAATATTTGGGTTGATTCTGGATCCGAATCATCTGGTGAATATCCGATCAGAAAGAATCCGGGCCATGGGGCTCACCGGAACATCAAGCTATGGAAGTTACGAAAGAGTAATGTTGGAGTTAGAAAAAGCACAACAGCTTTTCGATAAATTAGGGTGTACTGTCATTGACGTCACATCAAAAGCAATTGAAGAAATTGCAGCTATAATACTTGCAAATATAATGAGGAGGTAGAGGAAATGTCAAAAAAATGGGTTTATTTGTTTAAAGAAGGTAATACGAACATGAAGGAACTGCTAGGGGGGAAGGGTGCTGGTTTGGCAGAGATGACAAACATCGGTTTGCCAGTTCCAGGAGGCTTTACCGTTACCACCGAGGCCTGTACTGAATATTACAATCAGGATAAAAAACTTTCCGATGAAATTGTGGGTCAGATTAATGACTACATGAGTGTTCTGGAAAAAGAATGCGAAAAAGAATTTGGCAATGTCGAGAATCCTTTACTTGTTTCGGTTCGTTCTGGAGCTAAGTTCTCCATGCCGGGAATGATGGATACCATTTTAAATTTAGGACTTAATGATGAAACTGTAGCAGGTATTGCTAAAGCAACTGGCAACGAACGTTTTGCTTTTGACAGTTATCGCCGTTTTATTCAAATGTTTGGGGATGTAGTTCAGGAAATTGGCAAAGAAAAATTTGATCATGTTCTGGAAGCGGCCAAAGAAAAAAATGGCTACAAAGACGATACCGAACTGACCGCCGACGATCTCAAAGAAATTGTTCTTGCCTATAAAAAAATAGTCAAAGATGAAACCGGAGAAGATTTCCCCTTGGATCCCAAAGAGCAATTATTGATGGCCATCGAAGCAGTATTCAGATCATGGAATAACAACCGGGCCATCAGCTACCGAAATATGAATGATATTCCTCACGATATTGGCACCGCTGTCAATGTTCAGTCGATGGTTTATGGTAACATGGGAAATGATTGCGGAACTGGGGTAGCATTTACTCGAAATCCCGCCACCGGACAGAAAAAACTGTTTGGTGAATTTTTGATCAATGCTCAGGGCGAAGATGTAGTGGCCGGAATCCGGACACCTAAAGATATTGATGAACTGAAAGATATTATGCCAGCAGTCTACAAACAATTCCATGAAACCGCCGAATTACTGGAAAACCATTATAAAGACATGCAGGATATCGAGTTTACCATTGAAAAAAGCAAGCTCTATATGTTGCAAACACGAACCGGTAAGCGAACGGCTGCTGCCGCCATTTGTGCTGCCGTAGAAATGGTCGAAGAAGGGCTGATCACAAAAGAAGAAGCCATTCTGCGACTCGATCCTATCGCCTTGGATCAACTGCTGCACCCGACCTTTGAAGCAGCCGCATTAACAGCAGCTGAACTGCTGGCTACTGGTCTGCCGGCTTCACCGGGAGCCGCCACCGGTAAAATTTACTTTACCGCTGAAGCGGTTTGTACCGCTGTCGCCAATGGTGAAGAAACGCTGCTAGTCAGAAAAGAAACATCACCGGAAGATATTGAAGGCATGTATGCCGCCAATGGGATTTTAACAGCCCGAGGCGGAATGACCTCTCATGCGGCGGTTGTCGCCCGGGGGATGGGAAAATGTTGTGTAGCCGGATGCGAATCAATCAAGGTGGATGAGGCGGCCAAACAATTTACAGTCGGCAATCAAGTTTTTAAAGAAGGGGATTACATCTCTTTAAACGGAAGCACCGGCAGTGTATACAAGGGTGGCATTAAAACCGTCACTCCAGAGCTGTCAGGACATTTCGGACAAATCATGGCCTGGTCGGATGAATTCAGAACACTGAAAGTCCGAACCAATGCTGACACCCCTAAAGACGCTTCCGTTGCTGTCGGTTTTGGGGCAGAAGGCATCGGCCTGTGCCGAACCGAGCATATGTTCTTTGATGAATATCGGCTACCAAGCGTCCGCCGGATGATTCTTTCAGAATCAAAAGAACAGCGGGAAAAAGCCCTGGCGGAAATTCTACCGATGCAAAAAGAAGACTTTATCGGTATCTACAAAGCCATGGAAGGGCGACCGGTTACCGTCCGTTTGCTTGATCCACCACTTCATGAATTCCTGCCGAAAGAAACCAAAGATATCGAAGCACTGGCAGCGGATATGGGCTTTGCGGTGGAAGATATGATTACCGTTATTCAGGGATTGGAAGAATTCAACCCGATGCTGGGTCATCGTGGGTGTCGTCTGGCGATTACCTATCCTGAAATTGCTGAAATGCAAACCCGGGCCATTATGGAAGCTGCTATTGAAGCAAAAGAAAAATTTGGCTTCAATGTGATCCCGGAAATCATGATTCCCCTAATTGGAATTAATGAGGAGTTAACCTACCTGGACAAGGTGGTAAGGAATACCGCTGAAGTGATTAAAGCTGAGAAAAAATCGGATATCGAATACCTGGTGGGGACCATGATGGAAATTCCCCGGGCCACCCTGATCGCCGATCAAATTGCCGAAACCGCTGAATTCTTCTCATTTGGAACCAACGATCTGACCCAAATGACCTATGGTTTCTCCCGGGATGATGCCGGTAAGTTTATTACCGATTATAAGGAAAAAGGCATTCTGCCAAATGACCCATTCCAGAGCATTGATGTCGAAGGTGTTGGTAAACTGGTTGAAATGGGTGTGACCCTGGGCCGTAAAACCAAGCCTGATCTTAAAATCGGGGTTTGCGGCGAACACGGTGGCGATCCCAAATCGATTTTCTTCTTCCACAGGGTTGGATTAAGCTATGTTTCCTGCTCACCATTCCGGGTGCCAATCGCCCGTCTGGCCGCAGCTCAGGCCGCTTTAAGCAACAACAAAAGTGCCTTTACCGACAAATAAACACTCAAGAAACCCTTCGGGGTTTCTTTTTTTTAGAAAAAGTTCTATAATAAAGAAGAATACGGATTAAATAATAAAAATAGAAATAGAGGAACACGATGAAAATTTTAGTATGTGGCGGGGCCGGATATATTGGATCGCATGTGGTAAGTGTGCTGGTGGATCAGGGCTATGAGGTGGTGGTTGTGGATAACTTTTCAACTGGGCACCCGGGAGCTGTACCCCAAGAGGTGATTATCGAAGAAGGTGATATTCGGGATCAGGATTTTCTCAGCCGGGTCTTTCAGGACCACCGGATTGGCGGTGTCATGCATTTTTGCGCTAATTCCCTGGTGGGAGAGTCGATGGAGCAACCAATCAAGTATTATCATAATAATGTCTATGGCACTCTTTGTCTGCTGGAAACGATGGTGGAACATGGGGTTAAGCGCTTTGTCTTCTCATCCACCGCAGCTGTTTATGGGGAACCCGATGATAGTCCCATTACTGAAAGCAGCACTAAAAATCCCACCAATACCTATGGTGAGACAAAACTGGCGGTAGAAAAAATGCTTCAGTGGATGGATATGGCTTATAGCTTAAAATCCATGACCTTCCGTTATTTTAATGCCGCGGGTGCCCATCCCAGCGGAAAAATAGGCGAAGATCACAATCCCGAAACTCATTTAATTCCGTTGATTTTGAAAGCGGCATTGGGACAGCGGGAAAAAATAAGTATTTTCGGTGAAGATTATCCGACTCCCGATGGTAGCTGTGTCCGGGATTATATCCACGTCATGGATATTGCCTTTGCCCACATTTTGGGGATGGAGAAACTGCTGGCCGGAGGCGAAAGTAATGTTTATAATTTAGGGGATGGCAAAGGTTTTTCCGTTAAAGAAGTCATCGCCAAAACAAAGACGCTGACCGGAAAATCGTTTACCGTGGAAGTAGCCGGTCGAAGAGCCGGAGATCCGGCCGAACTGATTGCCTCATCCCAAAAAGCCCGGCAAGAATTGGGTTGGACCCCGACCCATTCAGATTTAGACAATATCATAAAAACAGCCTGGAAATGGCATCAAAACCGCCCCCAGGGCTACGGTGAATAAACTTGTTTAAAATCCAGAATAGTCAACAGCTTAATAATTAATCGTTATGGTTAGGTTCAGAAGCGATCAGATAAAAAACAAAATAAGTTAGAATTCCAGGGTGCTGAAATACTCGGCTGCGGTTAGATCCATGGTAGCCAGGAGTTTTTCAATGCCCTTTAATTTTACCGAATAGTGCATTTCCACACCGATCTTTTGATTCTCAAGAATTCCAGCTTCCCGGAGTATTTTCAGGTGTTGGGAAAGATTGGCCTGACTGTAGTCAAATAACTGATTCAGCACGCATACACATTGGGGTTCTTTTAATAAAAATTTTACGATTTGTAAGCGAACCGGATGTCCCAACGCTTTGAAGATTTTTACTGAAACATCATCAGCATTCATAAATTGCCTCTTTTCTGTTAATCTTCTCTGGTAGCATCATAAAACTTGAAGCCGCCAGAGAGATTATAAACGTTTTTAAAGTCGTGGTTAAGTAAGATATTCTGGGTTGCATTGCCAGTTGTCCCCTTATTACAATAGGTAATCACCGGCTGGTACGGATCAAGCTGATTAAGTTTGTTCCGTAGCTCTTCATGGGGGATGTTTTCTGCCTCTGCCAGATGACCGGCAGTATATTGTTCAGTTATTCGGGTATCAATGATCTGAACGATTTCCCCATTATTCAGTTTTTTTTTAAGTCATGAGGGGTTATCAGTTTTCGCCCTTTATTCAGGGCGTTATCCAGGATCATACCGGTATAGTGAACCGGATCTTTGGTAGTTGAAAACGGCGGAGCATAGCCTAAATCCAGATTGAAGATTTCAGCTGCGGTAGCGCCATAGGTAATCAGGGTGACAAAGATATCCAGACGTTTATCGACACCTTCATATCCGATGATCTGGACCCCCAGGAGTTTTTGGGTGGCCCGGTCGGCTATGGCTTTGATTAGCATTTCCCGACCACCATAATAGTCGGGCTGATTGGGTTTGATATTATGAGAAATTTCGATATCGTAGCCGGCGTTGCGGGCTTCGGTTTCCGACAAACCGGTACTGCCGATACTGATATCAAAGATCTTAAAAATACCGGTGCTCAGATTGCCGGGGTAAATCACATTTCCACCGGTAATATTATCACCGCAGATGCGACCGGTTTTATTGGCGGTTGAACCCAGCGGACGATAATGGGGATTTTTCGTAACCGTTGACCAGGTTTCAATACAGTCGCCGCAGGCGTAAATATCAGTGTCGATGGTCATCATCCGCTCGTCAACCCGGATGGCACCGGTAACACCCAACAGTAAACCGGCTTCCCTGGCAAGGCTAACATTGGGTTTAACCCCGGTGGCGACAATAATCATTTCGCCCGCAATCAGGGTACCGTTTTCCAGAACTACGCCCTGGCTGGTGGTTTCCACCACATTGGCATTTTTAAACACCGGAATTTCTTTTTGACTCAGCATTTTTTCAAGATATAGAGACATATCCTCATCAAGGTTTGGGGTCAGTTTACCAGCCCGTTCCACCAGGGTTACCTTAATGCCGCATTCCATTAGATTTTCCATCACTTCAAAACCAATAAAGCCGGTTCCCACTACCACGGCGGTTTTGGGATGATGACTGTTCATAAAAGCTTTAATTTTCAAGGCGTTTTGGACATTTCTGAGAAAAAAAACATTATCCAGATCGATTCCCTTAATCGGCGGTACAAAAGCTTGGGCACCGGTGCTGAGAATCAGTTTGTCATAGGGATCTTCGAATACAGTTCCGGTTTCCAGGTTTTTAACGACAACCGTTTTGCCGGGGATGTTAATTTTCAAGACTTCATGCCGGATGTGGACATCAATATTGTATTTGGATTTAAAAAATTCGGTTGTTCTTGGGGTCAATTCCATAATGGAAGAGACTTTTCCGCCAATAAAATAAGGAAGACCACATCCGGAATAAGAAATATCCTGATCTTTTTCGTAGATAATTATTTCAGCCGAATCATCATTTCGCCGGGCTTTTGCTGCGGCAGACGTGCCCCCGGCGACCGCCCCTATGACTATAATTTTCATGGTTTTCTCCTTTATTTAAATCAGAATGTTTTTCGTAGTATTGAGAAATAAAAATATTTTACCTAGTCGTAATATTATATACATTATAATCAATCAATGATTCAAAAGCAATGATGTTTTCATGATTCCTGCTATGAATAACAGTAAGAAAACCGGTCTAAAGAGTAATTATACAGTTTTTTTTCCTTGGATAAAAATTTACCCCAGGAAATCAGTTCACATATTCAAAAAAAGTGCTAAAATAGTCTAGTTGAGAACTAAACTGCTACAAATAATCAGTATTACAATTGATGAAAATTTGTTATAATGAATAAGAGAAAAACTTTGAAAAAGAACAGATGAGGAGAAAAAATGTTAAAGCTTGAGAATATTTCATTTGAAGTGGAAAATGAAAAAGAAATTTTGAAAGACGTTAATTTAACGATTGAAAAAGGTAAATTTATCGCCATAACCGGACCTAACGGTGGCGGAAAATCAACGCTGGCCCGAATTATTTCCGGGGTTTTGAAACCGACCAAAGGTAAAATAACATTTTATGGAGAAGACATAACCAATTTATCGATCACTGAACGGGCGCAAAAAGGTATCAGCTTTGGATTTCAGCAGCCAGTGCGGTTTAAAGGAATCACCGTTCATGACCTGATCAACATTGCTAAAGGAGAAAATCTATCAGCATTGGATGCTAGCCATTATCTGACTGACGTTGGTCTATGTGCCAAGGATTATATTAATCGGGAACTCAATGATGGGTTGTCTGGAGGTGAAATCAAACGAATTGAAATTGCCACCATTATTGCCAGAAATACGGCTTTATCTATTTTTGATGAACCGGAGGCAGGTATAGATTTATGGAGTTTCAATCATTTAATAGATGTGTTTATGAAAATGCACAAGAATGAAGAGCGGTCCATTGTTATTATTTCTCATCAGGAGCGGATTCTGGACGTGGCTGATGAAATTGTGGCGATGGTAAATGGTGCCATTGTTAAGCGGGGTGCCAAAGAAAGCGTATTACCGGAGCTCCTCCATTGTGAAGATCCCAAAAATTGTTTATACTGTCCAGAAATATTGGAGGCATAAAGATATGAATGATATAGCAAAAAAATTATTAAAAGAAGTCAGCGGCTTGGATGAAATGCCAAAAGGGGCTTATAATATTCGTGAAAACAGCAAAACTGTGTCCCGACAGTCCAGTGAAAACATTGAGATCGTCAGCAAAGAAGATAAATCTGGTATCGATATTATTGTTAAACCCAATACAAAATCAGAAAACGTCTTTATCCCGGCGCTGGTTTCATGTAGCGGGGTTCACGATCTGGTCTATAATGATTTTTTTATCGGCGAAAATGCTGATATCACCATCATTGCCGGCTGTGGAGTCAGCACCGGAGACAGTTGCGACGGATCTGAGCATAACGGGATTCATCGGTTCTTTCTGGGAAAAAATTCCAAGGTACGATACGTTGAAAAACACATTGGCGAAGGAACAGGAACCGGTAAACGGGTTATTGATCCGGTCACCGAGGTGATTCAGGAAGAAGGCAGCTACATGGAAATGGAAACAACCCAGATCAAAGGGGTTGATTCCACCCGACGCTTTACCACCGCCAAACTTAAAGATGGCGCAAAGCTGGTTATCAAAGAAAAACTGATGACCCATGGTGAACAATTTGCCGAATCCAAATTTGAAGTGGATATGGATGGCGAAGATTCCAGCGTCAATCTGATTTCCCGTTCTGTCGCCCGGGATTATTCCCGACAGACCTTTATTTCAAAAATTAACGGTAATACCCGCTGTATGGGTCACTCCGAGTGTGATGCGATCATCATGGACCATGGCGTCGTCAGTGCGATTCCGGAAATAACCGCAAACAGTTTGGATGCCACCCTGATTCATGAGGCGGCGATCGGAAAAATTGCCGGTGATCAGATGATTAAGCTGATGACTTTGGGCTTAACCGAAGGGGAAGCCGAAGCAAAAATTATTGATGGTTTTTTAAATTAATTTATCCAGATACTGAGAACCTCTGATTAGTGAGTCAGAGGTTCTTTTTTTAACGGATCTGAAACAAGCTGAATATAAACGTCGCAATCGGGTAAGAAATCATGTAGTTATCGAAATTCTGACATTAAGATTCAGTCAGCGACGATATAAAAGTAATAAGTGCTATGTTAAACTGATAAATAGAATTGAGATTCTTAAGGGGAAACGCATCATGAATAGAAATATGGACATCAATACCCTTCGACCAGAGAAAAAATTAAACCAAAGCATTTCCAAAATTCGGGCGTGGGCTTTTGATTATTTATTAAAACCATCGACCTTGGGAGTGCTTGTTTTATTTGTTCTGCTTTTAGTGGTCTTGTTTTTACCCCCGGTCATCGGGATGGCCGATGACGGCAGCACAGCTGCGATTATTTCAGGTAGCAATCTCTATAATCTCGGCGAGCTCAGCCCCAAAGAAGCTATTTTATTTTTCCAAAAAAACTGGGGCATTATGGAATATTACAACGATTTTGGGATAGCCCAGATTACCTCTCAGACGCCCTTTCTTGAGGCCGCAAAAAATCTGGATATCGCCTATACCTGGGATTGGCGGTTTGATATACGATTTTACGGCGCTGTCATCGCGTTGTTTTATCTGATCGCGATGTACTTTTTATTTGAAACTGTTACCTATGGCAAGCGCGCCAAATGGACCTATGTCATTGTTGGTCTGGGGGTGATTATTTTCGGGGATACGGCCTACACCGCCTGGATCAATTCGTTTTACCCCCAGGCACTCAGTTTTTTTCTGGTAATCATTCTGGGATCTTCACTTATTTTAATGGGGCAGGAAAAACTGAATGATTATCTCCTGATCGGCTGTTTTTTCTTAAGTGCGCTGTTGCTTTGTCTTTTGAACCAGCAATATACTTTGCTGGGACTTTTTCTGGGAATTCTGGGGATCAATCTCAAATATGTGGATAAAAAAAAACACTATCAACGAATCTGTGTTATTTGCGGTACCCTGCTGATGCTATCGTCGCTGGCAGCATTTTTTGTCATGCCCAATGGACTGACAAAGCTAAGTGCTTACCATAGTATGACCCGGGGGGTATTGATGACAGCCGAAAATCCGGAGCAAGCCCTGGAAGAATTTTCAATCAATCCCCAGTACGCCGTTTTAACCGGAACCTCCTATTATCAGGCGATTTCGCCGGAAACCATGGACAGCCAGGAGATGGAGAATGCTTTCTTCAGTAAGGTGAACCCCACTGGAGTGGCGATTTATTATCTCGCCAATCCCGGCCAATTATATGAAATGTTCAATCGCTCGGTGGACAGCAGTTTTAATATCCGGCCAGCGTGGCTCGGCAATTACGAAACAACCGCGGGCTATCCGCCGGGAGCCCAGACCAGTTTTTTTACCGCCTGGAGTTACTTTAAAGCCAATTACCTGCCGGGGAATTTTGGCTTTATCATCATCTGGATGGGGATCCTTATTGGGGTTTACGTCCGCTTTTTCAGAAAAGGTATTATCGAAAAAAACGAACGCAATACCCTACGTTTTGTGGGACTGATGACCTGGCTGTTCATCGGACTCTGGGAATTGTATGTCGCGATTATCACCTCCGGGGATACCGATACCCTGGGTCATTTATTTATTTTTTCGCTGATCTTTGATCTGATTTCATTCGTTATTCTGGGAAAATTCATCCATTGGCTCGCAAAACAATTGCGAAAGGTTGATTGGAAGGCTCGAAAGCAGGCGTTTTTAAACCGGAACAAGAATAAGAACAAAGATCAGGGGGGATATCGATTATGAAAAGGAGTATTCTAATTTTAATTACTCTGGTTTTAATTGTTCTGCCGATGTCAGTGGTTTATGGAGAGGAAGCGATTAATCAGGAAAATTGCAACTTAAACACAAAGGATGTGCTAGTGATCTATGACCAGTTAGCAGTGGACACGATTAACCGCAATAATCTCAATTCAGTGGAAACTCTTTTGAGCACCCTGTCCCGAACGGCGGAAATAGTTGCCATCGATGATTACAGCGCTGGACGGATGTCCGACTATCAAAAAGTGATCGTCTTAAAAAACACAGATAACCCCATCGCCAACCCGACTTTTAGTAATGATTGTCAGAATTATTCCGGAGCACTGCTTTATATCGGCTTTGCTGCTCCGGGACTGATCCCCGGTCTGGACAGTTTTCCGATTAGCCGTCAGATGGGGCGGACGGTGTCTGTAAATCTTAATGGCTTGGCAATCAACAGCATCTGGATCGATGATTTACGGGTGATTGATGAACAGCCTGGTTCCGAAGAAACGACCATCGGGGTTGGGACAGCCGCCTATCCGTTTTCAAAAACCATGGAGCGGCTGACCTATGTGCCGACCTTGATTGGTGATCCGGGGTTTACTCTGGGCCTGGGGCAAATCCTGAAAGACTGGTTTGGGTTGGCAGCAACGACCCAGATGACGCTGTTAATCCCGGATATTTATCCCTTTTCTGATTTAAATATGGTCATCGAAACCAGTGATGCTTTTTACGCCAGCGGTATCCCCTTTGCCCTGGGGGTGGTTCCCATCGATGATAACATGGATTTTCCGGCTATGGCCCGGTTTTATCAGGTGCTGCGATATGTACAGTCAAGAAATGGTACCATCATTGTCCACCGCCCCAGCCCCATTACCGTCAGCGACGGCAATGCGATGCTATCGGGAAAAATGTATGCGGTCATCACCAAAATGGTCGAAAATGGCGTCTATCCTCTCGGTCTGACAACTGGAGAAAGCCTGTTCTTTGATGAAGTCAGCAACGTTAATCCCTTAAATCTTTTTTCATCAGGGATTATCCTGCCGGATTCTGGTATTACTGAGCCAGGTAGCAAAGAAACCTGGGCGCTGCGTTGGGCCAGCCTGGGAATCAGTCTTGAAACGATTGCCGGTACCAGCAGCCAGAATCGCAACTTTGGCAATTATCCCATTAATACCACCATTATTATGCCGCTGC
>NZ_JBGSHG010000121.1:0-12799 GCF_041752335.1 Acetobacterium sp. | reverse complement strand
GTCGCTTAACCCTGTAAATTTCGATTAGCTGTTTTGGGCCATTGTTCGGATTTTTTGATGGCTTGTTTACCATGCCATTTTTTATTCATCCTAATTTTTAAAAAATATGAAATTTACTATTGACTTTTATTAGCTGGTCTTTTTTAATGATAATTTTTAAATTACTAGTCTGCTAATTCATAGGTTCGGTCAATAATCCATTTTGCTCCGTCGTCATCAAGTTTTCTTGGACAGAAATTTACCATAATGTCTTTAAATGCTAATGGTATTATTTTTTCATAAGCGACTTGTTTATCAGGAACAAATTCGGTGATATCCGGTATCCCAACAGAGCGATACATTTCATGAATCGTTTCTGAAGTCTTCTTCGCAATTGACTCCGTGCTATCGGTGTCTTTATAATTGACATCCAGTAAATCTGCAATTTTAATTATTTCTTTGGGACATTCTTCAACCACAAATTCAAGACATGCAGGCGTAAAGATGGCACAACTAACGCCATGAGGCACATGAAAAATGGCTCCCATCGAATGCGCAAATGCATGGCTCATTGAACATTTTGCATTTGCTAATGCAATACCACCCAAATTTGAAGCTAAATGCATCTCGGTACGAGCTTCCAGATCATTGCCATTTTCGATGACTTTTTTATAACTGTTTTTCATTAATCGGATGGCTTCATATGATATACTTTGAGTAATCAAATTTGTCATATTGGATGTTATTGCATCAATTGCATGAGCGAGAACATCAAAAGCACACGCTGCCGTGACCTTAGGCGGCACACCTAGAACAAGTTCTGGATCAATCAGAGCCATATCTGGCATGGTTCCCATCCCGATAACGACTCGCTTCGAGCCACTTTCTGTATCCGTGATTACACTTCCCTTAGATGCTTCACTACCCGTTCCAGATGTTGTTGGAATTGCAATCATCGGTACGCCTGATTTTTGGGGAAATGATAAGTCATAAAAGCTCTGAAGCGGTTCATCGTTATTCAGCAATAATTTAACCCCCTTTCCTGCATCAATACTGCTGCCGCCACCAATTGCAACTACGCCATCAACTTTCTCTTTTTTAGCAAAGTCTACCATTTCTGTGATAATCAAATCCGTCGGATCAGCCTCTACTCTATTACTTGTGACTACTTCTATCCCTTCATGTCGAATAACGTCGATTATTTTTTCGGTTATTCCAGCCGCCTCAACGCCTTTATCATACATGACCAGGACTTTAGTGCATCCCAGTTCTTTTAGTTTTTCACCTGTTTTGCTTGAAATTCCTACATCAATAAACTGTGGTATTAACATCATGAATGCGTTCGTCTTCATCTTATTTCTCCTAAATTATAATTATTTAATGTTTTTCATTTGTGTGAATTATTTAGTTGCTGGATTGTTTTCGATTAGCTCGATTATCTCTTTTGTGCATTCTTCTTCATTGTTTTCCATTAACCAATGTCCTACTCCGTCAAGTTCAACAAATTTGTAATACCCTTTCATGTACTCATGCCCTTTTTCAACACCTACTCTTCCCAATGCAAAATCATGATTTCCCCAAATGTAACAAGTCGGAGTATATATAGGGCCAAAATGAATCTCAGGATTTTGTTCACTTGGTTTTACAAGCATCAAGGCTCTATACCAGTTGAGTATTGATGTACATGCTTCTTTAGTTGAGAATATTTCAAGATAATCATCAATATTTTTTGTTTCGAATCCATTCCATATTTCTCTAAGTCTTGCATGATCATCTTTTACAAGCAATTCCTCAGGAAGGTCTGGAGTTAGATATTCAAAGATATAACGACTTTGTTTCTGCTGTTCAGGATCATTTGCAACCGCCCATTCAAATGCCGCCGAATGTGGTGTTGACATGGCTGTCCAAGATTGTATTCTTTCCGGATATAGGGTAACAGCAGCCCAACCTACACCAGCGCCCCAATCATGGCCGACTAAATGGAATTTTCCCCTTTCACCAACTGCATCCGCTAAAGCGACAACATCTGAAGCTAATTTTCGTGTGGTAAAATTTTCCATACCAACTGGCCGCGCACCATCACTGTAACCACGTTGGTTAGGGGCAAGACAACGATAGCCTTTGTCTGCCAGTTTTTTAATAATATTCTCCCAAATAATAGAACTTTGAGGAAAACCATGTAATAAGATGACCAATTCACCCTTATTATCCAGTCCACAGGTTCGACACGTAAAATCCATTTCATTTGCTGAAATAGTGGTCTTTTTTACTTCATTATTCATAATCATAATCTCCCTATCTATACTGATCATATTTTAATTGTTTCCATTGTTTCTAAACATACATAAACCTTTGGCAGTGAGCCACTATATTTACTGACATTCTCCATAGCCCTTTCTCTGTAGTGGAATTTGTCATGTTGTTGTAATGGAATATGACAGGAAATGGCCAACTGAGGATTAACTACTTCACTGATAAAAGCGCGTCCTATTTCCTGGCTAATTTCTGTAAAATTTATACAAACCGTATCAATCGTTTCATTTCCCAACCAATCAGTAATATTCGAATTACCAGATTCTGCATCTCCCATAAAAAGGATCTGCTGATCTGCAACACTGATTAAATAGCTAAAGTGATTAACTGTATTATGATATTTGATCCCATCATGGTATGTTCTTGCTGCCTTAATTTTAATATTTCCTGCTTCAATAACAGTAACTTCACCATATCCAGAATTCAAATACGAAATTGGATTTGGTAGAAGATCCAAATCGTCTTTCATATAAATTTTATTATTTTCATCAAGTTCTGGTAATATTATTTTTGTTTCCGGATTTTGTACTTCACATAGCTTTTTTAGATCACAGTGATCTTTATGCACATGTGTAAAAATCAAAAAATCAATATTACTGAAATCTTCCTCACCATTGATAATTTTATTCATTACTTTCTCGGGTATGGGGCTGAAATTGAGTGCTTGTTCAGTATGAACAGCATCAATCAGAATTTTTGTATATCCATCAGTTAACATAAAACCGGCATTTGATAAATATGTTATCCTAATTTCATTTTTTTTCATCTGCTCTCCTAATCGTAAATTCTCTTGCTTTCTTGTATTTTTTTGTTATATAATAGTGTTAACGTTTAAATTTTATATAAATCATACCTTAAGGGTGGTGCAGTGCTTTGTCTCTACTAACTATCAGTGACTATGAAAAGATCTTGAATTTTTATTTCTTCATTAATAAAGACTATTCAGACTTTATTAACCGAACACTTACGGCATTAATCGATTTTTTTGATTTAAAGCTTACTGCATATGCTGTTTTTGACGTAAATCCAGACGGACAACGTTCCTTATCAAAATTAGAAACTCTTTATTTACGCCCAAATATTCTAAAGGCTTACAAAGAAAATTTTTACGCGTATGATCCCTTTTATAATAAAATTGACACCCTCCGAAATTCGAACAAATTCAAATATGTTTATACTACTAACGACCTCTGCTATGACGAATTTCTAAACTCGCCATATGGTGAATCGTTAATAAAAAACGGTATTGCATACCAAGCCATTTTAGGTGCGAGTGATGCTGCGCATCCTCCAATGAATATTATCAGCATTTTCAAAACCCGGAATGAAGGAAACTTCACTCAAAAAGAACTAGAATTGTTGACTCAAATTGGAAAAGCATTTCATGAATCTTTGAATCTATTTCGAAAATATACTTCTCAAGCAGATAAGATTTTCCTTGCAAATCGTTTATTCGATCTTACTTCAGTTGGTTTCGTTTTCTTTAATAAAAATAAAGATGTTATTGATTTCAATAAAACATTTATCAACTATACTGCTTTTCTGTCTAGTAAGCCAAATATTAATGAAATCGTTTATGATTTGATCAATTTCGTTGAATCTACAAATCAAATTACGCTTGACAATTTAAAAGAGAATTCAGTTATTAAAACCAACGGTTTTTTAGTAACGTTTTACCCTCCCCAAATAAATCAGAACCAATATATTGAAACGTTCTATTGCTTGACAATAAGGAAAATTGAGGAAAGACAACCAGGAGATGATATACAAAATCATCTTGTCGAAGAATACAATCTAACTAAGAGAGAAAGTGAGATACTATCTCTCTTAGTTGATGGTGCAAGTAACCTACAAATCTCAGAAACGGTTTATATCAGTGTTTCTACCGTTAAATCACATGTTCGAAATATTTTCAATAAACTAAATGTATCCACTCGTTCAGAAGCAATCCGAAAAATTCGAAAATTAGCTCTTTTTGAAAATAATAATTAAAATTCTCGCTGACTGTAAGCCTTTTTACGCTGTTTTTTTAACCGCAAGCGCGCCCAATACTTTAAATGCCACGGTAAGGATTAGTGAAAACCAAACAACACCAAATGCATATGAAAGAAGTAAATCTAAATAATTACTTTCTGTTAAAAACTGATGTGCTGTTAGGACAGTAATAAACAAAAATGTAGCCTTATTAAGAATGTATGGTAAAAACTCTGTAATATTAAAAAATAAAACAACAAATAATACTGCAATCAGTGCTATTTCAAAAACTGACATCCCGTAATTGTGAAGCAAATAGTAAAGCCCAAAACACAACGCAATCCCAACTAATGAACCAACGATATTTTCTACAATATGATCCATTTTGAAATGGTCAACATTTGCCCAATACCAAAAGAACATACAGCCAGCCCATACGTTCACCAATCCTAACTTTCCACTTACGATTGAGAATACAAATATTGCAATGGTCAGGATAATACCCAGGACAATACCTTCTTTAACTTTTTCATTAACTGATTTATTTTCCATTTTAAACACCTTTTCCTTTATTGTTTTTTTTAATTTATGAACACTTCTTTCTGAACATCATACAATGCTTCCGGCATACCTTTACAAAACCAGGCATTTGTTTCCGTTATCTTAATATGCCGCGTTTTTTTGCATTTTCTTCAAGCTCATCCCTAAATTCCGGATGCGCTATACTTATTAACGCTTTTGCCCGTTCAATTAGTGACGCGCCTCGTAATGCTGCAACACCATATTCAGTGACAACATAATCAACATCAGCCCTTGACAATGTAATGACGGTACCTTCGGGATGAACATCTACAATCGTCGATTTCAAAACTCTTTCGCCACTCGCGTTTTTCACATTGGCAGTTGAGTGCAACGCAATAAATGATTTCCCGTCTTTTGACATTTTAGCACCTTGAGCTGTCTCAACCTGACCACCGGTACCACTTATATGCCGCGTTCCAATAGCTTCCGAAGAACATTGGCCAAACAAATCAACTTGAAGTGTCGTATTGACAGATATCATTTTATGGTTTTTTGCTAATTCGAAAGGCGAATTACTGTCTCTGACATTTATATGCAGTACGCCAACATTGTCATCGATGAAGTCATATGTTTCCTTGGTGCCAAACGTAAATGATGTTACCATTTTATTTTTATAAAGTGTTTTACATCGATTTGTTACAATACCTTCCTTATACAATTGAACAAGACCATCATTCAACATTTCAGTATGAACGCCTAAATCTTTTTTATCTTTCAACGCCATTGCAACTGCATTTGGTATTCCACCGATGCCCAACTGAAGAGTCGATCCGTCTTCAATCATATCAGCAATATGTTTTCCAATAAGAATGTCTTCATCGCTCGATGCAGCGTTACGACTCGGAAGGTACATCACCTCGTTGTTACCATATAAAACATAGTCAACATCAGATATATGCACCTGGGTATCGCCAAAAGTTCGTGGTATATTTTCATTTATTTCTAAAATTACCAGATCCGCTTTTTTTAAGTAATCTGGACTGGCAACGCAAATTGGACCAGTGCTGAAGTAACCTTGCTTATCCATCGGGCTAACTGACAGTGTAAAGATACTCACTGGTTTTCCTGTTACCTCATGATAATATAATCGATCTGTTCCACTTTTACTCAAATGATTTGGATAAAATGTCGTCATTTTGGTTTGAGCAGGATCTCTCATAAAATTCCCATAAAATCCACTAACATGATTAAGGATGCCGTCATATGTTTCATCCGAATAAAAATCATAAGGTTTCAGGTTTAATAAATTAATATGGGTAACCCCTTTTACGCCACGATCTTTTAATAAATGAAATTGATCCATGTAAGCCATTGGCTCAGCTATACCATAGGTGTATATTGTAGCTCCACTGGTGATCTTTCCGACAGCTTCTTCAATTGTGATTGTTTTCTTATCTAATAATTCTTTATAGTTCATTTTCACCTCTCAAATAATAAATGTGCGGCAATCCTTTTCATTACCGCACTGATAAGGGCATTATGGATGCAATAATACTTTTATTTTATTTGCATCGTTACATTCAAATGCCTCATCAAAATCTTCAAATTTAAATTTATGTGTGACTAAATCTTTAGTGTTAATCCTGCCATCGGCCATCATTTGAAGCGTTTTTTGCCATGTGCCCAGATTATGACCATATGAAAACTGGATTCTCATATTTTGCATTACGGCAACAATATATGCTTTTATATTGCTACCTTCTGCACTGGTAAGGGCTAATTCAACAATTGTTCCTGCCCGTTTTGTCATCATGATTGATTGTGTAATTACGATGTCTACGCCCGTGCATTCAAAAACAAAATCAGCACCTTTTCCAAAGGTCAGGGCACGCACTTCCTGGATTACGTTGCATTTGTCATTTTCAAAAGTGTAGTCCGCTCCAAGTTTTTTACCTAATTCCAATCGAGCATTTGCGGAAGAAATGTCCGCTAAAATTGTCTTTGCACCACAGGCTTTTGCAAATTGAAGAACAAGTAAACCGATCGGTCCAGCACCCATAACTACAACCGTATCCGTTGGTTTTATGTCAACGTTTTCTAAAACAGCGTGAGCGGCAACAGCGGCTGGTTCAACCAACGCTCCTTCTTCTAAACTAACATTATCAGGCAACTTAAAAGTCGCTCCTTCTGGCATGCAAATGTATTCTGCCATTGCTCCGTCACATTCATAACCAATATTGATGGCATCCTGGCATCTCCCAATATCTCCCATTAAACAAGATCTGCATTTCCCACAGAAACCTTTTGTTACAATACCTGTGACACGATCACCAACTTTAAATTGCGTTACCCCTTCACCAATTTCGGCTATGGTTCCGCTATATTCATGACCCATGGTAAATGGAATTGGGAGCGGAGATGTCGGTGTTTCAAAACCACCAACAATATGTAAATCAGAACCGCAAATTCCACAATACTCAACTTTAATTTTAACGCTACCTGGAGCTATTTTTGGCTCCTCAACTTCTACATATCCAAGATAACCAACACCATGTTCTAATTTTTGAACCGCCTTCATTTTTTCTCCTCAACCTTCCTATTTAACGATAAATAATTCCTGAATCGACATTTAAACACTGTCCGGTTATATTCTTTGCCTCATCCGATGCTAAAAACAATACTGCAAAAGCAATATCTTCTGGTGTCTGAGTACGCTTTAACGCAGATCCAGATGCCATTTTTTCAACAACCTCCGTGCTTGTATTGCAATCTTCGAATGCCCCAGGCACTGCTTTCTTAAAATCTAGTGCATCGGAATAAATATCCGTATTTATAAATCCAGGATTGACACAGTTGACATTCACATTAAAACTTCCCATTTCTTTGGCAAGTGAATTGGAAAAACTAATCGGCGCCGCCTTGGAGGCTCCATATTGAGGCATCATTGGTACCTGCAGAAACGCCGCAATTGAAGAAATATTAATGATTTTTCCACTTCTTTGTGCGTAAAAATTACCATAAAAAGATCGACACATATTAAGCATCCCTACTGTGTTGACATTAAAAACACGTTTTACGTCGTCTGAAGATATTTTTAGAAATGGCGGTCCTATATCTTTTGGTCCAATACCTGCACAGTTAACAAGGATTTCAATCTTATTAAATTTATCTAATATCTCCTTTGAAAATGCATCCACAGCATTTTCATCACTGATATCTACTTTTCGAAAAAATGCTTTGACTCCTTTTTCTTCAAGCTTCGACGCTATTTTTTCGCCATTTTCAACATCCATATCAACTAAAATAACATTTGCTCCAGACTCAGCAAACATTTCAGCAATAGCTGCACCAATACCTTTTGCTGCCCCAGTAATAACCGCCGTTTTTTCAGAAAAATCAAATTTGATAGCCATACTATTATCTCCTTAATTTATATTAGAGCAATAGACAGCGATGATTTTCATCGCTCCTGTCTATTGCAAATTATCGGACTATTTTAGTGCTTTTAAAATTCCTGCTTTCATATCTTCAACGGATGGATATAAATATTTCTCTAAATCTCCAAATGGTATGATTGAGTTCATACCTGCTACACGAACTGGTGCTGCTTTTAATTCTTTCATGCAATTTTCGACAACCCATGAGAGAATCTGTGCTCCAAAGCCACCTCTTTCTGGCGCCTCATGTGCAACCATTAAGCGGCCAGTCTTTTTAACAGAATCAAATACAATTTCTTTATCGAAGGGTATTAATACTCTCGGATCAATAATCTCAATTGTTTTTCCCGTTTCTTCCTCAACTTGAGCGGCTGCTGCCTTAACATTAACCAATGCTCTATGATAGGCAACAACGGTTAAATCGGCACCTGTTTTGACAATTTTCCCAGCTTTTTGTAAAGATGGCACTTCATCCAACTCATCGGGCACTTCTTCTGTCAAACCCATTGTTGCTCTCTGGTAAATGAACAATGTCGGATCATCATCACGAATCGCAGCACGGTAATAAGCTCTTACGTCTGCTGGAGTTGTCGGAGCTACAATTTTGAGACCTGGTACATTTGCAAACCAAGCTTCAACACTTTGAGAATGATGGGCACCACTCTTTCCTCCTCCACCCTGAGGCAAAACAAAAGTTACCGGGCAACTATCGACGCCACCGGAATTAAAACGAATTTTTGCTGCAATATCGACAATCCCTTCAAATCCCAAGGTTACAAAATCGGCAAACATAAATTCTACAATTGGCCGATACCCACCTAATGCAGCACCGACAGAGAATAATGTGTAACCAGCTTCTAAAATCGGAAATTCCAATACACGATTTTTTCCAAATTTTTCCTGTAATCCAGTAAAGGTTCCCCAGCAACCACCTTGTTTGCCGAGATCTTCCCCAATACATATAACTTTTTCATCAGCAGCCATTTCTTCGAACATGGCAAGATTCAGAGCTTTCATAACTGACATTTCTGACATTATAGTTCACCTCCTGCATTATTTGAATAAACTCTATTGTAATCCAACACCTGTTCTTTAGTTGCAATGTTTTGACTTAATCCTTCATCAAAACCTTCTACAATTTCTTTTGTTTGAGATTCTCTTACTGCTTTAATTATTTCATCATCCAGAATTCCCAATTCTATCAAACGTTTTTCGAAACGGACAACAGGACAAATGGAATCTAGGTCTTCTTTATAACTCAAATCTCGATATTTCTGTGGATCACCAACATAGTGACCTTCCCAACGCATTGTTTTTACTTCAACAACGTTCGGTTCATTATTAGCTGCCAATTCCATACCATTTAGAACTGCTTCAGCGACTGCTACTGGATCATCGCCATCAACGGTAACCCCTTTCATGTTAAATGCTGCTGCTCTATCTGCAAGATTTTCTAATGGGGACTGGTTTTCCACTGGTGTCGACATCGCAATCCCATTATTTTCGATGAAGAACAAAATCGGCAATTTGAAAAGTGCTGCGATGTTCATTGCTTCATAAGTTGCTCCTTGACTTATAGCACCGTCTCCATATGGAGCAAAACCAATCTGTCGCTTTTTACCATCATTTTTTAGAGCCCAGGCAAATCCAGCAATTTCTGCCCATGTCCCACCGAGTGCACCTGCTGCAGGGAGTTGCCCATTTTTGAGGTCATGTATATGATACTCACCTGATATTCCGTCATTACAACCACCCGTGCGGCCAAGTAATTCCGCAATAAACGGTTTCCAACCAACTCGATGAGCCATTACTGTCTGAGCTCGATGCGTTTCAGTACCATAAGTTACAATGTCTGACTTTTTGAATGCAGTCAGTATACCTGCACTGACAGCTTCCTGTCCTAAACAAGGATGGATTGCACCTGCAATTTTTCCGCTGAAAATGTACTCAACGATTTTCTCACCGAGGACTCTTGATTTCACAATATCCGAATACATGTCCAGTAGTTCTTCATTTGAAAAGTTCATTAATTTACCTCCAAGTTTTTTTATTTCAAACCCATAAAGGATCTAGGGTCCAGCAAATATTTTTTAAATGTTTTTAGAAATAGACCACTATGAAATCCATCAATTGCTGCGTGATTTATTGTGACACTAAAACACGCCATTCTTTTAATGCTTGTGGTGTCATCATCATTCACAACCAACTGTTTTTTTGTTGTCCCGATAGCCATGATACCTGTTTCTGGTGGATTCAAAAATGGTGTCACTTGGTCTATTTCAAGCATCCCCATATTGCTTATGGTGTATGTAGAATCCATCATATGTTCCATTCCTAATTTTTTTGTTTTCAATTTTGCGATCATATCTTGAAGCTCATCTGAAATTTGGAAAATATCCTTATCTTGAGCTTCTTTAACAACAACCATCATAATTCCTTCTGGCAAACCAATGCCCACTGCAATATTTATAGAATCATATATAAAGAATTCATCACCGATCAATGCTGAATTTATCAATGGGTGTTCTTTTAAAGCTTCCGCTGCCAGCTTGACAAATACGGAAGTAACACTTACATTAGGATTTTGAGCCTTTAGGTTATCTTTTAGGTCAAGCACTGCGTCTACTGGAAAATAAATAGATCCAGATCCCTGAGGATAATCTCTAAGGCTCTCTGTCATTTTCTTCCCGATGAATTTACGCGCGCCGGAAATTTTATAACTTTCTTTTACTCTTTTTGAATCTGCCATATTAACTCCTATTCTTCTATGTGGGCTAGTATGTCACCAACAGCAACTGTTTCGCCTTCTTGCACTAAAATTTTAACTAAAGTACCGGTGGCAGGGCTTTCAATCTCCTGATTGAGTTTTTCATTGGAGAGTTCGTATAAAGCTTCTCCCTTTTCAACGTGTTCGCCTTCTTCAATCATCCATACTTCAATTCTTACATCCATTCCCGATTGTCCTATCATAGGAACTTGCACTTCTACCATTATTTCGCCTCCTAAATTTGTTTGATCAATATTACGGTATAATCGTAGCATTTCAAACGATTTCATTCATCCTTCTAAGAGATGGTTGAATTATTATATTTATCCAACTTTTTTAGACTTTACTAATTCTTATCGTCCTTTTCTCATCCTCTCTAATCCCTTTGTTTAAAACAATATTCTTCCATCAGAGAGCATCTATATCGTTTTCTGAAATGACATAATTTCCACACAAAAATAAAACACTAAACAATTTCTTTAGTCGCATTTTGATTATATTTTTTATAATTAAACGTAAGCGCTTAAACAAAAGGTGCTAAAATAAATAGAACTGGTGCAACAGGAAACCAGTTCTGGATACGTTATATAGTTAATATTTTGTCTGTACCTGTTCTAAACAAGGCGTCAGTTGGTTAGACGCCTCGGGGTCATTCTGATAATCTGTATCCGGCATGCACAGAAGTAGATGGTTGAGATAGGTGTAGATATTCACACCATGGATTTTGCGGTTCGGTGTTTTAACAATGCGATTTACCGCTGCACTTTTAGCAACTCCCTTTAGTATGTCGGAGAAGAGTCTTTTTTCTCTGGTCGAAGACACTTTCTTCAGATTGCTATAGAACCAATTAATTACGTATCCATTGCGTGACCAGCTCTTACTGTTGGGCTTATTTTGTGGATAGGTGCCAATAGTTTGACTTTTGCGAAAATATGTTTCAAATTATTGACACCAGCGATGTCAATAACAGCAACTGTACTGGCTCCGGAAAAGGTGCTTTGAAATATCAGAAACACTGCTTTGAACCATCGATAAGCGTACACTATTCAAGTGGAATATTCACAAATATTTCAATAATAATAGTATTTTTTTTTACAATGATACCTTTTGTCACCAGTCGTAAAATTGTGAAATATTGCCAAATTTACTCATTATCCAAAATATCGTAAAAAAAGTGCGACAAAAAGTAGGCTACAAGTACGACAAAAAATAGGAGTAAAATAGCCAGAAATAGCCAGAGTTTTTTGATTTTTCACAGTCGGTCATACTTTTGGTGGAAACTAAAATCAAAAAATAAAAAAAGAACCGCTAATTAAAGCCATTCTTTTAACATAATATTATTTTTTACTGGAGCTAGCGGGGGGAATCGAACCCCCGACCTACTGATTACGAATCAACAGGTAAATGGTATTTTAAAAGCATTTAATAGTCGTGATAGGACACACTTAGGACATTATTTTTTAAATTTCCTAATTGTTTTACTTTCGGTGGCCGTCATCCTTAAGGATTTCGCATTGAATTCCGCCAGCTTTTCCTGAATGGCATGGTTGAGTTCGATAAAGGAAAAGAACGTCCGATTCCGGAGAGCTGCAATAATCCATGTTGAAATCACACCGACCGTTCCTTCGGCACTTGGCTAATGATTGTTATCATCAATTGATGATAACAAAGATTATCTTCAAAATCAAATTATCTTCAATCTCGGCAGGATTGCCTGAAATTACAAGGAAATTCTGCCGGATTTTAAAGATAATAATTCAGCTCAAACCGCAGAATTCGAGCAGGTACTGTTCCTTATCCTTCCACT
>NZ_JBGSHG010000120.1:0-13202 GCF_041752335.1 Acetobacterium sp. | reverse complement strand
ATTACTAGGTAGATTCAATCGGAGAGGAGGTGACTAAATGAGAATTAACCATAATATCATGGCAATTAACAATTATCGACAATTGACCAATAATACTAACCAGGCCAGTAAGTCCCTGGAAAAGTTGTCTTCCGGGCAGAGCATTAACCGGGCTGGGGATAATGCCGCCGGTCTGGCGATTTCCGAAAAAATGCGGGGCCAGATCCGGGGCCTGGGGCAGGCCGGCAATAATGCCCGGGATGCCATCTCGCTGATCCAAACCGCAGAAGGAGCCCTCAGTGAAACCCATTCGATTATCCAGCGGATGCGGGAGCTGTCGGTGCAGGCCGCCAATGACGTCAATGCCACTGCCGATCGGACGGCCATTCAAAGCGAGATCGATCAGCTGGCCAGTGAGGTTGACCGGATTGGCAATAATACCGAATTTAATACCAAGAAGCTGCTTAATCAGGGCAATGCCGCGGTTAGTGCGGCCGATCAGCAGAATCTGATTTCCAGCCTGAAAAAGTGGTGGCTCGATGAAGCGGAACAACTGGTATTTAATAGTTATGGGATATCCGCCAGCGGTATCAATATGACTGTGGAGTTTGTCAATGATTCTTCTAGTTCTTACGCCGCTATGGTTGAGGCCGGTTATATGCCAAGTGCGGATACCCATGGTAATCCCAACATCACCGGAAAGGCGGCTACCGATCTGAATTTAAAAATCAATCTGGCCTATGCTCAGCCCACAGATACCATGGATGGTGGCACCTATTACCAGTATGTCGACCGGGTCATTGCTCATGAGATTACCCATGCGGTAATGGCATCGACGATGAATATGGGGGATTTGTCCACCTGGTTTATTGAGGGGGTGGCTGAATTTACCCATGGCGGCGATGAACGGCTAGAAAGCAGTATTCAAACCCTCGGTGGCGGAAATAACGATGCCGGCGTGGCCGCAGTTGTCGGCCAAATAACGGCAGGTCGATTTGAGGATTGGGGAGCCGGGAATAGCCATGACTATTCCGCAGCTTATTTGGCGGTCCGGTATCTGCAGGAGCAATCTAATACCGGCGTTGATGTGATTTTGCAAAATTTAGCAGCCAATCCAGCAAAAACATTGGATATTGCCTTAGCTGAAGATGGCGCATTTGCAGATACGGCAGCATGGTTAAATTCATTTAAAAGTGATGTAACAAATATGGCAACATTGCTCTCAGAAACAGGTGTTGTTTTGAATGCCGGAGCAGAAACAGACACAGGTTCGGCCTCCGGTGCGGATGCTACCAGCACACCAGCTAATGCCAAAACAGCCGAGTCGATTATGCCGGAAGCCGCTGGTGCTGGAGCCGCCGAAGTTGAGCAACCAATGTCGGGCTTTAACATCACCTGGCCGGATCTGGCCGATTCAGCGGCCCAGTCCTTTAGTATTCAGATCGGCGCCAACACCGGCCAGTCAATGGAACTGTTAACCAGCGATATGCGGGCGGCCGCTCTGGGCATTGCCAGTTTAAACGTCAATAGTCACACCGCCGCCAATGCGGCCATTGGCTCCTGTGATTCGGCGATCTCCCGGGTGTCCGCGGAGCGTTCCCGGCTGGGAGCCTATCAAAACCGCTTGGAACATACCATCAAGAATCTGGAATCATCCTCAGAAAACCTGTCTTCGTCGGAGTCCCGAATCCGCGATGTCGACATGGCCAGAGAAATGATGCAATTCACTAAAACCAATATTTTGACTCAGGCAGCTCAGGCAATGCTATCGCAAGCCAACCAGCAGCCCCAGGGGGTCTTACAGTTATTAGCTTAAAGCATTAGTATTATTAAAATAGGAGGCGGTAAAATTGGGCAGACAATTTAAAGCACGATGTAATCAATGCCAGACTGAGTTTGAAGTGCGAGAAGGCGGTGGTTTGAATTTTGAACTGCTTCATTGTGACACCTGTGGCGAAGAAAAAGCGATCCGTCAGGAAGCGATTCAAGAAAAAATTAACGACCAGAATCCAGCTTTCTCTTATCAGGAAAAGGTGGAAGCGATTGCCGGGGCCTGTGAGAACGGGCATTACCGCTTTGCTGCCAAAGCCCGCTGTCCCAAATGTCACTCCGACGATTACAGCCCCGCAGTTGACGCCAATGGACAGGTCAGAATGGCCTTTTATGATTAAGTAGTAAATATAAAAACCCCAGGTTTAACGACGATGATGTGTCGTAAAAACCTGGGGTTTTGTCGCGATGTGATTAGATAATGCTATTTTTCTTCAAACTGCGGATAATAGCCCAGAAACTGAAAATATTCGGCCTTTTCCTGAATGATCGGTAGCAGGTTGACCAGGGTATTCTGGGAAATGTTGCCGGTGAAGTCGATGAAAAAAAGGTATTCCCAGTTCTCTTTTAACAGTGGCCGGGATTCGATCTTACAGAGATTCAACGAAAAAACCGAAAAGATCCCGATGATTTCATAGAGTGCTCCGGGACGATGGGGCAGATGAAAGGCAATACTGACCCGGCTGGGGTTTTCAAACAGTTCAATATCCCGGGAAATAATCACAAAGCGGGTCACGTTGGTTTGGGAAAAGTTGATGTTTTCAGCTAAGACTTCCAGGCCATAAATTTCCCCGGCCCGTTTGCTGGCAATGGCAGCCATGGCGGGATCATTTTTTTCGGCCACGTATTCGGCGGCAATGGCGGTATTGAAGTAAGGAATACATTTCCAGTGGGGATAGTCCTTCAGGAATTCCTCGGACTGGGAAAATCCCTGGGGATGGGAGTAAACCTCGGTGATCGTCTCAACGCTGGCTCCCTTTGGTGCCAGTAAACAGTGCCGGGCTTTGATCTCTTCTTCACCAACAATATAATACTGATAGCGGGACAGCAGGTCATAAACGGCAGCAATCGACCCCGTGGATGAGTTTTCAATGGGCAGCACCCCGTAATCAATAAAACCCTGGCTCAGCGCCACAAAAACATCCTCAAAGGTTTTAAAGGCAAATAATTGACAATCTTGTTTAAAAAAAGCCAGGCTGGCTTCTTCGCCATAAGAACCCCGGGTGCCGGCATAAGCCACCCGAGGTTCTTTTTTCATAGTTTGAGGATAGAGCGAAAAGGCTTGATTTAAAGCATTTAGGGTATTCAAGGTGTTAGTTTCATTGTTCATTTCAGTAGCCAATATTTTCCCCCACCAGAATAACCTTGATCCGGTCAGGGATGCGGCTGTGCCGGGTGATGACGATGTTTGCGCACATGCAGTCATCGGCATGACACTGGGCGCAGTTTCCGGTATCATAACAGGGGGTTTTAGCACTTAAACGAATGGCATTTACCGGAGCAGCGATATTCTGGGCCCGATATACCCCAGCATCGGTATTGGCAACCACCTTGTTGATGCCGGCGATGACGATCACCTGTTCGGGGCCAAAACACATCAGCGCCACCCGGTTGCTCATCCCATCCACATTGACCAGTTCGCCATCCATGGTGATGGCATTGGTTCCGGTCAGAAAGGTGTGGGCCAGCACGCCCTGAGCAACTACCTCTCTTTTTTCCTGCTGGGTTTTAGCAAGACTACGGTCAATATATTGATAATCGCCATTTTTAACAGCATCAAGTAAGCCGATTTCTTTGATCGATTCAGAACCGCCATGGGTCACACTGGCCCCGCTGGGAATTAGCGACAGGGCCAGTTCCAGTGCCTCAATGGCGGTCCTGCAAAAATAGCCTTTAAAATTCCGTTTTTCAAGTTTTTTAATTAAAGATTTACTGAGATTCAGATAATTATCTTCCTTGTAACCCAAAATAATACCTCCAGAGAAAAGAATAATCTTATTATAATCTAAACCTGTTAAAAAAACAAAATTTATTGAAAAAATGGGGTATAATAATAAAAAAACATGCAATAGCATAAGAGGAGGACGACATGCATAAATATAAGGGGATAATCTTTGATCTGGACGGGACGCTGGTTAATTCACTGGAAGACCTGATTGATTCGGTCAATGCGATTCTGAAATATAATCGTTTACCAACCCATTCCTATGAAGAGGGAAAAAAACTGATTGGCAGAGGCTTAAGAAACTTAGTCCGGGATGCCGTGCCTGAAAAATATCGTGAAAATGATCCGTTTGTGGACGAATTAACGGAAATGCTTAAAGCTGAATATGCGGCTAATTACAGAAATAAAACGAAACCCTATCCGGGAATCACAAAACTGCTGGATTATTTAAAAGCACATGATATTCCCTTCAGCGTTTGTACCAATAAACCGGATGCAGCAGCAAAGTCCCTGATTCATGGCCTGTTCAAGGATTATGATTTTGTCGATGTCATTGGTTTTACAAGGGATGAACTGCGAAAACCGAATCCGCTCACAACCTTGAAACTGGCTGAAAAAATGGGCGTAAAACCGCAGGAGTGTTTATTTGTCGGAGATTCCACCGTTGATTATGAAACCGCTCTGAGAGCCGGAATGCTGCCGGTTTTATGCACCTGGGGATTCGAGTCCTTTGAAGTACTGACCAGACTGGATGACGCTATCTGGTTGCATAACCCGATGCGGATTGTGGAAGCCTTGCGCTATGGGAAGGAAATGTATTCGCTCTTTAACGAAACCCCAGATCCGAACCCCAATGCCCCCAAGAAAAAACATTGATTAGTTATTGAAGGTCAGACATTGATGAAATGAGAAGATGAAAACTTAAGAAATGTAAACGTTAAACAAGATGTAAACGAAAATCAAAATTACATATTGACAAAAAAACCAGGCCTTGTTATAATAAAAAATTTTACTTTTCACCAAATCTGTGGTATACTGACGTAGAGAAAACCACAGAGAGGTGAAGTTCATGCCAAAAGCAACCATTATGGACATTAGACGCGAGGTGGAAAATTACTTGGGCAGACGAGTCAAACTTGAAGCACATAAGAGCAAGAAAAAACTCTACCAAAAAGAAGGGGTAATTGAAAGCACTTATCCCAGTATTTTTACTGTACGAGTTCAAGAGGATAAAAGAAAAGAACAGAAATTGTCTTTTAGTTATTCCGATCTTTTAACTCAAAGTGTAAAAATTGTATTACTAGATGAGGGTGAAACTGATAGCGCATTATTGGTTTCATAATGACAAGATAAAAAGTTCCACATTAGGAGAAGAACTCGGGTTCTTCTTTTTTTGTTGTCTTAAATGGTAGGCTTTTGATTAAACCGATGGTATAATAACCGGGTATTACAAAATTGGAGATAAAACATGAATGGTAAGAACTTAAAAATAGAATCAGAAATAGGGACATTGAAAAAGGTCCTGGTTCACCGGCCGGGAAAAGAACTGGAACGGATTGTGCCGGACTCCCTCAAAGAATTATTGTTTGAGGATATCCCCTGGTTGGCACGGATGCAGGAGGAGCACGACGCCTTTGCCGCGATCCTCAGAAAACGGGGGGCTGAGGTGCTGTATGTGGAGGATTTATTAAAAGACATTTTAAAAAATACCGCCGTCCGGGAGAGCATTATTGCCGAAGTCATCGACAAGAATCCTTCATCGGGCAACTATATCGATGGCTTTTTAAATGAGTATCTGATGTCTCTGGACAGCAATGCCTTGGGCGATGCCCTGATTGCCGGAGTGCTGCAAAAAGAACTGGGCCATATGGAGCGGCATCTGGTCTTGACCGATTATTTAAAAGGCCCGGAACCCTATGCTTTTTATTTAAACCCGCTGCCTAATTTATATTTTATGCGGGACCCGGCCGTGACTATTCATGATGGGATGTGTATTTCCGCCATGGCGACCCGGACCCGAAAACGGGAAAGTCGCTATATGTCCGCGATTTATGAGCATCACCCGCTGTTTGCCAGCTGTGGCAATAAAACCTTTTACCAGGATACCAACTTCTTTTCAGTTGAAGGCGGCGATATCCTGATTTTAAGCCCGACGGTGGTGGCGGTTGGTTGCAGCGAACGGACCGAGGTTCAGGGGGTTGAGGAACTGGCTAAAAACCTCTTTAATGCCGATCTCGGCATCGAAAAGGTGCTGGCCGTAAAAATTCCCAGCAACCGCGCCTTTATGCATCTGGACACCGTTTTTACGATGGTGGACGTTGATAAATTCATTGTCTACCCGGGGATTCTGGAACAGGTGGAAACGGTCATCATGACGCCCGGCAAAAAAGACTATCTGCATTACGAGCGCAAAGACAGTCTTAAAGAAGCCCTGAAATCAGTGCTCGGTTTGCCAGCCATTAACCTGATTGAGAGTGGTGGCGGTAACCCGGTTGCCGCGGCCCGGGAACAATGGAACGACAGCACCAACACCCTGGCGATTGCCCCGGGGGTCATCGTCGCCTATGCCCGAAATGAGAAGTCCAATGAGGTGCTCAGTCAAAACGGCATCGAAGTCATCGGCATCGAAGCATCCGAGCTGGTCCGTGGCCGGGGCGGTCCCCGCTGCATGACCATGCCCCTGTATCGGGATGGGTTTTGATTTCGCAGCTCACGGTACTCTGGAATAACCGATCAATCTAATTTCGAGAGAATGTTACCTTGCTAAAGGTATGAACAATCAGTTAAAATAAGCTTAACAAGAGATAAACGGAGGAAGCATTATGAATTTAAAAGGACGTCATTTATTGACACTAAAGGATTTTACCCCAGAGGAAATACAGTATCTGATCGACTACGCAGCCGAACTGAAAGCCAAGAAAAAAGCAGGGGTGGTGGGCGATCTGCTCAAAGGCAAGAATATTGTGCTGATTTTTGAAAAAGCCTCAACCCGGACCCGCTGTGCCTTTGAAGTAGCCGCCTTTGACGAAGGGGCCAACGTCACCTTTTTAACCAACAGTCAAATGGGCAAAAAAGAATCGATTGAGGATACCGCCATCGTTCTGGGTCGTTTTTATGACGGCATTGAGTTCCGCGGCTTTGAACAAACAACGGTTCAGATGCTGGCAGATTATTCCGGGGTACCGGTCTGGAACGGCTTAACCGATTTAGACCACCCCACCCAGGTACTGGCTGATATGCTGACGATTCAGGAGAATTTTGGCGCAGTTAAAGGCAAACGACTGGTTTATGTCGGGGATGCCCGCAACAATATGGGTAATGCCTTGATGATCGGCTGTGCCAAGCTGGGGATGCATTTTGTGGCGGTAGCCCCGGAATCACTGTTCCCGGAAGAGGCGCTGGTGGCCGAAATGAAAGCTCTCTGTGAAACAACCGGGGGAACCATCACCCTGACTGCCGACATAAAAGCCGGGGTCAACGGCGCCGATGCCATCTATACCGATGTCTGGGTCTCGATGGGTGAAGAGGATCAGATGGCCGAGCGGATCAAGCTGTTATCGCCATACCAGGTTAATATGGAGATGATACGAGCAACGGGTAATGATGAGGTGATCTTCCTCCATTGTTTACCAGCCTTCCATGATCAGGAAACATCCGTCGCCCGGGAAGTCAAGGAAAAATTCGGGCTAACCGAAATGGAAGTTACTGATGAGGTTTTCCGCAGCAAACATTCCAAGGTCTTTGATGAGGCCGAGAATCGGATGCATACGATCAAAGCGGTCATGTGCGCCTCTCTAGTTGGCTAAATGGAAATTAAAGATATCAGAAAATTACAGAATGGCTCCGATGTCCGGGGCGTTGCCCTTGATGGGATTCCCGGGGAGGAAGTCAATTTTACCCAGGACATGGCCATGAAAATTGCCTTTGCCTTTGCCACCTGGCTGGAGCAAAAGCTGGGGAAAACCCCGTTAACCTTTGCCATCGGCCGGGACAGCCGGCTGTCCGGGCCACATCTGGCCCAGGCGGTAGCCCTGGGGCTGGTCAGTAAGGGCAACAAGGTCTATCAATGCGGCATTGCCACCACCCCGGCGATGTTTATGACCACCATCGATCCGCTGCTGCAAGCCGACGGGGCAGTGATGGTGACTGCCAGTCATCTGCCTTTTAACCGCAATGGGCTGAAGTTTTTTACTAAAGATGGCGGCCTTAATAAAGAGGATATCAGCGCCATTCTGGAACTGGCCGAGACCATTGAAACCGGCTTTACCCCGGGCGGACAGGCGCTGGACTATGATTTTCTGCCCAGCTATTCGCAGAATATTTTAAATATTATTCGGACCAAAACCGGCACCGAGCAGCCGCTGGCCGGCGCCAGAATTGTGGTTGATGCCGGTAACGGGGCCGGTGGATTTTTTGTTGACCAGGTGCTTAAGCCCCTTGGGGCCGACACCACCGGGAGCCAGTATCTGGACCCCGACGGCCATTTTCCCAACCACGTACCCAACCCGGAAGATGCCGTCGCCATCGCCCATATCACCAAAGCGGTGCAGGATAACCAGGCCGATCTGGGGATTATCTTTGATACCGATGTGGATCGGGCCGCGATTATTGACGAACAGGGTCATGCCATCAATCGCAATGGTTTTATTGCCTTTATTGCCAGCATCCTGCTGGCCGATTATCCCGGCTCGACGATCGTTACCGATTCGATTACGTCCACCGGGTTAACCGAGTATATTGAAAGCCGGGGCGGGCAGCATCATCGCTTTAAACGGGGCTATAAAAATGTTATTAACGAGGCCATCCGTTTAAATAATGCCGGTATCGAAACCCATCTGGCGATGGAAACCAGTGGCCACGGGGCCATCAAAGAAAACTATTTTCTCGATGATGGGGCCTACCTGGTCACCATGGCGCTGATCAAGTTTGCCGAGCTGCATCAGGCCGGCAAGCCGATCAGTTCGTTTCTGGCCGGACTCAAAGAACCGGCCGAGGCCAAGGAAATCCGGTTAAAGATCGTCGCTGAGGACTTTAAGTCTTATGGTGAAAAGGTGCTGGCCGAATTTGCCCAATTCGCTGCCAGCCAACCCGGCTGGACGGTGGTGCAACCCAACTATGAAGGGGTCCGGGTCAGCTGTGATGAGGCCGCCGGCAACGGCTGGTGTCTGCTGCGAATGTCCCTCCATGACCCGATTATGCCACTCAATATCGAATCCGATACAGTGGGTGGTTGCGCAGTCGTTGAACAGGTTCTAAAGCAATTCCTGGCTCAATAGCAGGCGCTTGGATAAATCAGCTTTTTAGAAAATTTGAAATAAATTAAATTGAAGAAATTAACTAAACAAAAGCCAGACGATGGTGAACGGATCACATCGTCTGGCTTTTTTTATCATTGACAAGTTCTTTTTCATCCATGGTTTTGACTCCAAACACAAAGTAAAGCAGGTGGCAGATCCAGATAATGCTTAAAACCACTCGCCCAATTGTCGTCGCCCGCATCATGATAAAACCGAACAGCATCGTAACGGTCACAATTGAAATGATTCGTAATTTGGCCTTGTTTGTCATTCCCCGGCCTTTAACCAGGGATTCTAAATTATTCTGGTAAAGTTTTGTCTGAATGAACCAGGCATGAAGACGGTCAGAACTTTTGGTAAAGCAAAAGGTGGCCAGCAGTATAAAGGGCGCACAGGGCAGCATTGGCAAAAAGGCGCCAATAGCCACAAGCACCAGGCTGATACACCCTAATACTAGAAATAAAGCTTTTTTAATTTTAATTTATTTACCTCCAGACTTCATTTAAAAAATTATTGGTAATTTTTATGGTTGCTGCCGGAGCGATCGCTTTGCCACAAGTTCAGGTGGGCAAAAGACTCGAATCGCAGGCGTTCTAATACTGAAAAAGTGCGGCATGAATTCGCTCATGCCGCACTTTTTCAGTGTTCATCAATTTCCAGCCCGGACACAAATCCGTCAATCAGATCCATGTGCTGGGACATCGCAAAGGCGGCATTGAGGGGTTCCTTTTGTTTCAGGGCGTTTAAGATATTGCGGTGTTGTTTGTCAATCATCGGTCCCCGTTCGGTATCGTCGAGAATGGCAATCCGGATATCCTTGATCAGCGCTTCGATCAGGGTGGCCGAGGACAGCAGGACGTTATGAATCATCTTGTTTTCCGAGGCCATGGCAATCTCATAGTGGAAGCGCTTGTCCAGTTCCGCCCGGACCGACTCGTCGGTTTCGGTTTCAATAGCATCACATATTTTTTCGAGACTGGCAAACCGCTCCGGCGTCATTTTTTTGGCGGCCAGTTTAGCCGCTTCGGTTTCCAGCGCCCGCCGCAGTTCCTGGACCTCACTGAGCTGACCATTGCTGAGCCAGAACATAATTGTCAGCGGCTGGGTCAGGGTATTTTCAAAATTCTCGGCAATAAAATTACCTTCGCCCTGCTGACAGACCACCAGACCGATCATCTCCAGGGCCCGGATCGCCTCCCGGATGGTTGCCCGGGAAACCCCCAGCTGTTCTGCCCATTGCCGTTCCGAGGGCAGCCGGTCGCCGCTTTTTAAATTTCCCCGGATAATATTTTCTTTAATCTGCTCGAGGATCTGCAAATATATTTTCGTGTGTGCAATTTCTTTAAACATCTAAAAGTCACTTCATTTCATTCAATTTTTTCGTTTTCTCTTAGTTTTCTAGTAAGGATCATAATAAACCATTGTACCACAGCCGCTTTTAAAATTCAAAAAGATAAAAAGTGGGAAAACAAATAATTTTTGAAGAGGTTGTCACTAAACTACCGTACCGACCAATTGTTAATCTGTTGTTCGCCGCGGAATCGGACAGGCTACGCCGTGTCCGCTCCGATGCGTACAACATGATGTAACAATTGTCGGTACTAGGTTAACTCTTTTGACAACCTGATCAGAAAAAAAATAATTTCTGAAAACGTTATTTTATTACTTGACAAATATTTACGAAACAAATATAATGGCAACAGGTTAGTGGTCTGACCACCAGACCAATAGTAGAATTTTATCAGAAATTTGTCAAGTGGTTTATGAATGGGTTTAAGAGGGTTTAACTATTATCGTCGACTGACCAGCTCAGTCGACAGCGGAATTGATGATGAAAGAACATTTTCCTTGCTGTCTGTTTCACAAATGGACAGCAAAAGAAATTTCGCTAGGTCTTAACTTAAACAATGATTTGCATAATCAGGCGTTTGCGAAATGAAAAACATCGAACAAAGCTCACGGTACTATCGCAATTGTCAATTTAATTTATTTTATGGAGGGTGAGTATGAAAATACTGGTATGTATCAAACAGGTTCCGGGAACGTCCAACGTGGAAGTGGATCCGGAAACAGGTGTCCTGATTCGTGATGGGGTTGAATCAAAATTGAATCCCTATGATTTATTTGGTCTGGAAACGGCATTTCGCTTAAAAGAACAATTGGGCGGCACCATTACCACCTTGTCAATGGGTCCGATGCAAAGTAAAGAAGTGCTTTTTGAATCTTTCTATATGGGCGCTGACGAGGGCTGTTTATTATCAGACCGAAAATTTGGCGGGGCCGATGTGGTCGCCACCAGTTATACCCTGGCCCAGGGGGCTAAAAGACTGGGTGATTTTGATCTGATCATCTGCGGCAAGCAGACCACCGATGGCGATACCGCCCAGGTTGGTCCGGAAATGGCCGAATTTTTGGGCATTCCCCACGTTACCAACGTCATTAAAATTCTGGTGGCGGATGAAAAGGGCCTGACCCTGCAAATGAACATGGAAGAATCCCTGGAAATCCAACGGGTGCCATACCCTTGCCTGATCACCGTCGACAAGGACATTTACACCCCGCGCTTACCTTCCTATAAACGAAAACTGGAAATTTCCGAAAATCCCGAAATTAAAGTTTTGACCCTGAAAGATATGTACGACACCGATGCCAAAAAATATGGCCTCAGCGGCTCACCAACCCAGGTGGAACGCATCTTCCCGCCGGAAAGCAACGTCGAAAAAACCAGCTTTGAGGGCGATGGACCAGCTCTGGCAACAGCGCTTCATGGCATTTTAACTGAAAAAAAATATCTGAGTAAAAATAGTTAGGCTAGAAAGGAATAAAATCATGGCAGGAATTAAAATAATCAAGGAAAACGTTGATCAAAAAACCTTTGAGGCACTGGCAGAAATTTGTCCCTTCGATGCCTTTTCATATGTAAACGCAAGATTGGAAGTCACCGCCGCCTGTAAAATGTGCAAGATGTGTTTAAAAAATGGACCAGCCGGCGTGCTGGAACTGGAAGAAGATGAAAAGATCGCCATCGACAAAAGCCTGTACAAAGGCATTACCGTCTATGTTGATCACATTGAAGGCAAGATTCATCCGGTCACCTTTGAGCTGATCGGCAAGGCCCGGGAACTGGCCGCTGTGATTGGTCATCCGGTTTACGCCCTGTTTATGGGGACCAATATCACCGCCGCCGCCAGCGAACTGCTAAGCTACGGGGTCGACAAGGTATTTGTCTACGATCAGCCGGAACTTAAACATTTTGTGATCGAACCCTATGCCAACGTCCTGGAAGACTTTATCGAAAAGGTTAAACCATCTTCGATTTTAGTTGGTGCCACCAACGTCGGTCGTTCCCTGGCACCCCGGGTGGCCGCCCGTTACCGCACCGGTCTCACTGCTGACTGCACCATTCTGGAAATGAAAGAAAATACCGATCTGGTTCAGATTCGACCAGCCTTTGGCGGTAATATTATGGCCCAGATTGTCACTGAAAATACCCGACCCCAGTTCTGCACCGTCCGTTATAAAGTATTTTCCGCTCCGGAACTGGTTAAAGCGCCCTGGGGCAGTGTCGAAGTGATGGAAATCGGCAAAGAGAAACTGATTTCAGCCATTGAAGTGCTGGAAGTCATTAAAAAAGAAAAAGGCCTTGATCTTTCGGAAGCCGAAACCATTATCGCGGTTGGTCGGGGCGTAAAATGCGAAAAAGATCTGGAGATGATCCATGAGTTTGCTGAAAAAATCGGCGCTACCGTGGCCTGTACCCGGCCCGGCATCGAATCCGGCTGGTTTGATGCCCGCCTGCAGATTGGCCTCAGCGGCCGAACCGTTAAACCGAAACTGATCATTGCCCTGGGTATTTCCGGTGCCGTCCAGTTTGCCGCCGGGATGCAGAATTCCGAATATATCATCGCGGTCAATAATGACCCCAAAGCACCAATCTTTAATATTGCCCATTGCGGCATGGTCGGCGATTTATACGAAATCATCCCCGAACTGTTAAAAATGATTGCCGCTCCGGAAAGCGCTGCCGTCGGGAAAACCCTGGCGATGCCTGAAGCCATTGAAACACCAGAAAGGATGGTTGGCTAAGATGAATTATAAAAAAGTGGAAGCAAAGGATATTGATTTTTTAAAGGACCTGATTCCTGCTGAAC
>NZ_JBGSHG010000119.1:0-43152 GCF_041752335.1 Acetobacterium sp. | reverse complement strand
CAACTACCTGTGCTTTTAATTCTTTACTGATCATTTAAAATCTCCTTGTTTTTTAATTTAGCCATAGACCGAGTATTTTGTTGGAGTGTCAAAAAACTAAGTGAATGGTAATAACTTAATGAGTATATCATAAACATTTATTGTTGTAAATGTATTAATCAATAAAATCTTTTCTGATCTGGTCAATATCCATTTTAATTTGGGTGATTAAATCATCGATGGAATCAAATTTTATTTCATCTCTGATTTTTTTCTTGAACTCAATAGTGATTTCCTGATTATATATATCCTCATCGAAATCATAGATATAGGTTTCAATACTGAAAGGATGTTTTTCAAAAGTCGGGTTAAAACCCAAATTTGTCAGTCCATTTAAACATTTCCCCCGATAATGAACGTGGGTATAATAAACGCCGGTACTCGGCAAAATAATTTTTTTATCTAGTTTAATATTGGCAGTGGGAATGCCAAACTGGTGACCCAGACCCTTGCCTTGAACAACAACACCGCTTAATGCATAATTCCGGCCCAGAAAAGTTTTGACCTCATCCACCTGACCGCAGCTGATCAGCTCGCGAATAAAGGTGGAGCTGACCGAGTGGGTATTGATAATAAACGGCGGCAGAATTTCAACTGCGAAGTCATATTTTTTGCCCAGCTCTTTTAAGGTATCGGTAGTCCCCGCGCCCTTATAACCAAAGTTATAATTAAAACCGACCACCACGACTTTGACATTATATTTTTTGAGCAGATAGTCAGTGATAAACTTCTCCGGAGTTAACTTCATCAGCTTTTCAGTGAACGGATTCAAAAACACAAAATCAACGCCATACTCCTGAATCATCGCTTCTTTTTCAGCATTGGAGGTAATCAGCCAGGGCGTATAATTTGGAAAAATTAATTCCAGGGGGTGTTCTTTAAAGGTCATCACTCCGGTTTTACAGCCTAATCGCTGACCAATTCTTTTCGTCTCTTCCAGCAATGCCTGATGTCCCAGATGAACCCCGTCAAAAAAGCCCAGAGCTAAAACAATTTCTTCGCCATGATAAGTTTTTGTTGTCATTATTCACCTCACAGTAGTTTTGTCGGTTTGATAAAGTTGCCTTCTTCGTTCTGAACATATCTGCCCATGCCAATGAGCTGATCGCCGTCGTATAAGCGCAGGGTTTCACCGGGGTAAAAATCGTCCAGGGATTCATGGATATTCCATTGAAAGAGCTTATTGCCATTGAGTAAAAACTTGCGCCCCTGTTCGGTTGCCCGGACGCATTGGTAACGGTCAAGGGAATACGCCAATGGATAAAAAAGCGGTTCACTCTGGTCCTGGTCGACTATCTTGGCGATCTCAGCCAAGGTTAAGGCATCGTCAATGCTGAAGCCACCGACTTGATGACGGATCAGGTTTCCCATACAGGCGACTGTCCCCAGAGCGCTTCCGATATCACGGCACAGTGAGCGCATATAGGTTCCTTTCGAACAGGTTACCATGATTTTAGCTTTTTGGGACTCTTCACAGAATTCCAACAAACTGATGTCTGCAATATGAACGTCCCGTTCCGGTATTTCCACCGTTTCACCGTTTCTGGCGTAGTGATAGAGTTTTTTTCCATTGACCCGGATAGCTGAATAGATCGGTGGTTTCTGGCGAATATTACCGCTGAATTGACTCAAAATACTTTCAAAAGCGTCCCGGCAGATCCGCTGATCGCTTTCCCGGATAACCGTACCTGATAAATCACAGGTATCGGTTTCCCGCCCGAGCACCATTTCCACTTCATAGACTTTTTCGTGGTCAGTGATATATTCAACCATTTTTGTCGCCTGGCCAACACATAAAACAAGAACGCCCTGAGCATCAGGATCCAGCGTTCCGGTATGACCGATTTTTTTCGTTTTTAAAATTTTTCGGGCCTTAAAAACCACATCATGAGAGGTCATGCCCTTCTCTTTGTAGACATTAAGATAGCCATTGTAGCTGTTAACCTTCTCCATTTTGATTCTCATAAACGTCCATCAGATCACGCTTCAGTTCATTAATGTCACCACTGAAGTTAAAACCTGCCGCCCGTTCATGTCCTCCACCGCCATATTTTAAAGCAATTTCGTGAATATCATAGGGGAATTTTGCCCGCAACGAGACCCGGTACTCGCCAGCGTCGATTTCTTTTAAGAGTGCCGTGATTGAGACCCCGATGGTGTTTTGACCCAAATTGGCAACATCATCGGTGATGTTAATGGTGCCGCCGAATTTAAAGATCGTGTCATGATCCAGGATCATCAGTGCAATCGGCATGCTGTCCAGTATTTCCAATGAATGGATGGCAGCTCCGGTCATTTTCATCTGATCAATATTTTTTTGGGTATGAAGTCGTTTGGAAAGATGGGCGTAATTGGTTTTGATGGCATACAATTCACTGGCAATTAAATGGGTGTCGACCGTCACATTGGAAAATTGGAAACTGCCGGTATCGGTGGTGATCCCGGTAAAAACGGCATCAGCCATTTCTTCGTCAATTACCACCTGCAGACCTTTTAAAATGCGAAAGACAATTTCGGCCGTTGCGCCGGTAATTTCGACAAAGTTAAGATCACCATAATGGGCATTGCTTTTATGATGATCGATCACCAGTTTAGTTTTGGCTGCCGGCATTTCGGCTGGGGCAAAGGCAAAACTGTTGCTGGAGCAGTCCATAAACACAATAACGTCATAGCTGTCCTGCAACGATTGATTGAAGTACTGAATTTCATTAAAGAAACCCAGTTTGTCCTCAAGCGGCAGGTCGATGTAATAATCAACGGTTTTATTCAGCTGCTTCAAACCTTTTCCTAAAGCCACTGCTGAACCAATTGCATCCCCATCCGGTTTTTGATGAAGCAGAATCAAAAACCGTTGATTGTTGTTTAAGCAATTTAATATTTCATCAGGAATCTTCTTCATTCTGATCCTTCAGTTCTTTATCGTCTTTTAAACTTTTTAAAATCGATTCAATGTGCATGCCGTATTCAATCGAATTATCGATTTCAAAGCTCAGAGCCGGTACTGAATGAACCGTGATTACATGTCCCAAACTCGATCTTAAAAAGCTTTTGGCATTATTCAATAATTCCAGCACGACCTGCTTCTGACTATCATCGCCAAAAATACTAACATAGACGGTTGCGGTCTTTAAATCGGGGGCTGCTTTAACCCTGGTAATACTGACATTGCTGTCTTTGATACGGGTGTCTTTCATTTTGTGAATAATGATTAAGCTTAATTCTCTTTGGATTAAGCCGTTAATTTTTTCATTTCGATGAGATGCCATTTTGTTTTATCTCCTTCATGGGAAAGACAGGCTTGCGCTTATCTTTCGATTTTTTCCATGGTAAATGCTTCAATGTTATCGCCAATTTTTAAATCGTTATATCTTTCGATCCCAATTCCACATTCATATCCGGTGTTTACTTCTTTTACATCATCTTTGAAACGACGTAAAGATGCGATTTTCCCTTCCAGGATAACAATGCCATCGCGAATAATACGGACATCATCATTCCGGTTAATTTTTCCTTCGGTGATATAGCAACCAGCAATGGTACCGATGCTGGGGATCTTAAATACTTCCCGAATTTCAGCATTACCCATGACTTTTTCCCGGAATTCTGGTGCCAGCATGCCTTCCATGGCTTTCTTGATGTCTTCGACGGCATCGTAAATAACCCGGTAGAGGCGAATATCGACTTCTTCGGTTTCAGCCAGTTTGACTGCATTTTTGTCCGGTCGGACATTAAAACCAATCACGATGGCGTTTGAGGTAGATGCCAGTAAGACATCCGTTTCATTGATGGCGCCAACCGCCCCGTGAATAATATTAATACGAACTGCTTCATTATCCAGTTTTTCCAGGGATTGTTTGATCGCTTCAATGGAACCCTGAACATCGGCTTTAATGATAATGTTGACATCCTGAATATTGCCATCCTGAATCTGACTAAACAGATCATCAAGGGAAATATTAGAACGACGCTGACGTTCGCCTTTTTGCATTTCTTTTCGTTTTTCAGCCAATGAGCGGGCTTCTTTTTCATTTTCAAGCACGATAAAATCATCCCCTGCTGCGGGAATATCAGAGAGACCAGAAATTTCTACTGGTGTCGATGGACCTGCTTTCTTCAGCCGCTTGCCCTTATCATCAATCATGGTCCGGATCTTACCATAGGTTGTTCCGGAGATAATAGAATCCCCGACATGCAAGGTTCCCTGTTGAACAAGTAAGGTTGCAACTGATCCTTTTCCGCGCTTGATCTGAGATTCAATGACACTTCCTCTGGCTTCGCGGCCGGGATCAGCGGTTAATTCTTCCATTTCTGACATCATAATGATCATTTCCAGCAGGGATTCGATCCCTTCACCGGTTTTTGCTGAGACTTTAACGGCAATGGTTTCGCCGCCCCATTCTTCAACAACAAGGTTGTATTTAGTCAGTTCCTGTTTAACCCGTTCCGGGTCTGCTCCCGGTTTATCAATTTTATTGATGGCCACCAGAATCGGAACACCGGCAGCTTTAGCATGATTGATGGCTTCAACGGTTTGCGGCATAACCCCGTCATCTGCAGCCACAACCAGGACTGCGATATCAGTGATTTGGGCACCTCGGGAACGCATAGCAGTAAAGGCTTCATGTCCCGGGGTATCGATCACAGTGATGGCATGGTTATTGATATTAACGGTATAGGCACCAATATGCTGAGTGATACCACCAGCTTCGCCGGCGATAACATTGGCTTTACGAATGCGATCAAGGAGTGAGGTTTTACCATGATCGACATGTCCCATGACGGTAACGACCGGTGGGCGGGGAATTTCGTTTTCGCTTTTTTCGTCGTCGTATTCTTCCAGAATTTTTGAAACGACATCTTCAATTTTAATCGCTTCAACTTCAAAGCCTAATTCAGCTGCAACAATGGCGGCTGTTTCAAAATCGATCTCCTGGTTGATGCTGACCATGGTGCCGGCTTGCATCAGGGTTTTAATGACTTCGGTAGCGCTTATTTCAAGAATATCGGCCAACTCACCAACGGTTAAAATCTCAGGAATTTCAAATGTCTGGTTTAACTGAACAGTTTTCTTTTTTTCATCTTTAATTCGCTTGTAAACACTTCGAGCTGTCTTTTCTTTTTTACTGTGATCTCTAACTTTTGGTTGCTGACCCTGGTTGCTGGAAACGGGTCGCTTTTTATCGTCTGTTTTTTTCGGCACATTGCCCCCTGTTTTTTGTTGATTTTTTTGTGGTGGTTTTACTGGCTTTTTCGTATCTGAACTCACTTTTGGAGCAACATGATTAGAACTGGTCTTCGCGCTTTCCTTAACCGGTTCTTTTTTCTTTTCAGCTCCCAGCTCTGCTTGATACTTATCTTTATCGAATTTTTCATCAAATTCTGAAATCTGTTGATCAGTCAGGGCGCTCATATGGTTTTTTACAGGAATATTGTACTTATTTAAAATGGTTACGAATTCTTTACTGGGAATATTATATTTTTTTGCTAAATCGTATACTCTTAATTTTGACATATTATTCCTCCCTTCAAAATTATATTATTTCATTTGTTTTTTCTCTGACAGTTGCTGCCGAACAATCGCGACAACATCACTTTCTACTTTTCTTTTAAAAGCCCGTTCCAGGTAATTTTTATTCAGGAATTGATCCACACAGGCATCAGACTTACATACATAGGCACCGCGTCCATTTGCTTTTCCAGTGGGATCAAAAAAAATTTCTCCAGATTTATCTGATACAATCCTAAATAAGTCGCGTTTATCAAATTTGGAATGGCATATAACACAGGTTCTCTGTGGAACTTTTTTCATTGTACCTCCCTGACATTGTTTTATCTAAGTATTATAGCATAAAAAGCTATATTATTGATTAAAGCTTTAATTTTTAAGGTCTCAAGACTCTTCAAACACTAACTCTTCTTCAGCCATAGCCTCGTCCATCAGGTCCAGCGCTGCCGCTGATTCCAGCTCTTCTTTGAGTTCCAGTAAAATATCGTCGGTTAAGCCATTGGTGCTTTCAGCTGTGCTTTTATGTTGATTTACATAATTGAGTTTACTTTTGATATCGATCTTCCATCCCGTTAATTTGGCGGCAAGTCGAACATTTTGCCCTTCTTTTCCAATGGCCAGGGATAACTGGTAGTCGTCGACGATGGCCACCGCTGTTTTTTCATCTTTATTAGCGATGATCTCAACAACTTTAGCGGGACTCAAGGCATTTGACAAATATTCTTCAATACTGTCACTCCATTTAATCACGTCGATTTTTTCACCTTGCAGTTCATTAATAATGTTTTGGACCCGGACGCCCTTTTGACCGACACAGGCACCAACCGGATCAATACTGGGATCATTGGCTTTTACAGCTACCTTTGTCCGAGAACCGGCTTCTCTGGAAATGGAGACGATGTCGACAATGCCATCGAAAATTTCCGGTACTTCTGATTCAAATAAGCGTTTAACCAGCCCCGGATGAGTTCGGGAGACATTAACCTGGGGACCTTTGGTTGTTTTCTTAACCATCAGCAGGTAAACTTTTAATCGTCGATTGACCGCGTAGGTTTCACCGGTTGTCTGTTCCGAAGGCAGCATCACTGCCTCAAGTTTTCCCACCTCAACATAGACGACCCCTTTTTCGATTCGTTTGATAATACCGGTCAATACTTCATCCTGGCGTTTAAGGTAATCATCGTAGATGATATTGCGTTCAGCTTCTTTAATTCGCTGGATGATCAATTGCTTGGCATTTTGCGCGGCAATGCGTCCAAAATCTCGGGGTCGGACTTCTTTTCTAAAAAAATCACCGACAGCATAGTTGCTGTCAACTTCCCGGGCTTTTTCCAATGAAATCTGACTGTGATCATTTTCGGGAACTGCTACGATTTCTTTTAGTGCAAAGACCTGAATATCACCATTTTCCCGGTCAATATTAATCTCAACATTATGGGCATTACCATAATTCTTTTTATATGCTGTGGTAATGGCAGCCTCAATTGCTTGAATTAATTCTTCTTTATCAATTGATTTTTCTTCTTGAATTACATCCAGAGCGCGTATAAACTCCTGATTCATATTGGTTTTCTCCGCCTTCCGTATTATTCAGCTGATGGAAGAGGTTTAAAATTCAACTCATCCAACCGATTTGCTTTTGCGATTTTACTATTCTCCAGGGTCAGCATTTCACCTGTTTCCAGCTCAAGGGTTAATTGGTCAGTGTTATATAATTTTAATACCCCTTCGATGTCCTTTTTCCCATCCAGCGGTGCGAAAAGATGGACAGCAATTTTCTTATCAAGATTTGACAGAAAATGTTTTTCTTTTTTTAAGGGTCGATCCATACCTGGTGAAGATACTTCCAAAAAATAACTTTGTTCGATGGGGTCCGTTTCGTCAAGCAATTCACTGATCTGTCGGCTGACGGTTTCACAATCGTCCAATGAAATCCCGTTTTCAGAGTCGATAAAAAGGGTCAGACACCAGTCTTTTCCCTTTTTTTCAAAGGTTAGATCTGTTAATTCGTAACCAAGAGACTCCACTACTGGCGCAGTTAGTTCTTCTAAAAAGAACTCTTTCGATACTTTTTTCATACTTTTTCCTTTTTTATTCATTTTTAATCTTAATTGATGAGGAACTGTTTATTCGAAGTCGTTCTTGTATTGATATCGACTCGAAAAATAGTTAAGAGTGGGTCTCCCCACTCTTAATGAAATACTATATAATTGAATGAACAATTAAAGAAATCATATCCCGAAAAAACAATTAAACTTCTAAAATTTCCGCTTCTTTTTCTTTTAGAATCGTTTCAATGTTTTTAATCTCTTCGTCCGTAACCTTCTGAATTTCTTTTTCACCTTGCTTCAAATCATCTTCGGTGATCAGTCCTTCTTTTTGACCGTCTTTTAGTTCCTGAATGGCGTGTCGGCGGATGTTCCGCATGGCGACCTTGCATTCTTCACCATATTTTTTTACTAGCTTAACCAATTCTTTTCGTCGTTCCTCGGTTAATTGGGGAATTAGCAAACGAATGATTTTTCCATCGTTAGATGGATTAAAACCGAGGTCGGACTTTAAAATACCTTTTTCAATGGCGGCGATAGCAGTTGCGTCATAAGGCTGGATGACGATCATTCTTGCTTCAGGAGTACTAATATTTGCCAACTGATTCAGACTTGTCGGTGAGCCATAATAATCAACCATAACCCTATCGAGAATGCGCGGATTTGCTCTTCCTGCCCGTAAGGTGCCAAGACTCTCATTAAGGTTTTTTAAGGCTTTTTCCATTTTTTCATTAGCTGTTGTTTTAATCTCATTTACCATCTTCTATACCTCCTGAATAATTGTTCCGATTTTTTCGCCCATGATCGCACGTAAAATATTTTTCGGTTCATTTAAACCAAACACTAGAATTGGAATGTGATTATCCATACATAATGATGTTGCTGTTGAATCCATCACTTTCAGGCCCTGATTCAACACATCGATGTATGATAATTCGGAATAGCGTATTGCATCTGGATTAACCAGCGGATCTGAATCGTATACCGCATCAATGCTCTTTGCCAAAAGAATAATTTCGGCGTCAATTTCAGCAGCTCGCAGTGCTGCGGTTGTATCGGTGGTGAAAAAGGGATTTCCGGTACCGCAGGCAAAAATGACAACTCTTCTTTTTTCGAGATGACGAACCGCTTTTCGGCGAATATAGGGCTCGGCAATTTGCTTCATTTCGATGGCTGTCTGAACCCGCACCGGTACTTCCATTTCTTCCAGAACATCCTGTAAACCAAGAGCATTAATACAGGTGGCGAGCATTCCCATGTAGTCTGCGGTGGATTTATCCATCCCTTCACCGCTGCGGCCCCGCCAAAAATTACCGCCGCCCACAACAATAGCAATTTCAACACCCAACTCAAAAACTTCTTTGATCTGGCTGCAAATTGATTGAACTGTTGGCGTATCGATACCATGACCAGCGCTGCCGGCTAAAGCTTCACCGCTTAATTTTATGATGACACGTTTGTATTTCGGTTCCAAAAAGACTCCCCCTTTCATTTTCTATATTATAACGTAAGCTGTAATAATTTACAATCTTATCAACGGTAAAAAAAGAACACGAATGTGTTCTTTTTAAGCGTTTATGCGTTTAATTGCTTCGCTACTTCTTCGGCAAAGTTTTCTTCTTTTTTCTCTAAACCTTCACCCATCTGGAATCGGGCAAATCGTCTGATTTTGACATTTTCACCGATGGTCATGATTTGTTCTTTAACCAGATCTTCAATGGTCAGATCCGGGTTTTTAACAAAAGGTTGTTCCAGAAGACAGATTTCTTTGTAGTATTTAGAAACACGGCCTTCAACCATTTTATCGACGATCTTCTCTGGTTTACCTTCATTTAAAGCTTGCGCTCGTAGAATTTCTTTTTCTTTTTCAAGTTCTTCAGTTGGCACTTCTTCTTTGTTCACATACAAAGGATTGGCTGCGGCAATATGCATGGCCACGTCTTTAACAAAGTTTCTAAACCCTTCATTTTTTGCGACGAAATCTGTTTCACAGTTAATTTCGACCAGAACGCCGATTTTACCGCCCATATGAATATATGATTCAACAATGCCTTCAGCAGCAACTCGTCCAGCTTTTTTATTGGTTGCAGCCAGTCCTTTTTCTCTTAAAAAGACCATTGCATCTTCAATATTTCCATCTGTTTCGACTAAGGCTTTTTTGCAGTCCATCATTCCGGCACCACTTTTAGCTCTTAATTCTTTTACTAATTTTGCGTCCACTTTTCTCCTCCTGATAGTAATTATAAATTATTCTGCTGCAGTAACTTCAGCAACTTCGACAATTTCAGCAACTTCAGCAACAACTGCTACGTCGGCAGCAACTACTTCTGCTACTTCTACTGCTTCTACAACTGGTGCTGCTACTGGTGCTACGACAATTTCTTCTTCAACTTGCTCGCCCTGTCGGCCTTCAATAATTGCATCTGAAATAACCGAAAGGATTAAAGCAACCGCACGAATCGCATCATCATTACCAGGAATGATATAGTCAATTTCATCAGGATCGCAATTTGTATCGACGATTCCAATAATTGGAATGCCCAGTTTTTTTGCTTCGGCGATAGCAATTCTTTCTTTTTTAGTATCAATAACAAAAATTGCGCCAGGAACACCCTTCATATCTTTGATGCCGCCCAGGAATTTTTGTAGTTTTTCTCGCTGACGTTTCAGTTTAATAACTTCTTTTTTAGGTAGAAGCGCAAAGGTACCGTCTTCTTCCATTTGTTCAAGTTCATTTAAGCGGTCAATTCGTTTGCTGATGGTTCCGAAGTTTGTTAAGGTTCCACCTAACCAACGATGATTGACACAGTAGCTGCCGCTACGTTTTGCTTCTCTCTCAATACTGGTTTGGGCTTGTTTTTTGGTGCCGACAAAAAGAATTTCTTCGCCATTTTCAGCCAGTTCTTTGACAAAGCTATAAGCTTTTTCAATTCTCTTCACCGTTTGTTGCAAATCAATGATGTAAATACCATTTCTTTCGGTGAAAATATATGGAGCCATTTTCGGATTCCATCTGCGTGTCTGGTGCCCAAAATGCACCCCTGCTTCTAATAATTGTTTCATTGAAACACATGCCATAATTCATTCCTCCTTGGTTTTTCCTCCATCCTCATCAATCAAGAACATCAACCTGAAAACAGGCACCTGATGTCTCTCAGAGAATGTGTGTAATACATACCTTCATATACTAGCACAGTCATTTGATTTGCGCAAGTTTTATTTTCGTTTAGAGTAAATACTTTTGGTAATTATCGCGTTTTTCGGATATATTGAAGACTTGCTCGACGTAATTCATATCAATCGTAAAATCATCCTGTTCATAATCTGAAGCATAAAAGGATATTTCTTCCAAGAGTTTTTCCATGACGGTGTGTAATCGCCGGGCGCCGATATTTTCGTCTTCTTCATTCTGAAGAAAGGCAATTTTTGCGATGTACTTAACCGCGTCATCGGCGAAAATAAGATTGACATCCTCGGTTCGGATCAGTTCCTGATATTGCTTAATCACCGAATTCTCAGTGTGGGTCAAAATCTGGATAAAGTCTTCCTCAGTTAAGCTGTCTAAGTGAACACTGATCGGAAAACGTCCCTGCAGCTCCGGAATCATGTCCGATATTTTTGAAACATGAAAGGCGCCAGCGCCAATAAATAGAATAAAATCCGTTTTGATCGGACCATATTTAGTATTGACGGTACTGCCCTCGACGATCGGTAAGATATCCCGCTGGACCCCTTCTCTGGAAACATCCGGCCCGTGATTGTTGCCATTTCCGATGATTTTATCGATTTCGTCAATAAAGATGATGCCGTTTTGTTCAGCCTCCTTGACGCCCAGTTCATTGACCTGATCCATATCAATCAGCTTTTGGGCTTCCTGATTGATCAGTATTTTGCGGGCCTCGGAAATTTTCACATTTTTCTTTTTTTTCTTTTGCGGCAGAAAATCACCCAGGATATCATTCATATTAAAGGACATGCTGTCATTGTTCATACCTTGCATGATGCCAATGGATTTTGATCCATCATCATCCACTTCAATTTCAATAACCATGTCTTCCAGCAGGCCTGCTTCCAATTCCTTTGACAGCGCTTCCCGTTTTTCTTTTTTTGTTTTTTCCTTCTCGGCATCGCCTTCCAATTCAGGTTGGCTTGGGGCCGTCGGTGGAGCAGGTTTCATAAAGATATCAAAGGGGGTCTTGAGGGTTTCCTTTATTTTTTTAGAGGGTACCAGCGTATCAAGAATGATTTTATTGGCATTCTTTTCGGCTTCGGCATAAACCTCTTTCATTTTTTCCTGTTGGACATTTCGGATGGCGGTGTTGACCAGATCACGAACCATCGATTCCACATCTCTGCCGACATAACCGACTTCGGTAAATTTTGTGGCCTCAACCTTGATAAACGGTGCTTTTACCAGTTTTGCCATTCTTCTGGCTATTTCTGTTTTGCCTACCCCAGTAGGCCCGATTAAGATGATGTTTTTGGGGGTAAACTCATCAATCAGATCAGCCGGTAACAGCGACCGGCGATAGCGGTTTCTAATGGCGACGGCGACGGCTTTTTTGGCCGACTCCTGGCCAATAATATAACGGTTTAATTCAGTAACGATTTTTTTAGGTGTTAATTCTTTCATAACCATTCTTCCGTTTCTATAATACTTCAACAGAAATATTATTATTTGTAAACACACATATTTCTGAGGCGATTTTTAACGATTCATAGACCATTTCTTCAGCACTGAGGGTTGAATGGCTTTTTAAAGCTCTAGCTGCCGCAAGGGCATAGGATCCACCAGAGCCGATGGCCGCCACATCATCATCAGGTTCAATGACTTCGCCATTTCCTGATAAGACCAGGGTTTCACTTTCATCCATAACAATCAGCAGCGCTTCCAGCTTTCTGAGGATTTTGTCAGAACGCCATTCTTTGGCCAGTTCCACGGCAGAACGTTTTAAGTTGCCATTGTATTGTTCGACCTTGTGTTCAAACTTTTCGCAAAGGGTAAAAGCATCAGCGACTGATCCGGCAAAACCGACTAAGATTTTGTCATGATAGATTCTTCTGATTTTGGTGGCCTTATTTTTCATGATCGTTTTTTCGCCCATGGTTACCTGCCCATCTCCGGCAATGGCGACCTGGCCGTTATGGCGTATTCCTACGATGGTTGTTGCATGAAACATAGTTTTTCTCACTTTCTTATCAAATGTACTGTAGTTTATTCTGCTGTTGGCGCTTTATATCCGCAGTCTTTTTTATCGCAATAGATCGATTTTCGTTTACCCAGACCTTTTTGAAAAAGCGTTGATCCGCAGACCGGGCATTGGTCAGGGATTGGCAAGTCCCAGTTCATATAGTCACAGTCCGGATAATTGCTGCACGAATAAAAGGTCCGTCCCGTTTTGGAGGTCCGTTTGACGATATCCCCGCCGCAGACAGAACAGATGCCCCCAGTTTTCTCAAAAAATGGTTTCGTGTTTTTGCATTCCGGAAAACCGGGACAGGCCAGGAACCGTCCGAATTTTCCCTTTTTTATGACCATCCGCCGGCCGCACAATTCACAGTCCACATCCGATTCAGGATCGGCAATCGTCACCGATTCAGCCTTCTCCTGGGCATTGGTCAGTTCCTTTTCAAAGCCCTGATAAAAATTCTTCAGCAGTTCAACCCAGTCTGTTTCGCCCTCAGAAACGGAATCCAGTCGGTCTTCCATTTCGGCGGTGAAGGAAATATTAACCACGTCGCTAAAATACTCTTTCATCAAATGGGTAACCGTGACGCCGAGCTCGGTGGGCTTAAAATGTTTATCTTCCACTTCGACATAATCACGATTCTTGATGGTAGCAATGGTAGGGGCATAGGTGCTCGGCCGGCCGATACCCTTTTCTTCCAATATTTTAACCAATGAGGCCTCGGTATAACGCGCCGGGGGTTTGGTAAATTTCTGTTCTTTCGTCGTCTTAAGCCGGACCAGGTCATCACCGATGGTTAATTCAGGTAGAATACTGTCATCATTTTTACCAGCACTTTTACCAACCCGGGTAAATCCATCAAATTTTTGGGTTTCGCCTTTCGTTTTGAAAATCAGATTGCTGCAGGCGACATCAACATCGGTAACGTAATACTGCGCGTCAGCCATCTGACTGCACAGCAGTCTTTCCCAAATGAGCTTATATAAGCGATACTGATCGGGTTCCAGTGAATTTCGGGCTTCGTCTGGTGTCAACAGAACTGACGAAGGACGAATGGCTTCATGGGCATCCTGAACATTTTTCTTTTTGCCAACTTTTTTTTCGCTGCCCAGATAATCCTCGCCAAAATGCTGCTTGATATATTCTTTGCTCTCTTGCACCGCCTCGTCGGCGATCCGGGTTGAATCGGTTCTTAGATAGGTAATTAAACCGGTTAGACCGCTGCCTCTGATATCGACCCCTTCATAGAGTTGCTGGGCCAGCCGCATCGTCCGTTGGGTTGTAAAGCCAAGTGATTTATAGGCTTCCTGCTGGAGGGTACTAGTGGTAAAAGGCAAGGGCGGTTTTTGGTAACGGGTTCGCTTTTTAACGTTTTCGACTACAATTGTATTGGCTTCCACCACTTTTTCCAAACGGATGGCCTCTTCGGCATTGGTAATGGTTTTTTTCTTACCATCTTCAGAATAGAATTTTGACACAAATGATTTATCATCATCCGGTTTTTTTAAGAGTAGCTCCAGATTCCAATATTCTTCCGGAATAAATGCTGAGATCTCATCTTCCCGATCGACAATTATGCGGGTCACAACGGACTGAACCCGACCGCCGCTGAGCCCCTTCTTAACTTTTTTCCACAAAAAAGGACTCAGCGAATACCCCACCAGTCGATCCAGAATACGTCGCGCCTGCTGTGAATTGACTAAGTCAATATCGATTGTTCTTTTGTTTTCAATGGCGGCGTTTACCGCTTTTTTCGTGATTTCATGAAATTCAATCCGACATTTTGTCGCTAAATCAATTTCCAGAAAATTTGCCATATGCCAGGATATGGCTTCCCCTTCGCGGTCAGGGTCAGTGGCAAGATAGACTTGATCGGCTTTTTTAGCGGCATTCTTTAGTTTCTTTAGCAGCTCAGCTTTGCCCCGAATTTTAATATAATCGGGTCTAAAATCTTCTTCTATATTAATACCAATACGACTTTTAGGCAGATCAATCACATGTCCCATGGTTGCTTCAACTTCATAGCCTTTTGGTAAATACTTTTTGATTGTTTTTGCTTTTGCCGGTGATTCAACGATAACCAAGGTTTTACTCATAGAATACCTCCTTCTTTCTTAATACTAATGACGTTTTCTCACTTGAAATAGCCACATTATAGCAAACATTTCCACAAAATACAAACTTATGCAGTCGAATATAACCCATTGTTCTTAAATTAAAAGGATATTTCCATACTTAATCATAATAATTTCTTCGATTTCCATCATTGTCAGCAGACTATTTACCCGACTGATGGGTAATCCGGAACAAGCTACCAGCTCATCAATGGTACGATAACCTTTTTTGATCAGGTCAAACAGGAGTTGTTCCTCAGGGGTGGCCATCTTTAATGATGATTGCTCCGTGCTTTCAATTTGTTTAGTTGCAGTCTGATCAAAAATAATATAGTCCTCTAAGATATCATTAGGGTTCGTGACAAGTTTTGCACCTTCTTTAAGCAGTTGGTTTCCGCCGACCCAGGTTGCGCCGCCGATATCTCCGGGAATCACATAAATATTCTTGCCCTGTTCCAAAGCATGGTTGACCGTAATCAGTGAACCGCTTTTTTTGCGGGCTTCAATTACCAGCACCCCCTGCGAAAGTCCGCTAATAATCCGATTTCTTTGAGGAAAGTGATAGGGGAGCGGCTTTTCGCCTAAATTGAATTCCGTAATAATCAGTGCTTTCTTAGCCATCAGCTCAAAGAGTTTTTTATTAACCCGGGGATAGCAGATATCAATGCCGGTGCCTAAAACCCCGATGGTGCTGCCCAATTCATTCACACTGCCCCAATGACTTTTACCATCTATGCCATCAGCCAAACCGCTGACGATTGTAACACCGACTGCTGACAGTGACGAAGAAAATAATTGGGCATATTTTTCGCCTGCCACTGTGGGGTGCCGGGAACCGATAATCCCGATGGTAAGGGGTGCCTGCAGTAGTGATAAATCACCTTTTGCATACAAACCCAGCGGCGGCATGTAGAGATTAGCAAGCGATTCCGGGAATTCAGGATGACAGCGGGAGATTAGCTGAATATTATTTTTCTCCATATACGTCAAATCCTGTTTAGCTTTATCGAGGGATCTGACCTGGCACAGATAATTCACCGTCTTTTGATCCAAAACTTTTGTTTTTGCAAGGGTTTCAGGACTTAGTGAAAAAATTTCTTCAGGGGATATAAATTGATCAAGCAGCAGGTTCTTTTGCTTAATTGATACTTTTTCAAGATTCATAAACCATATCCAATAAATTAAATCTTTCATCGTTCCGTTTTCCCTTCTTATCCATATGCCTTATCGTATCACAATTATAATGGCAATGAAAAGCATTTACAAATAAAAAGACCCGGCGCCAGGTATTACTTCTTAGCGCAGGGTCCCAATTTTACTTAATGGTGATTATTCAATGACTTTTAAATTTGTATCAATATTCTGAGTGACATCCTGACCAAACCATTTCATTGATAGCTCGGTTAATTTTCCGTTTTCTCGCAAAGTATCCAATGCCGTATTCAATTGTTCATTAAATGCGGTATCCGCTTTTCGAACCGTGATACCGATTGGTTCGTTTGATAACACGTCTGAAGAAACAGCATAGACGTCTGGTTTTAAAGTCGTATAAAACTGAGCAACACTGATATCGGTCATGATATTATCAAGCTGTTTTCCTTCCAGGGCGGCAAAGGCGTCAAGCATCGCATCATATTTATTCACTGTGTATTCGACATTTTCCTGGGTTTTAAGGGCTTCTGCCGCATAATCGGCAGTGGTTTCAATTTGCACGCCAACTGTTTTTCCGGCCAAATCCTTTGGTGTTTTAGCTGGGGTTGCATCTTTACGCGATACAATGACAATCCCATTGGCAAGATAAGGATCAGTCATGTTAAATCCGGTTAACCGTTCTTCGGTAATGCTGGTTCCCGATAAAACAATGTCGTACTGCTTTGCGTTAAGGCCGTTGAAAATACCGTCCCATGCTGTCGGAACCCATTCGATTTTAACGCCAAGTTCATCTGCCAGGGCCTGACCCAGGTCGATATCAAAACCGACAAGCTGATTGTTTTCATCCCGGAATTCCAGGGGCAGATACATATCATTGGTTCCGGCGGTTAACACCCCATCGGCCAGCGGATCTTCATTGCTTGCAGTTTTACTGCCACATCCTGTTAAAAACAACGCAATTCCCAATACAATTGTGATCAGTAGATAACTTTTTCTTTTCATTTTTTCCTCCTGTGGTATAATCTTTGCCTTTCATTATATTTTGCAATGTATAAAAATTCAAGTTTTATTTGCTGAACTGAATTAACAGCAGGAATTCTGTTGTCCGTAGGATTACAGCTGTTTGTCAGTTTTGGGCTATTTTCGGTTCATCATTCACGATTTCCCGGTATTAACAGAACCGCTGCCGAGGCATGACGGACAATATTATGACTGACACTGCCTAAAAATATTTCTTTGATAAATCCCCGGCCCTGGGTTCCCATGACTATCAGAGGAATCTTTTCCTCATCAACAAGTTTTATAATTTCTGAGGTTGGTGCCCCGTAACGTATCTGTATTTGAACTTCGGCCTTGTTAAGAGAAAGCAGCTCCTCTTTAAGTTTTTGAAGTCGCCCATTATCAATTTCATTAAATTCTACCAGTCGATGCAGGAGGTAGGGATTGATTTTGGATTCATCCTGAATATGAAATATCGTCACCTTCTTGACACCATTTTTTACCATTTCCTTAACTTGTTCAAATGCAATATCGGCATTTTCAGAGAAATCGGTGGGAAACAAAATATGACGCATCAGATCCTTTGCATCCGGCGTTGCCTGTCCCTGATTTAAATCCCTGATCAGCAGGATTGGTTTTGTGGCACCATATAAAATATCGTAAGCAATCCCGCCGAGGAACAAGGAACCGACGATCGAGTGCTTATCGGCACCGACAACGATTAACGAATAATGATCTTCCTGAGCAATCCGATTAATTTCATTTTTTAAATTGCCGGAAATGATTTGAGTTTTCACGGTAAACCCCTGCTCAGTTAACATTGCAGACTGGTTTTTTAAATTTTCATTAAATATTGACGTTAAATAGGATGAAACTCCGGCGTCAACATCCTGAGGATTAAAACATTGAATAAGCAAACATTCTGTTGCACCCAGAGACCGCAGGCTCTTGGTACATTTCACCATCTCACTAGACGCATTTGAAACCTCAGAAACAACAATAATTTTTTCAAACATAGCAACCCTCCATGGTTATAGAATAATCCGCCAGTAAATGATTTCTTTATATTTATAACCTTTTTGGAATCAATTAAACGCTGTTATGGCATTCTGATCAATTCAAGATTTTTTATTAAGAAACAAAAAAACCTGATGTGATCATCAGGCTATAGGCATGTTTCAATCAGAAAATGATCTTATCGTTCGGTGCCAATAAAAAACAGGGCGACTGTTCCCGGACCGCAATGGGCGCCAATAACAGGTTCAATCAGGTGAACGAGAATATCCTCAGACCCGAATTTCTGTTTTATTTTATCAGCCAGATAGAGGGCATCTTCAAGGCAATCGCCATGAGAAATATAAATGGTCTGATTTTGAGGATCAATGGCCGTTTTTTCCATTTGTTCTAAAAGAACTCGGAGCGAATTCTTTCGGCCACGGACCTTAGATACCGGAATCAGGCGACCATAATCGTCCATGTGCATGACCGGCTTAATGCTAAGCACTGTCCCCATGATAGCACTTGATGTTGAGACCCTTCCCCCACGCATCAAAAAAAACAAATCATCCACAGTAAACCAGTGACAAAGATGCAATCGATTTTCAATGAGCCAGTCGTAAACCGATTCAATTGATTGCCCTTTTTCACGAAGTTTAGCGGCATGAGTTACCAGAAGCCCCTCACCAAGGGATGCTCCCAGGGTATCCACCGACAGAATTTTTGCATCGGGATACTCCGTTTTCATTTCTTCCAGCACCTGACTGCCGGTTTGATAGGTTGCACTGAGGGCAGAAGAAAAGCCAATATAAAGAAGATCCTTGCCCTGACTGAGAATACCCTCAAACAAATCACGACAGATTCCAGAGCTCATGCAAGAGGTTGTGATGACTTCTTTATTACGCATCCGTTTATAAAATTCTGTTAAGTCCGTACGTTGCTCCTTGACGTAACTTACATATTCCTCTTCGCCGATTCGGTATAAAAGCGATAATATATGCAGGTTATAGTGATTAATTAATTCATCTGGCAAATTAGCAGAAGAGTCCGTTACAATTTCAAAGCTCATTACTTCCACTCCTTTTTTTAGCGTTGATACCATACTAATATAGAATCATCGACAAATCAAGCAGAAGCAGTTATTTATATTTTTAAATTCTATTTTGATTTTATAACGGGAAATTATTTTATTGAATCCCCATAATTTTTACTTTCATAACTCCTGATGGTTTTCGCTAAGCTGTATCTTGTTCTTGAGATTTGACAGATCATCGTCTTCGGCTTTGATCAGACTCAACGAGTTTTTTATATTGATAGTCAGTTGAATCAGGGTTTCCTGATGATTTTTTATGAATTCATCGGTATTTGAATTTAACGCCTGAATTCTAGCAGCACATTTCTGATTGGCGGTTTTTAAGTGCTCGTTTAAATCATCTACCCTGGCGACCAATTTACTGTTCTCAGCGGATAAACGATTTGTTTCTGTTAATAATGCACTTCTTTCCCGAAGAATATCATCGTACTGACTCTTTAAGACATGATTTTCTTCCTGTGTCTTATCCACAGATGTAATTTCCAAATCAGGACCGCTTAGATTTTCTTTTGCATAGGATGCAAGCTCATTATTCAACTCTCGCACCATAGTCTTTAACTGATCCAGCTGAGCCTTCATTTCCTTGCTTTCTTGCTCATAGATCAGGTATTCCTCAAGTTTTTTTTGCGATTCAATACTGGCTTCTATGGGATCCGTATTAAAAGATTCGGATTGCTGCGGATTTTGATTGGTGCTTAATTCGTTAATTAACTGGTTCAATTCTTCATTTTCTCTTTTTAGTTCGTCAATCTGATTTGACATTTCCACTTTCGAACTTTTACAGAGATTATACATTTCTCCGTATTGATCCCGTTCCTGTTTTAACATCGTTATCATGGCTGCATATTCTTCCAGCCGATTATTGAACGATTCCTCAGCACTACGTAAGTTTTCGCTTAAATTGTCAATAAACTCCGTTACTTGTTTTTTATTGTATCCGCCCATTTCTTTTCCAAAAGACAATTGTGTTTTTGATTTTACTGACTTATCTCTGAGCTCATCTAAGGTTAGTTGATCGGATTTTTTTGCCATGATTAATTATACCTTTCTAAAATTATTGCCTGACAACGAGACAGTGATTGATTTCTAACTGATGTTGGTTACAGGAACCAGACTTGAGCTCCAATACCCAGTATGCCTTTTTGATATGTGGACTCACTTTTCCTGGTTTCATTTCTTGTTCGATATGCAGTATATCTCCCTTTTTGGACAAAAATATCGCATCAATCGAAAATTTCATTCCAAAAGTATGAACCTGGTTACAATTTTTTAGCAGGAGTCCCTGATTCTCAGACAACCCGGCGGTTCTTAATAAGCCGACCAAGCGGGTAATAAACCGATCAGCTAGTTTTACCTCACTGAACAAAACCTTGTCATTTTTTAAGATGCTACAATTCTTCATTTATTATACCCCTTAACCAAACTGTTTAACAAGCTGTAAAATTGTGGGCCCCAAAAGAACGATAAACAAAACTGGGAGAACGAAAAATACCAGCGGAATCATCATTTTTACCGGTGCTTTCATTGCTTTTTCTTCGGCCCGTTGCCTTCTTTTTATCCGCAATTCTTCAGACTGTGCCTTGAGCACATGATTAATGGGGATTCCCAATTGTTCAGCCTGAATAATTGAACCGACAAAGGTTTTTAATTCTTCAACCGAATTTCGGTCGGCCAAACTCTTAAGGGCATCTTTTCGCGGTTTTCCAAAATTGATTTCAGTATGCACAATATTAAGCTCGGCAACCAGTACACCACTCAATCGCTCGCCGATTTTAATTAAAGCCGAATCAAAACCCAAGCCTGCTTCCATGGTAACACATAAAATATCCATAATATCCGGTAATTCATTGGAAATGGCACCTTGACGTTTATTAATTTTAAGTTTCAAAAAGATTACCGGGAAAACAATCCCCAATAACATGCTTACAAAAACGAATAACAATTCATTTAAGATGTTCCACCGTGTCAAAAAGGTTACAATAAATGATCCCATAAAAAAGCATCCAAAAACAACAATCCGAATAGCATTATATTCATTGACGGCCAGCTGCAAACCGGCAAGCCTTAGATTTGTTTCGGTTTTTTTATTGCTTACACCGCTTTTCTTGGGAAATAGCGATGATATTTTCTTAATCAACGATTGATAGCTGGGCAGAATAACCCGTTGGAAAAAAGGCTTTTCAAACACATCATCAAGATCATTCTTATTTCTTTTTTTTATCGAATCAAGTCTTTTCTTTTTTTTATCAGCGATGCTTGCTTTATTATAAAAAACGATCAGAATCAGCACAAAAAGCAGAGCCGAAACACTTATTACTAAAAACATCATTGAAGGCCACCTCATTTCAATCTGAATTTAATCATTGCACTTAATGCTTAGAATCTGATATTGACAATTTTTCGGATTAACAGGTAACCGATCAGCTCCATAATCATGGCAATAACAATCATCGCGATGCCAAGATTGGATTCAAAAAAAATCGTTACATAATCGGGATTAAATAGCATAAATACCAGAATAATTACCACCGGCATTAAACCAACCACGAGACCGGAGGTTCTGGCCGTGGCAGTCAGTACTTTTATCTCGTTTTTTATTTTAAACCGTTCCTTGATAGTACCTGAAATATTTGTCAGAATTTCTGAAAGATTGCCCCCGGTTTGACGTTGAATAAGGATCGCTGAGACAATCATCATAAAGTTCTGGCTGCCAATTTTGTCAGACAATCGTGTTAAAGAGGTTTCTATGGAGCTTCCCAATTTTAATTCCTTGACAACTCGGCCAAATTCTTCCGAAATCGGATTTGGCATTTCGGTTGAAATACTGACCAGTGCCTGTTGAAAGGTGAGCCCAGCCTTTAAACAGCTGCTCATAATACTAATGGCATCAATCAGTTGCTGTTCAAACAATTCGACCCGTTTCGCTCTTTTTTTATTGACATACAAGGGTGGGGCTAATAACCCAAAAACCAAGATAATAATTACGAAGATAATATTAGCGCTCAGCATAAACAGCAGGGTTGAGGGAACAATGGCCAAGACAAACCAGAATACCAGAAATTCTGATGGCCGGATCAGAATTCCGGACATTGACAAGTCGTTTTCCAGTTTTTTAAGAACCTTATGCTTTGACTTATCACGATTCCTTTTGACTTTTTCGAGACTTGCTAAATCTGAATTTCTTTGACTTATCATTGCCTCAAATCGCTTTTTCATCTGACGCTGATCCGCAGAAATGGCATACAGCAGCAACAAAACCAGAAAGAAAACTGTGATCATAATTAGTAAGGTGACCATTATCGCGTTCATTGCATTACCCCATTACGTTTCTTTATTCAATAAACCAATCATCGTTGACCATAACCCCATTATGGGTAATTTTTTCTAAACACCGGGGTTTGATCCCCATGCTTTTAAAGCGGCCCTTGAATTTTCCATCGGTGTCTAATTGCCCGGTCATTTCATAGCTGAAAATATCCTGCATGACGATAACATCCCCCTCCAGTCCAGTGACCTCGGTAATATTGACCACCTTTCGAGTTCCATCGCGGAGTCGGGATTGCTGGATGATGATGTCAATCGCGGAGGTCGTCTGATCCCGGATTGCCCGCAAAGGTAAATCCATGCCTGACATTAAAACCATGGTTTCAATACGCGACAGCGAATCCCGCGGGGTATTCGCATGGATTGTGGTCAAAGAACCATCATGGCCGGTATTCATGGCCTGAAGCATATCGATGGTTTCAGCTGATCGGACTTCACCGACAATGATGCGGTCCGGCCGCATTCGGAGGGCATTAACAACCAGTTCCCGAATCGATACCTTGCCTCTTCCTTCGAGGTTGGCGGGCCGGCTTTCCAGGGTGATGACATGATCCTGGCTCAACCGCAGTTCAGCCGAGTCTTCAATGGTAACAATCCGCTCGTTATCTGGGATAAAACTGGACAGTACATTGAGCATGGTTGTTTTTCCGCTGCCGGTTCCACCTGAAACGATGATGTTCAATTTACCTTTAACACAGGCTTCTAAAAATGATAGCATTTTTTTTGAGATCGAACCATAACCCAGCAATTGATCCGTTGTGATCGGTTTTTTTGAGAATTTTCGAATCGTGATAACTGGTCCCACCAGGGAAAGCGGTGGTATCACCACATTTACCCGGGAGCCGTCTTGCAGCCGGGCATCCACCATCGGACTTGATTCATCAATGTGCCGGCCCACCGACGAAACGATCCGGTCAATGACATTCATCACATGCTGATTGTCTTTAAAGACAACCGGAGACAACTGAATCTTACCGCTTTTTTCAATGTACACCCGGTTATATCCATTAACCATGATTTCTGTAATATCCGCATCATTTAAAAGAATCTCGAGCGGCCCATAACCAATAATCTCATTAAGCAGTTCTTCCGTAATTCGGCTGCGATCCAGCCGGTTGACATTCTCCGCCTCAACGGTCATGACATTTTCCAGAATTCTTAATATTTCAATGGCATTTTCTTTGCCAACCTTTTCAACCTTATTATTATTGATTTCATTAATAACTTCCTGATGCACTCTGTTCTTAAGATCCTGATGGATGTCAACATGAAAAACTTCCTTTTTGCCTTCTTCCTGGGCATTGTCTTTTTGTCCCAGCCGCTGTTGTTCCATTTTTTCCAGAAGTCCCATTTTTTTTACCTCATTTATTAATTTTTATTAGCTGACCCGATGGTCGATGGTATGCACCACATAATTGGCAAGTTTTTTAAGATCTCTACCGATTTCCGATTTTGGCGAGTCCAATACAATGGGAATGCCCTTGTTGTGGGCGGTTGTCGCTGTCTTAAAATCAAAAGCAATGGTGTTCTTAACCTGTTCATTTAAAACCCGTTGCATATCTTTTAAACTGATCAGTCCCTTAGTCAAACGATTGATAACTAATTCAGTTTTTTCCTTCTGCTGCAGGGACTCAAGAATATTGAGGGTGATCTTGGTATTGCGTAAAGTCGAGATATCCTGAACTGAAATTAATAAAACCAGATTTGAATTCTCAATGGCAGCCATGGTAATGTCACTGAACACCGGGGCCGTATCAATGAGAATATAATCATAAAAGGGTCGCATCGTATTGATCATCGTTTCGATGTTTTTGGGTGATACATATTCGGCATACTCCGGACTCTTTGGCGCACAGACAATACTGACTCCTGAAAAATGCAAAGCCATCATCCGCTTGATGGCATCAATGTCCCCGGCATCGTTCCCCTGGGATAATTCAGAGATGGTATCCTTCGGGTCAATATCGAAATAGACATTGACATCCCCAAACTGGAGATCGGCATCAATCACAGCTACTTTTTTGCCCATTTTTGTCAGTGACACAGCTAAATTTACCGTGAGTGTTGTTCTGCCAATCCCGCCTTTCGCACCAAATACTGTGATGATCCGGGATTGCATGTTATTTGATGAAGTGATGTCAGAATTTTCCATCCGGGATTTTTCCATAGAATGGGCTAATTTGATGTTCTCTGTTAATGTCTCGGCATCAATGGGAAACTGCAAGACTTTTCGGATGCCGGCCAGCATGACTTTTTCAATCATGCTCATATCAAAATTGTCACAGAGCAGGATCACGGCGCAGCCGGGAATATTAATGTAGATCTTTTCGGCCAAATCGATGGCGGCTTTATAGTCATCTTCGCATTGAATGATCATCACATGGGGTTTTAAACTGATAGATTTATCCAGAACACTTTCGTCCTGTTTTGAAAAACCGATAAAGGCGACCGTATCATTTCGCAGCAGGCTCTTAATTTCATAGATTCGATTATCATTGTTCCCGATAATCATTACTTTTATCTTTTCCATCGGTTCACCCCATTTCATTATTAGCAGTTGAAAAAATTATATTTGGCCAGAGAAATCTAAGTTGGAAAGGGTGTCGAACCTAAAATAGCATTATCCACAGGTGATCGGAGAACGAGTCGGTAGTCTGTCTCTTCCATACCATTTAAAATGGCATAATGTAATTTTGTAACATCTGAAGCGGGAACTAATAATGTCACCGATGTGTATTCCCCACCTTTGTCACCAGTACTTTTAGGACCAATTTCCAGAATCTCAATATTCTCTACAACATACTGAGAATCCATCCCGTTTTGATCACTCATTACAGCAATAAGATCAACCCGATCACCCTTTGTTAAATAACCAGCCACACCTCTTTCTTCATCAACCAGGATGGTTACCCCCCGATAATTCGGATCAATGGCGTAGGATAAATTATTGTTTTCCTGGTTGGTATCGCTTAACCGGCTTGTTAAAATCTGTTCATCGGCTTCAATGTTTTCTTTGGTGATCCGGCCTAAAACATCTTCCTGGTTCGTTATTGCCAGTTGATGCACCATTTCAACGGGAATCTCCACGATAGTCAGCATTTCTTTTTCGATAACGGTGCCCTTGGAAATCGACTGTGCCGCTGTAACTACCGGTTGGGTTTCCTGATTTTTTCCTTTTTCTAGTGATGTTGCAAACTGAAATACGGCAATCCCGGTAATGATAGAAACCACCAGGGCGATAATAATAAGTTTTTTCATTGATCTCTCCACTATATTAAATGATTCTTTTTTTTATATTACCCACTCCACTTTAAAAGTAACGGATGTATACTCGTTATGCTATTATACTTCACCAGATCATTCTGTAAGTTTAAAAGAAATTGGCGTAAAATATGGAAAACTATCGGCTACATCGGCTGATTTGAATGTTTTATTAGAACCACTGATATCTACAGCTCTACCAACAACACTGCCATTAAAGGTATAATTGGAGCCAGTTACTAAAATCGAACCATTGGGAGCGTATAAAATGCCTTTGAAATCATGTGCAGAACCGCTAAAGTCAATTGCTGCATCTGCTTTATAAGACGATTTATATCCAGAATACATACAAATATTGCTATTTGAAGCATAGCTTGTCGCGGAACCGGTAATGGTAATTTTTCCTTTAACATAAATGGAACCTGCGCCACTGAAGGAAATTCCAGTCAAATTGGCATTTCCTTCAACATAAACGGGTTGGTCAAGATTTAACGAACTGGCGTTTGCACTGGAAAAATTTCCTGAATAATACTGGCCGGCAGCGATTGCTTGTTCTTTAATCGTGGGAACAGCAGATGAAAAGTCTGGCATTTCGATATACGGAGAACCTGGTAATTTATTGGCAATGTTATTACCGACGACGGTGCCGACGCCTTCGCCATTATAAATAATAGTGCTGGTATTCGCATCAATATTGTAATTTCCATGAACGCTTCCATTGACAACATTAGTCAGTCCTGACATGGTTAAAACATTTTGTAGTCTAACAGAAAAACTGAGCGGATCCGGATATTTATTCCCTGAAAAAATTGCGTAATCAAAGGCAGCACCTAAACCAGACCCTGACTTTTGAGCAACTGCCCGGGCGGACACCTCTGTGTTTGTGAATCCCAATACCTGGGCAAAGGAGTACACAACAGTTTTTGTGCAGACCACTTCAATCTTATTGGCATCGCCATTATAGGGACTTGTAGCGATAACTTCTGTGGATAGTACCCCGTTTTTTCCGGCATATGTGATGGCGGTATTTTTGGCTGAAGTGGCCGTTGGCAAATTTCGTACACCGGCAAGGGCTGCTGCATCAGCAGCGTTTTGTAATCGTGTTTGTGTGTAAGAGACCATTCCTAAATCGATAACTAAGGCTGCAAAACCTAAAATGACCACCATTAATAAAGCGACAATGATAATAACATTTCCAGATTCATTGTTTTCTAATTCATTGATAAAGGCTTTTCGTTTTAGCTTTCTGATTATCGTTTGCATTTATTCCACCTTCATCGTACAGGATGAACTTAAATTCATGGTTTCACCCTGAACAAAAACACCAACAATCGGTGTTAAGATATCAATTTCATCACTAATTATGACGATCACATCACCCAGCTGAGGATTTGATACATTTGAAAATGTTATATCAATTTCAATTGTATCAGCGATGTTTTCCGGTGCAATCGCCCGGATATGATCTTCGATTGCTGTTTCACTGGTTGAATTAACGATTGCATAGCGTGCACCTTCTCGGGCACAATTATCAATGCTGTTCTGATTGGTAAATAACCAGCCAAAATCGATGATTCCACACAAAATCATAATCAAAATTGGCAGGGTGAGAGCAAGTTCAACAACAGCCTGTCCGTCTTCTTTTTTTATCCGTTTGATTATGTTTGCAAACATTTTTCCTCCCCGATCATTCCTCAATGAAGATCTAATTTAAAAAATCATCATAAAAATCAATTGTACAGCTTATAAAAAAGGCATATTGATAACGTCTGGCAGAAATTTCTACTCTGACGTTGCCAATATGCCACTGGTTTCTTCACAGCAAACACAATAACTACCGATAGATTTATAATGCTAATTGGGTTCCGATATCGGTAAAGAATTGACCAATCTGCGGTCCTAATAACCAGATAGCGGCAATGGCTGCCAATGCGATCCCGGCAATAATTAATCCATATTCGACCAAGCCCTGTCCATCTTCTTCTCTCATCATGTTTGTAAACAAATTTTTCATCGTAGTTCTCCTTTTAAATTATTTGATTTAGTTTTGTTAGTTGTGTATTGTTTTGTTTATTCTAAAGTGCCAACTGAGTTCCAATATCGGTAAAGAACTGACCAATTTGTGGTCCTAACAACCAGATAGCGGCAATGGCTGCCAATGCGATCCCGGCAATAATTAATCCATATTCGACCAAACCCTGTCCATCTTCTTCTCTCATCATCTGTGAAAACACGTTTTTCATTTCATTTTCTCCTTTTAATAGATAATTTATTTGTCTAACTAATAAATGTGATTATGCTGCTAATTGGGTTCCAATATCAGTAAACATCTGGCCGATTTGAGGGCCTAATAACCAGATAGCGGCAATGGCTGCTAGTGCGATCCCGGTAATAATCAATCCATATTCAACCAGTCCCTGTCCATCTTCTTCGCTCATCATCCGTGCAAATGCGTTTTTCATTTCTTTCTTCTCCTTTTAAATTACTGTTTTAATTCGCAATCGTAAATATTTCTTTGTTAGCCTTAAAATAACATTCCAAAATCTAATAGGTGATAGTTAGTATTTAAAAGATTTAAAATTAAGACTGATACAAAACCGGATGCCATAAACGGTCCCAAGGCAACCTTTGATTTTAAATTACCTTTTCCTCTGATTATCAGATAAATTGCATAGATCATCAGAAAGAATGTCATAATCATAATTGCCGATATAATGCCATAAGCTCCTAAACAAAAACCAACTGCTGCCGCATATTTTACATCTCCCCAACCAGCGCCCTTTCCTATCATTGCCGGTAAGAAGAAAATAATAAAACCAATCACTAAACCAAAAATATTCATCCCGATACTGGAAATAGGTTGTCCCGTTATGATGAATGCGCCACCGACAAAGATGGTCATTAATACCAGTTCATTGGGAATTTTTTTAATACTGATGTCTACCGCTGAAAGAATGATACAAATGGAAAAGAGCATCATACATTCCAGTGTTTTTGATTCCAGTCCATTGATCTTTACAAAGATCAGCCAGATCGTTGCATTCAGCATCGCCCAAACGATGGTTTTATAAAAGCTGCCTGAAAATTGATGGTGCTGCAGTGTGTTAACTCTTCGTTTGATCAAGTACACCGAAGATTTTTCCATCAATACCCCAACGACTGCTCCGATAATAAAAACCAGTACGGTTGTTGTAAATTGATTCATTGGCACCCCTCCATTAATTTTTTGGAATAAAAAAGCAACGATTTGACGCGTTGCACTAAAGGCGAATTAAATACACCTATCATCTGCAACTGGCTGTCATATAAATACTTATTTAGACCCTATAGCTTTGCGTCCTTACCTTTCGGTAAGTTTGCCGAATATTAAATTTTCCAACAGGAGACTTAAAGAATAAAAAAACAACGCTCTGACACGTTGCACTAAATACACCATAAAATGATGTGTTCTTGCAACTGGCTGTCATATAAAAAATTACTTAGACCCTAAAGCTTTGCGTCCTTACCTTTCGATAAGTTTGCTAAATATTCTATTGGCATCATGATAAGGCATTATCTTGCATATGTCAAGCGAATATTTCGTGAATATTTATTTTTCTATAAATATTTACAGTAATATCTAGTGACTGTTACCTTTCTTATATTATTGTTTTAAATTACAAAATTCATTTCAAGCGTTGTTGTTTCCGGATCTTCATTTGCCTATTTATGAATTATGTTGTAAATAATTGTTATTTAATTATCAACTATTAATTGTATTATAATAATCTAATATTGCCGCCATTTTTTTCTCTACTAAACTAAAATGACAGTTTTGAATATAGAGGGCTATAGAATGCTCTAGAAAAATAATATTGCATGATAATATATTATATGTATATTATTGCATCACTAAGCACTTCTTTTTTTTTATCCTAAAAACTTCCTTAATAAAAGATTAAATTATTGACATTCGACAAAAGCTATGATAAATTTTACTTAATGTTAGAATTAACTAACTAATTCTAAGATTGGAGGTTAGCGATGAGCATTGTTATCATTGGTGGAAACGATCGGATGATTTATCAATATAAAGACCTATGTAAAGAGTACAACTGCCGGGCCAAGGTATTCACTCAGATGCAGGGCGCTCTGAAGAAAAAAATAGGGGTGCCAGATTTAATTGTTTTATTTACGGGGACTGTCTCTCATAAAATGGTTAATTGTGCCATATTTGAAGCAAAAAGACTGAACCTGCCGCTGGCACGATCCCATACCAGCAGTTTGGCCGCCTTAAGAAATATTCTTGAAGAGCATTGTGCTCAATGTGAAAATCGTGACAAATGCCTGTTAAAATCATAGTTCCTGGGAGTAAAATCATGAGTGCTTTTGAACAAGAAATCATCCGCCACTGTTCTCCCATTCTAACATCTGAATTTGAGTGATCTTGCAGATTCATTGTTTATTTCAATCATCAGCCATCACGAAAGTGTGATTGTAAATTTTCTCGGCATCCATTGAATCTAATGGCTTACTAAAAAGATAGCCTTGAATATAATCACAACCACCACGTTTTAGTTGCAGATATTGATCCCATTCCTCAATACCTTCGGCTGTTATTTTTAATTTCAAACTATGAGCCAATAAAATTAAGCTGTCCATCACATTGTTGTTTTTAAGATTGAGAAATTTATCATTGATGGATTTATCCAGCTTAACCTTATCAACAGGAATATAGGTCAAATAATTCAACGAAGAATATCCGGTGCCAAAATCATCCAGGGCAATTCTCAAACCCGCAGCTTTCAGTTCCTGAAGAAATAACATGGTTTCATTATTATTTTCCAGCAAAATACTTTCTGTTATTTCGATTTCGATCAGTTCAGGTCTGATTTGGTTAGCTTTTAACAGTTGGGTTAAGTAAGTAATAAATGCTTTATCACTTAATTGTTTGCTGGAATAATTGATGGCAATTGTTTTTTCCCCCAGACCGCTCTTTCTCCAGGCGGCAAATTGTTCAATGGCTGCCTTGGCCACCCAACGACCAATATCAATAATCAAACCGGTTTCTTCTGCAACCGGTATAAATTGATCCGGCCGGATACGATGATTTTTTAGTCGCAGCAATGCTTCAAAACCATGAATTTGCCTCGTATTCAAATCAACTTGAGGCTGGTAAAGTAGTTTGAAACCATCTGTTTCTAAAGCTTCTCTCAAAATCGCTTCAATTTCTATTCGCGCATTCAAAGCGTTTTTCATATCATTATGATAAAAAATATAATTATTTTTTCCACTATGTTTGACATGATACATGGCGGTATCGGCATTCATAATAATTTGATTGATGTCGTTACTGTCTTCCGGAAAACAGGTAATACCCATACTGATATTGATAAAATTTGTTCTACCTTCAAGGATGAAGGCGTTTTCAAAAGCTTTTTTTGTCATTTGAGCGAATTTTTCAATTTCTTCCTTGTCATTAACATTCTCAAGTAAAATCAAAAATTCATCACCGCCTAACCGCGATACAAACATCTTTTCACGAGAGATGTTGTCAAGCTGATAAGCAATTTTTTCAAGGATTTTATCACCATAAACATGTCCTTGCGTATCGTTGATCTCCTTAAAATTATCAATATCAAATAGCAACACGGCGCCGGATCGATCAGCTTCCAGGACTTCAGTAAGTTTTTCCAGAAAGCTCATCCGATTTGGTAGTTTTGTTAAATAGTCATGGGTAGCAAGATATGCGATATAGTCTTCCTGCTCCTTCATTTTAGTTGTATCCATCAGGATGCCATGAATCTGTTTGATACTTCCATCTCCTCTGGCGATGGCCCTTCCCCGGATTAATATCCATTTTGTCTCGTTATTCTCATCTTCAATGGGTACCTGAATGTTTATTTCCTGCTTACTGCCTTGTAAATAAGCTTTGATTTCTGATATTAATGCTTCTCTGTATTCTGTATTTTTCAACAGGTTTAAGATAGTCTCAATGTTTTCATTTTCGTTAATTTTATGATTGGCAATCATTGAAAAATTATCAGACAAGTTGACTTCTTTCGTTTCTAAGTCCAACTCCCAGACTGCGCTATTTGTTATTTCAGTGGCAATTGCGTATTTCTGGTTCAGAATACCCACTTCCATTAGACTTTTTTCAATTACTTCATACTGATTCCTTAGTCGATCTTCCGTCTTAGCGAGATATTCATTGGTTCTTTGTAGCTTTTGGTAACTCTGACGCAGTTCTTTTTGAATTGTACGACGTTTCAGATTATCAACGATCAGTATGACCGTAATAACCAGAAGAAAGAACATTATCACGCCGATGCCGATTAAGATTTCCCGGTACGTTTCCAAAGGAGAGGGGTCTTTATTGACTAAAACGGCATTTTGCGGAATTAGGCTATCAGGAATTTTAAATAGCTTAATCAATTCATAATCAAATATATAATAATAGGGAGTCTCTTCGAAAAGACTCATCGTGGCAACAGAATTGCCGTTGAGAATTTCCATCACTAAATTACCGGATGTTCTTCCAATGGCCTCATAATCAATCAATTTCCCTCCGAAAATTCCTTTACCAATACCACCGATACTGGTGCGATAAATTGGAATGGTGGTATGGTTTTTGAGAAACTGATATTGCTCGTTCTGATTCATTACAGCCCCAGATTTGTCTTGATTCATGCTCAGGTACAAAAGAATCACATCATGATCCAGCTCTACCAGCGCTAGACCAAATTCATCAAAGGTATAATCTGATACATTTAAGACCCGGAATTCCATTTCATCAAAATCAGTTTGCGTTGCCAGGAATTGGCCCTGATCACCCTGTCCGGTTAGGGTTGAATCGACAATTCCAACAACGCTGCTAGCTTGGGGATTGAACTTCTTGGCGATTTCAATGGTTTCAACCATTGAAAACTTTTCAATCATGCCGGTGAAATAAGGACTCTCTGCCGCTTTCTTGCCCCGTTCCAAGTCATTGATTCCAAAGAATACTACCGGAATCTGGGGAAACAGCTCATCGTGATAGTCCATCATAAATTGCAAGGCATTATCATCCCCTACTAACACGGCATCGTAAGGTGGTAGATTTTTTAGCTTATAAGCCAGATGTTCATAAAATAGTCGTTTGTTCTCTGAAGTATCCAGTCGTTTGGTATCCATGTATTCTATTTCCATGGTAATGTTTTCTGCGAGTGCAGACTGAATCCCTTTTATTTGTTGCGGAACAGTGGGAAAACTCTCACTATAGGAACTGATAAACAATACCCGTTTACTATTATCCAGGGCTTGGCTGGTCAAGGGAAAACAGATCATGAAAATCAAACCAGTGAAGATAATTCCCAGCATTAGCAGGTTTTTATTTTTATTATTTTTAATTTTCATGATCTTCTCCTCGATTTCAAATGGTGTTAAAAAATCTCGTAAGTTTTGCTTCTTTATCGTTGTTTTTTTAAAATGAATTGATTGGTAAAGATGAACGACAATGCCAGTATCAATAGTCCAATGGATGATAAAATAAATTTCATACTCAGATTGTCTGTTGCCGCCTGGAAGGATATCATATTGAAAAGAAGCGGCGATATAAACATGCCCAAATTGACAGCTGCCGTAACAAGCGCGATGGCAGTCGCTTGGATCTCATTTTTGACGGCGTTAGCTGCCATAAAAATTCCAGATGGCATCACAATGCCGATCCCAAAACCAATAAAGATGGCGGCAACAAAAATACTTGTCAATGTTCCCTGGACGTATATAAGCCCCATGCCCAATCCCACAACGCTAATGCCAATGGGGATTGTCATTGTTCTTAACCGGCGTTTCAGTTTTCCGTATTGAATACCGGTAACCATCCCTGAAGCCGAAACCGCAGCATTGATCATTCCGCTAAGAGTAGCATCACCGTAGCCTTTACTGACGACCAGAAGGGCTATATTTGTTTGAAAAACAAAAAAGAAACTACCGAATAAAAAGATAAAAAAGGCAATAAAATAGACGTTGGCATTAAGTTTTCCGGAATCATCTGGGTTTTTCCGGGAATTCGCACGGATTGGCCGATCATGGGGCAGATACCGGATTACAATAAAAAGAACGGGTAGAAAAGCCAGGTAAACCAGATAGGCATGATTCCATTTGAAATTGGCCAGGAGTCCCGATGTAAATAGCAGCACCATACTGCCGCCGTTGAGAAATGCCGATTGGAGTCCCATCATCGCGCTGCTTTCTTCACCAGCAAAATAATCGGTTATTAAGGCCAGTGTCATCGTTGCGTTAATTCCTTGAGCGACACCAATTAGAACGCTGGAGAATAACAAAAATCCCATCGCCAGCGGTCCCAGAATCATCGCCATTAATCCCCCGGTTAAGCCGTTGGCAAGGCTGAAAATGACCAGACTTTTTTTTGATATCCGCATCGATAAGGGGCCAGCTACAAAAGCAAAAATAACCCCAAATAGCGCCGGAAGGGTTAGCACCATCTGAATGACAGATTCTTCCACATTCGGAAAATGCAGCTCAATATCTGCTAAAATTGCGGATGCTGTCATTGATATCATTAACAATGATGCAATTGATAAGATCGCCAGTTTTATTCGTTTAGTTTCCAAGGGCAACTCCATTTTTAAAAAATGCGGATGATTTTCATTCATAGTGTTGATTTATTTTTACCCATGATGACATGAAATATTCGGTCTCCATAGCAGCTATCCCAAACAAAGCTTATTATTTAGATCAGCTAGTATTAAGAATTGACATATTGTTGAATATTTACGCAATGGCCGGGAGGTTATTTGCTTTTTAACCCAAAAAAGAGAGAAAATATCCTCTCTTTTTTAATTCTAAAATACCGAAGAACATGATCTAATTCCGGATAATTTCAATTTTATAACCGTCTGGATCGGCAATGAAATAATAACGGGGTCGGCCATCGCTGCTGAGTCCTTTTGGCTGGGTAGGATGATAACCCTTTTCCTCATGGGCTGTCCAGGAGGCCTCAAGATCGTCAACTAAAACAGCTAAATGACCGTAGGCATTTCCTAAATCATAGGGTGCGACCTGCGCATAGTTATAAGTCAATTCCAATTGATGACCATTGGGATCATTATCTCCTAAAAATACCAGGGTAAATTTATTGGCTGGTTCATCCCGACGTCTTATTTCCTTAAATCCTAATGCCTCATTGTAAAATTGAATCGATCGTTCCAAATCCAATACCCGAATCATCGTATGTGCTATTTTATAATTTCCCATCATCGTCTCCTTTTTACGTTTAGTGATGATCACCGGAACACTTATCCGTTCCCTCAAAGTTTCTGATCAGTGGCAGGGTCCGCTTTTCCATCAGTTTAATGGCTTCCGCTACTGAATAACCGGAGCCCAGATAGCGGGTCACACAGCCATCAGCCAGAAGATCAAAGGCTTTCTCACTCAGAAAGTTACCGGTTATGATGCCCTCGCAATTCAAATCGATCACTTTTTGAGCCAGATCCGCAGCGGTTAAATCATTTGATATTGCAATTTCCTCGGTACTCATATCTGAAATTTTGACTACCAAAAACTTTTGATTTGCGTCAAAATTATCGGATATCAATGAATCTAAAGTTTTTCCATTCGTAGTCATAGCTATTTTCATTTATTCCTCCATTTAATTTGCAAATATTTCATATTGTTATTATGTCAATGGGGTGAGCATGCTTTTGTAAAAGGCGTAGGCTTTGGAAGATTTTCCGATGCAGTAACCGATATAGTGATCTAACAGATCATTAATTTTTATCGCCTCAGTCGGATTGACCTCCCGATCCTTAAGTTGTTTGATCGGCTGTTTTAAAAAATCCCGCAGCAATTCCAGCATGGCGGGGTTCAGCTTATAGAGATATCCTTCATTTTGTTCCCGACAGCCGCTGCAGATGATGCCATTGTTTTCAATGCTGAAGAGGCTTAAATCATGATCACCCTGACAAATCATGCATTTTTCCAGAACCGGGCGATAGCCCAAATAACTGACCAGTTTCATCTGAAAGGCGCCCACTAAGACCAGATCGTTTTTGGCTTTTCCGCCAGAGATATAAAACAATACGTGGAGCAGCAGCTTTAAAATTTCCGGGCTTTTCTGGTAAAATTCATAGGCATTATACATCAGATCCAGTAAATAAGAAGCCAATGCCATTTTGGTCAGATCATTCCGCAAGGGATAAAAGGCCTCAATTAAATTGGATTGATTGATGATGCCAAAGTTCTTGCCGGGATAATAAACAAATTCACTGTAGGCAAAGATCTGGGTGCTGGCCAGCAGGCCACTTTTCTGACGGCGGACACCCCGGGCAATGCATTGAATCTTACCTTCTTCTTCAGTGAAGATGGTCAGAATTTTATCTTGTTCTTTATAGGGTTGTTCTCTGATAACCAGACCCTTTGTTTTAATCAGCGCCATCATTCTCCCCAACAAAAGATTTATTCAAAATAGCCTAAATCTTTCAGATCAAAATTCTTATCCCGCCAATCCGATCGTACCTTCACCCATAGCTGCAGATTGATCTGCGATTTTAGAAAAAACTCAATATCTTTTCGGGCCTGAGTGCCAATCTTGGTCAGCATCGAGCCACCCTTGCCGATCAGGATCCCCTTGTGGGTTTTTCGCTCACAGAAGATGGTAGCTTCAATATCAATGATATCCTTCCCTTTTCGGGGTTTCATGGCGGTCACTTCCACGGCAATACCATGAGGAACCTCGTCATTTAAGAGGTTCAGGAGTTTTTCCCGGATCAGCTCCTGAACAATCCAGCGTTCTGACTGATCAATGATCATATCGGCCGGGAAAAACATCGGTCCCGGACTGAGCAGATCAGTGATAAGATCCAATAGTTCTTTAACCCCATCGCCTGAAACGGCGGAAATAGGAATAATTTCTCTGAGGAAATCATATTTTTGATAGGCCGCAATGGTAATTAAAACTTCTTCCTTGGGCAGCAGATCGATTTTATTGATAACTAAAATGACCGGTGTCTTACTGGCCTTGAGTTTTTCCAGGATATACTGGTCTCCCGGTCCGATTTTTGTTTCCGGTTCGACCAGATATAAGACCACGTCAACATCGGATACGGTGTTTTCAGCGGCTTTTTGCATATAGTCGCCTAAGCGGTTTTTGGGGCGGTGCATCCCCGGGGTATCGATAAAGACCATTTGAGCCTGTTCATCGGTATAAATACAGCGAATGGCATTTCGGGTAGTTTGGGGTTTGGCCGAGGTGATCACCAGTTTTTCTCCCATGATATTGTTAAGCAAGGTCGATTTCCCCACATTGGGGCGGCCGATAATGCTGATAAATCCAGATTTAAAGTTTTCGTTCATCATTCACATTCTTTCTCTGGTTAAAAAAACCAATTGATAATTTTAGGTAAAAAGATAATCAGTCCCACGCAAACCGACATGATCGCTGCCACCATAACGGCGCCAGCGGCGGTGTCCTTGGCGACCTTGGCCAGGTGATGGTATTCTTCGGTATAAAGATCCACCAGGGTTTCGATGGCGGTGTTGATGATTTCCAGGATAAACACAAAGCCAATCACAATCACCAGCGCCAGCCATTCAAAGCTCTCGATTTTAAAAATAAATCCAAAAGCCACAGCTAATACCCCGACGCCGAAGTGAATCCGCATGTTGGGCTGGGTTTTAAGGGTATATAAAATACCATCGATGGCAAAAGAAAAACTTTTCTTTAACTTTCTTCTGATCTTTCCCACCTCCTGTTTTTTGTCATTTGGATAAATATAGAGCGTAATATTTCAGGTCGATCGGGGATCTAGTCGTCACCCATAATTTCTTTTTCGATGCGCCGCATCATGGATTTTTCGTCATCTTCCATATGGTCATAACCCAATAGGTGCAATACACTATGCACCGACAGATAGGAAAGCTCCCGGGTCAGGGTGTTTCCGTATTCTTTGGCCTGCGTTTTGGCCTGTTGAACACAGATGACAATATCCCCCAGCAGCAGGGGTAGAAAGGGATTGTCTTTAATAATCGCTTCCCGATGAAGGATAAAATCTTCATACATCGGAAAGGACAGCACATCAGTGACCGTATCTTTGTCCCGGTACTCCGCGTTCAGAGATTTTATTTCAGCGGCGCTGACAAATGAAAAACTCACTTCGCATTCCACCTCAATTTCCTGATCGAGCAGGGTCCGTATCATGGCGTCTTCAATTTCTTCCAGGATGGTTTCGGCGATTTCAAAATCACTGCGATTATCATAAGCGACTACGAGCATATTATTTCCTCTCTGGGTTTCGTCAATTTATTTCTTTTTTTTGTTCGCCGCTTTGGCTTGTGCTTCTGTTCGTGCGGCGGCGCGCATGGCAGATTTTTTGGTATCTGTTAAGGACGTTTTTTCAGGGATCAGTTCATCATAGGGGGGCGTTGTCATATGAGAAAGCATGCCGAAACCATGGTTATAATCAATAATAGTGATACTCCCCAATTTAATGTCAAAATGCCATTTGCAGTCAAGCGGCAGATTCAGCATATTAGTCAGCATGCCGTGGATAGTACCGCCATGGGCAACCATCAGAATCGTTTCACCCTCATTCAATTCAGCTAAAAATTCGGCGCAGAGGTCATGGTATTCACTCTGGCTCTGACCCTCAGGTACGGCATAATCAATGTAGTTTTCCATCCATTGATCCCATTCAGCTTCAAAATTTTCAATGCATTCGTCCCGGGTTTTCCCTTCGAAAATACCAAAGTTGAACTCCCGCAGCCGGTGATCCACCTGAATCTCTTTCCCGGATGAATTTCCCACTTCCTTGGCGATTTTTAAGGCCCGGGAGGTCGGACTGGCAAAGATTTTATCAAATGACAGTTTCTCATCCAGCGCGATCAATTCTTCCACCAACAGCTCTTTCATTGCCTCGCCCCGAGGGGTATAGTCAGATTCGGTGTGGCCATTGAGGCGATGCTCCACGTTTCCATATGTCTCGACATGTCTTACCATTACAAGTTTCATCTATTCTTCCTTACGTCATTTTTAAACTTTTACTATATTATAACTCATTTTTAACCGGGAAACCAAAATATTTTTGCTAACACCCACCTTTTTAGTTATAATTAATAAAGTACCTTAGAAAGGAAGTCACCATGGAAAAAACAAAAAAACAAGCTCTTTTAGCTGATCTGGGTCTCGTGGCCGTGGCATTTGTCTGGGGCAGCGGTTTTGTTGCTTCGAAAAATGCCCTGGATTCGATGTCACCGATGATGCTGATGGCGGTCAGATTTACAGTTGCCGCCCTGTTATCCGGATTTATCTTCCGGAAAAATTTAAAAAATGTCGCTAAAGAAACCATTAAGGCCGGTTGTGTTATCGGATTTTTTCTGTTTACTGCTTTTGCTGCCCAGATGATTGGCCTGCAATATATGCTAGCCGGAAAACAGGCCTTTTTAACAGCCACTAATGTCATTATGGTGCCCTTTATTTATTGGGCGGTCAAAAAACAACGACCGGATCAGTACAATTTTGTGGCGGCCTTTATTATGCTGTTGGGACTGGCGTTACTGACCATCGATTTTTCGGTTGGGTTTTCCTTCAATCCCGGGGATACCTTAACGCTGCTATGCGCCTTTTTATATGCCTGTCATATTGTGGTTGTGGGCATCTACTCAAAAGAGCATGATCCGATTGCGCTGACGGTAATTCAGCTTGGTTTTGCTGCGGTGGTATCCCTGGCCTATGTTTTTATCTCCGGAGAATTTACCCTGGCCATCCCGGTGCCCGGTCTTTTGAATGGCTTATATCTGGGGATATTCTGCACCTTCCTGGCTTTTTTAGGCCAGACGGTGGCGCAGAAATATACCAACTCCACCCATGCCGCTATTATTCTCAGTCTGGAGGCCGTTTTTGGAAGCCTGTTGTCCATTCTCATCCTTAATGATAACTTTACTTCCCTGATGTTTTTGGGCTGTCTGATCATTTTTCTGGGGATCCTCACCGCTGAAACCAAGTGGTCTTTTCTTAAACCATTATTTCTTAAAACAAAACCGGAAAATTCTGAAAAAATTACTGAGATTTAGCTTTTTCTTTACAGATTAATTCCCAATATGCTATGATAACCTCCAATCGCAAGAATAATTGCAGAGGAGGTTTTTTTTTGAAAACTCAATTTAATATTGGAAATCTGGAATTTTCCAAACCCATCGTCCAGGGTGGCATGGGGATTGGTATTTCCCTTTCCAACCTGGCTGGAAACGTCTCAAAGTTTGGCGGCCTCGGGGTCTTGTCGGCTGTAGAAATGGGTTCTGATTACCCGAACTACCAGAAAAATCCGAAAGAAGCCAACCGACAGGCCATGGTGGATCACTTTAAGCGGGCCAAAGAAATATCCGGTAATCGTCCCATTGGGATTAATATTATGGTGGCCTTGACCCAATACGAGCAACTGGTCAAGGATGCTGTGCAAACCGGTTATGACATTATTTTTGCCGGTGCTGGTCTGCCTTTAACGCTACCGGAATTGACCCGTAATTCCTTAACTAAAATCGCCCCGATTATTTCTTCTAAACGGGTCGCCAAACTGATTCTAAAACATTGGTGGCGTCACTATGAAGTCACTCCGGATGCCATTGTCCTGGAAGGCCCACTGGCTGGCGGTCATTTAGGCTTTAAAAATGAGGATCTTACCCCGGAACGGCTGGCTGAACAAACGCTGCCCTCGCTGATTCCCGGTGTCCTGGAAGAAATCAAACCCTATGAAGATCTGGTCGGACGACATATTCCCTTAATCGCCGGCGGCGGGATTACCACAGCAGCCGATGTCCGGGAAACCCTGTTAGCCGGTGCCGATGCGGTGCAGATCGGTTCCCGATTCGTGGCTACCGAAGAATGTGATGCCTCCCAGGTATTTAAAGAGGCCCTTGTCAATGCCAAACAAACCGATATCGAAATCATTGTCAGTCCTGCCGGTTTGCCGGGTCGGGCGATTCATAACCGCTTTCTGGAAGAGGTCAAATCAGGACTGCGACATCCCAAAAATTGTCCCATTAATTGCATTAAATCCTGTGATTACAAAACCGCTCCCTACTGTATCGGTCTGGCGCTGATTGCCGGGAAAGAGGGCGATCTGGAAAACGGCTATGTTTTTTCCGGGGCCAATGCCTACAAGATCGATGAGATCACAACGGTCGAAGCCTTAATGCGTGAATTGACGAAAGAATTAAAATAAATGATCTGTTTGTCCGACATTCATTTATCGATCCGTTAAATCTTAATGAGCCCTAAGAAAACTGTTAATATCTGTGCTTTTCTTGACAAATATTTTTTTAGGGCTATAATTAGTTAGACAATCTAATGATATTGGAGGTGACCCTTTGGACTCTTTTTCTTCCCAACTCAACGCCGTTCTGGTCGATACATTCAATAATATTTTAAAGTTTGAAGAAGATTTACTCAAGCGATCTACGAATATTGATTTATCAATCAACGAAATGCACCTGATTGAGCATGTGGGAAAAAACAAAAATGATGGAAGAACCATAAGTGATCTTGCCCAAAGTCTTAATATTACCCTCCCTTCTGTCACTGTAGCGATCAATAAACTGGCTAAGAAAGGGTATGTAAAGAAAGAGAAGAGCAATACCGATGGACGGGTTGTATACGTCCGGCTCACTGATAAGGGTTTGCGGATCGATAAAATTCACCAGTATTTTCATGTAAAAATGGTGAAAGATATTTCTAAAGAAATGACTGATGAAGAAAAAGAAGTATTAATTCATGGCATGGAAAAATTAAATGGTTTTTTCAAAAAAAAATTATCAAGATTATCTGACGAAAATGAAACGTCTGAGCCTTGATTCCTGGAGGAACAAATGTCCTTTACAATTATCGGAACCGGTTCTGCATTGCCAAAAACAATTCAGACCAATCACGACCTCGCCCAGTTTCTGGATACTTCCAACGAATGGATTGTGACCAGAACGGGCATTGAAGCCCGGCATATCTGTGTCGAAGAATCGATTCTGGATATTTCGCTGGCAGCCAGTATAAATGCCCTGGAAAATGCCCAAATAAAACCCGAAGAACTGGATCTTATTATCTGCCCGACCCTGGGCGGCGATACCGTTACCCCATCCCTGGCCTGCCTGGTTCAGGAGAAGTTGGGGGCGAACTGCCCCAGCTTTGATCTCAATGCGGCCTGCTCCGGCTTTGTCTATGGGCTGGATGTAGCCGATGCTTATTTTTCCCGGAATGATGACATGAAAATTCTGGTCATTGCGGTGGACGCCATGTCCAAGCTGGTGGACTGGCAGGATCGGGCGACGGCCGTTCTTTTCGGCGACGGTGCCGGTGCTGCGGTGCTGGCCAGCGGCAACAGTCTCAAATCGATTCAGTTGACCTCCGTCGGCAACCGGCATGCCTTAAGCATTCCCTGGCCGAAAGGAAATCATCCCCTGACTCAAAATCAGCCCAGCCCGGCCCCCTATCTGCTGATGGATGGCCCGGAAGTTTATCGTTTTGCGGTAGCGGCCATCTGCAGTGACTTACGCTCAGTGGCAAAAGCCGCCGGCCTTGAACTGGCCGATCTGGATTATATCATCCCCCACCAGGCCAACCTGCGGATTATCGAAGGGGCGGCCAAACGCCTGAAACTGCCAATGGACAAATTTGTCCTGCGCGTCAACGGCTGCGGCAATACCTCAGCCGCCAGTATCCCCCTGGTACTGGACGAACTTAACCGCAGTAACACTTTTAAACCCGGCACCCGGATTGCCTTAACCGCCTTCGGCGGTGGCCTGACAACCGGCGCCTGCGTTATCGAATGGGCCTGATCATCATACGGCATCAATTTAGTTATTAAAAAGACTTCAGATTAAAGTCAAAAGTAGTACCGACAATTGTTACATCATGTTGTATGCATCAGAGCGGACACGGCGATAGCCTGTCCGATTCTGCGCGAAGGCAACGAGCCAATCATAAGCTTGCTTATAGTTGGCGACTGCCCGCGACTCATGCGAAAAGAGCGTGGCGAATTTCGCATAGTGCAGCATACAACAGATTAACAATTGGTCGGTACGGGATCTTAATCAAAAATTTATTTATAATCTTAGGAGGATTAATCAAATGGTATTAGAAAAAGTAGTGGAAATTTTACGGAATTACAAAGATGAACAAGATCTGGAAGTAACCATGGATTCAACATTCGAAGAGCTGGAACTGGATTCTCTGGATACCGTCGAACTGGTGATGGAAATTGAAGAAGCCTTTGATACCAGCATTGAAATGGATGGCGAAATTAAAACCATTGGTGATGTGGTAACCCTGATCGAAAAAGCAATCGCTTAGGTGAAATAGCATGATTAAAACACCACTCTGCGATCTTTTAAACATTGAATTTCCCATTCTTCAAGGAGGAATGGCGTGGATATCCGATGCTCAGCTTGCAGCTGCCGTGTCAAATGC
>NZ_JBGSHG010000118.1:0-29087 GCF_041752335.1 Acetobacterium sp. | reverse complement strand
GGGTTCCAGCATTTCGCCCACTTCTTTGAACATTTCCCCGGACATCATCAGATCGGATACGAAATATTCGCCGGCACTGAACAATTCACCAACCTTGATCATCCCGGCTTCCCCTTCTTTAAGAATCTCTAAGGGATCGGTCCCGTTATCGAGTTCTTGCTGTACTGTTTCCATCAGCTCGTCCATTTCCAGTTTCGCCAGCAATTCACTAATTTTCGCCATTTTTTTATCCTCCATTTGATTTGATTGATTATTTTTTTATTTGAACCACACATTTTCAGAGGAGAACTCATCAGCTATTAAAGAATATATAAAACTAATCCGATTTACGGAAAAATAACTTTATAATCCATTTGGATTTGTGTTAATATTATAGTGATGAGCACTCCTTTTAGCGCTTCCCGTGTACGTTATGGCCCGCAATGCCTGTACCTGTGGAATTTTAAGGAGTCTCTTTTTTTATTTCAACCATGCATTGTACCTCCAAATTTAATTTAGTTACTTTATAATACCGATGGTATCATCGGTGATTACCGTTTAGTGATGATGCCCACAGGTTTCATCATGATGATGGTGATCATGACAGACCGGACAGGGCTGTTCTTCTGACTCCACCAATTCTCCACCATCGTGAATTGTCTCTTTATAATCGGTCATCAGGCCGTAGACACTGCAGGTTCTTTCCAGAGCCATATGAAAACAGGTGAGATTGGTTTCCTTTGAAATATTAGCAACGATGGCATTAAAGGTCAACCTTCCTTCCTGGCTATTGCCTTGCGAATTAAGGATTTCAGCGTTTACCGGCCGGTCGGCGGCAACGCTGCTGAATTTGATGAAATTTCCCTCATCCAGTTCAATCAGCCCCTTGATATGACCAATGGTTATATTTTCTGCTTTGCTTAATTGCTCCACATAATTCTGAATAAAAAAGCAACCGATTTCCAGCCATTTTTCATTCTGCAATGCTTGTCTCGATAACAATTTTGTCTCGATTGCCAGGGTTTGAAATACATTCTGATACATTGTTCTCACTCCGTTCAAATTTATTTAAGCATGTCTTTGATCTGGTTCGCGGTCAGTTCATTCACATCGATTTGTGCAATTGAAACGCCCGGGTTGTACTGCCTGATTACCTGTTCGGATTGCTCGATTTCCGCTGCGGTCGCCACATCAATTTTATTAATCACCGCCAGATCCGCAAGCGGAATGGCTGCTTCCAGATAAGGTTCCAGCACCGCAACCAGCATTTCCACCCGGGTCGGATCCATGATCATCACATTTTTGATTTTTTGTTGTGTGAACCCGCAGTGAGCCAAAGTTGGATACAGGGCTGACGGATCAGCCGCTCCCGAAGGCTCCATCAGGATGTATTCAGTATCATATTTCTCCTGTAGTTGACGTATGGTGTCTTCGAGACTGATCGCCAGCGTACAGCAGATACAGCCGCCAAATATTTCCCAGACATCATAACCCAATTTTTTCATCTGTAAATTATCGATCCCGATTTCACCAATCTCATTAATGATAATGGCACATTTCTTATTATTCCCGGCCAGATATTCTGCACATTTTAAAAGTAATGATGTCTTCCCGGAACCGAGAAAACCGGTAAAAAGTATTAATTTGTTATCTATCATCATTCACCTCCAGCCCAACTTATACGTACAAGTAAGTATGGATACAATATAAACCTTTGTAAACGATTTGTCAATCACTAAATTCATAAAAAATTATTTTTTTAAGAAAAAACGTTTCAGGCTTTTTGCAGGCAGTCCTGCCGGTGCGAGTGCCAGTGCGATTGTTTACTCGATTGTCGAAACCGCCAAGGCGAATCATTTGAACCCATACAAATATCTCGAATTTCTATTTAAAAATCTTCCAGCAATTCCATTGCTGTTCCTCCTTTTAAAAAACAAAAAAGCTCTAATCAAGCGGTATTGTTCCGCTAAATTAAAACTTTTTTCTTTGATATATAATATTTTAGGTATCTTGTTATTACCTGCTTAATTATTCAGTTATCATCGTTCATTTTTCTAAAATGCTTTCAGCATCAGATCTGAATGTTCAAGCAATGCTTCATATGCACTGGCAGAATCTCCTTCGCATATGGCATTCAATATTTTTCGATGACACTCATATACCTCTTTTCTAGATAGTTTTTTATCTGTAAACTGTACTTCAGGATGATTATAAAATCCCATCGAGGAATACTGCAGATTATTAAAATAAGGATCTCTCAATGACTCAAGTAACTCCTTATGGAACTGCTGGTCTAAAGCAAAATATTCACCAAAATCCTGCTGTTCATCAAGCATTTTCTCCATTTTTTCCGTCAGATTTTTTAGTTTCTTGACCGATGGATTCTTCTTATCTTTTTGATAGGTCTTAGCCAGCGTTGCCACACAATAACCCTCAATTGCACAACTAAAATGGTAATGTTGCATTAAATCTTCTTTTGTTATTTGATGCAGCCGAATACCACGACTTGGTAAAATATCAATTCGTTTTTCATCCACTAATTTTTGAATGGCATCTCTGACTGGCGTTTTGGACATATCCATAGTGGCAGTCAAGACATTTAGAGAATATATCTCACCATATATAAGTTTCTTATCATTTATCATTTGAATGAATTTATCATAAGCTTCATCCTTTAATAAAAAAGACATCCCCGATTCCCCCATGTATCTTCTCTTAAATATTTCAATCATTTACGCCTACTCATTATACTATACGAAAAATAAAGACGCAAGGAGGCAGCCGTTCCTCCGACTGCCTCCTTGCATCTTTATGTATAATTTACCTATTCCATGTTTAAACGTCTAATTTAAAGTTTTCTTCTTTCAGAACTTCCTTCAATTTTACAATACAGCTATCATCCCATTTACCATATACCGTAATTTTAGCAAGTGCTTCATCAAATCTCTTCATATCGTTGGCGGTAAAACTAATATTCGGAATTTCCATGTTGAAATGAACAATTTCTTCATTCATCATCCCAGGAATTGGCACAATAAAATCTTCCTTATGAAGTAACCATGCAATAGCTGCCTGCGCATAAGAACATCCTTTTTCTTTTGACATCTGATCAAGAATTTCTAGTATTGGCTGATTTTTTATGATATTTTCATCGCTAAATCTAGCTGCGAAACGTTTAGCATCATCATTCTTATAGACCATACCCGGCTTATATGCTCCTGTCAAAAATCCACCCGCAAGTGGCATATATGGCACAAATCCAATACCACGTTCTTTGCATGCTGCTAAAACCCCATCCTCTGGATCTCGTTCCATAAGAGAATATTCATTCTGGATAGCAGCTACCGGTGTTACAGCATGTGCAATTTTAATTTGATCTACTGTTGCTCTAGACATACCCCATGCACGAATCTTTCCTTTTTGAATAAATTTTGCCATATAACCGGCCACTTCATCTAGTGGAACATCATCCGTAACACGATGCATATAGTAAAGATCGATGTAATCCGTATCCAAACGTTTTAAAGATGCATCAAGACGACCTTCAATTTGTTCCTCAACAGTTCCTTTAGATGGATCTGTTACAGGATGTGCCTCTGGATTGTACTTTGTGCTAAGACATACTTCATGTCGAATCGGTTTTAATGCCTCTCCAACTAAAATTTCATTATGGCCATCTGCATATATGTCTGCTGTATCAAAAAGTGTACAGCCAAGTTCATGCGCCAAACGCATTAGTCTAATGCTTTCTGCACGTGGTGGTGGGGTTCCATGTCCATGTGAATAGTCCATACATCCCATGCCCATTTCAGCAACTTCAAGTGAACCTAATTTTCTTTTTTTCAAGATGTGTTTCTCCCTTTGTTTGTTAAATTTTTATTACATAACCGATATATCGGTATATTGGTTATGTAATATATCTCTTATTTCTGCATTTGTCAATAGAAAATTAGAAAAATCAATTACTTTTAAATTCATAAAAAATTATTTTTTTATGAAAAAACGTTTCAGGCTTTTTTGTTTCGGAGTTCGAAGGCAAGTGCAAAAAAGACAAAACCCTCGCCAGCAAACTGACGAGGGTAGCTATTCTAATAAGCTATCGAATTCCGCAACGGAATCTGGAAATGGCAAAACAATTGATCTGGATAACGAATCACCCCAAAGCCTTGGACCACGGCGAAATCTGCCATGGCTTCGATCACTTTCGTCAAACACATTACACCTCCTTTGCTAATTGTTCATTTACTATTCGTTCAATTAGCAACTCAGCTTTTACATGGTAGTTGATGAACTTTGAAGTTGATTTTTAAAATATCTTGATCAAATAATTTTAAAATGCGTCAAGGAGGGTATTCATTTTATAACCGACATAGTATTGGGGAGGTAAAGAAAATGAATATTGAACAAGTGATCAAGAACCTGAAAAAAATTGATGGTTCCCGGGATATCTGGCGGGACATCATTAAAGCCTTTGAGGGCTTTTCTTTTAATGGGGTGACGGAAGTCGCCATCGAATCGCAGATGGATGACGAAATTATTCAGGCTTTTATCGATACCGACGGCTCGCCGGTGATCCAGATTGCCCTGGATCAGTGGGCCGATGGTACCTACGTGGTCATTGATGCGTCGCAACTCCGCTGACCACTTCTGATCCAGAAATAAAAAACACGGTGCAAATGGTCTCAACTTCCATTTGCACCGTGTCTTTTTATTTTTAACAGCGCCAGCCTTTTAAATTCTTTGTTTGAATACCGGCTTTCCGGGCATATAGTTAATTAGAAACATTCCAATTATCGATTTTAAGCGAGGGTTTTATGGAGACGCCAGTTTTACAGGTTACCAATCTATCCAAGAGCATTAAGAATAAAGAAATTGTTAAAGACATCAGCTTTCAGCTTAACAAGGGGGAAGTTTTAGGCTTTTTAGGACCCAATGGCGCCGGCAAATCGACGACCTTAAGAATGCTGGTTGGTTTGTCACGGCCCAGCACTGGTACCGTATCAATCTGCGGACATGGGATTAGTGACGATTACGTCCAGGCGATGGCGCATGTCGGCTGCATCATTGAAGGCCCGGATCTGTACGAGTATCTGAGCGGCTATAAAAACCTGGAGCTCTTAGGTGCCATGTCCCGGCATGTCACCAAGGCCGCCATTGATGATGCCATCGCCCTGGTCGGCATGGAAAAGCGCATCCATGATAAGGTGAGCATTTATTCGATGGGCATGAAACAGCGGATCGGCCTAGCCCAGGCCCTGATTCATCAACCCGATTTACTGATTCTTGATGAACCGACCAATGGCCTTGATCCCCAGGGCATCCATGAATTTCGGGAAATTGTCAAATCCCTGGCCAAAGATAAGGGGATTTCAGTGCTCATTTCATCGCATCTGATCAGCGAAGTGCAATTGATGTGCGACCGGGTCTGCATTATCAATCAGGGGATGCTAGTCCGGGACGGCGCGGTGACGGAGATGCTATCAACCGGTGAAATCGTCTGGGTTGTAAACAATCCCCGCCAGGGCCAAAAAATCTTCAGCGAGCAGTTTCAGCTTGAGGCCCGGATCACGACTCAAAACGAACTGATTGCCGCCATCGACCTGGAAAACCTGCCCAAAATCAATTCCGCCATGATCGCTGCCGGCCTGAAACTGCAAACCGTGGCAGCTAAAAACACCACTCTGGAGGAGCTGTTCCTGCGCCTGACCAACCAGAAAACCATTCAATAAAAAAAATCAGTAGAAAGGATACGATGATGCTAAACCTCATTCGCAATGAAGTCACCAAACTGCTGTTAAAGAAGAAACTATTCCTGATTATCGGGTTGCTGATCATTTTCATCACCCTGCTTTCCTATGGCCAGCAATATACCTATGAAAAAAATATTGACCGCTTTGAAAATCTGTCCGGCGCCGGAACCTATGATTGGAAAAGCCTGGCCACCCAGCGGCTGGAGGATCTGGAAAAGCGCCTTGACAGCCCCTATATTCCCGCTGAGGGGATTGCCTCCATTGACATTGAAATCAAACAGCTGCGTTATTTTATCGATAACGATATTAACCCAATTACCCCCAGTGCCGCCAAGTTCAGCGTCGATTTTGTGGAGCAGGGCATTTCGTTGCTGATTCCGCTGATCATTGTAATCCTCGCCGCTGATCTGGTCTCCGGGGAATTTTCAACCGGGACCATTAAGGTGTTGTTAACCCGGGCGGTGCCGCGCTGGAAAATTCTGCTGAGCAAGCTGATTGCGCTGCTTTTGATGACCACCCTGGTGGTCTTGATCATGGGGCTGCTGGCGGTCCTGATCTCCTATCTTTTCTTTGGCCAATGGGGCTTTGATGAACCCGTTGCCACCGGCTTTCGCCTGATCGACGGGCAATTAAACGCTGATGCGGTGATTCTGGTCAGCCGCTTTGAGTACACCATCCTCATTTATTCACTGACCTGGTACGTCGCGATTGTGATTGCCGCTCTGACCCTGTTGATTTCGATTATCGTTGATAATACCGTCTCGGCCATTGGGGTATTGATGGCGGCCCTGATTGGCGGACAATTTCTGCAGTTTTTTCTGTCCGACTGGCCCATCGTCAAGTTCTTTTTTGTTACCAATCTGGACCTCACCCGGTATTTAACCGGCTCCTATCAGCCGATTCCGGGGATGAGCCTGAATTTTTCCATCATCACCCTGGGAATCTGGGGCTTACTGGCGCTGCTGCTCGGGTTTCAGATTTTTAGTCGCAAAGATGTACTGGTCTAAAAGGAGGCAATCATGATCAAAAAAATATGGCCATTGATCTTAATCGTATCGGTCGCCCTGATACTTATTTTTGTGACCGGCGTGATCATTGCGATTACCATCACCAATGGCGGCGACAAAAATCCGGACGACCTTGGCGAGCCCGCTGAGACTATTGAAACTGAACCAATCAGCGCCGCTAACAGTATTCTGGTGCTGGGCGATTCGATCGGATACGGCGTCGGTGATGAACCGGACATGGGTATCGGCAAACGCTATGCGGCGCTAATTAATCCCGATAATCTCCTCACGGTGGTAAATCTGTCAGTGTCTGGAGCGATCAGCGCTGATCTGGCCGCGCTGGTCGTCGCCCCGGAAAATGCCGCCTTTATTTCCGCCGCCGACTTAATTATTATCTCGATTGGCGGCAATGATTTGAATCGCCTCCAGTATCAGGATGCCCTGTCTTTGGATGCAGCCTTTCAGGACATCCTTAGCCGCTATCAGGAGCATCTAGAAGCGACGATCAGCCGTATTCGCGCGCTGAATCCCGAGGCTCAAATCGCCCTGATTGGTTTATATAATCCCTATCCCGATCAGGATCCGCAAAAATCGCAAAAGCTGTTTGAATGGAATTATCAAACCCAGCTGCTCGCCGCTGCCGATAATAAGACGGCCTATATTCCCATTGATGACGCCTTTAAATATCATCTGCAAACCTATCTGGCAGCCGATCAGTTTCACCCCAGCAGCAGCGGCTATCAGGTCATTGCCGAAGCCCTGGACCGCATTTTAAACGGCATCGATTAAGAAAATAACCTGACCAGAATCAGCGATCATGGTGGCCAGCAGAAACGAAAGGATAGCCAGAAAAAATGAAAAAAATAATCATCAACGATACGATGCAACAAGGCTTTTATTACTTAAATGAAGCCATGGGGACAAATTTTGATCCCGACTTTAAGCCGGAGCTCTCCCCCAAAGCACTGTTGGCGATAGGCCTTTTCGGAGGCAAGTACATGACCGATTGCCGGTCTGAATTTCCCGAGGATTGGTATGATAATGCCAAACTTTCACCAGCCCGAAAAGATATTTCCTTAAATTATTATCAGGTCGATGCTTCGCAGCCCCTTAGCGTCTGGCAGGCCAACGGCTGGATCAACCCCATCGATCCCCGGGGCTGGTTTCAATGGTATTGCCGCTATTATTATGGCCGCCGCGTTCCTGACGAAGACCGCCGCCAGATCAAGCGCTGGAAAGCGATGGTGCGCCATATCGGCGCGATTAAAAAGAATTGCCAGCAAATGGATCAAAACTATCGCAAAAAACAGCGCCAGGCGCTGCTGCACTGGGCTTATGACAGTCGCAATCTTTAAACGTAAATTCGACTGGTTTCGTGACTGAAGTCATAATAAACACCCTTTTCATAGCATCATCGACAGCTATAAAAAGGGTGTTCCTATTTGTGATTTTATATTTTTTTAATTGCTTTAAATGATTCTAATTGCATCATCCCTTTCTGTCGCCCATCGGCATTTGAGGTTAACAATTATTGACTGCTTTACTCAATTTCAATTTGTTTAGTCAGTTCCGGTTTCACCTGCTTAGGTACGGTGATCGTCAGAACCCCCTCGTTGAGCTTGGCTTTAATGTCGTCCGATGCGGCATCGGCCAAAAAGATATTCCGGGTCATGGCTGAGAATTTTCGCTCCCGATGAACATAATTTTTTTCTTTTTCTTCTTTCGTTTCTTCCTTCTTGACGGTTATCTGCAGTCGTCCTTCATCTAAGGAAAGATTAATCTCGTCCTTCTGAATACCTGGGAGCTCTGCTTCAACGATATATTCATTTTCATTATCCTGAAGATCAATTTTGAAGGTATCACCAGCTAAACTTCTTCGCATCGGCCACCCTTCTGCAAAAAAGTCGTCAAGCATATTTTGAAAATCATCAAAACCGGTATTCATCAAATCATTTCTTTTTCGGTTAAACGGAATCAGTGCTGTCATCATAAACCACTCCTTTACATTTTGTATTTTTGTTAGCACTCTCATATAGCGAGTGCTAACTATGGTTATTTTATACCACCTTTTTGGCCAATTGTCAATACTTCAATTGAAGCCTTTTAAGTTATTTTTAAGCTACCCTAGTTTGAGCGCTTACTTTGCTCGTCTAGTGCTTTTTCACGTTGATGATCATTACTTTGCGAACGTATTTAATCGATCAATAATTAATTTACGACGTGTTATTTGCAATTTTTTAAGTAGATCAAGGATTCTCAATTAGTCAAACAAGGTGCTGGCAACGAAAAAAACCCCAACCATTACGGTGACGGGGTTTTGTTGCTAACACAACGGGATCAAATTGTTTTACTACTTGTCATAAAGGATATTTTTGCGCAACGTCTCGGCCTCGTTCGCGCCGGCTAAAACGCTCACCAGTTCCAGGGCAAAATCCACCGCTTTTCCCGGGCCCCGGGCGGTGATCAGATTGCCGTCCCGAACGACCGCGTCCTGTTGATAGATTGAATCGGGCAGATCCGCTTCAAAGCCGGGGTAAGAGGTCAGTTTTTTACCAGCGATGATCCCAGCTTTGGCTAAAACAATCGGCCCGGCACAGATCGCCGCCACTACTTTACCGGCGGCAGCCATGTCGCTGACGATTTTGATAACCCGGGGATCGTCTCTTAGATTGGCGGCTCCAGGCATGCCACCGGGAATAACAACCGCCGTGTAGGCGTCGAGGTTTTGTAGATCATCAATGTGGTGATCGGCTTTGACCGCAATCTGATGGCTTCCGGAAACCATCAGGCTATCGCCGATGGCCACCATATCAACCCGAATCGACTTGATTCTTCGTAAATAATCGACAACGGTTAAGGCTTCCACTTCTTCAAATCCTGGTGCTAAAAAAACAATTACGTTCATCATCATTATTCTTCTCCCTTTATCCGGTTTTTCAATTTTTATGATTTTACAATGCCATTAGTCAAAATAGATGCTGCCGCCGATGAATTCACGCAGTATTGAATTAAAAGGCACTTTCTCCGTATTCATTGGCTCACAGAACGATAGAATATTAAGCAGCCGGTCCCTTGTCTTCACATAGGGGCTGTTATCATCGATTTTATTTAAGGATGCTTCAGCAAAAGGTCTCATGGCATTTAATTCGTAAAGAAGGCTCGAATTAAACATTACGTCCGATTCTTCCTGGAATTTAAACACGTTTTTATACTCCCCGCGGCGGACATTTTCCCACTGATCCAGGGTATCCTCGGGATGGGTACCGCGGAACTGATCGCCTCTAACGATTCGCCTGATCAGCCGTACTTCAGAACTTGGCACTCTGTTTTCCAAGTTGAAATTTAATTGAAACAGCGAGCTGAGGTAGACTTTAAATAGCATGTTTCGGTTAACACCCAAAAACAATAGCGGATTCAAGGCATGGATTCCTTCGACGACAAGTATTTCATCGTGTCCGACGCGCAGGCGCCTTGTTTGGGTCGAACGATGGCCGGTTTTAAAATCATAGATCGGCGTTTCAATCGTTTTTCCATTGATCAGTTCGCCCAGCTGCTGCTGCAAATAGGGAAGATCCAAAGCTTCCAGGCAATCGAAATCGGGCTTGCCATCCTCAGTAAGCGGCGTCACTTCGCGGTTCACAAAATAATCATCCATCGCAAGCGTAACCGGCTTTAATCCGTTCACACTCAACTGGGTCGATAATCGTTGTGCAAAAGTCGTCTTCCCGGAAGAAGACGGCCCCGAAATCAGCAGTACCCGCAGGGCCCGCTGCTGCTGCAGAATCATCACGGCAATATCGGATATCTCCTTTTCATGGAGGGCTTCGGCCATCCCCAGTAGCTTCAGGCTGGCGCTGCTGATGACAAAGTCATTAACATCATTTAGCAACTCGATATTTATATTTTTTAACCACTTTTGCGTCTTCTCATACATGGCCGAGAGTTTATCTGGCGGTATCAACGAGGTGCTGCAATCGCGGTCAATGTCTCCAAAGTCAACAATAAAACCGTCTGCATAAGGAATCACACAGAAAGGATCCATATTTTTAACGTTTGTTTCGCAGGGATAAATCATTTTAACAACATAGTCATCAACCCGATAAAAGTAGTAGCCCCCCTCATGCTTCAAAAAGTCAATTTCAGGATTTCCCAATATCCATTCTTTGAGTTTCTTTTCAATTTGATAGACTTCTCTAATTGAAATTGCCGAGTCGGCAAACCGGCAAAACACGCCCTCCATAATTGAATAAGCGGTTTTAAGTAATTCTTGAGGAAAAAGCTGCCGAATGACAATGATCAATCCGAGTTTGCAAGTCTGCCGGTTTTGAATTAAATGTGTTTCTCGCATAGCCACACCTTCTTTCGATTTATTTAATTATTGGGTATCTTCGTAACAGACACCGGTTTGATTGTTTTTTTCTTGTCCGTAGCGGTACCTTCAACGCGGTTAATCGTTAATTTCTGCGCTTCCCAGACAGTTACTCGCTGCAACCAATTGACAAAGTTCTTTGCACAAATTAAGTGACCGGTTACAGCAACCTATTCCCTTAACGATTAGCTTCGTAAAAAGCTTTCAATTCTTTTTTTAGATTTTCATCTAAATAATGCCAGCGAATTCCCTGAATTGCTCCCTCTAACCCGCAAAGCCGATTATAACAGGCTGATGAATCAATGGCTCTGATCCTTAGCCAGGCTTCCCGACTTCCTGCTTCAGCCAGATCATCGGGCGTATTGATCCCAATCGCATTAAGCTGCTTTTTCATTTCTTTTCCAATGTTTGGCAGGCTTGTAAGCTCAGCCTTCTCAATCGGATTATTTTCATTCATTCTCGTTCTCCTTTCAAATTGGTACTCACTAAAAAACCTAAACAGGGCAGTTTTGACAACAATCCCTCCGCTCAGTGATGCTGTTACTATCAATAAGGTCGAATGTTGACATCATGCCGCACCCCCATCACTTAATCATTATATACATCAATCAGTTTACCAGTGCCGTCATATAACTCGGCCGGATCACTCTCGCTGTTATTCCAGGTCCCGCCGCCATCAAGCCAATGAAAATCGATGCCGGAATTATTGGCTGAATCGCCGCTTTTAACCGTGGCACCGGCCGCCAGGCTAAAGGCCGGAAAGGTAAATGTCTGATTACCTCTCACCGAGACAATTTTCCAGCCGTTCAGATCGACTGCACTGGTGCCAGCATTTTTGATGACAATATACTCGGCCTTTTTATCCAGCTCGCTGATGGTGACGCCGCTGCTGTTCTGTCCATTTTGACTGGTGAGGCCCAGTCCCTGGTTGACCTCATCGGGATTGACATTATCAAATTCATCACGAATCACGTTGCCCTTCAAGGTGTAGGTATAACTGTAATGACTGGGGATCTGGGTCGTGGTTGACGGATAGGTAATCACCGCCGTAAAATCGCTGCAGCCCCCAGCATCGCGAATGACCTTTTCGATATAAGCCTGATCGCCGTGTCGATTCAGGGTACTATCCTGGGGGGTAATATTATAAGCATTGGACACCCCACCAAGGGAATCGGCAATGACATGGCCCTCATCCAAGGTGGGACTTTCGGTGCCGGGAACCTTGGCCTCATCGGGATAATATCGTCCCGTGTCCAAAACCGGTTCCTTATCATCATCCTGTAAAATAATTTTTGCCGCCGTAACCTTAATCAATTGCCCATATTCATTGGTAAAAGCATAATACTCGCGATCCCCAAAACCAATATCGACCACCACATTGGGCAGCCGCTCACCCGACAGATCCCCACCATCGACTTCGATCCAGGTATATCCTTCAAAATCCGGTTTATTTAGGACATTAAGGGCACTACAACCCGAAAATACGAATAAAGATATCAGGATCAGCACCAGTACAACGGCTGCTTTCCCTGGTATGTGTTTGCTCAACTTTTTAATTTGTGACATTTTCGTTTCCCCTTTTTAAATTATTATACTTAATTGACCTTTAAAAGGCTATTAAAAGAATACCCTTCAGTTCAGTTTCTCTGGTTATTTGTGGTTTTATTTTTTGACGATATCGCTGATCACTACCTCAGAATAAAAATCAGTATGAGGTGGTGTCGGGCACAACACCGATAAACAAAACGTTCCAACGCTACATTCGCTCTGTAGATCATAACGGTTTAGTAACAACTAAAAGTAAAAAGCTTCTGTAGCCCTGTCGGAGCGCAGCGGAGATTGGCCGTGGCCATGTTTAATTACCAAATACTAGGGTACAAAAGTATTGTCTAATCGAACGGTCTTTGATTCTTAACGTCGAATATTTTATGAGGTGAGGATATGTAGGTGTATTCCAAAGCTGAATTAGAGAGTATAGTTAGGTTTTTGATCGAATCGTGATAATTGTTCGAATATATTCAGATCCGGTTAAACTTTGCGATGAATCGATGTATGTGGCATTTAATTTAAAGATAATGCAAATTCAGCAAAAAGGAGAGACTTATATGGACAAAAGAAGAAAGATATTAATATTAGGAATATCGCTATTCGTGATATTTATAATATTAACTGTCGGCGTTATTACCGATAATATTGCAGACAAAAATGACGAAAATGCTGGCTTAATTAGTATACCCTTTAGTTCTTTAGATCTAGAAAAAGAAAATTACGCAAAAGTTGTAAAGCAATTAGAGGATGCCGGTTTTGTTAATGTAGTGACTCTTAAAATTGAAGATCTAAGTTTGGGTATTGTTACAAAAGATGGTGAAGTGGAATCTCTTACTATTGATAGTGGAATCTCTTACTATTGATGGCGAAGAAAATTTTTCGAACGGTGATAGATTCGATAAAAATGCCAAAATAACAGTATCTTATCATACCTTTCCTGAGAAAAATGAATCAGCAATTGAAGCACCTGAAACCGAAGTACCTAAGACTGAAGCACCTAAAGAAGTTACTGTAGAAGATTATACAGAAGTAAATCGATTAATTAATGAAAGTCTGTTGTTATCTCAGGGTTGGGCTTTAGGTAAATTAGATGGGAATGGTAATCCGACAGAAAATGGTACCCCTAATGCCGCATTTGCATTTTCTCTCTATGTTTATAACATAGAATATTTAGGAGCTAAATTAAGAGTCACGGTAGATCCTAGTTTTATGCAGTTAAGTGATGCAGAAAAAACAGCTATCGCAAATGATGTCCAAGGAAGTGTTTATTCGCTAACGAATAATAGACCATATACAACATTTTTTGTAAATGGCAACGCCATTGGAAATTCGAAAATTACTGATTCCCAAAGTTTTAAATGGGATTAATGCGATAACGGTTTACCAGCTTATTATCCATTAAAATACTACTAAGATTACTGGTAAATTATTTTAACGATATGAATGGTGCTAACCTACTATAAAATTAATACTGTTTTTGAAAACACTGCCTATAAGCATCTCAATTGGGGTGCTTTTTTTATGCCTGTTCTCTGAAAAAGACATAAAGAGAAATTCTTTTTTATCTCGTTTCACGTGTTCAAGCGTTGGTTTAAAAAATGCTAATAGACTGTCACAATTCCATTCCGTCTTTTTTTTTGTCATCATTTTTATAAACACTGCTGGATCTGTCCAATCAAAACGATGATGGAACAGCTATTTCACCATCCCCACAATTATTTCAAATAGCGTTTTAACTGTTCATAAAAGTTTTTCCGGGTACCGGCCATGATGACAACGACCACTTTATCATCCTCATACTCAAGCGTATAAGCCAGCTCGTAATTTGTTTTATTGTAGTAGATATCATATCCGAATATGCCGGATAGGTCTCCATTTTTTTCATCACCGATCGTATGATCCTCTAAAATCAGATCAATGGCCTGTTGATAGGCCAGTTTGAGTTGTTTATCTTTTAATTTTTTCAGAAACCGGGCGGCCGGCGGCAGGACAATCAGTTTCGCCATGATTATTCCTGCTCACTAAAAATTTCATCATAACTGAAAAATTCGCCCTTTCCTTTTGCCGCTTCGGTTGCCTTTTCCAGCATTTTTTCAACCGCTGGCCGGACTTTTTTCTGTTCCTCTTTGAATTTTTGAAGCAGCAATTCACCCTGATACCCCTGGGCAATTAAGTCCGCCAAAATTTCCTCAGAAAACTCTCCGCTGGTGTTTTCTCGGACCGGTTTGATTAAGATCATATTATTTTGCAGAATGCACTCCGCCTCTTTACCAAATCCCAGGGCTTCTAAATATTTTTGAGGGATCGTAATTTGCCATTTACCGGAAATATGAATGGTTTTGCGTTCTAAAATGGTTCCTCTTGACATCTAAACCGCCTCACTTTCGATGTATTTCCTAGTTTCTTTGAATTTATTATTCACGGATCCTAGCATAGATCAAGCCGCGTGTTTTATATCGGTTGGGTGACTGACAGGCTTAGGTCAAGTCAACCACCCTTTCAAAACCTACCGGACCCCTCCCAAAACACAAAACCCGCCAGTTTCCTGGCGGGTCACTAAAGCTAATACATAATTGAATTTCTGGTGGGAACCTAAAAATCGCAGAAAATTGTTAAGCGTACCTTGTACGGTGCTAGATCTTATGTTATTTTACCATAACACCGTTTCTGCCGTTCAATTTTGCAGCGTACATTGCTTTGTCAACACGCTCGAATGCCTCTTTAACCTCGTCATTTTTATTTATCTCCGTTATACCGATACTGCACGTGATATTACCTGCCATATCAAATTTTGTTTCGGAAATTTTTATTCTCATATTTTCAGCAATAGTCATCAGCTCAGCCGCCTTTATATCATAACACAAGGCCACAAATTCATCGCCGCCCCAACGTCCGACTTTTATATTATAGAATTTGAAGAAATCACAGATAATTGCAACAAAGTGCTTTAAGGTGATATCCCCTATGGCATGACCCAATGTATCATTGACTTTTTTAAAATAATCAATATCTATCATCATAATAGAAAGTGACCGTTCGCATTCTTTTTTATTTTCGATGGCGTTATAAATCTCTGTTTCAATTCTGCCGTGGTTATATAAACCTGTCAAAGGGTCTTCTGAAGCAAGCCCTTCGAACTTTTTAAGAGCAGACAATAATTTAACAGAATTTTCGTGAATATCCTGAATCATAAATACAAATCTGAAATCATCAGCATTGTTTGTTTCGGCACGCCTGAAAATCAACTTTACCCAGATATATTTACCTTCAAGATTTTTCATCTGACAGTCAAGCGACATGGTTCTTTCCGGCGCCAGGTTCTTTTTCAGATATTCAGGATCTGTGCGTTCAAGAAAGATTGACTGGTCGTCAGCATAAATCATATTGACGATCATTTTGCGCCAGTCGGTATATTTTATTTCATTTGAATTTATCGGTTCATCAGAAATTTCCGTAACACTGATGCTGTTTGTGGTATCCTTGATCAGGTCAACATACATGGAAAAGAGGTATGTATTTTGAATCGTGTTAAATTTTTCATTCGTCAGAAATTCCTGTATGTTTTCACTGTTGTCAAGTTCATCGAGAATGAACATATAGATATTATTATCGGCTATCGGATATATTGTCATCTGAATGATATATAGAGTATTGTCGAAGACAATCTTTAGTCTCTTACTGTATTTGCCATCGAATTTCCCGATTGAAGGTGTAAAGACTTGATAGTCAGATGTAATTTTGTTTGAACTGTTATTAAAGTTTAACCAAAGCTTTTCAATGAGGTCGTGATAATTTCCGTTTTCTTTGATTAAATCCAAAAAGATACCCTTTCTAGAAATGGCTTTGTAGATAACAAGTTTAGCGTCAACAATTAAAATGGCGTCCGCATTTTCTTTAAAAAAAACGGAAATATCATCGAGTGTATACTTTTCTATTTTTTTCAAATCCATTTTGTTTCCTCCCATTTTGTTGCGCGATACACCATTTTTGCCTCTTCATTTTCAGTACCGCATCGTCTATGGTATTATTGATTTGATTATATCACCTTTTAACTGGCTTTGCTTTAATTTATTCATCCAAACGCACCGTATCTGTTGGATGCCTGACACGCTTCAGTTCCAAAGTCTCCTCAGAAATTAGCCAATCATTCATTTCATTGTAATTGCGGCATTAATCAACCCAGCCAGTTATCGCCCCAACTCAATCTGATCTTGATTGGTAGCTCATTATTTTTTATTATTATCCGATTGTGTTACCACCGTAACACTTTTTCTTGATTCTATCATTTATACTAGATTGTATCATGAACGAAAAGGAGATTACGATGTTAGAAAAAATCTATGCTTTTGCCAATGGCAACGAAAAACGGATTGAAAAAATTATTGATGACCAGCCGGTGATGATCAACCACATGATTTTCCCGGAAGGAGAAGGCTTGAAGGAGCATTATTCCAATTCCAACGTTTATATGATCGTTATTAAAGGGGCGGTTACCCTGCAGCTGGGTGATCAGGAGCCGCACCGCTATGAAGCCGGACAGATCATCAATATTCCCTACCACATCAAAATGAATGTCAATAACCGTGATCCCGAAATTCTGGAAATTTTTGTGATCAAAGCCCCCGGACCGGCTTTTTATCATCCGGACGATCAATGACAACCCGGTAAAATACTGCCGATTCTGCCCTTACGCTTTGCCGGCAAGCGCCATCGAAAAACAGTTAAAACACCAGATTCATCAGCATGACTGCCTGGTTTGCCTGAAGTGTCAGGAAAGCTGCCAACAGAAAGCCATCCGCAATCAATAACGGCTTTGGCAAAACCACCCCACCCGATACAAAAATCAGCCAATCCCGGCGTTCCTGCTGGTATTGGCTGATCTTTTTTCTCTTTTTTTATATAGCTGGGTTACCCTTAACTGTCCTCATAATGACTCTTGCAACCGATGATATAAATGGTATCATCCTGGATTTTGTAAATTAATCGATCGCTTTCCGAGATTCTTCTGCTCCAATACCCGGATAGTTCGTGCCGGAGGGCTTCTGGTTTCCCAATTCCGGTGTATCCATTGCGTTCAATATCACGAATCAGCTCATGAATTTTTTTGAGGATCTTTTTATCTTTATTGTGCCAGGATAAATACTCATCCCAGGCATGCTCTGAAAACAATTTATTCATCGTTCATGTCACACGCTTCTAATTCGATCGTTTTACCCTGTTCAATTTGCTTTTTACTTTCGATCAGACGATCGTAATAGGCTTTATTACTGGTAATATAAGCATTTTCGATTAAATTGTTATATTCATCAAGACTGATCAGGACGACATTTTTTTCGCCTTTCCGGGTGACGATGATGGTTTCACAGTCATCGGTTACCTTGTCAAAATAAGATTTCATCTTGTTTCTCATGGTGGTATAATTGATGGCTAACATAATCTCTCCTCCTTAAGGACTTTATTCTGTACTTAATATTGTATTTTATTCGGGATAAGAAGTCAAGGAAAGAACGACAGCGGTGTGACGATTGCCGGTTTTTTATTCTTGTCACCATTCTAACCGTTCTTATCATTCGTGCCAGTTAGAATCACACGATCCCATTAAAACATGCAACAAAAAACGCCATTCGCTAAATCGAATGACGTTTCAGGTAAAAGTTTGATTGATAACTAAATATGCTTGTCACCGACAAGCTCCGGCTGCTTCGTGGTTTTATAGTCCCCCAGGAAGGTGGCCCCCAATAGCAGCACGGCTCCCAGCATCTGGACCCCATTCATGGCTTCGCCAAAAATTAGGAATGACGCCAGCAGCGATCGGGTCGATATAACTGAGGGTGGCGATGCTCTGGCCATTAAGCCCTTTCATGCCGGTAAAGAAGAGAAAAAAGCCCAGCCCGGTATGCACCAGGCCTAACGCCATCACTGCCATCACCACCATCGGGGTGAGACCGGAAAAAGCGATGCCGCCGCTTAGACTCACATAGCAAAATAACACCACCGTGGCGATGGCCAGCTGCAGCAGCGTGGTGGCCATGCCGTTCAAGCTTTTAATGAACTTATTGGTCAGCATCAGGCTGGCATAACAGGCCGCCGCGGTAATCCCCCAGGCAATGCCCAGCAGATCATTACCCGCTGCGCCGCTCTGGCTGCTGCCTTTTAAGATCAGCAACATCCCGACTAGGGCTGCCGCCAGACAAATAACCTTGCGGGGGATGATCTTTTCCTTCAGCATCAATGGTGACAGACCGATGACAAAGACGGGTGCCATGTAATAGCTCAGGGTGGCATTGGCAATGGTGGTATGCTTAAAGGCTTCAAACAAAAAGATCCAATTGCCAGCCAGGACAGCGCCTGAAAACACTAACGGAAAAAGATTTTCCCCGACGCTGGAAAGAGCAATTTTGTCCCGGCGGATAAGGCAGATCAGCAGCAGAAAAAGACTGCCGATCAGTCCTCTGAGCATGGCGATTTCACTGGATTCCAGATTGATAAACCGCACAAAAATGCCGATGGTTCCGAAGATGACCATCGCCAGAATAAACATTAATTTTGATTTCACGACTGTTCTCGCTTTCTATAAATACTGTTGCAAAGATGTATGATGCTAACACCAATGATTATAGCAATCGCAGAATCAGCCATTGGAGAACATGTTTTTTATCGTCTCAAAGCTGCTTCTGCGATGAGACGGTTGGTGGTGATAGCGGTTTAACTGAGATTCTTCCCATGTCGAGCCTCCTTGTTTTCGTCGTTATTGCTCATTAAACCCCATCTGGACAGGTCTGTCAAGAAAAACTGTATAGTAAAGGTGCATCTGGCCCTTTCAGGCGTCAGCGCGGCGGTTGTACTCGTCCAAATCGAAGCTGTTCTGATCGAGAGCTTCATAACAGACCACCTGGTTGCGGCCGTTGCGCTTGGCGACAAAGAGGGCCTGGTCGGCTTTTTTGATCGTTTCGAAACAGTCGCCGCCGGGATAGATGGCCACCCCCAGCGAAATGGTGATCTTGCAGACGCCGTTAACCGACTTTTCCACCGAGCTGCGGATCCGCTCAGCCACCAGGCAGGCCTGATCGGGCTGACAGTCAAACAGTATCGCGACAAACTCCTCGCCACCCCAGCGAATCACCAGATCCGGCCCCCGCAGACTGTGGTGGATGCAGTCGGCGACAAACTGCAGAATCCGATCGCCTTCATCGTGGCCGTAGCTGTCATTGACCCGCTTAAAATGATCCACATCCATGATCACAATGGCGATGTCCGCACTCATAAAGGACAGCTCGTGGCCCGCTCCCATGATCTTGTGGAGCTGCTGGCGGTTGAACACCTGGGTCAGGGGATCGTGGAACTGGGCAAACTCCAGTTTTTTTTGGATAATATAATGATCATAATAAAAACCGGTGACGATCAGATCGACCAGGCCCAGCAGAATAATCACCTGAATGTTGAAGGACAGGATCACATCGAGATTTGAATAATGATAGAGCTGATCAGCCAGCAGGATATTGCCGATCAGTCCCAGCTGGGCCACGATGGCGTAAAACGGTGGCGCACTGAAGGAGGCCAGCAACAGGATAAAGCTCATGATCAGAAAGCCTTCATTAACATAGGACTGATCAGCCCCGTAGGAGCCAGCCCAGATGTTGCCCCAGATCATCGCGTGAACCATCAGCAGTGAAACGACTGACATGATCCGATAATTACTGGTCTGGCGATAGACCAGCACCACCAACGCCAGCGGAATCACCACCATGCTGCGGATCAATAGCAGGCGCCAGGTAAACTGCTCGTAGACCTGCCAGTCCGGCACCAGCAGACTAAAGAACATCAAGGCCGCAGCAAACATGACGCCCAGATTAAAACGCCGGTAATAATCGTATTTGGCCTGATAAAAATCCACCTTGGCCTTGCCCTCAAGTCTTAAAAATGCCTCCATCTGTCAAACCTCCCGGATTTTGTCGTTGTTTAACATTAAACCCCATCCGGGCCGGGTTTGTCAAGAAAAACAGCGGCGGTATGGGGCTGGCTGAAAAAAGTCTTGGCGTAACCAAAAACAACACCGCGGGTTGTCGGCGCGGTGTTGTTTTGGCATTTCTGTTTTTTAGGGACGCACGCCACAATTGTTAGAATAAATCGCTGTGAGTTCCCGTTCGTGTTAAGTATAAAATCAGGTCATTTTCGCTCAGTTCATAAATCAGTAACCAATCAGGAGTGATATGACATTCTCTACAGCTTCCGTAATGACCAATCAGGGGATGATCCCGATACTTTGCCGGTAATTCTTCACAACTTGCGATCATTTTAATTACTTCCGTCAGCAAGGCAAGATTGTAACCGCGCCTGTGAATCTTTTTCAGATCTTTTTGAAATTTTGACGTGGGTTTAACCGTAAAGTTCATTTTAATAGCTCAGTCATCATCTCATCGACATCGTCAAAACCCTGATAGTCTTGGGGCGCCAATTTCATTTTTTCGACTTCCTCGATGGCGGCGATTGTTTCAGCATTTGGCACATGACGGGAGAGCACAAACGGTATTCGCTGTTCCCGGACGGACTGCTTTGTAAAGGCAATTAACGCCGCTGTCATCGATAAACCCAAGTCTGAAAATAATTCCTCGGCTTGCTTTTTCAACTCCTCATCCATTCGAATCGTGACATTTGTGGTTGCCATTTTGAACACCCCTTTCGTATTTGATAATTAATTATACGACTTTCCTTGTGCAATGTCAATGCAGTGCACATGATTCTGCGAAATTAAATCTAACTTCAGAGTTTTCTTCTAAGTTCCTTAAAAACCTCTGTACCATTTAACAATTCGGCCCCATTTTTTATTTCCGCGCCTTAATCCCCCAACAACATCGCTTCCACCGTTTCAAATCCCAACCGGGCGATAGTCTGGGCAAAGCGTTCCCGGGGTAGCCCCTGCTGCTGATAAAAGAAAATGATTTTCTCGACCAGCTTCAAAACCGCTTCAGGATCGGTGAAAATCCGGCGTAGCGGTTGACCGATGGCCACCTGCTTGCCCCAGCGGCCGCCAATCACAAAATGATAATATTTTATATTATCGATAAAATTTACTTATGATTTAACTCTACACGGAGGTTCCATGGATATTCGACATCTAAAAATTATGATTGCCGTGGCCGAAGCCGGCTCCATGTCCGGGGCAGCGAAAAAGCTGTATATCACTCAGCCGGCGGTGAGCCAGGTGATTTAAGAACTGGAAAACCACTACGGTTGCCAACTTTTTGAACGCCTGGGCAAAGGCATCTATATCACCGAAGCCGGGAAACTGCTGTGCAGTCAGGCCCGGATGGTGATCCGCCAGTTTGACAGCCTGCCGAAAACATGGAAAACATGCGCGCCCCGGATGCAGGGTTTTATGGAGCTGGCCCGAAAAATCGGCAGCCGGGAAATCCCCGACGATCAGGCCTTTGGCATGCTCCATTAAGAACCGCTCCGGCCGACCACTCAATCGTTGTCACCTGGTCTTAAATTAAACAAAATCTCAATTCGGAATGATTGAAAGGTGCTTCATACTATGATACAATAAATCATTAATCATCTGAAAAATCATCCAAACGATCTGACCAGGGGGTGGCAAAATGATCGCAAAAACCATGGCATCCATTAAACAAAATTCCCGCATCCTAATTGTAGATGACACGGCTCCCAATGTTTTTCTATTGGAGCAATTATTAAAAATCAGTGGCTATGCCAATATTTTCACCCTGACCGACTCCCGGGAGGTTCTTAAAACCTATGACGAGATCAAACCGGATCTGCTGCTGCTGGATCTGAAAATGCCCCATTTTGATGGCTTTGACATTTTAGAACAGTTAAATGCCCTGGGCGAAGATGACTATCTCTCAGTGATTGTGATCACCGCCCAGAGCGATAAAGAAAACCGCATCAAGGCACTGGAATTGGGGGCTAAAGATTTTATCGGCAAGCCCTTTGATCATGCCGAAGTCATTATGCGGGTCACCAATCTGCTGGAGATTCGGATGCTCCATAACGCTACCAAAAGAAGTAATCGGTTGCTGGAAGAGCGGGTTCAGGAACGAACCCGGGAAAACGAAAACATTCAGTTGGAATTGGTCAATAAACTCTTGATTGCCGCTGAATTCCGGGATGATGATACCGGCCACCACATTACCCGGATCGGCAAATATGCCGAAACACTGGGGAATCTTCTGGGTTTTGAAAAAAATTTCATGCTCCAGTTATCCCAGGCGGCAATGATGCATGATGTGGGAAAAATCGCCATTCCCGATGGCATTCTGTTAAAACCCGGACCATTAACCCGGGCCGAAATGGACGTCATGAAAACCCATACCCATAAAGGCGCCGATATTTTAACCGGCAGCGTCTCCAAGGTGCTGAAGCTGGGTGAGATCATTGCTTTAACCCACCACGAAAAATGGGATGGCAGCGGCTATCCCGCCGGATTAAGCGGTGAAGAAATCCCCATTGCCGGTCGTATTACGGCCATCTGCGATGTTTTTGATGCCTTGCTTTCCAAGCGTCCCTATAAAAAAGCCTGGACCCTCGACAACACCCTGACGCTGCTGGCGGAGGAAAATGGCCGTCATTTTGATCCCCATCTGCTGCCGCTGTTTTTAAATAATATTGACCGGTTTTTAGATATTCGCACTAAATTTGAGAACTAATCGGTCAGTCTTTATCACATCAAGATCCCCTTCAGGAGGCTAAGGAAATGAAAAAAAATAAAACGGAACCAATCTCAATTTTTCAGTGGATCTGGCAATCTTATTTGAAATCGGCTCTGATCCCCCTGGTGGTGGTCGAACTGGTTTTTGTCGGGATTTATTTTTCGGCCAACAGCTGGTCGCGGCTGGAGACCATGTCCTATTTACAGGAATCTGCCAATGTGGAGCTGAATATCCTGGCTGAAAAAGAGGCCGGCCTCATCGATAAGCAACTGGCGGATAGCACCCACGTGACCTCATTATATCAGCAGCAGACCAGCCTGGCCCTGCAACAAAACCCAGCTCTTTCAGATGAGGATTTAAACCGGCTGGCCTACTCGCCCAACGGTGCCTATTATACCGTCAGCGATAAGACCAATGGCGGCGCGGCGGTTTTTTACAGTGGCTTTGTGCCGATTAATGCTGCCGAACGGGAAAAAGCCGCCAGGCTTTTATCCATGCAGGATCTGATGAAAAACATCATTGGCTCCCATCCCCTGGCCGCTTCGCTTTATTTCAACACCCACGATTCCTTAAATGTCATTTATCCTTATTTTAATGTGCTGGAACAGTATCCGGATAAGATGAATATACCCGAATATAATTTTTATTATGAGGCCGATTATATTCACAATCCGCAAAAAAAGGTGGTCTGGACGGACGCCTATCTTGATCCCGCCGGACACGGCTGGATGGCTTCGGCCATTTCCCCGGTCTATTCCGGTGACTTCCTGGAAGGGGTAGTGGGCGTTGATGTGACTATCAGTACGATCACCGATCAGATCTTAAACTGGGAATTTCCCTGGAACGGCTATGGAATCCTGGTCGGCAAAGACGGCGCCATTCTGGCCCTGCCCGAGCAGGGTGAGGCGGATTGGGGACTGAGCGAACTAACCAGCCATCATTATGAACAGGCCATTATGCAGGACACCTTTAAACCGGACGATTTTAATGTTTACAAACGGCCGGAATTTACCGCCGTTGCCGATCAATTACAACGCTCCCAACAGGGCACTACCGAAATCATCCTGAATAATCATAAACAGCTGGTTTCCTGGAATACCGTTTCTGAAACCGGCTGGAAGCTGCTGGTGATTGTGCCGGAAGCCAATGTTTACCAGCATACCAACGCCATCAACCAGTCGCTGATGCAAATCGGGATATTGATGATTGCCGGACTGATTTTGTTTTATTCAATTTTCTTTTATATTTTATCAAAACGATCCTATGCGATGAGCAAAAGTATTTCCCAGCCCCTCCATGAGATCAATACGGTTCTGGATAACATCGGAAAAGGCGATTATTATCAGCAGGAACCGGAGATCCATGTCACCGAGCTCAAGGAAACCGCCCATAACCTGATTGAGATGGGCGAAAAACTGGGGCATTCCAATAAGGAACTGGTCATCGCCCAAAATGAACTAAAAGAAAGTGAACAGAACCTTCATGCCCTGGTCAATTCCATCGATGATATCATCATTCAAATCGATGAGGAAGGCGAGATCAATCAGATCTGGTCAAAAAGTGAGGAGTCGCTGCGGAAATTCTTTGACACCCTGGAAACCTCCATTTGTGCCCTGATCGATCCCGAACAGCGTTTTGCCTGCCAGGAAAAAATTCAGCGTGTCGTGGCTACCAGCCAACCGGAAACCCTGGAATATTGTCTGGACACCAGCCAGGGTAAACGCTGGTTCCAGGCCCGCATTTCCAGAATCGCCAACACCTCGCATACCCTGGTCTTTTCGGCCCGGGATATCACCGACCGGATCTTTATGGAAATGTCCATTAAGGCTGCCAAGGAAGAAGCCGAAAATGCCAATCGGGCCAAATCGGAATTTTTGTCAAATATGAGTCATGAACTGCGGACCCCGCTCAATGCGGTATTGGGATTTTCCCAGTTACTGGAACTCAATCCCGAGGAACCGCTTTCTGAGGCCCAGGGTCAATACGTTACCGAAATCATCCGCGCCGGCGAACACCTGCTCACCCTGATCAATGAAATCCTGGACTTGTCGATGATCGAGTCGGGACGCTATTCACTGTCCAATGAACCGGTGGAGCTGATCTTTTTAGTGGAAGAAATCATCTCGCTGATGCAACCATTGGCTGACAAGAACCAGATCTCGCTGATCTTTGAACACCCGGAACAGGATACCCTGACCACGGTCACGGATCGCACCCGGCTCAAACAGATCTTAATCAATCTGGTTTCCAATGCCATTAAGTATAATCGGGAACAGGGAACGCTCACCATCAAAATTGAACAAGCCGATCAGTTGATTCAATTCCATGTGATTGATACCGGCCATGGGATTCCTGAAGACCAGCTGACCAACATCTTTAATCCCTTCCAGCGACTGCCGGATTCAAGCAACGCCATTGAAGGCACCGGGATCGGTTTGACGGTGGTCAAACAATTAAGCAACCTGGTCAAAGGCAGCATCCATGTCGAAAGTACCCTGGGCGAAGGCAGTCATTTCTGGCTGGAAGTGCCTTATACCGAAAAACGGGATCGCCCCGATGATGGCGATCTCATCCACGAAGATGTTTTGCAAACCTTATTGAGCCATCCCTATCGGCTGCTTTACGTGGAAGATAATCAGGTCAATATGAAACTGATGGAATCGGCTTTAGCAAAAATACCAAATATTGAGCTGATCTCTGCCAACAACGGCGAAATGGGCCTGGAATTGGCCAAAGTGCAGCAACCGGATTTGATCGTTCTGGATATTCATCTCTCCGGCATCGACGGCTATGAGGTGCTAAGACGACTAAAAGACGATGCTGCCACCAAAAATATCCCGGTCGTGGCCCTTAGTGCCAGTGCTATGCCTGCTGATATCAAAAAAGGCATCATGATGGGCTTTACCGATTATTTCACCAAGCCTTTAAACATCCCCCAGTTTTTAACCAAGATCTTTGAGCTGTTGACGAATCAGGCCTAGCCCCGTGAGCGTTGCTAGGATCGCTTAAAATCACAAAAGACTGCAGCTAAATAAAATGGCTGCAGTCTTTTTTTCATTAGATTAAATTCAAATAGGCCCTTCTGCTATCGACCACGGCATAAAGTGTCACCAGGCGTTGTTCTTCATTAACCTTGTAAAAAATAATGTGCTTTGCAACCATTAAAACCCGATAACCCTGCTTTCTTAAAATGCGATAGCGGGGACGGCTTCCGCTTCGCGGGAAATCTTCCAGAAGCTTCACTGCTTTTTCAATTTTTTCAAGATAGTGAAGCGCCGCATCAATTGCGTCGGCATCACCAGCGATGTAATTGATGATTTCATAAAGCTGATCGTTGAATTTTTCCGTTCTGATAATCGCGTCCGTCATGATCACTTTTTCCTGGCGAGCAGCGATTGGCGGATCCCTTCAAAGGTCTCTTCAACCGGGGCAACCCGCTGCTGTAAAACATCCTCTTCGGCTTCGGCAAGGGTTCTCAGTAATTCAAGCTCCGACTCCATCTGGTGGTAGGTCTGTAGATCAAGTACGGCTGTATCGCCCCGACCGTTGACCGTAATAAAAACCGGTTGTCTCGTTTCATGACAAATCTTAGCAATCTCATGATAATGATTTCTTAAATCAGCTGATGGTCTGATAATTCCCATAGTTTAACCTCCTGTATGTGATAGTCATATTATATAATAATTAGACTATTTGTTCAATGGTATTGGTTGCCTGAACCCGTTACACGGCATACTTCCCAATCCGATTCTTAACCAGATCCGCTACCGCCTCCGTCGCTTCAAACAGGTCGTTGGCGTAGGCATCGGCTTTGATCCGGCTGGCGTATTCAGCCGTGACTGGAGCGCCACCAATAATCACCTTGACCTGGGCCCGCAGTCCTGCCGCTTCAAGGGCGTCGATCATATTGTCCAGCTCCGGCAGGGTGGTGGTCAACAGCGAGGACAGCGCCAGTACATCGGGCTTGTGCATCCGGACGGCTGCGATAAAGGTTTCCACCGGCACATCAATGCCCAGATCAATGACCGTGTAGCCGCTGCCCTGAAGCATCATGATGACCAGGTTTTTGCCGATGTCATGGAGATCTCCGGCCACCGTGCCAATTGCCACAATCCCTTTGGAGGTGCCGGTTGAACGGGACAGAATCGGTTCCATCACATACATCGCTGCGTGGGCGGCCCGGGAGGCCATCAGCACATCGGTGACATAGATTTCGCCGTCAAACATTTTCTGACCCAGATCCTTAAAAGCCGGGTTGATCGCGGTTTGGATAATCTTGTCGGTGCGAATGCCATAATTCAGGGCTTCTTTGGTTTTATTCATGGCGATCTGGGTTTCCCCGTTTTCGATGGCCTGCTGTAACTCGATTAATACTTTTTCCATATTCGGCCTCTTATCGTTTGTGAATTTTCCGGAACTGGGTCGGGGTGATCCCTTCAAATTTACGGAACACCTTGGTGAAATAGCCGGCATCCCCATAGCCGACCTTTTCGGCAATGGCCTGAATCTGATAGTGGGGATTAATCAGCAGTTTCTTGGATTTGTCAATCCGGACTTTTAAAACATAATCCATGATCGGCAACCCCAGTTGCTCCTTAAAGATCCGGCCGGCATAACCGGGGCTGAGACAGGCAGCGTCGGCGATGGCCTCCACGGTCAGGTTGTCGGGGTAGTGCTTGTCAATGTAGTCGGTCATCAGGCTGATATTGGGGTTTTCCGGTTTAACTGCCGCTGCCTCAAGCTGTTCCAGATAGGCATCCACGGCCTTGGACGTGATGACCGAGATGTTTTCTTGCGAAGTGGTCTGATAAATCTGGCCGATGGCCTGATCGTTGACGTGCAGAAACGGTGCCATTACCAGCCCGATCCGGTTGACTACCCGAGACAGTACCACCAGCAGCTCGGTCATTTTGGCCCGCAACTGTGCCAGATTCTGGTGGGCTTCATAGCGCAGTCCGGAGATCAGCCCCTCCAGATAAGCTTTCGCTTTTTTACGGTTTTGCTGCAGCTGGACGATGATTTCATCCTCATCAAGCAGCGACCGGCGATCGCTTTTGTCCGCTTGTTCTTCCCGACTTTTATGGTTTTCAATTTCGGCATGGTAGAGTGTGCGCTGGCGGGCAAACTCCCGGGACTGTTCAAAATTTTCCCAGCCGGCTTTCATAATATAGTTGGCCACCACATACAGCAGGTAGGCCGAGGCCTGGACCTGATTGCCGGTGACAATGGCCAGCTCTCCCACCGCTTCAAACAATTCCTCAAAATCATCGGTGAGCGTCTGGTTCATCTTCCTGAGTTCAATCCAGAAAAATTCCTCCGGCTCCCACATCAGTACCTGGCCGCAGATAATCGTGCCGACATGCTCACCGCCCAGGACAATCGGCGCCGCCCACTCGATCAGGCCCGAGGGACAGCGGAAAATATAGGGCTCGCCAAACAGCGCCGCCTGCTTGCCGGCCCGTTTGTAAGCGGCCTGACAGCGATTCTTGCCGCCTTCCAGACTATAGATAATGCGGCAGAATTTACAACATTTTTTAATGCCTTTGCGCGGGAAGATCGAAACCCCTTCACCATCGACAATATTGGCCATCAGGCCGGTGGTGGTGGTAAAGGCGTCAAGAATTTCCTGGAGGGTTTTGATGTCGACCAGGTCGCTGAGGCGTTTTTGATTGGGCTTCCGGGGTTCGTTGTGATCCATTGCTTCACCTGTTTAGTTTAATCTGTGATTTTTATCAGTATAGCATGATTTTTCTAAAAACAATAT
>NZ_JBGSHG010000117.1:0-40123 GCF_041752335.1 Acetobacterium sp. | reverse complement strand
TCAATTAAATATGAAGTCTTCAGGGCAGGGATAGTTTCCCTACCGGTGGTATAGCCCACGAGCCGCAAGGTATGATTCGGTGTAATTCCGAGGCCGACAGTTAAAGTCTGGATGAAAGAAGATAATAAAGTTTTGCATGTTAATCGCTTTGTTTATTTAGCTCTGAAATGGTAATCATTTCAGAGCTTTTTTTATATAAAAATACTAGCGTTCAAATTAATGAAGCCTGCAAATAAACCCTTTGCCCTGAATGACATCAGGGTATTTTTCTTTTTTGAGAAAGGAGAACTTGTGGAAAATCATCAAAAATATATGGATCTGGCCATTGACCTGGCGAAAAGAGGTCGGGGCCAGGTAAATCCCAATCCCCTGGTGGGAGCGGTGATTGTTAAGGACAACGTGATCATCGGCAGCGGTTATCACGAAAAGTTTGGTGGGCTACATGCTGAACGGCAGGCCCTGGCGGCTTGCACCCAGTCGGCGGCTGGGGCAACCTTGTATGTAACCCTGGAACCCTGCTGTCATCATGGCAAAACGCCGCCATGCACTGAGGCCATCATTGACAATAGAATCAGCCGGGTGGTCATTGGATCCAGTGATCCTAATCCATTGGTCAGTGGCAAGGGGATTGAGATCCTCAGACAGCAGGGGATCACGGTGATAACCGGGGTTAGGGAAACGACCTGTCAGGAAATGAACGCCGTATTTTTCCACTACATCAAAAACAGAACCCCCTATGTATTGATGAAATACGCCATGACTCTGGATGGCAAAATTGCTACCCGTACTGGGAAATCCAAGTGGATTACCGGGGAAGAGGCCAGGGCGGTGGTCCATCAGACCCGCAATGAATATACCGGAATTATGGTGGGGGTCAACACAATTTTAAAGGACGATCCCCAGTTGACCTGCCGGATCGATAGCGGCAGAAACCCCAGCCGGATTATCTGCGATACCCATTTGCGTACTCCGTTGTCATCCCGAGTAGTGGCAGCGGCCCGGAAAATACCGACCTATTTGGCCACCAGCTCCCGGGATCAGAAGAAAATAAAACGGTTTGAAATTATGGGCTGTAAAATTTTAGAAGTTCCACCAGCCGGGGACCATCTTAATCTCCAGGAACTGATGGTGCAATTGGGGCAGGAAGGGATCGACAGCATTCTGCTGGAAGGCGGCGGCGCCCTGAATTTCAGCGCCTTAAAAAGCGACATTGTTAATAAGCTCCAGGTTTATCTGGCTCCAAAGATATTTGGCGGCGCCGCTGCTAAAACCCCGGTGGAAGGTTCGGGCGTGGGACTGCCTTCTGAGGCCTTCCAATTTACGGACAGAAAAATAAAAATTTTCGGGGAAGATATCTGCCTCGAATATGTGAAGAGGTAAGGATATGTTTACAGGAATTATCGAAGAAGTTGGGAAAATAACCTCCATAATCAGGGGTCAACGGTCTTCCCAGTTATGGGTTCAGGGTGAGGTCATCATCGACGATTTAAAACTGGGGGCCAGCGTGGCAGTGAATGGGGTGTGCCTGACGGTATCACAGCTCTGTGGCAATAAGTGGATGGCCGATGTCATGAGTGAAACCCTGAGCCGCAGTAATCTGGGTGATCTTAAAGGCGGCTCGGCCGTCAATCTGGAACGGGCGATGCCCGCCAATGGCCGTTTCGGGGGACACATCGTGTCTGGTCATATTGACGGAACTGGTTACATTGTGCAAATTTCTAAAGATGATAATGCAGTGATCTTTAAGATTGGCGCACCCCAGCAGATACTCCGCTACATCATCGAAAAAGGTTCGATTGCCATTGACGGCATCAGCCTGACAGTGATCGGGCTGACGGACAACAGCTTTTCCGTGTCAGTTATTCCCCATACGGTCAAGCACACCGTTCTGGGATTCAAGCAACCCGGCGATCCGGTCAACCTGGAAAATGATCTAGTCGGCAAATACATCGAAAAGCTGCTGATGAATCCAGCCCCAAAAACAGACCGCAACCAGGAAAAATCCAGTGGGTTGACCATTGATTTTCTGACTGAGGCCGGGTTTTAGAAAAAAATAAAATTAAAATAAGAGAGGGTACTATGTTTAAATTTAATACCATTGAAGAAGCACTGGAAGATTTACGGGCTGGCAAAATTATCATCGTTACCGATGATGATGACCGCGAAAACGAGGGCGATTTTGTCTGTGCGGCTGAATTTGCCACCACCGAAAACGTCAACTTTATGGCTGTCTATGGAAAAGGGCTGATCTGTATGCCGATGAGCGAAAAATTTGTCAAAAAATTAGCCGTTCCCCAAATGGTGATGGATAACACCGACAACCACGGTACCGCTTTTACCGTGTCCATCGACCACGTCGATACCACCACCGGCATTTCCGCCGCAGAACGCTCGGTTACTGCCATCAAGTGCGTCGACGAGAATGCCAGACCGGAAGATTTCCGGAGGCCCGGCCACATGTTTCCGTTGGTAGCCCGGGAAAACGGGGTGCTGGAACGAAACGGCCATACCGAGGCCACCGTCGATCTGGTCAAACTGGCCGGGTTGAAAGAATGCGGTCTGTGCTGTGAAATTATGCGGGAAGACGGCACCATGATGCGGACAACCGAGCTGATCGAGTTGGCCCAGACCCATCAGATGAAATTCATTACCATCAAGGAGCTGCAGAACTTTCGCAAACAAAATGAAAAACTGGTCGATTGTGTAACGATCACTAAGATGCCCACCAAATACGGTGAGTTTATGGCCTATGGTTATGTCAACAAGCTTAACGGCGAACATCATGTGGCTCTGGTTAAGGGTGATGTGAGCGGCGATAGCCCGGTGCTGTGTCGGGTCCATTCTGAATGTTTAACCGGTGACGCCTTTGGTTCGATTCGCTGTGATTGCGGCGATCAGTTTGGGGCGGCGATGACCGCCATCGAAAAAGAAGGCCGGGGGGTGCTGCTCTACATGCGTCAGGAAGGCCGGGGGATTGGCCTGATCAATAAGCTTAAAGCCTATGCCCTTCAGGATCTGGGCATGGATACGGTGCAGGCCAATATTGAACTGGGTTTCCCTGAAGATATGCGGGAATACTATATTGGTGCTCAAATTTTAAGTGATCTGGGGATAAAAAAACTGCGGCTGCTAACCAATAACCCTAAAAAAATCGACGGTCTTTCAGAATTCGGGCTGGAAATGGTGGAGCGGGTGCCCATCCAAATGGAAGCCTGTAGCCACGACCTGTTTTATTTGAAAACCAAACAGGAAAAAATGGGCCATATTCTAAATTATAACTAAAATTCAAATAAAAGGAGAAGACAATGAATGTATATGAAGGTAAGTTAGTATCAAAGGGAATTAAAGTGGGAATTGTGGTGGCACGGTTCAATGAGTTTATTGGATCTAAGCTGCTCGGTGGAGCCATTGATGGCTTGAAGCGTCACGATGTGAAGGAAGAGGACATTGACGTGGCCTGGGTACCGGGGGCCTTTGAAATTCCCCTGATTGCTGCCAAAATGGCCAAGCTTAGAAAATATGATGCCATTATCTGTTTAGGTGCGGTGATCCGCGGCTCGACCACCCATTATGATTATGTCTGCAGCGAGGTATCAAAGGGCGTGGCCCATGTCTCCCTGCAGTCGGAAATACCGGTGATCTTCGGGGTGCTGACCACCGAAAACATTGAACAGGCGATTGAACGGGCGGGAACCAAGGCTGGCAATAAAGGTTATGATTGTGCTTTGTCGGCTATTGAAATGGTCAATCTGATCAATGAAATAGCAAATTAGACAAATAGGAAGAATTAGGTTTTTAATTTAAAATGCACTTCGAAATACCAATCGTTATTCGATAAGTATTCGAAGTGCATAAGTTTCACTTGTGTGTTCCGATGATTTAAAATTAAGGCTTCCTAAGGTCTTTTTTTTATCGAAGCGATTTGTCCGGTGCGATAAGCTTTACTGTATTTTCTACAATGTTTGTCTTGTCCAAGCAAGGCATTAGCGGCAAAGATCGTTCCCATCATGTCAAGATTCAGGGGATCCAGGACAGCTGAATCCATACCTGCCTGGAGTGCATATGACATAGCGGTTTGATTTATTAAAGTTCTTATCGGTAAGCCAAAAGATATATTACTGATTGCACCAGTTACATGAATCTGAGGGAATAGCGCTTTGATGGTTCTGATTTCTTCAACAAAATTTAATAAAGCCTTATGATCGGTTGATAAAGCCATAACACAGGGATCAATATGGATGCGATCCGGGGTTACACCGTATTTAGTGGCCTTTTCCACCATTGTTTTGGTAATGTTAACCTTAGTTTCTAAGTCATTCGGGATTCCGTTGTTATCACAGGTCAGACCAACCACTTCCCAGGTATTACCTTCTAAAAGTGGGAGTAGGACTTCACACTTGTCCCCTTCCTCTGAAATGGAATTGATCACTCCTGGCTTTTGGGCATATTTAAAAACTGCTTCGATAACTCGTGGATTTGGACTGTCAATGCTGAGTGGCGTATCAGTGGCATCCTGTACCACTTCCATCAGCCATTTCAGCGTTTCAATCTCATGTTCTGGGGCGGTACTTGCACAAACATCAATAAAATTCGCTCCGGCAGTTGTCTGTTTAATGGCCCGGTCGGCAATAAAAGATGCATCTCTATTTTCAATCGCTTCTTTTACAATTGGTATGGTACCGTTAATTTTTTCGCCAATAATAATCATCTAAGTCTCCTTATCTATTTTTCTTAATACTGTTTAGTAGATAATCAAATCTATTGACATATTCTAAAGCCATCCTTGACAAATCTTAACACCTTCTGCGGCATTGTTAGTATAAGCGTCAGAACCGACAAATTCACAACTTTCTTGAGTCACCGGATTTCCGCCGATGATAATTTTGGCATCGATGTTGGCGGTTTTAAGTGCCTCAACCGTATTTTTCATTGAATCAACAGCCAATGTCAGTACACCGCTCATACCGATAACATCTGGTTTGATCTCAAGTGCTTTTTCAACAAAGGCATCTGTTTTAACATCAATTCCCAGATCAACGACTTCAAAACCGGCAGATTCGATCATGCTTTTAAAGATGTTTTTTCCAATATCATGTAAATCGCCTTGAACGGTACCGATCAGAATTGTGCCTTGTACCATTGATCCATCGCTGCCAAGTGCCGGCTTCAGAACATTGATTGCTTCAGTCAGTAATTCACCGGCAAAAATGAGATCACCAACAAAATACTCACCTTTTTCAAACAGATCGCCAACAATGGTCATACCAGCCTGACAAGCGGTAACCGCTTCTAATGCTTCTGCTTCCGATGGTGCGGTGGCTAATAGTTCTTTCAACATTTCCATAACGACATCATCTTCTAAATCTCCAAGGGCCTGAGTTAATACATTTAAATCCATCATTTTTATAACCTTCCTCTTATTAAATTTTATATAAAAATCAGAATGATTGATATATACATAGTGGTCTTGCCAGTTAATCTGCAATTTGCTATGTCAGCTATGTCAATAGTAGTTCGTTTTCTTAGTGATATAATTTGGTGGCAATTGTCGGTTTTTCATTTTGAGGTATTCGTAACATATTCTTTTAATAGTTTAAAACAACTGAGAACCAGAACGATGTATATTGCACAGGTTGGCAAAGCCAGAATAATCGACAGGGTTTGTAGCTCAATGAGTGAACCGCCAAAAATCATTAAAGTCATAGGTATGGCAGCCAAACAAAGAGCCCAGAAAATTGTTAGTTTTTTACCTGGGCGCTGACCCAGTTGAATTTTTTTTGAGGAGACCATAGCCATTGTGTACGCGGCAGAATCAAAATTAGTTGCCATTGATATGATTGATGTTATCAGAATAACAAAGACCAAAATTAACCCAAAAGGAGCCTTGCTAAAGATATCGACAACGGTTGTTGGCCCGCCATTTTCAAGAACTCCTTTAACTACATCATATGTTCCGCTAAGCTGCTGCTCCATAAAATAATTGCCGAATATTGAAAAGAAAGTGAATGAACCCATGAACCCATAGCCCAGACCACCAAAAATAACTTGCTTAATCGAACGGCCTTTAGATATTTTGGCAATAAATAATCCCATGAACAGAGAATAAGACATCCACCATGCCCAATAGAAAACCGTCCAGGATTCGGTGTAGCCGCTATTATTAATGGGATCCATATAAGTGCTCATTTTAACAAATTGACTTAACAAAATTCCAAGTGAGGTGGTTTGCATTTTCAAAAAAAATACGGTATTTCCAGTAATGAATAAAAATAAAACAGCTGCCAGCATCAAGAAAACATTGATATCACTTAAAATTTTTATCCCTTTTTTAATCCCGTTATAGGCACTGATGGTAAAAATAACGGTGACAAGAACCATTACACCAAAGCGAAGAAGATTGGTGTCTTCCCATCCAAAAAGCTTGTTAAGACAGGCAGAGACTAAAGGTGAACCAATTCCAAGTGCGGTTCCGACACCACCGATAATACCGAATAGAAAAAAAATATTGATAAACTTACCGAGCAGGCCATCGACGCGATCACCAAGAATCGGTCTGCAGGCATTGCTGACATCGAACTTCTCCTGTTTCAGATTATAGTGAACAAAAGCGAAGACGACGGCGGGAATCAAATAGACACTCCATGCCGAAAACCCCCAATAAAAAAGAGGCAGCGTTGCAGCATACTCTGCTGCGGTGGTGCTTAAGGGTGCAATATCGAAAGGCGGTTCCATGTAATGAAAAACCCATTCAATACTTCCCCAATAGATAAAACCGGCGGCCATGGAAGCACAGAACATCATCGAAGCCCATGAAAATTCGCTGTACTCTTTTTTTCCGGCGCCTAATTGAATCGAACCATATTGTCCGGCGCCCAGGTAGAGGCAGAGAACAATTGAAATCAGAACAATCCAGATATAGATAAATCCCAGATTGCTGGTAATAAAGTAATTCATTGACTGAATCGATGCCTTTGAATAATCAGGAGCTATAAATAAACATAAACAAACTATACTTACAAATACGAGAACGATACCGATCATTGTTTTATCTGCGGTTGCTTTATCTGGTTTATTCAAGGTATACCTCCGTTATAATTTTGTGGATATAGGTAATTTAAAAAAAACTACCTATATCCATTGAAAAGGACAATAGATGATGAATAGATATGTTAGAAATCAAGAAAGTTCCAGGTTTATATCTTCTTTTCGGCTACGTGACTTCTTTATGTAAAATTGGGTCGCAGCACAACAGATCACTGCGATAACGCCACTTGCCGCGAGGATAGTGAAAATGATGCTATAACCGCCATTCGCATATTGATCAATATAACTACCAAAGAGTTGATGCATAAAGCTTTCGGGCAGGAATCCGATGACTGAGAGCATTCCGGTAGCAGCTCCAAAAATATGTGGTGGGACATGTGTCTCAGTCAGAACGGATGAGGCGATACCATAAGCACCGTTAGCCAGAAAACCAAGCACCAGAATAATGACGATTGAGGCAATTAAAAAACTTGCAGTTTGAGGCAGAAAAACGAGAGCAAAACAGCAAATTGCAGCCCCGATCATGGCAACTAGGATCGTTTTAGAAGGAGAACTGTTTTTCTTAGCAATACCGCCTAATAATGGCGCTGAAATTAAGGCAATACCATAATATCGAATCATCCCGACAATTCCGACTAAGGTTAAGGGGGCCAAAAAGACATCGGTCATATAGGGCGTTGTATAATTCATACCCATATAGACAATCATGACAAAGAACAAGGTAATGCTTGCGAGCCAGACACCGGGATGTTTCATAGCCGTCAGCATTTCATTGATATTGAATTTTTTTGCTGGATCAGTGATAATTTCGTCCTCAAAACGGGGAATCGCGAAAAACGAAAGAATACCGAGAGCTAAAATAACAGCACCTAAAAACATCAGAGAATATTGAACACCGATGACGTAATCGGGGGTTGCATTAAATATAATCAAGGCGACTGAATTAATTGATAATCCCCCTAATCCATAGAGGGCATAGCTGAATCCAACAACGGCCGGATAGTTTTCTTCAGAGTCGGAAAAACGCAATAATTTGTAACGGCAACCCCAGAAGAGCAGGATTGTGGTAAAGGCAAAAAGGGCAAAAATCAGAACCAGTATGGTGTAGGATGGCATGGTAGCATACCAGAATACCAATAATGAAGTACTGACAAATCCGACCCATGCTAAAGTTCGTAGCCGGACTTTGTCGGCTAATATTCCGCAGGGAATATATAGAATGGTGGCCATGATACCGTACATGCCGGATAGAAAGCCTAATTCTGCATTTGAAATATTCAGGCCGATTAATAAGGGCTCATAAAATACATTTTTCATATAAATTGGGATATAAATAATCCCGCTTCCTGCACCTGAGATAAAAATCAACAGAAACCGGTGCCACTTACTGAGATTCTGATAGGTAACTTCTTTCTTATTCATGAGAATCCTCCTTTTTCATTGGGGAGCGACATGAATCGCTCCCATCAGTATTCTTAATATTGATATTTTTTGGGAAGGTATTTGTTTAGAATTTCTTTTTGTTTTTTAGTGATGTCTGGCAATTCATAGCTTTCGATTCGCTGATCATAAACTTGTTTAGCTCTCGTTTTAATGTCACCGGCTTTTTTCCGTCCGTCTTCGTTGCAAGCCCCCCGATTAAATACGGGTGTTGTTAGATAGGTTTCTTCTTTATAGTCCTTTGGCGTTCGACCCTGCAGGAAATTGCCTCGGGGGCCAATCTTTTTTAAGAGGTCAATACTGGCCTTTTTCTCCGAGATCAGCACACCTTCGCGGAGACGACGCATATACCGAAGCATTTCTTCATCCATCATAAATTTTGGATAACTTAAGAGGTTAAAGTTAGACAAGTCGCCGGAAGCATGGGGGAGAATACAGGCATTTGTTAATGTTGCGGTCAATGCCCCCAGGGTGCTTTCTACACCAGCTTGATAATCAAAAGTAAAACCATCAGCCAGCGAACCGCCAGTTCGCATTGGAATGCGATAATAATTGCCCATTGCTAAATGACCTAAACAAATCAGCATAAACTCAGGTGCTCCAGTAGACAAACGGACTTCTCTCATATCGGCGATGGAAGAGAAGGGGCTGAATACCACTGGTAGTCCCGGGGATTTTAGCTGGATCAGTACAGCAACAGCCAGCATATTCGCAAAATCAGCGACGATGGAACCCATTAACGAAGGTGGCGCTGTCATGTTGGACATTGAGCAGGTTGTGACATTGACCGGTTGTTTTTCTTCGGCAAAGGCGAGATAATGTTCAATCGCATCGCCCCCGACAGTTAAAGGAGGAAGGACACACATACCACTGTACAATACATAATCCTGATGATTATCCAGATACTCTTTGACCAGCTGAATACAAGCCCGGGAGCCGACTTTGGCATTACCCTTCTTATAATTATGTGGTGTGATACCGAGAATATTATACATGGGCTTTCGTGAATATTTGGCCAGCATAGCCATTTGAGCCATGGCAGACTCATCAGGAATATCTTCGAAACCGGGGATATCGGCGGCAACCATGCTGGATATGCCATACACTTCACTGGTGTTGATGATTTTGTAAAAATTGACCAGGTCATCAGCGTTAGTATTGCGATAATTTCCTTCAAAATCTTCAATCGTGGGGCAACCATTGGTAGGAGCCACAACCAAGGGTTGTCCAATACCCAGCGTTAACTTGCTTTCGATGCCAACAATTTCAAAAGATTCTGGAATAGTCGACAGGGATTTGATCAGTAAGTCTTCGGATATATAAACGAGATCACCCTCTACTTTTGCCCCATGGTTTTTAAAAATTTCAAGTGCTTCTTCATCTTCAATCTTAACACCGATTTCCGTTAGTACTCGCATAATGCTTTCATGAATTAGCTCCACATCATCTTTAGAATAGAATTGATCAAATAGATTGCCTTTTAACATTTCGTTTTCTCCTTAAAATTTTATTTTGACTGATGCAAATAATTAAAGCAAGGATTGTGCCAAGTATTAAAAATCTTAAAAACAATTGATATTACAAAGAAAACGATTAAATGATTTGAGGTTTCTGAGTTAAAATTATATAATAGGGCGTGTTTAGATGAACTATATGAGTCGAAATTGGTTCAAAAAATGAGAGGTATTGAGGTCAGCGAATATGCAAGAAACTAGCTTTAAACATAGTGCAGAATATTGGGACTATTTGAACAGTTTGGATAAGCGATTCTATATTGACATATTGGAAAATAGTTGTAACGAAATTTATGTTACGGATAAAGAAGGAAAAATAATTTATGTAAATCCAAACTCGATAAAAAACTATGGCCTTAAACCGGAGGATATTATTGGCAAAAACAATCATGACCTCTGGAGAGGTAAGTGGAGTCCTCCGGCCATTCAAAGATGTGTGGAAGAACGGCGAACAATTTTTGCGCAACAGACATACTTGATTACGGGAAAAGAAATAACAACCATCGTGACACCAGTTTTTGATGATGACGGCGAGATCAGTTTTGTATTGTGTATTGTTCAGGAAGAAGCTAAAGAATATGATATCAGTTATAAAAACATTGATATTGATGCTTTTGAAACAAAAAGTCATCCTGTTGAAAAGAAAAAAAGTAAATTTCAAAGCGAGATTGTCGGATACAGTTATAATTTTTGTAAAATTATGGTGCAGATGAGACGTGTGGCGGGATCGGATGTACCAGTCATGATTTTAGGAGAATCAGGTACTGGCAAAAGTCTGATGGCAGAATTTATTCATGAAAACAGTACTCGGAAAAATAAACCATTTATCCAAATTAATTGTGCAGCAATTCCAGAAAATTTATTAGAGTCAGAACTTTTTGGTTATGCGCCGTATGCATTTACTGGTGCCAACCCAAAAGGAAAAATAGGCCTGATTGAAATGGCTGATCAGGGAACCCTGTTTTTAGATGAAATTGGAGATTTAGCACCGAGTTTACAGGCAAAACTGTTGGATGTGCTTGAAAACAAACGGTTTATTCCGGTGGGCGGCCAAGAGATTAAATCGGTTGACATCCGCATCATTACAGCAACAAATCAAAGCTTAGACAAACTTGTTAAAGAAAAGCGTTTCCGCGAAGATTTGTATTGGCGTATCAATATTTCGAAAACGACGATCCCGCCCCTTAGAGAGCGAAGAGATGATATATTACCACTTTTGTCATTCTATTTGAATAAAAACAATGTAAAATACGGAAAGGTAAAAGATTTTTCACCAAATGTGATTGGGATCCTTCTAGAGTATTCCTGGCCAGGAAATGTCAGACAACTAAGAAATCTGGTCGAATTGCTATTTATCATGACCAGTGGAAACACGATTATGGTTAATCACCTGCCTGAGTTTATACTGGATGAAATAGAAGAACCTAAAGGAATCAATCCTGATTCATTTGAATATATTATTGAAAGTGTTAAAAAATCAGTTATCCGAGATTACTATAAAAAACATCCTACCAGCCGAGAGCTGGGCTTATCATTGGGGTTAAGCCAAACAAAGGCAAATCGGTTAATCAATCAGTATTGCGGGGATATTGAAAATAAAGAATAGAATAAAACAATAAAGAGACCCTGTTATTTGAAGAATTTTCAAATAACAGGGTCTAAATTCAGAAGATCGAGATTAAGCCAATTCGTCAAGGCTAACCACGCCATTTTGAAGCGCCAGTTCTTTGAGATCTTCATATTGTCCAGCCATACTGGTAAAGAAGTAGGGGTTAACATAGAAGATACCAAGAATACCAAAGGTGAATCCGTTCAGCAAAAACCATCCTAAGAAGCTAAGGGACATCACAAAAATGTCGCCCTTGTGGCCCTCGGTCATCCGCATCGAAATTTTAACGGCTTCTGTTGCCGGTACATTGGGGTATTCGGCCAGAATATAGGGGGTAAAACTATAGGCGAGGGACTTAATAATGCCGGGTATAACAAAGAGTAAAGACCAGAGAAAAACAAATAATTCCATCCACAGCATGCCCCCCAGTTTTCGTCCAAAGTCCGAAAAACCGGTTTTGAACATGTCTTCAATCGTCGGGGCGGGGAGTTCAGCGCGGTAAATCCAGAGTGAAAAAAATTGCAGGCCAACCATCATCGGAGCCCAGACAATCAGGCCACCCAGCCCGCCCAAAAAGGACGTCACTCCGGAAGCAGCACCAATTACAACAAATGCCAGTACGGTTGCGCCAACACAATTCCAATAATTCTCGGAAAAGCTCTGCTTGGCGATGGCTTTAATTTCCTGTCTCGTTTTCATAAAATTCTCCTTTTGTTTTTTTTATAATCAACAATACAATGCCGGCTGAAAAATTCGCCCGGCATTTTTATTGGTATTAAAAATCAGGATTCCCAGGTCACAAAATAAACACCATCGGCTCTTTTTTGACCTTTGCCCAGCTCAGAATGTCTTAGAACACTGAGCTCCGCGCTGACTTCCTCGGTGGTCAGACCAAATTTTTCAACAAATTGGGGAACGGTTACCCCATTATTGGCGACGATGTATTCATAGAATTCTTTTTGACGGGGGGTCAGGCCCTGGGTTCCGGTGTGGCCGGATCGCTGACGATCGAGCTTGGCGCTGTGAACGGCGCTGGGGTCACAAGTTTGAACCAGTTTATGCTGGCCTAAGGCACAGTCATCACAAAAAATCTTGCCTTTTACTTCATAGATATCATCATCGTCAAGTTCGATTCCGCATGAAAAACATTTTTGCATAAGAAACTCCTTAATATTCAAAATTTTGATCGATACGCTTAAGAAAAGTGTGGCAATTTCTTAAGAATCTTTGTATATAATATCACGACTTACGGGAAGAAGGAAGAGAAAGTTGAAAGATCAGTTGATGAAACAAGCAGCTATTAAACTTGGCCGATATCGGCATTATAAGGGAAATGAATATGAGGTTATCGGGGTTGGCAGCCATAGTGAAACCCTGGAAGCCATGGTGGTTTACCGGCCATTATATGGCGAAGGCGGGCTTTGGGTTCGGCCCGCCGTCATGTGGAACGAAATCATTGTAAAAGATGGAGTCGAAATGAAACGTTTTGAATACATTGGAGAGGCATCATTAAAAAAAGATGAATTATAAACTTAGAGAAAAAGACCTGTTAAACGACCTGAAGGGGTTGCTGCAAATCGATTCGACCAACGCTGATGCCGGGCTTGTTATGCCGGGGGCGCCCCTGGGTATTGGCATTAATGAAGCGATCAACTATGTTTTGAATCTGGGCGAGGGCTTTGGTTTTAAAACCAAAAACTGTGACGGTTATTGCGGTTACATCGAAATGGGTCAAGGCGCTGAAATGATTGGAATTCTGACTCATGTGGACACCGTTCCGGTGGGGGATGGTTGGTCGGTGAATCCCTTTGATCTGACCATTGACGGGGATAAGGCCTATGGACGGGGCACCATTGACAATAAGGGGCCCACCCTGGTGGCACTTTATGCCATGAAGGCCCTGGCGGATAGCGGCGCCCCGATCAATAAACGGGTTCGGCTGATTATTGGTGGCGATGAAGAAGGGGAGGAATGGCATTGTATGAACCGCTACAAGGCCACCGAAGAAGCGCCGACCTATGCCTTTTCACCGGATTCCGGGTATCCGGCCATTTATGCCGAAAAGGGCATTCTGAATGTCTGCATCAAAAAGCATCTTGAGCCCGCCATTCATAACCTGGGCTTTTTCAGCGGCAATCAGATCAACACCGTCCCCGATTACGCCAAGGCCATTGTCAGTGATGCCGTTTATGAAAGTACCGGTAAGCCAGCCCATGCATCTCAGCCCCATGAGGGGATCAATGCGATGTTTTTATTGGCCAGTGAGCTGAGAGTGCTGGGGCTGGAACACCCCTTTCTGGATCTCATCGACATTGCGACATCCGAAGGACTGAATATCGATTTTGAAGATGAAATTTCCGGCAAACTCACCATCAATCCATCGATTGCCAATGTCAATCAGGAAAAGGCGGTGCTTAAGTGCGATATCCGTTATCCGGTAACGATGAAAGGCACGGATATCCGCGACCATATTGAAAGAGCCGTTACCCCTCTGGGTTTTACCGTTAACATCAATTATGATTTACCACCGCTGCATATTGAGAAAGAAAGTTATCTCATTGATGCGCTGCAGAAAATATATGAAGACTATACTGGCGATACTTCCGGGCCCAAGGCGATTGGCGGGGGAACCTATGCCCGGGCTTTTGATAATGCTGTGGCCTTTGGGGGACGATTCCCCGAGGAACCCAACACCTGTCATCAGACCGATGAATACTGGAGCATTATCAGCATGAACAAGAATTTTGATATTATCACCAAAGCGCTGGAAAGTCTGGTACAATAATATCAGGGTGGCCATGCGGTAACCCTAAATCATAGCAATAAGAAATGGGGAAAAACATGACCATTCATTTTGATAAACAAGCCGTTTTAGAGGCCTTACGAGGCCTGTTACAAATAAAGTCAGTGAACGCCAATGCTGGAGCGGTCACTGCAGAAGCGCCTTTGGGAACCGGGATCAATGAGGCCATCAATTACGTTCTGGAGTTAGGCAAAAGTTTTGGTTTGACCACCAAAAACTGTGATGGTTATTGCGGTTACGTGGAATTCGCGACAGGGCCGGACATGGTGGCCGCGATCACGCATGTTGATACGGTGGAAGTAGGCGACGACTGGACTGTGCCACCGTTTGACTTAACCATTGACGGCGATACGATTTATGGCCGTGGCGTGCTGGACGATAAAGGCCTTACGATGGTCGCTTTGTTTGCCTTGAAAGCCCTGAAAGATGCCCAGATTCCGATTAATAAACGGATTCGTCTGATTATCGGCGGCGATGAAGAAGGCGGTAGCTGGGCCTGTATGAAACGCTACAAAGAAACCGAAGAGACACCGGTCTACTCCTTCTCACCGGATTCCGGTTACCCGGTTATTTTTGCGGAAAAGGGCATCATGAATGTGATTTTTGAAAAAGAATTGGAGGCTGGCCTACCCGTACTAAACTTAAGTAGCGGTAAACAGATCAATTCGGTTCCGGATGTTGCCCGGGCTGATTACGACGGCCAGACCTATGAAGCCAGAGGTAAATCCGCCCATGCTTCCGATCCCCAAAAGGGTGACAACGCCCTGATTAAACTGGCGAACGAATTACGGGCGGCGGGCATTCAGCATCCGCTGCTGGAGCTTCTTGAGCGGGCGACCCCCGAAGGTTTTGGGATTAACCTTTCGGATCAGGTGTCCGGCAATCTGACCCTCAATCCGGCCATTGCTTATGGGGATGAGAATATCGCCGTGCTTAGGTGTGATATCCGCTACCCAGTGACGAAAAAGAGCAGCGAACTTTGCGCAGCGATCCAGAAAGCCACGGTCGATCTCGGCTTTTCCCTGAAAATGGACCATGAAACCCTGCCCCTGCATGTGGATCAGGAAAGTTTTCTGGTCACATCACTGCAAAAAGTATATGCCGACTACACTGGCGACACCAGCGGTCCGATTGTCTCGGGCGGCGGAACCTATGCCCGGGCCTTTGATAATGCCGTGGCTTTTGGCGGCGTCTTTCCTGGTGAGATCAACACCTGTCATCAGACTGATGAATTCTGGAGCATTGACAGCATGGCGAAAAACTTTGATATTATTGTCAAGGCCCTGGAAGTGCTGGCGCAGTAAATTAGTAAGATACTACAAAATCGAGTATCGACCGTTGTTTATAATGGCTGATAATCGATTTTTTTAGTTAGCAGCCGAACAGCGCTAAGAAATCTCGCCATAACAATTATTAAGACTTTGCAAGAAAATCGAGAAACTACGGGCTTTTTTGATTCGTTAAGATTATTCGTGGTATATATAAAAGAAATTAGCAGTTAAAATCCTGTCTTGAAACCCAATTGAAAATCAAAGACAGGATTTTATTTTTTTACAAAGGTATTTTGTGTTTTAGAGATTTTTGTGTTTTTTAGAGATTTGTTGCGTTTTTGAGGACGGATTAAAATAATGTTTAAGGTGAAGAATGATGGAGAAACAAATAATAAGTATGGTGATTCCTTGTTATTGTGAAGAAGAGGTCATTCCCCTTTTTTATGATACGCTGGTGAATGAGGTTATTTCTCAGATGCCAACGGTAGATTTTGAGATTCTGTTTATTGATGATGGTTCTAAAGATAAGACCCTGACGATCATAAAAGATCTCAATAAAAAAGATCGTCGCGTCAAGTACGTATCCTTTTCCCGGAATTTTGGCAAAGAAGCCGCCATTTATGCCGGGCTAAAATATGCCTCAGGGGACTATGTCGGGATTATGGATGTCGATTTGCAGGATCCGCCGGCATTAATCATGCCCATGTATGAGGCTCTGATTAATGAGGATTTTGACTGTGTGGCAGCCTGTCGGGCAAGCCGCGCCAAAGAATCCCACATTCGTTCTTTTTTTGCAAAACGCTTTTACAAGCTGATCAATCGGATGACCGGTATGGAAATTGTCGAAGGGGCACGAGATTTTAGACTGCTGAAGCGTTTTGTGGTCGAAGCCGTTTTGGCGGTCGGCGAGTATAATCGCTTTTCAAAGGGCATTTTTGAATGGGTTGGTTTCAAGACAAAATGGCTGCCCTATCAGGATGCTAAGCGAGCAGCCGGAAAAACCAAGTGGTCTTTTTGGGAATTATGCCTTTATTCAATGGAAGGGATCATCGGTTTTTCAACCGCACCGTTGGCCTTTGCCTCAGCCACGGGGCTGCTTTTTTGCGGACTATCCTTTGTGGCCATTGTCGTGATCATCATTCGGGAAATATTATGGCATGGTTCCGCCTATGGGTGGGCCTCGCTGGTGTGTTTGATCTTCCTGATCAGTGGGATTCAGTTATTCAGCATTGGGATTTTGGGTCAATACCTGGCCAAAACTTATCTGGAAACAAAAAAAAGACCCATTTTCATTGTTAAGGAACGCAATTAAATGCAGACATCCAAAAATTCGCTTCTGGACTATGGAATTCTGGCTTTAATCGCGGTTCTTTTTCTACTGGTATTTGCTTATGGAACCAGCCCCCTGTTTATCGATAATTTTGGTATCTCAGATTCGGCGATATTTTTACTGATTGGCAAGGGCATGACAGCTGGTTACATTCCCTATGTGGATTTATTTGATCATAAGGGGCCGGTTATGTTTTTTATCGAAGCCTTAGGATGGTGGATTTATCCCAATCGTTTTGGCAACTTTTTGGTGCAATGGCTTTTTATGACCGCAAACCTGGTGCTGATTTTTAAAATGGGGCGATTGTTTTTAGCAAAAAAGTGGTGCTGGATTCCGGTTGTTTTCTTTTTGTTGATTCTGGCTGCCACCTTTGAAGGGGGAAACTTAACCGAGGAATATAGTTTGCCGTTACTGTTCTTGCCGCTATACCTGGCCACCAAATATTTTAAGTTAGAGCCCCTGGGAAAGGCCAAGCATCCACCAATCTATGCGCTGGTGTATGGGATCTGCTTTACGCTGATCATCTTTATCCGCTTAAACAACAGCGTGTTTATTGGTGCGATCGTCTTAGTTGTAATGATCCAATTGCTGGCTAATAAGTCGTTTCGCAATTTTTTTGATAATGTCCTGACATTTCTTAGCGGTTCTTTTTTTGTCTGTTCGCTGGTAGCTATTTATTTTTTGGCCAATCATGCTTTGGGCGATATGATTTATGGAACCTTCTTGTTTAATCTGAAATATGCTGGCGGTCTATCGGGGATATCAACACCAACAGAGTTTGTAAAATTTGGTTATGGCATTTCCCCGGTGATTTTTTCCTTTGGTATGGGTGTTTATTATTTGCTGAAAAAAGCAGGTAAAGAAATCGGCTGGTTATTAATCACCGGTTCCCTGATAACCTTTTTTTCGCTGCTACTGGGCGGGGTTTTCTACCATTATTTTATCTTAACGACGCCATGCTTTGTTTTGGCCATTATTTTACTGATTGAGCTCTATGTAACAAATGGGAAAATACTGATTCAAGAAAATTATCGCGTGGTGCTAGTCGGAGTATTGGCGCTGCTGCTGATAACGGTGGGCATCTACCTGAACTTTGCATATCAGACGGTTCGGGAAATTGCGGCCGAACAACCGAACAACAGCTATTATGAAGATGCCCTGACCATCAAGAATTTAATCCCGGCTGACGATTTAGACAGTGTTTTGGGCTATTCAGTGCCCGCCGGATGGTTTCTAAAGGCGGAGATCACCCCCTGTTATAAATATTTTACGATGCAGGAATGGTGGGGTCGGTACGATCCGCAGGTGCTTATTGATACCAATACGCTACTGGAAAATGATCCGCCTAAATGGATTGTTTTAAATAATGATCCCCAACAAAACCAGACGCTCTATGCTGTTCTGGGGATGAAATATGAATTAATTGCAAAGGATACGGTCATTTCTTTATACCATCGCAAAAGTGAGTAAATAAAATGAGTAAATAAAATTGGATAACCGGGACGAAAAGTCTATTGTCGACCACTAAAACAAAAGTGGTTGACAATAGGCTTTTTTTTCGTTAGAATACAAACCGAGGTGAAAAAAATGTCGACAAAACAAAAATTATTACAAACCTTGGAAGAAAATCGCGAAATCTATCTCTCCGGAGAAGTGCTGGCCAGCACCATGAATGTCTCGCGGTCGGCCATCTGGAAGGCCATCAAAACATTAAAAGAAGCGGGTTATGAAATAGAGTCCACCACCAACAAAGGCTACCGGTTAAAAAGCGAATCAGATCTGATGTCGGCGGAAGGGATACACCCCTGGCTGTCCCCGACCAATCAGGAGCTTGAACTGATTGTTTATCAAACCCTTGGTTCCACCAATCAGGAAGCCAAGAAATTGGCACTGGAAGGGGCAAAAACGGGAACTGTTATTATCGCTGAAGAGCAAACCCAGGGACGGGGCCGAATGGGTCGTTCCTTTTATTCACCGCCCAAAAGCGGGATTTATTTAAGCCTGGTGTTGCGACCCGATGTGGCCGCCCGTGATGCGGTGCTGTTAACCACCGGGGCATCGGTGGGGGTTTGCCGGGCCATCAAAAAAGTGACGGGTATTGATACCCAGATCAAGTGGGTCAATGATATTTACCGGGGCGACCGGAAAATTGTCGGGATTCTCACCGAGGCGGTGACCAACTTTGAGAACGGACAGTTCGAGTTTGTGATCATCGGTATCGGGGTGAATTTCAAACAGCCGGAAGCGGCGTTGCCCAAAGAACTGGAAGATATTGTCGGGACGCTGTTTAATGAAAAACCGGATGCCCTGACCCGTAATCGGTTGGCGGCGGAAATTATCAACGAGGTCTTAACTATCTGTGACGATCTGACTAATCGGAATTTTTTAGAGGAATACAAAACCCACTCGATGGTTTTAGGAAAACAGATTAAGGTTTTTCGGAACAATGAGTGGGAAGTGGCAACCGCCCTGGACATCAGTGACGAAGGCGGTTTGATGATCAGAAATCAATTTGGACAGACGGAAACCCTGAATTCAGGAGAAATCAGTATTAGGAAATTAGAATAGGATGGAAGAAATGATCGAAAAAAATATAATCAATAAAAATACCCTTAATATAAGAATGCTGGTGCTGTGCGGACTGTTTTCCGCATTGATCGTGGTAGGGGCGATGATTAAAGTGCCCTTGCCGGGAATCCCTTTTACCCTCCAGACCTTGTTTGTCATTCTGGCCGGTCTGCTGCTGGGATCCCGCGGCGGGCTGATTGCGGTGCTGGTCTATATTATTCTCGGTCTGGCTGGTCTGCCGGTGTTTTCCGGTGGCGGCGGTTTGATGTATGTATTAAAACCAAGCTTTGGCTATCTTGTCGGCTTTGCCCTGGGGGCTTTTGTCACCGGCTGGGTGGCTGAAAAGAACACCAGTGACGGAACCGTGCCGATGGTCATTGCTGCCTTAGCCGGAACCGCAGTGATCTACGCGCTGGGACTGACCTGGTATTATATTATTGCCAATTATTACCTCAACACCCCGGTGGGCGCGGCCACCCTGATGATGACCGGCTTTGTGATGACGCTGCCGGGGGATCTGATTAAGATCGCCGTGAGCGTGCTGCTGGCCAAACGACTGGCACCGGTGATTCGGCAAGGGATGCTCACAAAATAATGTTTTTATTCCGGAATCCGCTCGATCGTTTTCTGAATACCGCAACTTACAATTGGCGGCGGTTTCTGACATCCTGGCCTAAATTGATCACTTTATTCAATTAGGCTGGGAAAGTTGCGTTATTAAGTTTCAATCACAACTTTACCCATCCGGCTGGCATCATAACCGCCAATATTGTCAAATTCTTTTTTAAATTCATTCGATCGAATAATTTTCAGCATTGTTTTAACTTCGGGAGTATTCAAAATTGACTTCTTAATAACCAGATCATAATGCTCTTTCTGCATCGGTACAAACTCTACATTGTCAACTTGTCGGGCTATTTTTTCATTGCCGACGCCGACATCAACCTCACCTCTTCCGACCGCACTGGCCACCGTCAAATGAGAAGATGTTTCATTTTGATAGCCATTTATTTTACTACTGTCAATTCGCAATAATCGCAGATGTTCATCTAATAAAACTCGGGAGCCGGCTCCCTTCTCCCGATTAATGATGGAAATATCCTCACGCTCAAAATCTGACCATGTTTTGATCTGCTTGGGATTGCCCTTTTTCACATAAAATCCCTGCATCCGACTGATTAAATGAACAACGAGACAAGGGATCCCCGGCAAAAAACTGCGCACATAAGAGACATTATATTCATCTAAATCACTGTCCCACAAATGCGTAGAAGCGACTTGAACTTTATCTTGATAGAGGGAAAGCAAACTTTCAAAACTGCCGATGTAAGCGCGCAAAGCAGGTACGCCGTTAAGACGGAGATAATTTGATAAGACATCCAGAATTAAATCCTGACCACAGATAACAAAACTTCGTTCGCTTTGTAATCCGCTGAAAATCAATTCTTCATTAGCAAAACTTTTTTTCAAAAATCCATCCTGCTGATTTCGGGCTTTGCCAATATAAGTATCAATATCCTCCTGAGTAAATCGTATTTTTCGACCAATCTTATAATAATTGATTTCTTCCTGATGGATCAGTTTGTAAATGGTGCTCTTACTCACATGAAGTAGATCCGCTACCTGTTGGGTTGAAAACGCCTTTTCCTTTTCCATACACTTTTCCTCACTTTAACTTTATGTTATTTCGTACTAATTCGCACTATTTCGTGTATTCCATGTCTGATAGTCCTATAATACACCATATGCTGTTGTTTTTCAATAAATCCGATGCTAAAATAGCAGATATTAACCCATTAATAAGCCTATAAAATTTATCTTATCTATCATTTGGCATTATTTCGTATTATCTAACGTCGTTATTGGAGGAAAATTGTATGTTTAATCTGTTGCTGACTTTGTTATTTGGTGGCGTCCTGGGATTTATTTTCAACAAGTTAAAAGTGCCTGGTGGCTTTTTGATTGGTTCAATGATCGGCGCAGCAATATTAAATATTTTTTTTGCTGCTGCTTATATGCCCAGTCAAACGAAAATCATTGTGCAAATTATTGCCGGAGCTTTCATTGGTTGCATAATGGAAAAAAGCGATGCGAAGCGGTTACCGCAAATCTGGAAACCGGCGCTGATCATGCTGATCGCTTTGCTGATATTAAATCTGACAGCGGGCTTTTTAATTTATTATACCAGTCCTTTGGATTTAGCAACTTCACTGATGTCAGTGGTTCCCGGCGGAATCAGTGACACCCCCATAATAGCCGTGGCAATGGGCGCTGATGGACCCAAAGTTGCTGTCATGCAATTGGCCCGTCAAATTCTCGGTATCGCGGTGTTACCGGGACTTATCTTTGCATGGGATCAACGAAGCAAAAAAAACAAGGCGCTGGCAGGCAGAGAAGCTTATACGGCAAAGCGTCAGAAATCAAAAACAAGATCCTGGCAGGCGTTTCTTTGTACATTGGCGGTGGCCACAATTTTCGGTCTGTTAGGGAACGCTTCCGGTTTACCATCCGCTACTTTTGTTTTTCCCATTATCTCAGTATTGGTTCTAAAATTATATTTCGACTTTGCTTACATTCCCCGCTGGGCTAAGAAAATTGCCCAAGTGCTCAGTGGTTGTTATCTTGGTAGCACCATCAGCAGTTCCAATCTATTGGAATTGCGATACCTGTTGTTGCCGTTGTTGATTGTCATTGTCGGATATATGGCCAACTGTTTTCTAACTGGTAAGCTGATTTCTCGCACCTGCGGTTTCACTCAAAAAGAAGCGATGCTAATCACCACGCCTGCCGGCGCATCGGATATGGCACTGATATCAGCAGAACTCGGCGTTGAAAACACCGATATTATTATTTTACAGGTCGTGAGAGCCGTCGTTGTGATGACGGTTTTCCCGCAAATCATTGGTTTAATTTTGCATTTTGCACAAGGAGGAATATAAAATGACGGTTAGAATTGCAATTAATGGGTTTGGTCGGATTGGCCGGATGGCGTTTCGGCAACTATATTTTTTAGAAGAATTTGAAATTGTCGCAATTAATGATATTACCCAACCAGACTTATCGGCATATTTGTTAAAATATGATACGACCCAAGGTAAGTTTGATATGGCAGATTACGTTGATTCGGGCGAAAATTATATTTCAGTGGACGATCTTAAAATCCCGTTTTTTCAAGAGCAGGATGCTTCTAAGCTACCATGGAGAGATTTGAACATCGATATTGTCCTGGAATGCTCCGGCGCTTATCTTTCCCGAGAAAAAGCCCAAACTCATTTAAACGCTGGTGCCAAACAGGTTGTCTTATCCGCTCCGGCCGGAACCGATATTCCCACAATTGTCTATGGGGTGAATGAAACCACGCTTTCAAATGAAGATACCATTATTTCAGGCGCTTCCTGTTCAACCAATGCTTTAGCGCCGATGGTTAAAGTGCTTAATAACTACACCCCCATTCAGAGCGGTATGATGCTAGTGGTACATGGTTATACGGCCACTCAGATGCTCCAGGATAATGCGCAAAGAAAAGGAAATTTCAGAAGATCAAGAGCTGCGGCTGATAATATTATCCCGACTACCGCCGAAGCGGCAATAGCGGTCGGCAGGGTGATCCCTGAATTAAATGGTAAACTGATTGGTTCAGCCGTTAGGGTACCGGTTCCAGTAGGCTGTCTGATTACCTTTACCGCTGTCGTGATGGGATCACATATAACTGCCGATGCGATCAACAAAACAATGCGTTCATCTGCTTCTCAAGTCTTTGGATATTCTGAAGAAGAGTATGTTTCCTCTGATATTGTTGGCAACACATTTGCCGCTATTTTCGATCCGTCACAAACACTGGTTGGCAAAATCAATGATAATGAGTATCAAGTACGCATTTCAGCATGGTTTGATAATGAAAATTCGTTTGTTAGTCAATTGGTAAGACTTTTACAATACTACTCTAATTTATAAAATAAACCACATCAAGAGATAAAAACAAGTGCCGCCGCACAGCCCCCATCGGGCAGATTTTCAAAAACAACGCTCCCGCCATGGATTTTCATGATCCGACGAACAATGATCAGTCCCAAACCGTGGTTTCCGAGTAACAGCGATTCATCCAATCCCCCTGAATTTTCTAGCAGTTCAGGGGGATAGCCTTTGCCATCGTCACTGACTTTAATCACCAGACCGTTCGTGGATATGGTCACCGAAAGCCGGATATCACAGCCCCGGGGATTGTGCCGGATACTGTTGTCAATCAGGTTGGTCAGCGCCCGACGAAGCAGGGTCTGGTCGCAAAGTAAAATGGGGCTGTTGGTTTCTTCGATCACATCGACGGAAAGGGTGTAGGGTGCAGTGAGACCATCGTTGATAAAATCCACCGCTACGCCCCGGATTAAGGCAGCGGGCGAAACCCGAGCCAGCTCCATCGGTTGGGCATTGTACTCTAGTTTGGAAGCCAGGTTTAAATCGCTGATTAGGGACTTGATTCGTTGACTCTGTTGACGGATAATCCGAGCCTGATTTTGTTCGGCGGCGGGCAGGCTGGGGTTGTTTTCCAGTTCGCTGGCGTAGCCCATCACCATCGACAGCGGGGTACGGATATCGTGAGAAACCCCGGCAATCCATTCCGTCCGAGCCTGATCCCGGTGGGCCAGTTGTTTTTCCTGCTGGCTGAGAATCACCGATGTTTCATTAAGAATCCTTGCCACTTCCCCGGTAACTCCACCGGTGGGCAGTGCCAGGGGTTCTTTTTTTGGCAGGGCGGTAATGCCGTTATACAGGGGCTTCAGCTTGCGGTAGAGCCAGAGTCCCAGAAACAAGGCCAGCACCAGGGCCGACAGTACGTTCAAGATCAAAAAACCGAGCAGTAAACCGGGGACATGGGAAATGGTATCTTCGGTGGAGGTAATATTGTATTTCCAGATGCTACTTTTAGGGTCGCCGAGAACCAGTAAACCGTCGGGATGTTCCCAAACTGAGACCGGGTAGTCGTTAAGATACCAACGGCTGAAGGAGGCCACATCAGTAAGGGTGTAGTGCCGGGGAATATCCCCAGGCAGGTTTTTGTTCCAGATCACCTGACCATCCCGGTCAATCAGCATCGCCCAGGCATATTGTTCTTCCATCATCGCAGCGGCAGAGGGATTAAGCGCATAAGTCCCCTCGGTGTTGGTGAGTCCATCGGAAATATCGGCAATGGCATATTTAAGGGGCTGACTTCCAGAATATTTAAACATCCAGTTGGTGGTGAACGCCAGATTGATGGCGACTAACAAGAGTGCAATGGCGGCTGTCAGCAGAATCGAACGGGTGATGATTTTTCGCAGACTTTTCATGGCCTGGTTTCCCTGGCCAGTTTATAACCCATGCCCCGGATGGTCAGCAGGTATTGGGGTTGGGAAGGATCCACCTCGATTTTTTCCCGGAGCCGCCGGATGTGGACCATCAGGGTGTTTTCATAGCCATAGAGATCATCATCCCAGGCACTGCGACAGAGGCTGTCGGCGGTGACGATATTGCCCTGATTTTCCCAGAGTTTTTTCAGCAGGGCATGCTCCTTGGCAGTTAGGGCTTTTTCACCATCAGCAGTCTTCACGATGCCGCTTTTAAAATTGACGGTCACCGCCCCCAGCACCAGACGTTCTTCCGGTAGTGACTGAGTCAACAGTGGCTGGTAAACCCGCCGCAGGATTCCGCTTAAACGCAGCACCAGTTCCCGGGGCAGAAAGGGTTTGGTAATGTAATCATCAGCCCCCAGCCCCAGCCCCAGGAGCCGGTTCTCGTCCTCATCCCGGGCCGACAAAAACAGCATTGGCACATTTGACTGCTGCCGCAGTTCCTGCATCAGCGAAAACCCGTCGCCATCCGGCAGCGTTACATCAAAAATTACCCCATCGGGCTTTTCTAAAGCAAAAAGCGCCCGCGCCTGCTGGCAGTTTTCGGCACTGATAATCTGAGCAAAGCCTGCCTGGTGAAGGATTGTTTTTAATAGCTTGATAATTTCCGGTTCGTCATCGACAACCAGAAGCTTTGCTTCGAAAATTGTTTTCATCCTAATTGTTTCCATACTAATCACCCCCAAGTTATTATACCCGATAAAATTGTTGGTGTTAGCACAAGCGATCAAAATTAAGGTAAAAGTAAGGCCGGGGACAACCCGCCGTAAGGTTCATCGGCTATCATAAAGGTATACAAAAAGAAGGAGTGCGTGATTATGAGCAATATTATCGAGACTGAGGGTCTCAGTAAACAATACGGAAATGTTTATCGGGTCAAGGATGTCGATCTGTCGGTGCCGGAAGGGGCGATTTATGGATTTCTGGGGCCCAACGGCGCCGGAAAATCGACGACACTGAAGATGATTCTGGGGTTGGCAAAGCCCACAGAAGGGGAGATCACGGTTTTTGGAAAACGGGTCAACAGCAAAAACCGTCTGGAAAATCTTAAAAATGTCGGTTCGCTGATTGAGTCTCCCAGCTATTACGGGCATCTAACCGGAGAGGAAAACCTACGGATCTTTCAAACGCTGCGGGGAGTACCCAAACAAAACATTGCCGAAGTTCTAAAAATAGTCCGGCTGGAGAATCAGCAGAACAAAAAAGTCAGCCAGTATTCACTGGGGATGAAACAGCGGTTGGGGTTGGCCAGTGCGTTGTTGGGCTATCCCAAGCTGCTGATTCTGGATGAACCCACCAATGGGCTGGATCCGGCCGGGATTCAGGAAATGCGGGAACTGATTCAGTCGCTGCCGCAAAAATTTGGCATGACCGTGGTGGTCTCCAGCCACCTCTTAAGCGAAATTGATCAGCTGGCCACCCGGGTGGGGATCATTCGCGAAGGAGAACTGGTTTACCAGGACAGCCTGACCAAGCTGCATCAGTACAGTAAACAGCACCTGGCGGTGCGAACCATGAATAATGAGGTGACCAAATCATTTCTTAGTCGAAACGGCGTGGCCTGGGAAGCCGAGGATGATTATCTGATCATCCCGCAGATGAAAGATACGATGATAGCCGAAATCAGTAAGGCGCTGGGACAGAATAATATTGGCCTGGTTCGGATTGAAGAACGAAAAAAAAGCCTGGAGGATATTTTCCTGGAGCTGACGGGAACGGCGGTGAGTTTATGAGCGCCGCAATCGGGATGGAGGTCTTAAAAACAAAGGGCCGCAAGATCTGGCTGGTGGTGGCGGTGATGATGGCGGTTCAGCTGCTCTGGGCGGGCTGGGCTATTTCCAACAAGGATGCCAATGATCTGGTCCAGGGCTGGATGTTTTTTCTCTACCAGTTTCCGATGCTCAACTGCATCATCATGCCGGTAATCGCTGCGGTAGTCGCTTCGCGTCTGAGCGATGTGGAGCATAAGGGTCAAACCTTTAAGCTACTGGAAACCATTATTCCGGCCCCGCGGATCTTTGCTGCCAAGTTTATCTGGGGCAGTATCTATATGCTTGGCGCCGCTTTGGGACAACTGGCCATTATGATCGGCATGGGTTTCGTTCTGCATTTTGGTGGACCAGTGCCCTGGGGCGCTCTGGCGAGTTATCTGTTTTTTACCCTGGCGGTGAGTCTGACCATTTACGTCTTTCAACAGGGGGTCTCGATGCTCGTTGCCAATCAGATGGTGCCGATGACCCTGGGACTCGTTGGTGGTTTTATCGGTTTATTTAGTATGTTTTTCCCCCAGGGTTTTCAAAAGCTGATTTTGTGGAGCTATTATGGGGTGCTGATGCAGGTTGGCATGAATTGGGATGAGACCACCCGGGCGGCAGACTTCTACTGGACGGCCATTGATTGGTCAGGGCTCGGTTTGATTTTAGTTTTCTTTGTGCTGATTTACGGCATCGGCCGGACTTTTTTTGTCAGAAGGGAGGTCTAAGCAATGCTTAAACGTGTTTTAAAAGCAGAAATAATCAAGATGCGCCATAGCCCGGTGTGGCTGGCTTTTTTACTGATTCCCGTTATTCCGGCCTTTATGGGAACCTTTAATTATCTCAACAATCTGGGCATGCTGGAGAATCAGTGGTACAGCCTGTGGACCCAGCATACGTTGTTTGCCTGTTATTTTTTTCTGCCAGTATTGATTGGGATCTACGCGTCCTATCTTTTGCGGCTGGAACATGCCAATCATAATTGGAATGCGGTGATGACCGCCCCGGTTCCGATCACGCAGTTATTTATGGCTAAACTGATAATAGGTTGGTTGATGGTGATGCTAACCCAGCTCTGGATTGGAATACTGTTTATCCTTTCCGGATTCCTGGCGGGGCTGGCGGGACCGATCCCGCCGGAGTTACCAGTCTGGCTGTTGTTTGGCGCGTTGGGCGGCATGGTGGTATGCGCGCTGCAGCTTTGTCTATCACTGGTGATTCGCAGCTTTGCGGTGCCGGTGGGGATTGCTCTGATGGGCGGGATTGCCGGGTTGGCCCTGTTGTCGCAAGGCTATGGCCTCTACTTTCCCTATGCGCTAATCACCCTGGGTATGCGAGCCAACGATCCGGCGGCACCGATGTCGGTGGGCGAAATTTCCTTTCTGATCGCCTGTGCTGTTTTTATCGCTGGTTTTTGTCTATTTGCCATCACCTGGTTAAAACGGCGGGATGTGGTAACGGGTTAATTTACTGAGTTCAAACATAAAGTAAAAGAACCGCAAAAAGCAAAGCAAAAAAATAGGCCAGTGTTTAGCGGAGATAACCAGCGCTAAATACTGGCCTTGATGATTTTTTACTGTTTTAGTTTGGTGGTTTGCAGACCCCACAGAGCGTTAGTCCCAGGGAATGAACTTCTTCCAGAATGTTTTAAAAGGAAGATTTACCTGTTATTTAAGATGATCAAACCCGGTTAAGCTGTTGGGTTTCATTTAAAGGTCAGAAAGATGATTAAATTAGAGTAGACGATCAGGCCGCGCTCAGGTAAAATTAAAGTTATATTTTAGAAAAGCAGATGATAGAATTTAGAAGACAGGAGACTGAGGGTGAAGGTTTTTGACAGCACTAATACAGACGTTTATTTTAACCTTGCGATGGAAGAATACTTGTTTAAGAACTATGTTGACACTGAATATCTGCTATTATGGAAAAACCATAACAGCATCGTCTTGGGAAAACACCAGAATATTTTTGAGGAAATCAATTTAGCCGCCGTGGCGGAATCAGGGATACAAGTGGCTAGACGAAACACCGGTGGGGGGACGGTCTTTCACGATGAGCAGAATCTTAACTACTCGTTTATCAGTAATCGTGAGGGCGATGGGTTTGCCGATTATGATCAGTTTTTGACCCCGGTGATCAAGGCACTAAATGAGATGGGAATACCGGCAGTAAAAAGAAGAACCAGTGATATTGCCATTGGAGAACAGAAAATATCCGGGTCTGCCCAAACGGTCAAAAAGGGAAGAATTCTTCATCATGGCACCCTGCTGTATAATGCGGATCTTAGCCTGCTTAAAAATCTGCTGAAAACTACCGCCGGAAAAATCACCTCGAAGTCGGTTAAATCGGTTAGAAGTGAGGTTACGAATATCAAAAAACATATGACTGATCAATCGATGACAATGGCGGCGTTTAAGGACACATTACTCGAGAAACTGTTACCGGACGGATTTGAGAAGGTAAGTCTGACGGAGGAAGATATTCAAGCCATCCAGACCCTGGTGGATGAAAAATATTCCCAGTGGGAATGGAACTATGGTCAATCGCCGAAGTTTTCATTTGAAAAAGACAGTGCGGTTCAAAGTTTGAAAGGAATCAAAATACAGTTTGATGTTAAGCTGGAAATTATTAAAGGCCGAATTACCAAGTGTCAAGTGATGGTTGATGGTTTGGTCAATACTGAACTAATGGAGAATCTTGCCGGTGCCAGATATGGTTATGAAGAAGTTTTATATAAACTGGAAGAAACCAGGTTTAATAAAGCAGCGCAAATAAAGATAGATAAACTAACTAATTGTTTTCTTTAAAATACACAATCGAGGAGATTAAGATGAAAAAGAACATTCAAATGCCAAAATTAAGCGAACAAATGGAAACTGGGGTGTTGGCAGCTTGGAACAAAGAAGCTGGCGACGTGGTAAAAAAGGGCGAGGTGCTTTTTGAAATCGAAACTGAAAAGGTGGTCAGCGAGGTCGAAAGTATGGAATCTGGCGTCTTGGAAGAAGTCTTTTTTGAAGCTGGCGATGAAATTAAGGTCGATGAAATCATTGCTGTCATTAAATGTGATTGATTAAGGGGACAAAATGGAAAAGAAACCAGAATGGTTAAAGGTCAGCTACAATAAAGAGGCCGTGGAAGAAGTCACTGGGTTGATGGCCAAACTGAAACTGAATACCGTCTGCAAAGAAGCTAATTGCCCCAATCTGGGGGAGTGCTATAAAAAACGTACTGCTACCTTTATGATCTTAGGCAGTATTTGCACCCGTCACTGCCGCTTCTGTAATGTCTCCAGTGGGGTGGTGGAAGCGGTTGATCCCAAAGAGCCCCAGCATCTGGCAGAGGCCGTAAAAGAGCTGGATTTAAAACATGTGGTGATTACCAGTGTCACCCGGGATGATCTCGAGGATGGCGGAGCCAAACACTTTGCTGATACCATCAACGCCGTGCGGGTATTAAATCCTGGGGTTTCGATAGAAGTGCTGATTCCTGATCTACAAGGGGTTGAAAAACATCTGGATATTGTTATTGCCGCCAATCCCGATGTGATTAATCATAATGTCGAAACTGTCCGGGAGCTTTACCCGGAGGTTCGGCCTGAGGCTGACTATGATCGATCGATGCACGTGATTCAGTATGTTAAAACAAAGGCCCCTCATATCAAAACAAAAACTGGGATTATGGTCGGTCTGGGAGAGACCGATGAACAGGTTTTTAAGGTCATGGATGACAGCTTAAAAGTTGGCTGCGATATTTTTACCATTGGTCAGTATCTGCAGCCATCGCCAAAACATATTGCCGTCAAAGCTTATGTGACCCCGGAAAAGTTTGCAGAATACAAGAAAATTGGGGAAGCAAAAGGCTTTCACTATATTGCCAGCAGTCCCCTGGTGCGCAGCTCCTACCGGGCGGAAGAAGCGCTTGAAGGAGGAAAAAGCTAATGATTTATATCGAAAACAACTCCACCGATCCGTTTTTTAATTTCGCATTGGAATACTACCTTATTACCGAAAAACAGCTGCCGGAGGATCAAGTTTTTATTTTCTGGCGAACTGAGCCAACCCTGATGATTGGCAAGTACCAGAACACCATTGAAGAAATTAACGAAGACTATGCTAAAAAAAATGGGATCAAGGTGGTGCGGCGCATCACCGGCGGCGGTACCATCTACACCGACATGGGGGGCTGGCAGTTTAGTTTTATCACCAGAGGCCTGGCGGAAACCATCGATTTCAATAAGTACATCGGGCCAGTGATTGAAGGTTTGAAAAAACTGGATGTTCCGGCTGAATTCAACAGTCGCAATGATCTAGTCATTGATGGCAAAAAGTTCTCTGGCAACGCTCAGTGTATGCTAAACGGATATACCCTCCATCATGGCTCGCTGTTATTCAATACTGATTTTGAACAGATGGTCAAATGTCTGACGGTAGATGACTATAAAATCATTTCCAAAGGCATTAAATCGGTTAAGGAACGGGTGACCAATATTTCAGAGCACTTGACAAAGCCGATCGATACCGATACGTTTAGAAAACTGATGGTGGAGAGCATCATGCAGGGTTCCAAGGCGGAATATAAACTGACGGCTGCCGATCTTGATCGGATCAACGTCATTGCCAGAGAAAAATTCGCAAGCTGGGAATGGAATTATGGAAAATCACCCAAGTTTAACATTACCAGAACCGGACGGTTTGACGGCGGAAAAATGGAATTTAAACTGGATGTGAACAATGGTAAAATAATTGACTGCACGATCTACGGTGATTTTTTTGGAACTATGGATATCAAGGTTTTATGTGATGCCCTGATTGGCATTGCCTACGAAAAAGAAAGTATCAAAAAAGCCATCGCAGCCGGTGGTATCAAACAGGGATTTTACCAGATCAATGTTGACGAACTGGCCGATATTATCTGTTAAAAGTCATGCCCCATCGCATCATTGATGGGGTTTTTTCATACCAAAAATTAAGGGAAAATTTCCGGCCTTTACCTTTTTACGGGAATACGTTACAATAGTCTGATGAGTGGATCGTTCATTCATTGAAGAAAGTCAAAGTAAGGTCATATGAAAAATTAAAGAAGCTGTGATAAAATTATTTCGATGTTAAAAATACAAAGGCGTATTTACAAAAATGACATTGACGTGATTAGGGATCAGAAGGAGACAAATTTATGGATAGTTCAAGAAAATTTCTTATTGTATCAATCAGTGCGGCGGTGCTGTTGATCATTTTAGTCAGTTGCACGCTGGCCTACTCAGGGCGGGATAATACCCTGATGTCAGACAAAACCCTGAGCTTTGAAATTAACGGATTTAATGTGGAGCTGCCGCTTTCAGAAAACGATGCAGTGTACGATGCGGTGAGTTTGAGCAGTGTCACTGAAAATAAAATAAAATTACTCAATGAGGTTGGTGCCACTGTTAAAATAAACGGCAAGGGCATCGGCGCCGGGACAACCATTGATTTAAAGTTAGATGAGCTTTCGTCCAGCGAACTGATAAAAATTCAGGTGGGCAACGAAAAGGATGAGCGGGTGATTTATCTGAGAACCCTGTCATCCCGGCTGCCGGAAATTATTCCGGCCGGAGCAAGCAGTTACGAAGGAAATTACTTTGCCGCAGTGGCAACCGGAGGGGCGGCCTTATACGAACTGAATAATCAGGGCGAAGTTGTTTTTTACATTGCCAAATCACCGGAAGCATCCAACGGCGAATCTTATCGGGATTTCAAAAAGCACGTTTATGAAAATGGTACCATCCGTTACAGCTATCAACGGGTATATGGCAACAGCAACGGTATTGGTTATGCCGTCGGCGAACGGGTGATCCTGGATGATCGGTATCAGGAAATAGATGTTATTACCCTGGCTCAAAGTGATCGGACAAAAGCGGGAGATCCGATCGATGGCCGGGATTTCATCTTAATTGATGATAACCATTATATTGTCGAAGCTTCCCAATTGGTGTTGGTTCAGAATGTACCGGACGGTTTGGGCGCCAACACGATGGGAGTAAAGGTGGTCCGCAACCTGATTCAGGAAGTAAAAGATGATCAGGTAGTTTTTGAATTTACTACTGATTCCCATCCGGAATTTTATGGACTGAGCGTCAATGACCATGATTACAGCAATACCACCAGCCAGAGCCCCGATTACGTCGGATTGAACCGGATGATCCTAGATCCTGCTGATGAAAATCTGATCGTATCCTTTGGTAATATGAATACGATCATGAAAATTGATCGGGAAACCCGGGAGATTATCTGGAAATTATCCGGCAACAGTGATGAATTTGGGATGTCACCAGAACAAAAAACCTCGGGTCAAAGCGATTTGGCGATCACCGCCGAGGGGGAATTAACCGTATTTGACAATGCCACTAGCACTGGTCAAACCCGAATCATGAAGATAAAACTGGATGAAGTCAATAAAAAAATACTGGGATATCAGGAATATAAGGTGCCGGGAAAAACATCGCTGGTTTACGGCAGTGCCCAGAAAATTGGGGACAACATCGAAGTTTACAGCATTGGCTGGGGCCAGCTCAAGGATGGCAACGTGGCAATTTCCGAAATAGATTTCAATACCGGAAAAAAACTTCTGGAAGTTACCTTGCCACAGGGCGTGGCCAATGACCGGGTTCAAAAGTTCAAATAGATAAAATGTTTAAATAAGGGAATCGAGGCTAAACATGAAGCCATTATTTTTATGCTACCCTAAATGTTCAACCTGTCAGAAAGCGAAAAAGTTTCTGGCAGAAAACAAAATCGATGTGGAAGAACGGCATATTGTCGAGAAGCATCCTCAAAAAGATGAACTGGTCACATGGATGAATCTTTATCAGGGTGACGCTAAAAAGTTCTTTAATACCAGCGGTCTGGTTTATCGGGATATGGCGTTAAAAGATAAGGTTAAAACAATGACCCCGGATCAGATGGCGGAAGTGTTGGCCACCAATGGTATGTTGGTGAAGCGGCCGCTGGTTATTTTGGCCGATACTGTCCTCGTCGGCTTTAAAGAAAAGCAGTGGAAAGAGGCATTATTGAGCGATAAGCAGGATTAATCCCCAAAGTGGCCGTTATTTTTTCCTATAAATGATTTGTAAGCGCAGCAGTGATGGTCTATAATGAAAAAAGGATTATTAATCGAATACAAAGGAGAAAGTTAAATGTCACGAAAAACCATTGAAAAATTTAAAAAACAACCGGAGACTGATGTGGTGGAAATAGTTGAAATGGAACTGACTGAATATACCTATCCCAAAAGCGGAATCGGTATCTGTCCTCAATGCGGCGGTAAAATGAACGGTGTTGGGCTTGACTGGGAATGTGAAGGCTGTGACTTAAAGCTTGTCGGACCGGTATTTTAAAAAAAACAAACTAATAAAGAACATAAGGAAGCATATTTGCCAGCAGAAACGATTGGGAGATGTGCTTTTTTATTGGTCGAAGCACTAGAGATTTTAGTAGATGGATCAGGAAGAAAGCTTAAATATTTCCAAATGACAAGAGGAATAATTAGAGATATTCATAGAAAATCATGATTTAACGTGACATCGTGATTAGATATGGTAAAATGTTGATAACTTTTTATACGATTTGTTTGAAAGCAATGAGTGAATAGTAAAATTTGACCGCATATCTGAAAGCTTCATAAGTATTGACGAAGACAACCGATCAGCGAAAAAATAAAAGATAAACAATTCCTGGAGGAAAATAAAATGACGATTACCTATGAATTAGGGAAATCTTTATATGTGAACATAACGAATCGATGTAGCAACGCCTGTACGTTTTGCGTAAGAAAAGATGAACCGACAATCAATGGAGTTGACGATCTCTGGCTGGAGAAAGAACCAACTCAGGAAGAAATACAAGAAGATATCTTAAAACGGGATTTGGATCACTATGATGAATTGGTTTTTTGTGGATATGGAGAACCAACCTATCGTTTGGATGAAATCTGTGCTGTTGCCAAAGAGGTAAAAAAAAGCCATGCCATCCCAATTCGGCTAAATACAAACGGTCATGGAAACCTGATCTTTAAAAAAGATATGACCCCTCTTTTAAAAGATACCATTGATGTGGTATCGATCAGCTTAAATGCTAAAAATAAAAGTGAATACGATGAATTATGTCGTCCTGTCTTTGAAGATGCCTATGAAGAGCTATTGGAGTTTGCCCGACTGGCGGGAAGATATACCAAGGTAGTCTTAACCATTGTGGATATACTGCCGATCGAGGATCAGGAAGCCTGTCGCAGAATCAGTCAATCGGTAGGAGCAGAATTGCGGATCCGTGAATATATTGATTAAAGACGATTGGTGGCTGGGGGAATCGATTCTGATATGAGTAACAGCAATTTAAATCCCCGCGGCTTGAGTATTGGTGGTAAAGACATTTGGGTCGTGGACGATCATCAATATGTTCTGCTGGTCTGGGGAACCTTGTTCCAAACTCAAAAACAACCAATGGTGCTGGTAAGTATAGATTATCATCCGGATACCAACCCGCCTTTCTGGCTGTGGGCCTATCAAAAAGCCATGGCTATCGATCCCGAACGGGAAGCTGAATTGGTGGAAAAATTTCAGAAAAGAATGATGGCTTCCCTGGTCCCCCTCAATTTAAACAGTGTGCGCATGACCATGGATCAGATGCGAAATGATGAGCATATCAACACTGCCATGGAATTAGGCTATCTTAGGGATTACCACATGATTAATTGCATGGAAAAACATGCTTATTCAAGGGGCAGTCACTATCTGGTTCCGGAAAGCCAATTTGGAAGGCTTGAAGACGTCATGTTTAAAAGCATTGAACTGCCATTGGAAAAGATCGGTTCCGAGGAACTAATCCTTGATATTGATCTGGACTATTTTTTGCACCCGGAGAATTTCGAGCTGGATCTCGATCAAAACAGCATTTTTGCAGATTTGGTCAAGCAGGCCCAGATCATTACAGTAGCCCGTTCAAAAACTTATTTTGATTTTTTAAGAACGGATGAATTTACGATTGATAGCTGCGAAGAAAAACTCATCGAACTGCTGGGAAAAATTATTCGCAAATAGATGATTAAGAGGACAGCTTTACGCAGAAAAGCAATTATGATAATGGGAGATAGACATATGGGAAAACACAGTGAAGAAACCAGAGTCGTTAATCTGTCAAAAGAGCAATGTGAAGAACGCTTGTTGGCTTTTGATGCCAGTAGATATGAATTAAGAAACCATATCGCGGATAAAGAAGGAAGTCTGATCGTTCTCCATACAAAAATTGTTTTTGCTGCCAATGGCCAGCGGATTACGGTTAGGCTTAAAATTGTTGATGACCAGAAGACAGAAGTCAGCGTTCGGTCTGAACTAATTTCAAACGTACAAACGAATGATCGCGGTACGAACAAGAAGAATATAAGTGTCATCTACGGATATCTTGATAAAGAAAAAACAGGTGGTGCGGAACTGCAACTGGAAAGTAGCGAAAACGATCAACGACCAAAAATGAAAAAGAAGCTGTTTTCCTGGGGTAAAAATACTTCCGATGTAAAAATGTCCATTATGGCCAGCTATCTGGGTGGTTATAAAGGTTTTGAAAAGTCCATTAAAGGAACCCTGGAAATTCATGAAGCAGGAATTGACTTTGTTGTAATGGGTCCCAAATTTACGGTTCCATTTCTGGACATAAAATCCGTGACCATTGCTTCGGCGTTTGATATTGAACAAAACCAGGCCTGGCGGATGATCTGCTTCAAAGACGAACTAAAAAAGGATAAAACAGATTGCGAAAAAGAAAAGAAAAATAAGCTGGTCGTTGCCTATCAGGATGAAGCTGGACAAACCCAGTGTATTTTCAGAGCCGACAATTCGTTTGAGGTGGAAAAGAGTGTTTTAAAAGCGCAGACATTGATCCAAGAATTGATGGAAAAATAAAATCAAAAAAAGATTGACAAACGAAATAGGACGACGTATAATAAAGAAGTTGAAATAAATAAAAACTGAATATACATAGCAAGTAGGGATAAGGAACATCAATTGCTGTAAAAACCTTTCAAGAATAATTGGATGATTTTTACAACAATTGATGGACAGTTTAGCCGGTTCAACCGCTAACGCTCCATTGAACCTATTCGTTTCAGACGATTTTCAATCGCCTAAAACAAAGCTAAACTAGTCTCGCGACGATGGCGGAAGGGCCACACCTGTTCCCATACCGAACACAGAAGTAAAGTCTTCCAGCGCCGAAAGTACTTGGTGGGTGACTGCCTGGGAGGATAGGACGTTGCGGGACTTTTATTTAAATGAAGCCGTGCAAAAAAATACAGATATAAATATTGATTCAAGTTTACTTGAAAATCAATGTTTATATCTGTATTTTTTTATGGGGCGAAGCCCCAAACGCAGGCGCAGTGAAACGGAGACGGAGTTGCACGGCTTCATTTAACGGCAGTAATGCTATCTAGACCATCGCTGAATAGATAGAATTATTCCAAAACACGTTTAAATAACGCCATACATGGTATAATTCTAATAAATAAATGCAAAAAAAGAAGAAAAAGAAAGAAGGCATTTTTATGAAAGAAAGAAAAGTTATCCAGGTCGTTCAGGGGATTAAGGCAGTCGATGGAGCCGGGGTTCATCTGACCCGGGTCTTGTCGCATTCAACCGTAAAAGCATTTGACCCCTTCCTGATGCTGGATTCCTTTGATTCTGAAAATCCCCAGGATTACATCAAAGGATTTCCCATGCATCCCCATCGGGGAATCGAAACGGTTACCTATCTAGTCGAAGGGCTGATCGAACATCAGGACAGCTTGGGGAATAAGGGTGCCATTGAATCCGGCTGCTCCCAATGGATGACTGGAGGAAGTGGGATTCTTCATCAAGAGATGCCCCAGGCTTGTGAAAGAATGCTGGGTTTCCAGTTATGGCTGAATTTGCCCAAGTCAGAAAAAATGACAAAACCCAAGTATTTTGAGATCAGAAAAGAAAATATTCCGACATATAAATGTGAAGGGTTTAACGTTGGTGTTATATCCGGAGCTTACGAGGACGTAAAAGGGGCTGAGCCCCATCACATCCAGGCGATGATTTTAGATGTGGCCGTTGAACCAGGAAAATCGGTTAAAATTCCAACCGCCAAAGGAGAAACCGTGTTTGCATTTCTAATTGAAGGTCAAGGTGCAGTGGCGGGAACCATTTATAAAGAGAAATCGGCGCTGCTGTTTAGCGAAGGTGAATATATTGAAATAACGGCTGATGAAAAGCCGCTTCGTTTCGCCGTGTTTTCGGCACCGCCGCTAAATGAACCCGTAGCCTGGGGCGGCCCCATCGTGATGAACACGGAAGCTGAATTAAAACAAGCCTTTGCTGATTTGGAAGACGGCAGTTTTATTAAACAGTTGCCACAATTGTAAATGGTGAAGATAAGATTGATATTTTCTAAGTAGCTTGTTATGCTGGTTAAAAATAGGGAGAACGAACAATGCTGCAGATTGTAAGATACGCAATTAAATCAGAACGACTTAAGCCCTGGGTTAAATTTATCTGGTATTTGGAAACCGTATCAAATGTCAGCTTGAATCACAAATTATTGCCAACCGATAGTATTGACGTAATTATTAACCTTTCTGATAAAATAGACTATCAAATTGAAAAACAAAGGTATCGTGCCGGTACTGTTCATTTTAATGGAACGCGCAACAAACCGGGTTTTATTATCCAAGCAGGGAAAATAAGGGTGTTTGGCATTTCGTTCTATCCATTTGGCTTGTATCCCTTCTTAAAGGTGCCAATGCTGGAATTTAGCAATCAACTGAATGATTTGGAACTGGTGGATAAACGGTTTGCTCAAAAGCTGGAAGTTGCGGTTCAAGATGCAAAGGAGACCAGCGAAGTCGTTAATGCGATCGAAAAAGCACTGCTGCTATTATTGGATCAAAGCTCTGTCGAAATGAAAAACATCGACCTGATTCGACGCTTTTGCAGCGAAAATAAAGAGCAGTCAATTAATCATTTTTGTGAAAAGAATGGTTTGAATATTAAAACACTGGAACGACAGTGTCTGAAATACGCAGGATATACCCCGAAAACACTTATTCGGATCGGACGGTTCCAGTCGGCAAGTAAACAGCTGATATATAATGAAGAAAATTCATTTGTGGAACTTGCCTGTGATAGTGGCTATTACGATCAAGCTCATTTCATCAAAGAGTTTCAAGAATTTTCCGGGACGACGCCAGGAAAGTTTAATAAAGAAGGGCTGACAATAAAAGAACATAGCCGCTATTCATTTTTTTAAAACAGCTGTCGATTTTATACAATATCTCCATCGGATGTTTCTTTTATAATGAAAGAAATTGATATGGAGGTTTTTTATAAAAATGATGACTGAGATAGTGCGAATGAAAACGGCTGAAGGTGTTGTGAAAGAGGATTTTGTCAAATGGGTAAATGAACTGGAGGTGGAGTTCCATGCCAAAAAGCCTGGTTACATTGATTCGGAGCTGATGTTTGACGAAAAGAAGGATGAATGGGTAATGATTCAGCATTGGTCATCAATGGTGGAGCTTAAAAATGCGTCGCGAGAAATGTTTGAAGCAAGTGTTACCGAAAATTTTAGAAATGCGTTAGATCCCAAAAGTGTAAAAATGATCATCTATAACCAGATTCAGACATGGAGCTTGGATCAATAGCCAGGCGGTGACGGTATTGTAAAAGATCGAATTATTCGCATGAACGATTAAATGCTGACATAAACAGGTTTAGAAAATTTGTCGGTTATATTTGGATGTAGATGATCAGGGTCAGATCTGATCATCTACACTAAAATATCGAAGGCTGGTTCATCTTGAAATTGAGGTTTGAAATTGAGGTCGGAACGCTGGTTTGTAAAGAAAGATATGCCGTAAAAAAAGAAATCAAAAAACTTTCAAAAAAGCGTTGACAGGGAGGGCGAAAGAGCGTATACTAATGAAGTTGTCTCGTAACAGAGGCGGCGCACACACAGCTGAAACATTGAAATGAACTTGCATTCGTCAAGATAAAAGAATTTCAAAAAACAGCTTGACATCATGAAGGAATAACGATATAATAGAAAAGCTTCTTCAGTCGGAAACGATTGCAGGGCGGCGGTCATAGAAAAGAGAATAGTACCATAAAACCTGTAAAACAGCCGAAACATCCGCGAGGATGAACGAGGCTAAAATAGAAACAGAGAGATGCACTCTTTAAAACATCAGCTCGGCAGAGGATAAAGTGCACTCGGTAGAGTATAAAACACAGTTATTCATGAGACAGCATTTAAAAGCCTAACGGCTTTAAATACAAACTTTTATTGAGAGTTTGATCCTGGCTCAGGACGAACGCTGGCGGTATGCTTAACACATGCAAGTCGAACGAGACGAGATGGAAG